>CAYVEK010000009.1:0-1008 GCA_964450605.1 uncultured Candidatus Saccharibacteria bacterium | reverse complement strand
GCCGATCTTAACCAGATTCGACTGGCACTGGCTGCAGGAACAGGTTTCCGGCTCGTGCCGGATTTCGATACGTTCGAGATGCTCGGGCAATGGCTGACGGCCGGCGCGAATGCGTGGTGTGCGGGGTTCGGTTTCCGGTGCGGGAGTGGCCAGTTCGGCTTCAATGGCCGCCAGATCCTGGGCCATGTCGTCTTCGAACAGACTCTTCTGCTCCGCCGTGAACGCTTCGCTCTTTACGCCGAAACGAATACGCTTGAGGTGGGCCAGTTCGAGAGTGAGCTTCTGGATCTTGAGGTCTTTGGCGTGGAGTTCCACTTGGTGTGCGGCGGCCTGATTTACCAAGCTCTGAACCTTTGCCAGGAGGGCTGGGTCAGGGGTCAGTTTGGCAAGTTCGGCGAGCAAATCCATGGGTGGAATTATACCATGGGCACGCATCAAACCCTTGCCAAGCAAGGGTTTGTGCCAATTCAATCAGGTCTGCCAACGCGCTACGGGTGATACCTCCAGGCGCTGCCATTCCACGCCGGCAATCAGCCATTGCCAGGTCTGCGCACTCAGCATGCACACGGAATCCCCAGCCTTTGGCCAGTGAAATAGACCCCGATGCAATCGGCGCTGGCAGAGCCAGACGCCAGTCGTATCCCAGATCAGCAGTTTGAGGCGGGAGCGCTGCCGATTGGTAAAGGCGTACGCGCTGCCATCGCAAGGCGTCCGGCCAATGGCATGCTGTACGTGACAGGACAGCCGCTCGATGCCCCAGCGCATATCGACTGGCTCGACCGCCAGATAGACGTGTTCTGGCCGAATCATCGCAGCAGCGCCAGCAGCATTTGCAGGCAGGGCTGTGCTTGCGAGGCAGGCCAGTCGATCCGCAAGGTCAGGTCATTCCTGATTAGTTCGAGATGAATGGTGTCCGGTGTTGTATTAGCGACTTGTACAGGTACAAATGGCACTGACGCAGGGGGCGGTTCCCGCTTGGCGGGTGATGGCGAGCTTGGCCATAAATTT
>CAYVEK010000008.1:0-1307 GCA_964450605.1 uncultured Candidatus Saccharibacteria bacterium | reverse complement strand
GGCGACAGTGGCTGGGCAATCTCGGCGGGAGTCTACTATTCTCGTTGTTATGGCGATTTGAACAGGGTGTGGCCGGTTTGTCCGGCCTGAGCCTGGCGGTTGGCGTGGCGTTGGTGCGTGCCTTGCGTCTGGCAGGCATTGCCGATGCGCGGCTGAAGTGGCCAAACGATGTATATCTGCCGCAGGGCAAGCTGGCGGGCATTCTGATTGAAGTCTCTGGCGATACGCTTGGGCCATCGCAGGTGGTGATCGGCGTGGGCCTGAATCTGCGCCTGGGGCAGATGCAACAGCAGATTGCCCAGCCGGTGGCGGCGCTGGGGCAGCCGGTGTCACGCAACCAGTTGCTGGGCCTGGTGCTGCAACAAATGTTGCTGGTGCTGGATCAGTTTGCCGTGCACGGTTTTGCGGCACTGCGCGATGAATGGCAGGCCATGCATTATCTGCATTTGCAAGCGGTGCGCCTGCTTGCACCAAATGGAACCGAGCGCTTCGGCGTTGTGCAGGGCGTGGCGGAAGATGGCACCCTGTTGCTGGACGAGGCCGGGGTGTTGCAACGGATTCACGCGGGTGAAATCAGTTTGAGGGAGTGCTAATTCCAATGTGGTTGTTGATTGATTGCGGCAATACCCGTGTCAAATGGATGCTGCACAATGGTGAATCGCCCGTGGCGCGCGGTAGCGTGCTGCACGACGAAATGCATTTGCTGGAACGTGAATGGGATCGCCTGCCATCGCCGGAACGGGTGGTCGGCTGCAATGTGGCTGGGGAAGACGTAGCGCATTCGATCGAACTGCTGACCCGTGCCTGGCGTTTGCAGCCGTACTGGTTGACGCCGCAGGCCCGCCAGTCAGGGGTATCGAATCGTTATCGCCAGCCGGGCCAGCTGGGGGCAGATCGCTGGGCAGCGTTGATTGCCGCACGTCACCTGCTTCAGGACAATTGCCTGGTGGCTTGTGCTGGCACCGCTTTAACCGTGGATGCACTGACTGCGGAAGGTGAGTTTCTGGGCGGCATCATCGCCCCGGGTTTCCGTTTGATGCGCGAGGCACTGGCGGGTAATACTGCCGATCTGGGCCTGCTGGCCGGGCGTTTTTCCGCATTTCCCGACAATACTGCCGATGCGATTCACAGCGGTGCAGTGCAGGCGCTGGTTGGCGCCGTCAGCCGTATGGCTGAAGAAATGCGGCTGCTTGGCTTTGCCACCAAGACCTGTATTCTGTCAGGCGGCGATGCCCATTTATTGCGCCCGCACCTGAACATGAAAGTGGTGCTGGTGGATAATCTGGTTCTGGAAGGTTTGCTGAGGG
>CAYVEK010000007.1:0-1549 GCA_964450605.1 uncultured Candidatus Saccharibacteria bacterium | reverse complement strand
GTGAACCGCCCCGGGTTTTGAGGAGGATCCAACTCTTGAGAAAATGGAGCCATGAAAAAATCAAACAAGTTCTCACCTGAAGTTCGCGAACGCGCCGTGCGCCTGGTGCAGGAGCATCGCGGCGAATACCCGTCGCTATGGGCGGCGGTGGAATCCATTGCCCCCAAAATCGGTTGCGTACCGCAAACATTGCTGGAATGGGTCAAGTGTAGCGAAGTGGATACCGGTGCCCGTCTTGGCGTACCTGCCGTCGAAGCGCAGCGGATCAAGGAACTGGAGCGCCAGGTCAAGGAATTGCAGAAGGCCAATGAGATTCTGAAACTGGCCAGCGCGTTTTTCGCCTAGGCGGAACTCGACCGCCGTTTCAAGTCCTGAGGGAGTTTGTTGACCAGTATCGTGATGGTTTCGGGGTCGAGTCGATCTGTGCTGTGCTGCAGATCGCCCTGTCCGGTTATTGGCGTCATGCGGCTAGCCGACGAAATCCAGCTTTGCAATCGGCTCGCGCCCGGCGTGATGCGGAGTTGATCCCGCACATCGAGCGGGTCTGGCACGCCAATCTGCGTGTCTACGGCGCTGATAAGGTCTGGCGACAACTGCAGCGCGAGGGTATCGCGGTGGCACGCTGTACGGTGGAACGACTGATGCGCCGTCTCGGGCTGCGCGGCGCCATGCGTGGCAAAGCGGTCAAGACCACGGTGGCGGACAGCCGGGCGCCGTGTCCATTGGACCGGGTGAATCGGCAATTCAAAGCGGATCGCCCGAATCAACTATGAGTGTCGGATTTTACCTACGTTTCAACCTGGCAAGGCTTTGTCTATGTGGCTTTCGTGATCGACGTATTTGCTCGCCGCATCGTTGGTTGGCGGGTCAGCACTTCGATGCGAACCGATTTCGTGCAGGATGCTCTGGAACAGGCATTGTATGCCCGGCAACCAGATGCCAACGATGCGTTGATTCATCATTCGGATCGTGGCTCGCAGTATGTCTCGATTCGCTACTCCGAACGATTGGCTGAGGCTGGAATTGAGCCCTCGGTGGGCAGCCGTGGCGACAGCTACGACAATGCGCTGGCCGAAACCATCAACGGCTTGTACAAGGCTGAGCTGATTCATCGCCGGGCTCCGTGGAAAAGCCGAGAGGCGGTGGAGCTGGCAACATTGGAATGGGTGGCATGGTTCAACCACCATCGCTTGCTAGAACCGATCGGCTATATCCCGCCGGCGGAAGCTGAGGCAAACTACTGGCGGCAACTTGAAGAAAAGACTGAGTTGCCGACTTTAACTTAAACCAAATGGCCTCCACGAAAGCCGGGGCGGTTCAATGGCAAGCCGGTAGCAGAGCGCAGGAGTCAATGGAGCAGGCAAGATTAAGAAGAAAGTGGCAGACACGCCGCCATCCACCAATCCGTTTGACAAATTGGGGGTGGGCTGAAAACCTCGATGCACTGTCACTAATCACGCGGATGAATAATTTAGCGTTTCCCTTAAATAAGGTACTCTTGAGTAGAGTGGGGGATATTTGTCACTCTACCAAAACGATAACCCTGGAA
>CAYVEK010000006.1:0-7051 GCA_964450605.1 uncultured Candidatus Saccharibacteria bacterium | reverse complement strand
CGCGCGCGCTCCGTGAGCGCTCCGCCTGCGGTGCGCGTCGAGATCGCGAGTGCGCCTGCCTCCGCGCCCGCGGTTGCGTTGGTCAGCACGCCGTCGATCGCGGCGGTGTCGACGAGCACCGACGCGCTGTTGCGGTTTTGGAGCGCGCACCGCGCGCCGATGCCGTTGCCGCCACCGCCGCCCGAGAGATCGTGAGCAATCGTCGCGCACGTCGTGACGCTCGTGCCGAGGCCGTCGATCGCGCGCTGGGTGAGCGGGACGACGTCGGCGCTCCACGCGGGAGCGGTCGAGCCCGTGCTCGTGAGCACCTGTCGCGACGTGCCTGCTGCGGTCGAGGCCCACGCGCCGCTCGCGTAGATCATCACCCCGCCGTCTGTGCCTGCAGGCAGCGAAACGCCGCTGGCCTCCGTGGCGATCCCGATGATGCTGGAAAACGACGGCATCTCTCACCTCTTCCTGATCGTGAATCGCCCCTGCGACGCGATCACCTCGCGTCCGCTCGGCGGCGTGAGCCACAGCGTGTATTCGAGCTCAGCCACCGCCCACGTCGCGCTCTGCGCGCTGGTCGTGGTGAGCGCCACCGTCGATCCCGACACGCTGAGCTGCGGGCTGACACCGGTGGACGAGAGCGAGCGCACGAGCGTCGAGTCAGAGCGCGTAGGCTCGACGCTCGGCGTCCACTGGTCGAGACGCGCGGTGTACCCCGTGAGGTCGACTACCGCGCCGTCGGCATCCACGATCGACCACGCGATCTCGTGCAGCGACTCGCCCGCTGCGAGGATGATGTGATTCGTGCTCGTCGGCATTACGGCGCCTCCGTCTGGACGAGCGCGATCGAGGACACGTAGAGCGTGCCCGCGCTGACGCTCGCCTGAAATTGCAGGTCGATCTCTTGATCCGTCCCGTCCGCGCGGATCGTGATGGTGTTCGTCGTCGCGCCCCACGCGCCGCCTGTGCTCGCGAGCGTCGTGTCGACGGTGCTCGTCGAGCCGCTGCCGACGACGCGCCGCGTGACGCGCAGCGTGCCCGTCGCAGTGCTGGCGTAGCGGACGCGCAGTGTGAACGTCGCTGGCGTGCCCGCGCTCGTCCCATGCGTCGCGCGAACGCGAACACGAAACCACGGGTCCGATGCGCCAGCGCTGCCCGCGAAGGTGATCGCACCCATGACGGCGCTCGCTCGCGTCCAGCACCGCGTCGTGTCCTCGTAGGTCGCAATCTGGAAGTGCTCGCGCTGTCGCGTGCTTGCGTCCTGCTCAGCCTCGAGGATCTCCGGCCACCCGGTGCCGATCGACGAATCGCCGTCGTGCAGGTCGTTGCGAGGATCGATCGCAGGTGTGAGCAGACCGACCTCCCCCGTCTCGGGCTGCAGCGTGCCGAGCGGGAGCTCGACCAGCGACACCTGCGCGACACCCGCGTGATCGTGCGTCCCGCTCGCCGCGAGCGTCACGGTGAGGTCGTGGATGATGTCCGAGACCGATCCGGCCGCTCCGAGGTGCACGAGCGCGGCGTACTGCTGTCGCGCGACGCGCCACGGATCCTGCTGTTGGAGTGGCGTTGATCCGTCGAGCGGACCGCTTGCGCCGAGGAGCGAGCTCGCGATCACTCCTGCGCCCGCGGGCACCGTGAGGGACACGAGCGAGTTGCGCCCGACGGCGACCGAACGACCGATGAGGTTCGCGATGTCCGACGTGTTGAGGTCGACCGTCACCAGTGCGAGGCGACAGCCGGGCGATGGCCGCCACTGCAACGGCACGCTGACGGTCGCCGTCGTGCGCGGAGTGATCGCGTGCAGCCGCAGCGATGCGACGGCGGGCAGTGCGCGGCCGAGCAAAAATGCGAGCTGCGACGCCCACACGCGACCGCACGAGGTGGCGCTCACGGGGGCCGCGACGAGCTGCGAACGGAGCTCGCTCGGCGTCGGGGCAGCGGGGACAGGTGCAGGCACTAGCGGATCTCTCCTGCGGCGATCGAGTAGATAGACGACGTCCCGCTCGCGCTGTACCAGCCAACCCACAAGTCGACCGCAGCCGAGCGCGTCTCTTCGGCGGTTGCTGTGTCGGGGCGTCGCGCTGGGATCGATTGCTCAAGCGCATCGAGCGCGGGGTCGACATCGATCGAGTACAGCCCGCGTCCCGTGGTGATCGAGAGCGACGCAAGCCCCAGGTTGTTCGGACCCGGAATCTCTCCGGGGATCGTGAGCGCCACGAGCAGCGTGAGCGCGGTGGCATCAGCGTCGACGCTGACGCGCACTCGACGCCATCGTGCGGGCTGCCCGCTCACCTCGCGATCGCGGATCATGAAGCAAGGTCCGAAGCGCTGCGCGGTGCGGATGTCCCACGACACGGTCGTGATGCCCGAGTAGCTGCCCGGGTCGCGGCGATCCTCCATCGCCGTCGAACTGCGCGTGTAGCCGCGCTCCGCGTTGGCCACGGTGCCAGGGCCGAGCGACGTCACCCAGCGCCGCACGCTCTCGCGCTGGGCGTGCGCCAAGTTCGAGCTCACGATCATCGCGAGTCCCGCGTCGATGTGGCGCCCGTCGCGCCATTCGCTCGCCGTGGGCGTGCGCAGCCTGCGCGCGACCCCAAGCCGTTCGCCGGTGAGGGCCATTGTCTCTGACTCCTGTCAACTGTTGACGGCCGCCCGGTCGTCCGTACCCTGCACTGCCATGAGTCGAGTGTGGGTAGCGATCGTGGCGGCGCTGGTGTTTGTGCTCGTTGGGTGCGGGCAAGCGCCGCCGATTCCTGTCGAGCAAGACCTAACAGGGGAGTGGTCTTCGCCGCCGCCAGTCGCGAGTTGTTCAACATCGACCGGGCAGCCGGACTATGACAAGTGCGGACGCACAACCATTACTCTGCGACCAAATGGCATCGCGAGCGTCACTGGCCTCATCGCAACCCCGGGGTGCACAACTGGAATTCAAACGTTCCAGGCAACTTGGAGCATCCAGACGCCCGCCACGCAGCCGAACAACTCCGACCTCGTCCTGACTGTGGATTGCTCTTGGGCAAACGAAAGTACTTCGTACTGCGACACGGTTGCGAGGCGTGCGGCTGTTGTTTGCGGAGGCGTGCAGTCGCTACGTTTCTCGATCATTCCCACGTCATCTGGCTTTTTGCTCGACCAAGGATGCTGCGTAATTGGCCGCGAGCACGTCTGGATGCGCCGCTAGGGCGCCCACTTCCGGGGGCGGTCCGTGGTGCTGTCGATCACCCGCGTGCTCTCGTCTGCGACCGCGGCGAAGAGCCGCTGCGCGGTGACCGTCGAGCCGTAGCTGGTGAAGATCACGTCGACGATGCCGCTCGATGCGAGCGCGGGCCAGTTGGGAGAGACGGCTCCAATGCTCGACGTCATCGTGATCGTCCCTGCCGCGGTGTCGACTGAGTCGACCGTGTACTTCTCGATGGTGAACGCCGCGGTGTCGCGCAGCACGAGCTCGCACACGAACCCTGGGGCGAACCAGCCCGCGCCCTTGTCGCCCGCAGTCTTGGCGTACCCGAGCAGTGACGATCCAGCGTAGTCGCCCGACGCTCCCGCGTACCCGCTCGCGAGCGTGAGCGTCGCGCCAGAGATCGAGGCGACGCGCGCGCACGGCGCAAAGCCGTACACGACCGGGAGCGCGAGCAGCTCGAGTGAGAGGGCGTTCGTCGCGGGGTCTTCGGCGCGTCCGATCACGACCGCGCGTTTCGCATTCGACCCCGTGAAGCCAGAGCCTCCCGCACGGTTGGGCGCGTTGCGGCTTTCGAAGAGCACGACTGCGCCGAGCGTGCACGAGGACAGAAAGCGGCTCGCGGGCACCGAGCCCGTGTACACCTGCAGTTCGTCGCGCCATCGCCCGAGCAGCTTCCCGAGCGCGGTCATCGAGTAGCCGATGGGATCGGTCACGATGCGCGGGTCGCGTCGTAGTGACTGCGACGCGACTTTGAGCAGCGTTTGCGTGCCGTACCGGCCGAGCGCCACAGCATCGCGCAGGCTCATTGTGCGAAGCGGCGTCGAGAGCTCGACGTCGGTCACCAGGCCATCTCCGCTCGGCCCCATGCCCTGCGGCTGCGACGCGATCCAGTCGCGCGCGGTGATCGTGGCGGCGGGTGTCTCGGTGAGCGTCGGCGATCGAAGGTCGATGATCGAGAGGAGTGCGTCTGCGCCGACCGTGACGCAGCACCCGCGGAGCTTCGCCTCTTCGGCGACGAGTTCGCCGATCGTCGTCGAGCCGCTTGTGCGGTACTGGACAGCGCCGAGCTCGTCGCGAGACGCAGCGTGCGCGGCGTCGTAGCCGGACCACCCCCAATTGCGCGAGTCGCTGCCGGCGGTCGCGAGGCTGTTGTCTTCGAGCACCGAGCGGATCGCGTCGAGCCAGTGCTCTCCGTCGACGCGCAGCGCCGAGCGAAGGGGGAGCGCTGCGGGGATCGGCAGGCCCGCGCGATGCGCCTCCCACGTGATCGGCTCGGGTTCAACGAGCGGGTCTTTCGAGAGGATGCGCGCGAACCCGCGGAACGTCGCGACGCCAGTGCTCGCGGCGGTGATCGTGAAGGTGCTGTCAGCAGCGTTCGGCCCCGGCGTCGATTGTCCCGTGGGGTCGAGCTCGAGCATCGCTCCGTCATCGAGCTCGCCCACGAGCACCGGAGTCAGTACCACACCCGAGCGCGAGCCTGTGACCGGCGACCACGTTCCGGCGAGTAGCCCGACGTGAGCGCGGATCGTCGTCGCGCGATCGTCGCCGCCGAGCGCGAAGCCAGCGCGCACGAGCGCGCCCTGGTCCTGCACGGTGGCTCGAAAGACGTGCTCGACGACGCCGCTGTTCTCCGTCGACTGCGCAGCGAAGAGCTCCGAGCCGTACCGCAACGACGCGGTGCCGAGGGTGAAGCTCTCGAAGCGCACGGTGATGAGCAGCTCGCCGCCAGTCTCGGACACCACGGCGAACGGGTTGGTTGCGCCGAGCGAGGCGAGCTGCGCTTTGAGCCGCACGAGCGCAGCTTCGACAGCGCTCTTTCGCGTCGGGTAGACGTACGCCTTGTACGTCGGCTGGGTGGAGTACGCGACCTTGCTCTTGTCTGCGTTCTCGACGATGAACGCGACCGCCGCCGCGTCGTACCCGCTGAGCGTGGCTGCGGGCTGCGGAGAGCCCCACGTAGAACTCGCCTCTTGGTCCCACGCATGGACGCACTGGACCACGTACGACGCGCCATTCTGCGCGACGACGGGGCCATTGCGCACGTAGCCCACCCACCGCAGCGTCGCCGTGGTGCTGTTCACACGGTAGAGGCGCGCGCGGCGTCCACGCAGCGTGCAGGGGTACGCGAGCAACTCCGGGCGCAGGGCGATCGTCGCGTCGACTTCGATCGCCTCAGCCACGGTGCCGTACCGACCGCGGTTCACGAACAGCGTGTTTCCCGCGCGCGAGTGCACCTGCATGCACTCGCGATTGATCCACACGTCCGTGGGAAACGACGTGATCGCAGCGCCGTTGGCGACGGTGATCGACGTGTCAGCGGGGAGCACGCTCGCTGTGAGGAACGTCAGCGCGCTGTCTTCGAGCGCGCGCGTGAACTGATCGGTGACGCTGCCGTCGGTGTCGTGCAGCGAGAAGTCGAGCGCGCTCACCTCGACGCGCCCATCGAGCGGGCGCAGTCGCTCCGAGATCACGGGGATCGCGGGAGAGAGGTAGCCGCGTTTGATCGACGTTCCCGTCGGTGCCGCGCCGTCCGAATACGAGAGCACCGTCGTCACGCCACCGGTGCCCCACGCGTGCTTCGACCCCTCAATGACCAACAACCATTCGCCGCTCACGCTGGGATCTCCACGAATCCGGTTCGCTCGAGCTGGATCGCAATCGAGCGCCGCGCCCGGTACGTCGGCGCGCGCTCGGGGAGCGCGACAGGAGTCTGCTCGTACACGCTCGGCGCGACGTAGACGGTCGACACAGGGCTGTCGACGGTGAGTGACTGCATCACGTCTGTGAACCCGAACGCGACCTCTCCGTCAATCGAGTACAGCGTGTCGAGCCACGACTCGGCGCGCGCTGCGCTGAGCACGTGCGGGTCCGGCGCCGTCGCGCTCGACGGTCCTGCGAACGCGGTCTCGCCCCACCACGCAGGCGAGAGGTACTCGCCGCTTCCGTTGTTCGACCACGAGCGAGGCACCCACAGTGCGGTCAGCGAGCGCGACCAGCGGACGAGCATGCCGCCGCGGATGTACGTGCGCCCTGCCTCGTCCTGCGAGACGGCACCGGTGATCGATGGCGTCCAGTCGGTGTCCCGCTCTGCGAGAGCCCACTGGACGAACCCGAGCGGCGGATAATCGCTCGTCGCGGTGCCGCCTGCGCTGATCACAACGCCGCCGACAAAACCGAGCGCGCGAGTCAGCGCGCCCGCAAAGATCGTCGCGGAACCCGGACCGCTCCAAGCGACCTGCACACGACCGTCGGCGCGCTGCGTGACGTCGTACGATCCGCCACCCGCGCCAGCGCTGAGCTGCAGCGACGTGCGCGTGAGCAGCTCGATCGGGTCGTCCGTCGACGCGCCAGCGCCAGAGCCCGGAGCGAGCCGAGCGCGGATGTAGAGACCGCTCGCGATGATCGTCGCCGTGCGCACTGCACCGCCTGCGTCGGTCACGATCGCGTCGAGCGTCGAACTCAGCCGATAGCTGCGAGCGAGCGCGTATCGAGGTAGCTGCGCCATCGTCAATACTCCACTCGTCGCGGGATCCGCTGGCCATCGTCGAGCCCCGAGCGCCCGACCTGGCGCAATCCGTTGCGCGCATTGACCGCGTCCACCACACCCGTCGGGACGAGCGAGGACAGCACCACGGTCGTCGAGCCGAGTCGATCACCGCCGCTCGTGAGCGATGCAGAGCGCATCCCGCGCGCGGCGTTCGCGTCGCTGTTCGCTGATGGCGTGGGCTGCGGCTTCGCTGCGGCTCCTGCCGCACCGAGGCCAACGCCAAGCGCGATCAGTCCTGCGCCGCCAGCGAGGTACGCGGCTCCGAGCGGCGGGGCCTCGATCAGCGCAGGAATCGCCTTGAACAGCATCGCCGACCCCTCTTGGATCGCGACGTT
>CAYVEK010000005.1:0-8960 GCA_964450605.1 uncultured Candidatus Saccharibacteria bacterium | reverse complement strand
CGCGCAGGCGTTGTGCGTCCATTGGCTCGCGGCGTTCTGCGCGCGCGCGTGCTGCATCGTGAGCGACTGCGTGCTCGTGTCCGTGGGGAAATACGAGATGCACGCGAAGACGTCAGCGCCCACGCTCGGCACGCCAGAGAGCGCGAAGAGCAGCGTGAGGTCGTCGCCAGCGATGTTCTTGATGATCGCGAACTCGTTGGTGCCGCTCACGGTGACGAGGATGCCGTCACCCGCAGCGAAGCGCGCGCCGTGCATCGCGGTGACCTTGAGCACCGTCGCCGTCGAGCCCGAGACGATCTTCGATCCCGCGTGAATCGACTCTCCGCCGAGCGCTCCGTACAGCGGAACGCCCTGCCACGGACGCGTCGGCGTCGCTGCATCGTTGATGCGCGCCGAGAGCGTGCGCGCGTCGAACGACATCGCGCTCTCGCAACTCTTGTAGCCGAGCACATCCGCTTCGCGCGAGACGAGGTACGACTGCAACACGCCGTTGCTGACGACGTTGTCTTTCTCTTTGCGCGTGCCGCCGCGACGCGGAAACACGCGGCTCATCGTGGGGGTCGTGCCGAACGCCGATTCGAGCCCCAGGTACATCGCGCCCGTCGTCGTGATCTCGTTGTTCTGTGACATGTGCTTTCGACCTCACGAGCGGCGGACCAAGACCCACCGCGCAGAATCCAATGACTGAAGCAGCTCGCCGGTGGCGATGCCGACGCGCTTGTCGAGCCCCCGCGCGATTTTGCGCGCGAGGTATTGCGCGGTGAGCGGACGCAACACCACGTCGTTGCCCTGCGCGGTGAACCGCAGGATCACCTGCGCTCGTCCACCCTGTGCCGCGGCGTCGAGTAGCTTGCGCGCGCTCATCGTCGGCTCGAAGGCCAGCTCCGCGCGCGCGAAGCGGACCATGCTCTGCTGGAGCGCGGGCGTGACGCGCAAGAAGTTTCGACCGCGGCCCGCGAGCCAGGTGAGCTTTGCTGCGTCCTCGTCGCGCGACGGCTCGACGCGCAGCTCGTAGCGCCCGCCGATCTCCGACACCGCTTTGATCGCAGCGTCGAGCGCAGGCGTCGAGCGCTTGAATGTCGTCACGTCCAGCCCGCGTTGTTGTCGACGCACAGCACGACCGAGAACGCGGCGCGCACGAGCGTGCGGCCCTCGGCGAGCTCGTCGACCGCGAGCGAGCGGCGGACGATTGAGATGATCTCGACTCCCGTCAGACCGCCCTGCACGAGATCGCCCGTCGCAAGTGCGTTGGTGATCCGCGTCAGGTCGTTGTGCGCGCGCCGTCGAGCGTCGGACACCGCCGCGTCCGCGGTCTCCCCCGAGCGCAGGAGCGCGAGCTTCGAGAGCTGAGACCCGCTGATGTACCCGACCTGCAGTTCGAGCGTGTGCGTCTCGATGCGGTCGGGGTCGATCGCGTTGCGCTGCCCGTCTTCGTCTTCCGCCGCTGTCCAGCGCAGCAGAATCGACCGATCGAACGCCGCGCCTTCGAAGCGCGGATCGTCGAGCGGGACGAATGTGCGGCGGAACGATCGCGCGGGGATTGCCTCGCGCTGGGCGAGCACGCCGAGCGTCCCGTCTGCACCGCGCGCACCGAAGAGCACCGCTGCGATGCGGTCTGTGACTGCGTCGAGTGGACCTGCCATCACGTCACCACATCCGCCTCGATCACGTCGATGTAGATAGATACCTGCGTCACGCGCAGGCCTTCGACGCGGAACGCGATCGGGTCGCGCCCAAGCTCGCCGTCGTCGCTCTCGTCCGAGAGCATCACGAGCGGTCGCGTCTCGGGCGTCGCAGCGACCGGGAAGATGTCGAGCACACGGAGGCCGCCCGCAGCGTGCTCGCGCGTGAGCGGGCCGATCGTGAACCGCCGGCGCGCGGGGCGTCCGTCGTACGCAGGAGCGATCGCGCCACCACTCCACCCGGTCTGCTCTTTCGTGGGGGCGACCCGAGGGCGCGGCGCGATCTCTCGATCCTCGCTCACGTTCACGCCATCAGTGCCAAATGGCTGCGTGCTGAGCTGCGCTCGCAGCGCCACGCGCACACGACGGAGCCCGAGCGCTTCGGGGATCGTCCGCACGTCGGCGGCGATGGACAGGAGTTCTGCGCGCAGGCTCATTCGAACACCACCTCTCGCGCTCTCGCGCGGCTGATTCTCGCCCGAAGCGCACCCGTGCGAACGCCGACAGGCTGACCAGCTCGGCCCTCGCGCCGCAGTTGGCGCACGTACGACGCTGAGCGAGGCTGCACGCGAATGTCCCCGTTGCCTCGCTCGAATCTGCGTTCGATTACGTCGAGGATCACCGGGGCTGCAGCGCGTTCGAGCTCGGTGTCCGTGGGCATCCTGCCGCGCGCTCCGAATCGAGCACGGAGGGCACGGGCCACGGTTTGCCGCAACTGCACCGTGGGCTGCGTGAAGTCCCTGCCGCCATCGGCAAGATATTCGAGCAGGACCGTGTACGAGACGCCGCTCGGATGGTTGCCGTCGAGCACGAGGCGGAAGCGCATTGCGCTCGTCCACTCGTAGATGCGCCGCTCGATCTGCGCTCGCGTCGCGCTCGCCGCTCGTGGTGAGTCGCTCGACAGCGCCTCGTCAACGGCAGTCGAGGCAACGCGCCCGCGGTCCATCACGGCTCAGCCCACACGTTGCCCGAGCGCGATGGCGGGTCGACGCCGAGGCACGCTGCGAGGTCTGCGACGAGCGACGCATACACGCTGCGCTTCTCGCTCAGCCCGCGCGACGAGTCCGAGAGCTTGATGTCCTCGACTTCGAGCACGCCCGCGCGAGCGTAGTGCGTCGAGAGAGATGCGCGCGCAGCGCCGAGTTCGGCGAGGAGCGCGATGACCGTTGTTTCGCCCGTGGGCAGGAGCTCGTTGATCGCCGTCTCGACAAGGTGCGTGTACACCGTGAGCACAGGCATCCCGGAGAGCACGCCGCCGGTGCTGCTCACCTGCGCGACGCCCATGTGCAGACGCACGAGACGTTTCTGTTCGTCGGTGAGCGCCACGGCTACTTCCGTGCGCCCTGACGGACCAGCGCGTATCCGATGCGCTCGGCTCGCGCGACAAGCGATGCAACCTCAGCCGCAAGGTCGGCTCGAAGCTCTTCGAGCTGCTCGGTCCCGCGAAGATCGATCATCTCGAACCCCTCGACCGTGCGCAGCACCTCGACGCGCGAGGGATCTTCTTCAATCTCTCCACCCTGGTAGGAGATGCAGCCGAGCGAAAAAGCGACGGTGGCGTGTCGACGCGCGAGCGCGACGGTGCGCCACACCGGGCGGTCGTCGATGGGCGCAGGCTCTGCCAACGACTCGGGCGTAGCTTCGATGCTCTCGATTGACTCCGCGTTGCCTGCGGGCTTGGTTCCGTTCTTCGCCATCGCGTGTGCTCCTCTTGAATTCGTGGGCGGTCGCCCGGTGCTCGCACCCGGCGCAGACTGACTCTCGACCGCGTCCCCCTCGTTGCCCGACTACGCAGCCGGACCGCTCGTGTGGATCACGAGCCCGCGCTTGAATCGCGCGGCGTTGCCCGTGGCGTTGTTGATGTCGCTGGGGACCGACCAGCCAAACGCCGAGTTCCACGACATGAGCACGGTCTTTCCGAGCGCATCCTGCGGCGCGCGCACGACGAGCTGCATGCCGTTCGAAAGACGCTGGCGCATGTGCGTGTGGTTGACGAGCGGTCCGCCAGAGGTGACGAGCTGCTCAGGGTCGATGTATCCCTCGATCACCGCGCCGCCGCCGCCGAACATCACCGAGCGGTGCACGTTTGTCTGGTACGCACCGCCGGTGGCGATGATCGCGCTCTCGCTCTTGGGCACGCGGTAGAACTGGATGCCCGCGTACCGGCCGAGCATGCCGCTGGCGATGGACGGCTGCAGTCCGGCTCCGTTGACCGCCGTGCGGAACTCTGTGTCGGCCATCAACTGATCTTCGATGTCCGTGTTGATGAAGCACACGTAGTCGCCAGACGGCGTTCCGTCGACGCCGGGAACGTTCTGGCCGCGCATCCACATCGCCGCGGAGCGGAACGTAGCGAGCGTTGCGACGTCACCAGCGACAAGCAGTCGATCCGTGGCGCGTGATCCCTGGCGAAACACCGGCGTTGCATCGCTGCGCACCACCGAGTCGTACTGCGCCCACGTCTGCGCCGCACTCAGCGTGATCGTGTTGGTCCCGAGGTTGACTGCGGTGTACTGGCGCGAGGTGCCTGCGAGCGACAGCGTGCCGGGGTTGGTCGCGCTCACGGTGACGGACTCGCCGTTGACCATGACCGTGTCGAAACCTGTGGCGTCCTGCACCACGAGCGACGTCGAGGCCGATCCGGCCGCGGTCGCAAAAGAGTTCCCGCCGCCGTACGCAGCGAGGAACACGTCGCGCCGAATGCGGTTCAGCGTCATCGCGCCGTGGGTGACGAGGCGACCCACATCCTCGAGGAAGGTGTTGATCGCAGCCAGCGAGCCGTTCGGCAGGTAGTGGCTCATCGAAGAGCCTTGCTCCTCGATGGTGAGCGAGTATCGCTCGCGCGAGCGCGACACAGTGGGCGGGTCGACGCCAGGAGCGATGGTCACCGTCGAGCGCGCGCTCGGCGTGATCAGTCCATCGCGGGTCTTGTGCAGCGTCTCGCCGATGCCGAGCGGGAATTGCTCCTGCGCGCACAGCAGGCTCCACAGCATCATCGGCGTGAGCGGTGGCTGGATGGCGCGCTCGACCAGGCCAGTCTGGAAGGCGAGCGCGAGCGATCCGGTTCCGCCGGAAGATCCCCAAAGAGTCGTCATGTGTCTGTTCTCCTGCGTGAGTGAGAGCGCCGCTCACTCACGAGCGGTCGCGGTTGAATTCGTGTGCGAATCACCCGCCAAAGAGTTGGCGCTTGTACGCCTCGACTTCGGTGGTGGTCATGTCCTTCGGCGCCTTCGCGGGCGTCGGTTGCGACGGCGCAGGGGCAGTGCCTCCCGCGCGCGTCGTGGCCGGCTGCGCGGCAGCCGACGCGGCATCGGCGAACAAGCCTTGCGCCTTCGCTTTTGCGAGCCACGCGAGGCGCTCGGCGGGGCTCTCCGGCGCGAGCGCGAGCAACGAGCGTTTGGCCTCGGGGAGCGCGCTCTCTTCCGCCGCGAGCGTCGCGGCGATCGTCGCTTCGTACGCCTTCGCCTTCGCGGCGAGCGGCGCGAGCTCTTCGAGTTGCTTCTGCAGCCGCTGCTGCTCGGTGAGCTGTGCTTGCTCGGCCTTCGCCAGCGCTTCGAGGCGCGCTTTCGCAGTGTCGATCGAGTCGACGTTGAGCGACGAAAGCGCGGCTTTGAGCCCCGCGTCGCGCTCGGCTTTGAGCCTCGCTGCGAACGCTTCTGGCGACATGCTGCGAAACTCCGCGCCGGGCTCGGGCTGAGCTTGCGCCGCGGGCTGCGCTGCGGGTTGCGTGGGCTGGGTCTGCTGGGTCTGCTGTTCGGTCATGCGTCCTCTACGTCGGACTCACGCGCCGACGAGGCGGGGGACGGCGGCTCGGCCGCAGGGTTGGGGTTGGTCTCTCCGACGCTCGGTGGCGTCGGTGGAGTCACTGACGCAGGCTGCGGTTGGTCCTGCTCTTCGAGTGCGCGCAGCACGGCGGCGGCGTCGCCAATGCCGAGCAGACGACACACCCACTTCACGGCGCTCTCGCGGTCGAGCAGTCGATCCGAGACGAGCAGCGAGGCGGTCGATGCCGCGGCGCTCTGCTCGGCAATCGTTGCTTCGAAATGAGCGCCCCAGCCAAGGCAGACGTTGCCGGCGGGGATCGCGAGCGGCGGGCGGATCGTCAGCGCGCCACGCGCAGAGAGCGGACCGGAGCGAACCGCCTCGATAATCTGACCGAGCAGCTCTTCGAGAGCAGAGCCGAAAGTCGAACGCAGCTCGCCGATGAGTTCGAGCATCGGCGCGTAGAGCAGCTCCAGTGCGACGCGAGAGTTCGCCGCCGCGAGCAGCTTGTCGGGGTCAGGCGAGACGATGCGCGTCGTTTCGAGCGCGCGCGCACGCTGAGCGTTCGAGTGCTCCTCGGCGACGCCGAGCGACGAGCCGTTGAGTTCGAGTTGCATGACGTCGGCGCCGTCGGTTTTCGACGACACCGAGACGGCCGGGCCATCCGCGGTGCGCACGCGCGCCTCGTCTTGCTCGGTGAGGCCAAACCACACGCGCGTCGGGTCGAGGTTGTATCGGAGCGCGCGACTCTTCTGCGAGAGCGTACGGTCGATGTCCTCGATGAGATCCTCGACGCCTTCGAAGATGCTCTCGCCATCGATCGCGGCCTCGTCCGCGTCGTCGAACGCTTTGACCCACACGCCGGGCACACGGCCGAGCCCGTGCTGCACTTCGTCTGCGACGGTCCACACGGGCTCGCGCCCGCGCTCATCGACAGGCGCGTCGAGGTAGACGGTGTGGCGCTCAGCGTCCCACGTCTCGCGGTGCCAGTAGTCGACGCAACGCTCGGTCACAGATCCGTCGCGCGCGGTCTCGCGCACGACCCTCGGAAAGCGGTAGCGCAGCTCCAATTCGACCAGTCGACCGGGGCGGCGCGGGTCGAACACCGGCGTGCAGTGCTGCGAACGCAGTGGCCTGAATTCGAGGTCGCCATCGACGACGCTCCACACCATGCACGCCGAGCCTGCGGCGCACCCGAGGCGCGACCACACGAGGCACTTGCGCCACAGGTGCGAGCGCTTCGCGAGGTCTTCGAGCCACTCGCCGATCTCTTTCTCGACGTCCTCGCTCGCCTCGTCTTGCGCGCTGTCCTCTGGTCCTTCGTCGACAAGCTCGAAGCCCAAGTGCGGGACGCGGCCCTCACCGAAGAGCATCGATGTCACACGACGCACCGAGAGCTTTGGGAGGTCGTACTGGACGCTTGGGAGCTGGAATCGCAGCGGGACGCGCTTCGCTCCCGGCGCGGTCTTGTCCCACGACGGAGCGAGCCCACGGCCCTCGTACTGCTCACCGCGGTAGAGCGCCTCGCGAGCCGCGATCATGCGCTCGCGCTCCTCGCGGAGAGGACTCGCCACGCGCGTGACGACGCTCTGCCCCCACGCAACGACGCTGTCTGTGATGCGGTCGAGAAAACCCATGTTCAATCCATCCAGCCGTCGCCGACGTTGCCGCCACCGCGACGCGCGCGCCCTGCTGCGTTGAACGCATGCGCTAGCGCGTCGACTTGATCGTCGTGCGGGTCGTTCACGCCGGTGAATCGCTCGGTTTCCGCGAGGAACGCATCGAGCCAAGGCGCGGTGATCGGCACGCGCACGCGGCCCTGGTTCCACGCTGCAATCACCGCCTGTGCGCGGGTGAACTTGTCACCGCGCGCCGGTGCTTCTGCGAGCAGAATCCCAGGAACAATCGCGCGCAGCGTGTCTGCGATTGCAACGCCGTCGCGGCTCGATTCGAGGTGCAGTTTCGCGCCGCCGTGCGTCGTTTGAAACGCGCGGAGCTTGCGCGCTGCCGCGTCCGTGCCCTCTTGGAACCGGAGCACATCGAGCACGTCGGCGGTCAGCTCTGCGCCATCACCGCGCACCGCGAGTGCGATCGCTGCAGTGTAGTCCGCGCGGGTCTTTGAAGAGCCCGCAGGGTCGCAGGCGAGCACGATGCGCGCACCATCGAGCGCTGGCCGCTCGTAGCGAGCCGGAGCACGAAAGAGGATGCCGTCTCGCGGCACCGGGTGCTGCTGATAGAGCGACGCCCATGCGTACTCGCCAATCTGCGCGCGGATGCGGCGCAGGCTCGCGAGGTCGAAGCGCTGCGGCCACAGCGCGTGGCCGTCGTCGCTCGGGTGTCCGTCGTCATCGCGGATCGCCGGGAGCGAGAGCACCTCCCACTTGGGGTCGGTGCTTTGCTCGAGTCGTCCAATGAGGTCGTCGCGGTGCCAGCGCGTCGCGACGACCACCAGCGAGCCGCCGGGGTTCAGTCGAGTGAATGCGTCGCTGTTGAACCCCTCCCACGCTTTCTCGCGCTGCGAGAGAGACTCAGCCTCTTCGCGACCGCGCAGCGGGTCGTCTACGATCACCAGGCCATCGAATCCGCGGCCCGTGAGCCCGGAGCCAATGCCGGTGGCCGAGAGACCACCCTCGTCCGTCGTAAGCCACTCGCTCACCCGCGACGCATCGGACGCCAGCGAGACACCGCTGTCTTGCACCAGTCGCCGCACGCGTCGGCTCACCGACTGCGCGAGGTCCTGCTGATAGGTGATGTACGCGCTGCGTCGCCATGGTTGCTGTGACGTCACCCACGAGAGCGCAGCGGTCAGACTCGCGCTCTTGCCGTGCCGCGGAGGCATCGACACCAGCGCCAGCGTCGGCTCTCGGGCCGCTCGCTCGAGCAGCGCGACGAGCTGTTGCAGGTGCCACGGGATCGGGTAGTGCGCGGGCTGGTGTTGCTCAATCCACTGCGCGAGCGAGAGAGGCTCAGTGGATCGGGTGCCCCTTGCTCGCGAGCCAGCCAGATAGCGGGCCACGCGGGTTCGGCGCGCCGCCCACCCCAGCGCCGTTGTCAGGCTGTCCGCCATTGCTCAAGAGCTCCTCGGCGAGCACTGCGTCGTGCACGATCTTCAGCGCCCCCGCGACCTGCCGCAGGTCGTCGCTCAGCATCGCGAGCGCTTCGACCTTCGACAGCAGCCGCGAGCGCGCGGACTTCGCCGACGTGAGCCAGTCGCCCACCACGCTTTCTTTGAGAGCGCGGACAAGATCAGCCACGATCGGGTCACCCGCGTACTTCTCGCGGTATCGACCGATCGTCTTCACAGACACGTTGTGCCTCGCCGCTGCCGCTTCGTCGCCGAGCTCGGACGCGTCCACGAGGATGCGCGCGACGCGATCGGGGGCGATCTTGGGTCCTGGCTTGGCCATGGTATTCGCCGGTGGTCGTGGGCTTCGACAGCCCGAGTCCGCCGCGCTGGGGACGATGGGGGAGGTCAGCGCGGCGGGCTCGGAGGTCGAGGCGCGGCCGAGGACAGCG
>CAYVEK010000004.1:0-16273 GCA_964450605.1 uncultured Candidatus Saccharibacteria bacterium | reverse complement strand
GCGAGCTCGAGGACCCGTTCGACGGTGTCGTCCGCTTTCGCGGCCCGGGCCCGGAGCTCTTGTTCGGCGTCGGCGACGTCGCGCGCGACGAGCTTCCCGGACGCGAGTTGGCGGGCGATGTACGCGAGCGCGGCGACGGCCAACGCGGCCGACGATCCGGTCACCCACTGGGTGGTCGTCGGGTCGGTGGTCGCTTGCGCGAACGCGGACGCGATCGATGTGGTCGTGAACCCCGCGGCCGCGGTCACGAGCGCGATCTCGACGCTCACGACGCGAGGCGCTTCGCGAGCTCGTCCGCGATCTGCTGGGGGGTGATGTGCAGCGCGGTCGGGTCGCCGGTGGTCGCCGAGGCGCGGATGGCGTTGACGCCCTCGAGGAGCCAGCCGAGGACGTCCACGGCGGCGTACTGGCGGCCGGAAACGGTGATCGGTGTGGTCGGTTCGATGCAGGCCATGAGCGCTGCGACCTCCTGGGGTGAGGGGGCGGGTGGTGCGAGGCGTGCGATATCGAGCGGGCCCGGGTCCCAGTGGTCGTTCTCCGGGGCGTGGCAGTGACCGACGATCCCGGCGAGGGCGGGGTCGAGCCATTCGTCGGGGGTGCAGCGCACGTTCGCGGCGTCGGCGTAGTCGGTGGCGAAGCGGCGCGGGAACCGGTACGGGATGCCGAGCTGGCCGCAGAGCCGGATCAGGAAGTCGCGGAGGTTGCGGTACCAGGCGTCGTCGTAGCCGGCGACCGCGGCCGCGTAGCCGACGAGCTCGACTTGGATCACGTCGACGGTCGGGTCGCCGTCGGCTTCGCGGCGGTTCGTCTCGACGCCGCCGGGGAGGTTCCGGAGCGCTTTGCCGGTCGCCGTGTACGGCAGCAGCTGGATCGCTTCGTCGAGCGGGAACCGGGGGTCGAACACCCAGTGCGGCTCGGCGCCCATGCGGACGAGGTAGTTGGCGTTCTGGGTCGCGGTCGCTTCGGATTCGCAGGTGTGGAGCAGCAGCAGCGACGGCATTCGGGGGTGCTCCTTGAGTGGTTGCACGGCGCGCGCCGGGCGTGCCCCGACCGGAGGGGGGGGTCGGTCGGGTGGTCTAGGTGATCGACGCTTCGTACCGGAACCGGTAGCGGATCGTGTCCGACGCCGCCCACGTCCACGGCACCGCCGCGGTCGCGTAGAAGTTCGTCGTCGCCGTGAAGTAGATCTCGGCGGTCGTCGACCCGGGGAACGTGCGCAGCACGAACGTGACGAGCTGGTTCGTGGACGCGTCGAGCATCCAGCCGTCGCCGACGAGGTTCGCTGCGGCGCCGGTGCGGGCCGCGGCGACGGGGAGCGATACCCGGTAGGTGCCGGACCCGGCGGCGACGCCCGCGGTCCCGAACGTGATCTGTGCGTCGCCTTCGACCGAGGAGCCGTCGCGGCGGTACGACCCGGTCGTGGTCGACGCGGTGCCGAGCGTCGGCGAGGTCGTCGACGCGGTCAGCGCCGGCGTGAACGTCGCCCACGCCCCGTTCGCTGCGGCGGCGCCGACCTGTTTCACGTCGACGGTGCCTTGCAACCCGGACGGGTTCGACAGGGTGCGGGGCGGTGCGCCGATGTCGACCGTCGCGGCGGTGGTGTCTTCCCACACGACCCAGTCGGTGAGGTCGGTGAGGGTGCCGTCGTTCCCGCGGAACCACACCCCGTACCCGCTGCGGATCGGCCACGTCTGCGCCAACACCTGCTGCTTCAACGGCCACACCGTCATGCCTTGGAAGTAGACCTCGTTGGTCTGGTCCCACAGGCCGAGCTCGGGGGCGAACACGTTGACGTAGCTGCCGGTGAGGAGCTGCGATGCCGCGACGGCGTGGAAGTCGTAGGTGTCGGACGTGAGCCGGATCGATCGGCGGGTCGCGTTCCGGGCGTTGTACTCGGTGCGGGCCGCGGTCGACTCGGACCCGGCCGGGCAGGTGGGGACGTCGACGATCGCGATGATCGACGCCGTGTTCCCGTTGATGTCCTTGTACGCGGACGCCGCACTGTAGGTCCCGAGGCCGCCGGGGCCGTTCGCGCGTACCTTCGACACGTACTCGCGGAGGTCCATCGCCCGATCCAGCGAGCGGACGTCGACGCCGAGCAGGTTCGGGTCGCGGCCAGCGAAGCGGGGCATGATCAGCGGTGACATCGCGCCGAACTCGGCGACGTCGTCGGGGCCGCCGACGTTCAGTTTCATGTCGGGCGTCACCCACCAGCCGCAGCCGGGGAGCGCCGACGCGGCGTTCTGCGCGCAGATCGCCTCAAGGGCCCGCCGGTACGTCACCCACTGGAACGTCGCGGTGACCGTCGTCCCGGACCCGGCGACACCGCCGGTGTTCAGCGAGCTCGGTGTCAGCGACGCGAGCCACGTCGACAACCCGGCGGACGTGTTCGTGATCGCGGTCTCGATCAGCGGGCCTTTGTCGTCGCTGTCGCCGAGCCACCAGCCGGGGCCGGCGCCGCCGATCGTGAACCCGTCCTGCCACTCGAGCAGGACGCCGGTGTACTTCACGCGGGCGAGGATGTCGGCGGTCGACATCTGCCACGCTTCGGTCCGGGCGGGGAAGATCAGGATGTGCCCGAGGCCCGCGGCGGCGGTCTTCGTCCAGTCGAGCGCGTCGATCACCGTGCCGGGGGTGTCGTCGCGCAGACGCAGCGACCACGCCCCGGTCCCCATCCACGTCTCGGACACCGTCACCGGCCGACCACCCTTGCCGTCTCGAACGCCTGCCCGTAGAACCGATAGATCTGGTTCTGCGCGGTGAACTTGCCGGTCGCGCCGGAGCCGCCGACTTCGCAGCCGATCCCGAGGAGCGCACGCGCGACGGTGACGGAGCGGCGCACCGACCCGTTCACGAGATCGTTCGTGGTGCCGGTCGTCGTGTTCCCGCCGCCGTAGCCGGTGCACGTCAACAGGTACCGGTTCCCGGCGGCGTCGTTCGCGGTCGCGCGGATCCCGCCGGTGATCGCGGTCGCGGCTTCGACCGATGACCGTTTCACACCCCACGATTCGTACAGCTCGGACAGGACCGCGACCTGCACCCACCGCGAACCGCGGCGGATCGTGACGTCCGCGAACGCCGTGTAGCCGCCGCTGTTCGACAGGCCGAGCCGGATCGTGGATCGTTCGATGCCGTTGAAGAGGATGCCGACGTGATGGAACGCGGAGACGGTCCCCGCGGTCGGGCCGAACACCGCGAACGTCTTCGCGGTGTCCCACTGCGACCCGTCGTACCACGACACGTCGAACGCGCCGGCGGTCGCCGAGGCGGAGATCTTGACGAGGCCGTTGTCGAGCTGCCAGTTCGTCGGCGAGTCGACGCACTGGCGGCCGACCACGTAGTCGCCGGCCATCTGGATCCGGCAGCCGCCGATGTACCAGTTCGCGAGCGGGGTCGAGTAGCGGAACACGACCGGGGTCGTGAGCGACGTGTACACCGACGTGAGGAGACCGCCGACGAACACGGACCCGTCGGCGCCGGTGAGCGTGTCCGTCGAGTCGTACGCGCTGGGCGTGTTCGGGTAGACCTCGGTGGTCGACACGGGCGCGCCGACTTCGCCGGCGGCGTTCGCGGTGGTGATCCCGTGGCTGTTCTGCAGGCACGCGACGACGCATCGCGATTCGCTGAACGGCTGCTGGTACGACATGACCCGGGTCGCTTGGATCTCCCAGCGGACGTCCCACAGGGCACCGTCGGCGGCTTGCATGTCCGACCCGGCGGCGTCGATCCGGTACATGCCCTCGAGCGAGTCGTACGTCGACGACGAGAACCGGATCGGAACGACCGGTTCGTCGATGTTGCGGCCGAGGCCGCGGATCTGGTCGCGGAGCACGATCGCTTTCGCCGCGGACGTCGACCGGGTGATCCCGGTGACGCGCAACGTGTCGCCGTCGAAGCGGATCTGTTGGGGGTCTTCGAGCGTCGGTGACGACGCGCCGACCCGACCGATGGTGATCGTCATCAGTTCACCCCACGGTCGAGCTCGATCAGCGCCGACGCGAGCTCGCGGCCGTTCGGGAGCACGAGCGGGACCACGACCCGGGCGACGAGCCGCTGTTCCGCGGCGTTCGCGGACGACCTGGTCGTGGTCCGGTCGGTGATCGTGTCGTAGATCCCTTGCGCGACCCCGGCGGGCGGCACCAGGTTCCCGCCGGCCGAGTTCGCGAGCCCTGACGCGGTGACGTTCAGCTCGTCGAGCGCGCCTTTCGCGGCGCGTACCTGCTCGGTGAGGAACGTGTACTTCGCGGCGTACTCGTCGAGCTTGCCTTTCGACGCGTCGATGAACCGGTCGATCTCGGCCTGCGACGTCCCCTGTTCCTTCATCGCTTCGACCGCCGCCCAGATGTTCTTCACCTGCTGGTCGTACGCGTCGGAGATCGCCTTCGTCGTGTCGCGGTGCGCGCCGCCGGCGGGTTCGGCCGCCTGCTGCGCTTCGGCGACCTGCTCGGTCGCGTCGCGGACGCGGCGCTGCGCGGACGCGACCTGGTCCTCGGCGGCGGCGAGCTCCTTCGATCCTTGCTGGCCGACGTTGCGGACGTCGTTGAGGTTCGCTTGCGCGTCGCGGAGCTCGTCCGACGCGCGCCGCTGCCGGATCCGTGCCTCTTCGACGGCGAGCTCGGCGTCGCGCATCTCGTCACCGGTCGCGGTCCCCGAGGACCGCAGTTCCGCGAGCTTCTTCTCGGCGGCGGTCGCGGTCGACGCGGCACGTTCCGTGCCGACGCGGGCCTCGCGCAGGCGCAGCTCGGCGTCGGACACCGACCGGGCGGTCGGGCCCTTCTTCACCGCCTCGAGGTTCCGTTCCGCGTCGGCGAGCGCGTCCTGGGCTTCGGTGAGCTGCTCGGTCGCGTTCCGGGCGCGGCGCATGTCCGCGTCGACGTCACGGACCGCGCCGCCGGCGCTTTGCGCAGCGTCGTCGATCGCGCCCCACCCGTCCGCGACGGCTTTCTGCGCGTCGGGCAGATCGAACGTCGCGGCCTTCAACGCCCGCAGACGCGCGTCGGTCGACTTCGCCGCTTCCGACGCGTAGTCGAGCGCGTTCGCGAGCGACACCGCCGCGGTCGCCGACGACGTCGCTTCGTCGCCGAGCTGGGAGATCATGTCGGCCGCGGTCTGCGAGTCCTGCGCGGTCTGCTTCGCGGAAGCGGTGAGCGACACGAGCCGCTCGTCCATGTACTTCGTGTCGTACCCGGCGGCGGCGACCGCGTCCCGGAACCGGGTCAGGGTCGCGACGTTCGCGCCGTGGGATGCCAGCGAGTCGAACTCGCCGTTCATCACCTTCAACGCCGGCAGGAGCCGGCCGCGTGCGAAGTCGGCGAGCTCGGTGACCTTGCCGCCCATCTCGTCGGTCGACAGGCCCGCGGTCTTCATCGCGTTGGACGCCTTGTCGGCTTCCTGCTTCGCCTTGCCGAGCGAGTACACCATCGCCATCGTCGACACGACACCGACACCGAGCGCGACACGCCCGTAGTTGTTCAGCGACCGGGTCGTGCCGTCGACGCTCTCGGTCGTCTCGTAGAACCGGTCGCGCATCTTCATGACCTGGCCGGCGAGGACCGACACGCCACCGACCGCGGTGAGGGCCGTGGCGCCGTACACGCCGACCTGGCCGGCGCCTCGCGCGAGCGCAGGATCCAGTTCGTTCAGTCGGGCCGTCAACGCCGACACGGGCTGCAGGAGCGACTCGAACCCGGTGACCGCCCCAGCGCCGGCGGTCTCGCCGATGTCGCCGAGCTGGTTCTTCAGCGACGCGAGCCGACCCTCGAACGTCGCGCCCTCGGTTTCGGCGAACCCGCCGACCGTGGCCCGCAACGCGTCGACGACCGCCGAGTAGTGGTCCGTCGCGAACGCTGCCTGATCGATCACGATCCCGGCGCGTTGCAGCGACGTCGCCTTCCCCGAGATCGCCTTCCCGGCCATCGCCGCGGCCGCGGACAGGTCAATGCCCATCTTCCGGGACAGGTCGACGACGAGCGGCGTCAACCCGAGGATCTGCGCCTGCGTCGCGCCGAACTGGCCGAGGACCGCTTCCGCGCCGACGATCGCGTCGCCGTCCGCCGCGGTCTTCTTCTGGATCGCCGCGGCGAGGTCCTCGAACGCGGCAGCGGACGCGCCGGCGAGCTGCGGCTGGTTCTCGAGCGTGTTCTGCAGCTTCGCCGCGTACAGGTCCGCTTCCTGCGACATGTGCGCGAGGCCGCCGAGCGCGCCGAGCGCGGTCGCGCCGAACCCGGCCGCTCCCGCACCGAACCGCACCATCGACCGCGCGGTGCGATCGATGCCGTCCTCGGCCTTCTTCAGTTCCTTCTCGGCGGTCGCGCCGACGTCCCGGAACCCCTTGACCGCCCCGGCGGCGTCGAGCGTGAGAAGGAACGCGAGGCGTTCAGTTACCGTCGCCATCGGCCGCCTCGAGCGCGTTCAGGAGCTCACGCAACGGCGTCGAGTGCACGGCGACCTGCGCAGCTTCGAGCGGGACGTTGCGAGACGCGACGACGACGAACGTCGACACGAGATGCACCGGGGACCGCATCGGGTCCAGCGCATCCCACGAGTGGTCACCGGTGAGGGTCTGCAACAGGACCGCTTCGCCGGCGGTGACCTCCTCGAGCGTCACCGTCTCCCCGGCCCATGTCGCCGTCCACGTCTTCTTCACGATCGGAACCCCCTGATGACCGCCGCGGTCTGCGAGCGGTGCAGCAGCGCGAGCGCTGCCGGTTTCGCCTTGTCGATGCCGTGACGCCACGGCCGCTTCCCTCGGGTACCGGGGTGCGACGCGTACGCCCGCAGGTTCCCGCCGATCGTCATCGCGCGGGCGCCGCGGCGCGTACGCTGCCCGCCCTTGCGGGACGTGTACGTCTTCGGTTGCACACCGCCGAACACGCCACGCGCCGACCCGCCGAACGCGCCGACCGTCCCCGCGTTGCGTGCCGACGCCTGACGGCCGGCACGAGTGCCGCCGTCGGCGCCGAGGAGCCCGGCGACGATGTAGTGCGGGTCCGTGTCACCCTCGACGATCTGCCACGGGCCACGTGCCCGCAGGAACGCCGTGTGCCGGTCCTCGACCTTCTTCACGTCGAACCCGGCGCCGAGGCGTGCGCCGCCCATGCCGCGCAGACTCTTCGGTGCCTCGTTCAGGACCGACGTCTTCAACAGCAGAGCGGCGCCGCGGACCGCTTTCTCGGACGACCCGGCGACCTCGACCGCGCACCGCTGCAGCTTCGCGGCGACGACCGACGACACCGTCGCGGTCACGACGTGAGCCGCGCGTACTTCCCCGCGAGCATGAACCCGACGGACGTCGTCGCGGCGTTGCCGACCTGGAACCCGCCCGGCGGGTACTTCGCGACGTACAACGCGAACACGTAGCTCGGGTTCGTCGAACCACGCGCCGAGCTCGTCGGCTTGAAATCCCAGTACGTGATCAACTTCCCGGAGAACGCGGCCCACAGGACCGAGTCGATCGACGACGACGCGAAGTCGTTGAAGAAGTCGATCTGCACGTCGGCGCCGAGGATGCCCGGCTTCGACTCCATGTAACCGCCGGACCCGAAGTTCAAGAAGTCGACCTGGGTCGCGGTGAGGTCGAACGCCACCTGGGAGATGTGGTCCGACAGGTCGGTGCTCGACGAGATCGTCCCCGAAGCGGTCGGGTTGCCGGGCCCGGGCGCGGTGCCGGTCCAGCCGGTCCCGTACAAGGTGGTCGCGTTGGTCAGAACGAAGGTCGCCATGCGGTGCTCCTACGCGGACGAACCGGCACCGGGCCGGTTCGAGGTTGGTGGGTGGGTGCCGCTGATCCCCGCGGCGCGGGGAACTAGAGGATCCCGAAGCCGACGACGAACGAGATCGACCCGGTACCGGTGACGGTCCACGTCACACGATGGTGGGTCTCGGTCGCCCATCCGCCGGCCGTTGACGTGAACTGCGACGTCGTGCCGGTCACCGTCGAGAACGTGAGCCGGTCCGTCGCCGACGTGAACGAGCCGTTGTCGTCGCTCTGGATCTTCACGACGACGTTCGTGAGCCCGGACCACGCGGTGACGTGCAGCGTCGCGTACAGGGTCTGTGTGGAGCTCGGCCCGGCGAACGCGACCGCGGTCCCGTTGCCGGTCGTGGTGCGCGCCGTCAACGGGTGACCGACGACGCCACGGACGATCTTCGTGTCGTACGGCAACGTCAGCGAATGCTTCGCGGCTTCGCCGGTCTGGCCGGCGAGCGGGCTCCGCTTCGACACGAACCCGCGCGACAGGTACACGGGATCGGCGTACGTCGACGACCCCGGGAGAAGGCCCGTGAACGCGAACTGGGAACCGATGCCGGCGCCGAGCACGTCGTCCGCGGCGAGCGCCGCGAAGTCGGCGAACATCTCGAGGCCGAGCTCGCCGCTGATCACTCCCGGCTTGAACTCGGAGTAGCCGCCGGAGCCCATGTTCAGGAACGACACCGCTTCGGCGGTGAGGTCACCGAACGACACGCTCTCGGTGACGCTCGTGAGATCCAGGACGCCCACGTAGGGCTTCACGTCGGTGACGACGACCGTTGCCATCTACAGGCTCCCTCGGGTGACCTTGACGTTGACGCGGATCCGCGCACGCCAGAAACGGATCGTCGTGCCGGTCGAGTCGAACACGGCTCCGACGTCGGTGACGGATTCGACGCTGACCGTGTAGTTCACGTCCGGCGACGCGACGGACGGTGCGAGGTCGAGCGTCGGCGCGTTGAGGATCGCGAGCGGGATCGACGTGGCGCCGAACGGCGAGATGTGGTCGTTGATCGCGCGTGCCGCGGTCTTCAAGCTGCTCGAGCTGGCGTACACCGGCTCGACGATGATCGGGATGTCGGTGACGCCGCCGCGCATCGCCCGGTAGTAGGAGTCCGACCCGATGTTGTCGCCGACGTACACGAGCGCGCACGGGGTCGGCGGGTTGTCGGACACCCCGACGCACCGCAACCCGGTCGCAGAGGTGACGACCGTCGAGATCGCGTCGATGATGTCGTTGATCATGCGATGCCGATCCGGCGGTCGAGGCGTCGGTACCGTCCGACGAGGGACTGCACCTGGGCGAGCACGTCGCGGCCGATGCGCAACGGGCCGAACTCGATGGTCTGGGTCGCGATCCCGAACGGTGCGTTCCTGCGCGAGTACAGGTCGATAGCGAGGATCTTCGACGCTTCGACGATGTTGCGCGGCGGCGCCGACCATCCCCATCGTGCGGTGACCTGCACGGTGCGGCGACGGCGGCCCTGCACGGGGAACGTCTGGTAGGCGACGGCGCGGATCGTGTCGAACGGTGCTCCGACGCTCTGTCCCCAGTCGCCGCCGAAGTAGTCGAGCTCGTAGTCGCTCGCCGCCCACGTCGTCGCGTAGCCGGCGTCGTCGGCGACGTCGGTCTTCACGACGAGGCCCGTGTCGGTGAGGAACGGGTCGACGTAGCACGTCCACGCGTCGAGCGGCGTGAACACCCGTGCGGTCGGCGTGTCGGTCGCGTAGAAGAACTGGCCGAGGTGCTCGTCGAGCGCGCGACACGAGGACGTGATCGCTTCCTCGAGGAGGTCGTCCTCGCCGGTGTCGTCGAGGCCTTCGATGCGGTCCCGGACGTCGTCGAGGGTCGTGTAGCAGTTGTCGAGCGCCATCGTCAGCGGCGGCGCTTCACCGGCTTGTCGGCGGGCGCGTCGCCGTCCTCGGCGGCCTGGTCGTCGTCTGCTGCGGCGGGGTCATCGTCGCTGTCCTCGGCGGGCGGCGCGTCGACGTCGGCGGCGGTCGCATCGGCGTGCTCCTCGGGTTCGAGCTCGGCGAGAACGGACCGCACCTGCGCTGCGCGCGCGGTGCGGCCCGTCTCTTCGAGATAGCCGAGCTCGGTCCGCAGCGCGGCGATGCGCTGCGCGATCTGCTCGGCGGGGGTCACGTCAGCACCACGTACGGGAGCACGGCGACGGTCGTCGGCGTCGCGATCGTCGACGGTGCGGTCGCGCCGACGGACGAGCCGTGGGTCTGCGACAGCACCTTCGCGGACAGGCCGAGCGCGCCGGCCATGACGGCGTTGCCGACGGTCGCGCCTCGCAGCGTCGGGATCGTCGACGCGGTGAAGCTGATCCCGACGTAGTAGAGGCCGGCGGTGGTGATCGTGTAGCTCGACGTGAGCGCGACCGTGTACGCCGTGTTCGCGGCGCGCGCGGTCGAGCCGAAGTCGGCGGTCTGCACGAGCTTGGCGCCGTCGGTGCCGCGCAGCACGGCGTAGCCGGCGGTCGGCGACGACGCGGCGGTGCCGCCCGTGACGAACGTGATGTTCGACACGATGTCGCCGGCCTGCAGGGGCACGGCGATCGAGAGCTCGACGCCGGTCGCTGCGATCGCGTTGTCGGCCGCGGCCGCCCAGCGCGAGATCGTCTCGGCGAACAAGGAGTTCGCCGGGGAGCCCTGGCGCAGGTGCTCCTCGTTGATGCGGGGTCCGTCCTGACGGGTCATGTGGGGTGGTTCTCCTTCGAGGGTGCTGGTGGCCGCACCGTGAGGTGCGGCCACCAGCGGGGGTCATGGGACCGATCAGGTCAGGTCAGAAGCCCGACGGGGCGGCGAGGCCGGTCCCGGTGATCTTCGAGATGCCGGCGGGCTGGCGGCCGCACATGAACGCGCTGTACGAGTAGACCTGCAGGCGCACGGTGAGCGTGCCGGACAGGACCTCGGGCAGGGCCCGGGTGCGGATGGCGCCCTCGAAGAAGATCGAGTCGGAGAACCGGGCGGCGATGACCGCATCTTCGGTGCCGCCGCCGAGCGTCGTCGGGATGTTCTGGTCGAGGTACACGGGCAGGCCGTGCATGACGCCGATGGGGCCCTCGGCGAGCACGTCCTGCGACACGCCCATCGCCATGTAGGGCCCGTTCGCGATCGGGACGACCAGCGGACGGTTGCTCGAGTCGAGCGCCGCGAGCATCCAGAACCAGCGGCGCGAGTGCATCACGATCGCCGTCGGGGGGAGCTTGCGGCCGCTCGCGGCCTGCGAGATCGCCTGCGCGGGGTACGGGTAGAACTCGGGGACCGTCGGCGACGCGTCGGTGTAGGAAACGCTGTTCGTGCCGGACAGCTGCAGGAACCCGGTGTGGGTGCCGGAGGTGCCGGCGCCGTTGAGCGCCGCCGCGTCGAGCTTCGCGTTGTGGTCGGCCATGAGGTCGGCGAAGACGATCTCGTCGAACATGAGCGGCGACTGCTCGAGGAGCTGCAGCGCGATGTCCTGCTGGCCGGCGTAGGTGCGCACCGGAGCGGTGACCGTTGCCGTGGTGAGGTCGTTCTCCTGCACGGCGCCGTTGTCCGCGGACTGGGCGGCGACGGCGGTCCCACCGGAGATGCGCGGCACGCTGATCGAGTCGGTGCCGCCAGGCAGCGGGATGGTGCGGCACAGGTTCAGCGTGGTGCGTCCGGCGCGGGCGTACTCGGCGTACTCGGACAGGATCCACAGCGGCGGGACGAACTCGCCGCCCGTGCCGTCGGTGCGGTTGAGGTCGCGGCGCTGGATGGCGTGGCCGCGGAACTCGGCGCCGGCCATCTGCCGCTCGAACTCGGCGCTCTGGCGGGCCTCGAGCTTCGGGAGCTCGACGTCCATCTCGCGGCGGTGCGACTGCAGGCGCTCGCGGGCCTGCTGGTCACCGCCGACGTACGCGAGGCCGAGGTCACGGAAGTAGGAGGCGTTGCGGTTCTGGCGGTCGTAGGTCAGCGGTTCGGAACGGACGCTGACCGTGGTGCCGGAACCGACGCCGAGGAGGCGCTGCGCGTCGGCGGCGACGCGGTCGCGGCGCTCCTGGTCGGCGAGCTCCTCGATGCGGGGATCGATGGCGCCGAGCTCGGTCGCGATCGACCGGAACTCGGTGTCCTCGTCGGCGGTGAGGTTGCGGCGGCCGGCGTCGTCGGGGTCGCGGGACTCGACGGCGGCGAGGATGGCGTCGCGGCGCTCGCGGAGCGCGGCGCGCTGCTCGAGCAGCTGGGACAGGTGGTTCATGGTGGTGTCCTCCAGGGACGGGGGGTTGCTGGTGGGCGCCGTGCTTGACGTGGTGCGCGGGTGACGTGGTGCCCTGACGGGTCCGGCGTCTGCGTCCGGCGTGGCCTCGGCCTGGGGGTGCCGCTACGCGGCGGGAGGGACCCGCCCGGCGAGTGCGTACGCGCGGGCGGTCTCGAGCGACATGCCGGCTTCGGCGGCCGGCGTCGGGGTTCCGGTGGTCGAGCCGGCAGGCTCGACGTGGGGGACGTAGGTGGTCTGGCGGTCGACTTCGACGGGGTCACCGTCGAGGGCGACGACGCCTTGGTCGTCGATCGACCATCCGATCTGCCAGTACGTGTCGCCGGTGCAGTACACGACCCAGTCCATGCCGATGTCGTCGATCCACACCCACACGTACAGGTCGCCGACGAGCGACTCGATGCGGTCCCGGATCGCGTCGCGTACCGCTTCGGTGATCTCACCCCACGACATCTTCCCGGGCGGCGCGGCGCGCAGCAGGCGGCGCACGGCGCGACGTTCCGGGTCGGTGAGCGTGTCGCCGTTCGGGGCCGAGCGGAGCGCGACGAGCGCACGGTCCGCGTCTTTCAGCTCGGCGTTCGTGACGTCGTACCACGGGTACGTGACGACGGAGACGTCCCAGAGGCGGACGTCGAGCTGCTCGATGACGTCCTGGCCGTCGATGACGGTGCGGCCGTTGAGGTTCGGCGTGAACGCGAACGACATCTGGTCGATGTCACCGCGGCGCATCGCGGAGATGAGCTCCTGCGCGGTGGGGTTCGCCATGTCGAGCTCGGGCACGTCGACGACGAGACCGCGCTCGTCGACCGTGAGCGTCATCGTCCCGGACTTCGTGCGGGCCAGCGGGACGCCGTCGTGGTTCACGAGGAGGCGCACGTCGTCGGCTTCGGCGAGGGTCTTCGTGAACGCGCCCCTGCGGATGACTTCGCCGTAGGAGACGTGGTCGAACACGGCGGCGTAACCGCGGAGGCCGACGCCACCCGACGGGGTGTCGCGCAGCTCGAAGCGCGCCGACACGTTGCGGCGCTGCATCTCACGTTTCGTCATGCGGGTGCGCCTCCCTTGGGGGCGAGCAGGATCTGCAACGCCTTCTCGGCGTCGACCATGTTCAGCGGTTGGAGGTACGTGTCGCCGCCGTCGACGGGCGCGAGGTCCTCGAGGCGGCGGATGTCGTTCACCGACAACCACCCCCACTGGCGGGCGATCGCGTACGACGTGAACCGGTCACGGGTGTTGCCGCGCAGCAGAGCCGACACGTTGTTCTTCACGTACCGTCCGCGTGTCCCGACGAGCTTCGTCATCGCGGCTTCCATGCGGAACACGTACGCGCCGAGCGTGTACACAGCGAACCCGATGCCCTGCTCTTCGATGCCGGTCCCCCACGACGTCGTCCGCTCGGTGTCGCCGATCATGTGCGGCGGGACACGCCAGATCCGCGCGGTCTGCGCGGTGTTCAGCTTGCGGGACTCGATGAACTGCGACTCGTTCGGCGCGATCGTGATCGGCCGCCACTTCAACCCGTTCGTGAGCACCGCCGGCCGGCGGCGGTTCCGGTGCGCGACGACCCACTTCGCTTGCGTGCGCGCCGTCTGGTCGTCGTCGAGGTCCTGGTCGGTCTCCAGGACCGACGACGGGGTCGCCCCGTCGGAGAACCACCGGTCGCCGAACTGCTCGGTCGCGATCGACATGCGCAGCCCTCGACGCGCGCACTCGATCGGCGACAGCGCGGTCAACGCCCCCGGGAGCCGCATCCACGGCACCTCGAGCACCTGCCACGGTTCGAGCACGGTGCCGTTGCGGAGCTGGTAGCGGACCCGACCGTCGGAGCGGTACTTGCGGATGTCCTCGGGGTGCACGCACCGGGTGATCGTCGGCCGGCCCAACCGGTCGTAGTCGAGGTGCACGCTGTACGCGGTGCCGCGCACCGCGAGCGACGTGACCATCTGCGCACGCCACTCCCATCCTTCGATGTCAGGATCGGGCTGCGCGATGATCCCGGACGGCTCGACGGGCTTGCCGACACCGCCGTCCGCGACGAGCTCGCGCACCGGGAGCATCGCGTACGCGTCGGTGATGAGGTTCACGCACGCATAGGCGTCGATCAACCCCATCGCCGCGGTCTCGGACACGGCGAGACCGCCGTCGCTCGCACCGTCCCACGTCGGCGGCGGGATACGCCCGTCGCTGTACGGACCGAAGTCGCCGACGCGCCGCTGCTCGAGGACCGACGACATGACCCGCGACACGATGCTCACGAGTCACCGTCCACCGCGGCCGGCGGGGTCACCGGCGGCGAGACACGCTCGACGACCTGGACGGCTGCGACGAGCGACGCGCCGAGCACGAAGATCCCGAACCATGCCGCGACCTGGAACGCGCCATACGCGAGCCCGATCGCGCACAGAGCGAGGCCGAGCACTTCAGCCGTCCAGGTCGTCCATTGCATCGGCTTCGTCCTTCAGGATCTGGGCGAGCTCGGCCTCGAACGCGTCGCGGTCGATCAGGCCCGAGATGTCTGCCTTCGCCGGACGCGGCCCGTTCCCGGCGGTCCACGCGGCGAGCGTGACGGCGACGAGCGAGCACACGTCACCGGACTTGCGGTCCCACACCCACGCGTCGCCGGACGGCTTGCGCACCGCGACCGACACGGCACGGTCAAGGTCGGCGTCGGCGAGTACCTGGATCTTGCGGTCCGTGATCGCGTCGTAGAACCAGCCGCACGCGGCGCGCACCTCCGGCCACGACACCGATCGGACCTTGACGCCTGAGCGTTCGAGATCCGCGATCATCGACCCGGCCGGTGACGCCGCCGCGACCGCGACGGTCGCCCGATACTTCTTCGCGAGCTTCACGACCTCGTCGAGCGCCCATCCGACACCGGAGCGTTCGTCGACGAGACCGACCGACGTCGGGCCGGCCGCGGCGATCGACGCCTTCGACCGTTCCGGGTTCACGTCCAGGGCGAACACGATGCCCTTCTTCGGCTGCTCGACGTCGTCGGCGCACGCCGCCGCCCACACACCCGGGGCCCACACGGTCTCGAACGTCTCCTCGAGCACCGGGAACTCGGGCCACTGGTTCAGGTACGACCGGCGGAACATCGCGATCCCCTCGGGTCCCTTGCGTTGCGCACGGTCCCACTCGGCGGCCACGAACTCCTCGGTGACCGTGATCCCGAGCGCCGGCATCGCGACACGCCACGTGGCCGGGTCGCCCGGGTCGAGCTCGTCGGGAGCGGACCACTCGAAGTATGCGACGCGGCCGTGGTCGCCGGCCTCGTGAGCCGCGCGCCCGGCGAGCACCTTGCGCGCCAGGTAGTAGCTCTTCGCGTCACCCGCCGCGGAGATCACCCACAGCTGCGCCGAGCGGCGCGTCGCCTGCGCGGGTTTCATCGCAAGCTCGACGTCGTCGCTCTGGTGAGCGAACGCCTCATCGATCATCCCGAGGTCGAGCGTGTCGCCGTGCGTCCCGGTACGAGACGGCGCGTCGATCTGCCAGTACGACTTCCCGATGCGGATGTGCTCGGACCCGTTGTTCAGGCTGAGCTTCCACTCGGTCGCCTTCGCCGGCCGAGCCTTCGGGTTCGTGATCTCGCGGAACGACCGGGACCCGCGGAGGATCTCGGCGAAGTCCCGCTCGAGCTTCTTGCGGGCCGACTGGCGTTTCTGCGCCGTGAACGTGAGCCGCTGCGGGCCGAGCTGGCGGGCGAGCGCGACCAGCCGGTGCACCGCCACCGGGACCATCACCAACGTCTTGCCTTGCTGGCGTGGCACCAGCGCAACGACCTCGACGTAGTACAGGTCGCCGCGCTCGTCGAGCTCGAACGCGACGTTCAGCAGGTGCTCCTGCCACGGCATCAGCGTGTAGCCGAGCCGGCGGGCGACCTCGACGACCTGAGGGCCGAGCGTCGCCCGGTCAGGATTCCTCGGGGTTGCGAACCGCGGCGGGCAGCTGAGCCGACCAGTCGTCGTCATCGTCGTCGCCACTGCGATCCTTGGTGAGGTCGGCGAGCGTGGCGCGGAGCTCCCGGGCCACGGCCGCGGTTGCCATGCCGGCACCGTCGTCGAGTTGGGCTGCCAACGTGAGCGCCAACTGGCCGAGCGCCTCGTCCCTCGTGTCGAACGCGCCGTCTCGGCGAAGCGACTCGAGGAGCTGATCGATCCGCACGACGTTCGTCGCTCGCGGCGTCGCTTTCGTCGAGCGAGCCATCCGTACCTCTCCTATGCGGCCCAGGATGCATGACCATGCAGCCCCCCCCGCCTGTCTCAGAGAGAGAC
>CAYVEK010000003.1:0-142035 GCA_964450605.1 uncultured Candidatus Saccharibacteria bacterium | reverse complement strand
CCACCACCCTCTAGCCATTTCTTTAACTTTCCAAAACCTGACGCATAGATATCTTCATACTTTCCGTCGTTGTACATGTATCTATAACTCACATCAAGTCCATATCTTTGGTGATTCTCATACTTGTCCAGTATGAATTTACCCTCAGCATGTTTTCGTACAAGCTTACACAGCTCAACTCCACTACCGCTATTGTCGATGAATATATTTTGATCAGAAAGTGGCACAGTATACTTCTGTGCTAGTTCCACCACTTTCCTCGCCACAGTATCTGCATCAGTTATTTGTTCAGAGTATAGTATCTCAGCCGCTTCTTTTGTACGAAGAACAATGGTTGAGTGAGTCCTTCTTGCATCTGCCAGTATCACTCCGAGCATTCCATCTCCATACATAGGAATTCTCTCGCTGTAACTTTGAGCCAAGAGTTTTTCATCAAAGAGCGTGAAGTATCCCTTGTTCATCCTTGAATCCTGTTCGATGACACTCAGTACCAATATACCCAAAGCATCACACAGGTCGTCGTGCGTTTCATTTCCAAATCCTATGAGTTGCGTAATCAATTTTTCTGCACCGTGCCGTGGGAAGAGAACCGCACCAGACTGTATGTGAGTTGAGACAAGGGAGAGCCTTGCTCTTTTGTCTGATCCACCAGTTTTCCATTCCTTCGCAGGATATCCGTCAGAGCGTAGTTGATCAACGATTGCTTGTTGGTATGCAACCGATTCAACCCATAGATGGACTGCTCCATTTCCAAGAGTTTTTGAGAGTGACTTTACTTTTGATATTGTCTCTGTAAAATCCATCTTTTCATTTATCGGATTTGCTAATACATATATCTTCAAACCCTTCTTTCTTCCGCATATTTTTCCTGAAACTATTGCGGTCGAATCATTGTCACTCTTTTGTCCAATAGCAGGGTCAACTCCAATTCCAACATATCTCACCGTGTCATTTTGTGGAAGTTCATCGTAGTACTGTATCCACTCTTGTCTAACTAGCTGATTGTCTTCAGAGACAATATTGAGCATGTATTCACGCTCCCAAGCCTGTACAGTGGGTATTGATTTACGAAGTGTGTCTATGTCAGCCTGTGTTTGAAATTTCTCAGGCCAGATGGATACACCCTCGTCATTTAAAAACGGATATCTTTTTGTTATGCCATCCATCCGTCCTTCAATGATCGCTTGTTTTAATTTCGAGATGAGCGAGTCATAGTGAAGAGCAGTACCAATGACCACAAGTCTTGTTTGCTTGTCTCCAAGAGGCATGACGTCACCTGTGAGCCATTTGAACATCTTGTCACGACTTTCTTGGGTCTTTACGATATCTAAGTCTTCAAGGTCGTCACAGATGATTAGATCTGGTCTGTGAGCACCGTGTTTGATACCACGAATTGAGCTTTCGATAGATGCCACGGTAATTCGTGCTCCATATTTTGGAAGAACAATACTCGTTGCTCTCCATTCATCATCGGGTTCCTCGAAGGGTCCAAGGTCAGATCGAAGAAGAGTGTTTGATTCAAGTTCAATTTTTATGTTTGCCAAATATTGTCTTGCTTGAGACTCAGTTTTTGCAATCATGAGAACGAACTTCTTTTGCTGAACTCCTAGTATCGACCAGATGGCATATGAGGTGCCCATGATCGTAGTTTTTCCTGATCCTCGAAAGGCCTCAATGACTACTGTTTTGTCTTTCACATCTTCCGTGATTTCAAACAACTCTTTCTGAAATCGTGCCGTCTTGTATTTCACGTAATGAGCGAAGTAGATGTGAAAAAACCAGTGATGACAGGCTTTGGTTAACTCACGTCGAATACGCTGATCTTTGACGATCAGTGCAAGCTTTTCTTGTTCGATTTCTACATTATGATTGTGAAGGTTGTTCATATGTTTTTTCTGGTGCATTTTCCTTTATACCCAATGCCTCACGTATGAGAGCTTCTTGTTCTGGAGTAAGAGGATCTTCTTTTTCAATTGTTGCTTTTACTACGAGCTTGTTTCCGTATTCAGGATGATGTTGGCGAAGCCAGAGCTGTATGGCCTGAAAATTCTTCTCCTTTATCAAGGTTATTAGTTGAGACTCGCTTAAGTCACTGATTATGTCTTTGCCGTCCTTGAGCGCATCGTCTGAATTCCTGAGAAATTCTTTGTCATCCTTTCTCCACTGATAGTACGTAGTGCGAGAAATACCGCATCGCTCACATGCAAGTTGAACAATAGGTGTCTTCTTCAGCTGTTCAATGAGAAGTTTTTTGTCATTATCTTGTCTCTTTTTAATAGTTTCCTTTTTCATATCTGTATTACCTTAATACCTGTTAATTTCTCGAATCTGGAAATTGCGGTAGCGACATATTCAGGATCGAACTCAATGCCGATACATTTTCTTTTTGTCTGCTCACAGGCAAGCAGGGCTGTTCCTGATCCTAGAAAACCATCGAACACGACATCACCGACTCTAGTGCTGTTTAGTATGAGATGGCGAATGAGTGCGACGGGCTTAGTCGTTGGATGATATGGACTCTTGTTTGGTTTTGGACACACGATGACGCTTTTGTCTTTCGACTTCAAAAATTCATGAGTTCCATGCCATCCGTATGCAATGAGTTCGTGCATCGGGGCATAGTCCATTCGACCAATCACTGCATGGGTTTTGACCCAGACAATGAGCTGAGCAAATTTACATCCAGTTTTCAGCATTCCATCACGCAAGGCGAATATCATCTTGTCGGAATTGAAGATGTACAGGGCATTTTTCCTTTCTAGATGTGGAATGATTGCTGAAAGCCAGTCTTCGGTGAACTTTACGTATTCCTCGTCGCTCTGGTGGTGATCGTTTTCAATGATCTTGTCTTTCTTTAGCTTTTGGAAGTTTCTTTTAGATTCTGTAGCCTCGATTCCGTAGGGTGGATCAATAACAACCGCCTTAACTTTTTGCTTGCTAACAACATTGGCAACAAATTCTTTGTCTCGACTATCTCCACACCCAAGGATGTGGTCACCGAGCTTGAATATCATTCCGTGCTTAATTGAGTTTTGTGACTTTTTCATTTGGGTTTAGTTTCTTAAATCTGTTAATGATGAGCTGACAAAATACTGGTTCGTACTCAGCAATATATGCTTTGCGTTTTAGACAATCACTTGCTACCAAAAGTGACCCTGATCCTCCGCACAAATCGAGTATCTTATCTCCTGGCTTACTGCATCGTCGGAGTGATTTTTCATAGAGGCTCGGCGGTTTCATAGTTGGATGCTCATAGAGATTGCTTGCCATTCTTTTTGCGAGCCATATTTGAAACATATCCATGATGTCGTCGATCAAACGATTGCCTGTGCCGATTTCCTTATTAAGTACCTCGTTCAAGTTCTTCACTCCAGACGAGAGAAAAGGTTTTCCTTTAGTCGAATACATGCACAGTTCGACCGCTCGATTAAATGCTATCTGCGGAGTAGGATTCTGGTTCGATTTCACCCAGAAGCAAAGTCGCTTGAAGTCGATACCGACATCCTTGAATATCTCCTGAAACATGCCGATGTATTTCTCATCGAGCCATGTGAATACGTGACAGTCAGCACTCGTAACTGAAAGTGCATTTGTGAGAATATCTTTCACAAACTTCCTGTAGTCAGCACCTGATTTCTTGTCGTCTATCGTTCCTCCGTAGTTTTGCTTTCCGCCTATGCCACCCGAGTAGTCCACTCCGATGTTATATGGAAAATCAATGTTAATGACATCTATCTTTTCATTACCGACAAGTCTCTTTACTGTATTTAGATCTGTACTATCGGCGCAAATCAATCTATGACTTCCAAGCGCAAACATATCGCCACGTTTGATGTCAGTTTCTTTAGCCTTCTTCATCTCGGCTTCTTGATCGAAGTCGTCATCCGAGACCTCAAGCGAGTCATCGAATATCTGAGCAAGGTCACTGTCGAATCCAGATGCAAGTAGTGTGTCTATGTCGAAGTCGCTTGCAAGCACATTCCAATCCCAGTCTCCGTGTATGCGGTTGCTAGAAAGGAGATACTGCTTGAACTCGGAAGGGGTGAGCTTTCTGTTTGGTGTTCTTACCTCAATCATTTCCTCGCCACGATTCAAGAGCTGTAATGCTCTTATCCTCTGGTGACCTGCAACAATTTTTCCATCAAGGTTGATTGCTGGAATTTCTGCTAGATTGAATTTCTTGAGGCTCTCCTTTAGATCCTCCATCTGCTTGTCGCTAATGACTCTAGGGTTCTTCTCATAGGGAAGAAGATCGTTTACTCGGCGTTTTATGGTTCGCCATACCAATGGTGTTTTTGACATGATTATTTTGATAATTAATAATCCGTCATTCTCTAAAACAAAAACCAACATACGTGCGTATGCTGGTTTTTGGATCTAGGTATTTTTGTGCGCTTCAAAAATCTCACTAGAATAACAAAAAGCATACCTCACATGAATGTGAATATGGGTTGTTACTTTAGTGAAATCTTCAAGCTTCTCCTATTAGAGTATTTAAGCTCCCTTTTTTATCTTTACATTAAAAGTAAAACAGCTGGGAAGGCTGCATCTGCTTCAGAGATCTTGATCGAAGTGTCTTTCTATTTATTGAAAATAGCGAGAGTACGTATTCTTTGCTTCCACCCTCGAAGGCTACGTTGGGTGCTAGGTCTTGGATCGCCACCAAGACAGAATGGGAGAATATCGTACGTTCTCAAGTTTGTATTTGCTTTGAAAAGGACGGGGCTTGATTGCTCAAGTTACTTACATTTTCTCACTTTACACTCCAGTGTCAACAATCTCTCAGTGGACAATGCACGATGTCACGTTTCTGGGGAAGTGCAAATCTGACAGTGGTTTTCATGTGTTCACTTCTCCCTTATCGAAAATACCCTTATTTTTCTTAGTGCCATTGCTTTTGATCCAAAAGATTACACGCCCTCTAAAACCTCTGTTTTATGTCAGATTTGTTCGGTTTGTGAGGATCCTCAATAAGTAGACCTGCGACCCAAGTACCTCAAATTCATCCGCCCAAGTATGCTAAAATACCCTTACAAGGCCTCGAGGTGTGGGTACCATACCCGAGTACACCGCCAAATAAGAAACAAAGCACATACTCCTATGTATGTGCTTTGTTTTCTGTATTGAAGTGTACTACTCCTGTAATAGGCGAATCGACCCCCTACCCAAACAACACATTCTCATCATTGAGACCCAACCTTCCGCCTTGACCTATTGCCGAAGTACAGGCACATCTATACCATGGTATAATTGACTTATATGTCAAAAATAGAAGAATTAAAATCTCTGTATCCAAATATAGACATCAACCTAGATGGGGGAACTGACTCATATCAAGAAGGAGTTCAGATAGTAGAACGAAACCCTATTGCTGTTGTTATCAAACACCCAACAGAAAGACTATATCTTCTGGCACAATGGAAGACATCTGTGTGGACAGGATTTCTAACTGGTGGTATAGAAGATGGCGACACCTTAGAACAAACTGTTCGGAAGGAAGTGCTTGAAGAGACTGGATACAAACATGTTGGAACAATACAACCTCTTGACTGTGTATCACACGGACTATTCTTCCACACAGTTAAAGGAGTAAATCGTCTAGCTCACTATCATCTAGTGTTTGCCGAGCTTACAGATCTTGAACAACAAGACGTTGATGAAAAAGAAAAAGCTATCGCAGAATTTGTTTGGATAGAAGAAGATAAAGTTAAAGATCTTTTAACACGAAATGATATGAAAACATTGTGGAACCATTATCTCAATCACAGTGTGTTACACTAAAATCAATGGCAAATAAAGTAAAACATAAGATTGGTATATTTAGCGCAATGATCATGATTTGCACTGCTCTTGTGTTTGACCTTTTAAGTATTATTCCTTTTATAAATATAATCGTAGATATTATTGCTTGGACAATTTTCTTACTGTGGTTTTATCTATCAGGAGTTTCATTTAGTAAACACCCTCACATCTTAGGTGTGGCAGCTGGTTCGTTTATCATCGGTGCAATACCTTTTTTGAGTATACTTCCTGAGATAACAGCCGGGGTTGTGACAAACATCGCTATAACTCGTATGCAAGAAAAAAACGCCAAGTAGCAAGTACAAGGCGCCGTTTTTTAGCAGAGGACTTCTGGTTCGGTCAGACGACAAACCGACAGTCAGCCCCTGTTCGCCACCCTCTCTGATCAGGGGTTTGGTAGTAAGAGCCTTTATTCCGACGATGCCTCGGCGGAGGCGGAGTCTGACGAACCCTCACCTTTGGAGTGGGTTTGGCATAGCCTTTAAACTCCAATGCTACTCCTTTTACGACCTTTTGGCTCCCACGGTCATGTTTTTGTCCATTTCCACCACGGATTCTCTTCCGAGACTTGGTTTTTCTGGGCACATAATATATGCCCCCAGATATTTGATACTGCATAGTTTGGGATGTCGCACGGTTTTTCCTTTCTATGTTGAGTTAATGTGCGACTTGAGATATAGACTATCAGTTTCAGACCAAAAAGCAACTACTCTGTAGTCACCCCATCAAACTCCTCCTCACTGCTCAAAGCAATCTCTTTTGTTGCGTGAACAGTTCCGTCTTTATGGTGTGCTGGCGAATATATAGTATACATTTTTAAAGCTTCTGTTTCGGATGTATTTACAACATTGTGTTCAGCTCCAGCGGGTATAATCACACAGTCACCATCTGCTACCTCATATTCATTTCCATTTATAAAAACTTTTCCTGTGCCGGCTTCAAATCGAAAAAACTGGTCATTGTCAGTATGAACCTCCATACCTATCTCCTCTCCAGGAAGCAACCTCATGAGCACAAGCTGACTATGGTTGCTTGTATATAAAACTTTTCTAAAATTTGTATTCTGAGTTGTCTCATTTTCTATGTGAGCAAAAAATCCTTTTTTCATACATATAGTATAATACAGTTATGCCTAACAATACATCCAAAATGATTCTTATCAGTGCCATCATTATTTTAGCCTTTGCAGTAGCTTACCTGTCGAGATCTCACGAGCTACAAACTTTTCCAAAACCAGATACAGTGTCACCAGCCTCAACAACAGTCAGCACAAACGCAGAACCACTTCCCTGTGCTTTATCTTTTGAAAATATAAAAGAAGGTGATTCGGTAGAGTTTCCTCTTGAGATACATGGAACTATAGATAACAGCAATGCATCTATAGATTGTCGTTGGATTATGTTCGAAGGACAGGCAGGTACAGCACAGTTGTATTATGATAATGCGGGTTTGGGCTGGGATCCTGTTGGAAAACCTGAGATAGTTCGAGTTGAAAACTGGATGGCCACATCTTCTCCATTTTCAGTAACTATGAATTATTCAAATCAAGGACGGGGTATGCCAAGTGGTACAAAATTTAAAATACGATTTAGTGAAGAAAATCCTTCAGGAGAAGATGGTCAAATGTATGATTTACCTGTTGTTCTAAAATAAAGCGTGATCTCCAGCAACATAACCTGTTGTCCAACACAACTGGAGACTGTATCCTCCTGATGGTCTATCTATATCAAGTAGATCACCGATGATGCATACATTTGGACAGACTTTTGATCTCATCGTCTTAAAATCTATCTCCTGAAGAGGGACTCCTCCACTAGCAATGATCGCCTTATCTTCTCCGAGCAAACCTTGTACTTTCATTGAGATATTTTTAATAACATCTATGAGTTGCATTCGTTCTTCACGAGTTATTTGCGAACAGACTTTTTCTATATCTACATGAGCTTTTGTGAGAACTGTTTCTACCATTCTATTTGGTATCAGTTCATCAAGTGTATTTTTTATTTTCTTTGATTTATTTTTTACAAATATATCCTGCAATGTTTGATTTAGAGATCCGTGATCATGGCTTGGCAGTAGATCCAAACTCAAAAGCACATCTTGTTTTTTAGCGAGTAGATCTCCTATCTGTTTACTCATATTGAGAACAGTAGGCCCGGTAACTCCAAAATGTGTAAACAATATCTTTCCTTTTTTTGATACAACTTTTTCATCCGCAACTCGCAAGGTGATCTTAACAGGGTTTAAAGTTAAACCTTGCAAATCTTTAACCCAAACATCTTTTATGGTTACAGGAACGAGCACGGGTTTTGGAATATTAACAGTATGCCCAATCTCGCTTAGCCATGGATATGCATCCCCTGTCGAACCAGTTTCTGGATGAGAAGTTCCTCCTGTTGCTAGAACGTACGTCTTTGCTTTAAGTGTTGTCTTTTTGTTTTTAATAGAGACAAAAACACCTGAAACCAAACCGCCTTCTTTTTCAAAGCCTAAAACCTGAGCATCAGTCACAACTTCAACCCCAAGTTTTTCCATGCCACGAACTAAAACATTCCAAACACTTCGAGCACTATCACTCACGGGAAATGTTCGCCCTTCATTTTCAACTTTTGTTGGCATGTTTCGATCATGAAAAAAATCAAGAGTCTCCTGTACCCCATACTGAGAAAAAGCAGAAAACAAAAACTTATCACTATCTTTATAGTGAGACAAAAACTTTCTAGTGTCGAACTCTGAGTTTGTTACATTACACCTCCCTCCGCCGGTAATCAAAAGCTTTTTACCGAGAGAAGAATTTTTCTCGAGCAATATAACTTTTTTCTTTGGATCTTTTTCTTTGGCACGAAGCGCCGCCATCATACCAGCAGGACCTCCACCTATGACCAAAACATCAAAGAGAATATCAGATAGGTTGTTCGTTACGGGTTTCATTAGTATAATCATAGCATGAGTAAATTGCCCATCATATGGGAAGAATATCACTATGTTCATTTTGAAAAATCAACAGACTGGAAATGGTCTGTTGGTATAGTTTCAGCTACATTTGCCATTGTGGCTTTTTTGGTCGGTAGTTTAACCTTTGGATTCCTTATATTGGTATCAACTCTCGTTCTGTTTATACACGCACTTCAACCACCTCACCTTCTACGCTTTGAAATAAATCAAACAGGTATTCGAGTCGATCAGGAGAAATGGGATTTTAACCAACTTCGAAGTTTCTGGATCGAAGATAACCGAGAGCATCATATACATTCTCGTATTTTATTTAAAACAAATGGAATACTTTCAACATTGCTGGTGTTGCCACTTCCACTTGAAACAGATCAGATTGATATAGAGGACCTACGAGAAGAATTATCAAAAGTATTACCAGAGGTACGAACACATGAAACTCTCTTTCAAAGAGTTCTTGAATATTTTGGATTTTAGGGCTCCTGTCGTTCAATGGATAGGACATGAGTTTGCGGAACTCAAAATTTAGGTTCGATTCCTAACGGGAGCACTAGAAAATAAGGGTATTATACACTAGTTAACCCTGATGTCTTTGATCCTTATTTTGATGTACTCGTCTAGGCACCTTAAGGAAATCATCTCTTAGCCACAATCCCCCAACCTTAAGGATCAGGGTAATATCTGATGGATGTTCATACACCCACCTCTTTAGCGGTATCATCATAGGATCGTCTTTTAGACTCATCAGTAATTCTCTAGCTTTTTCTTGCACATCATACTCAGTATATTCTTTTGGGAGTGCAGCCTTCAACTTAATGCACAGGGTTTCAGAATTATCATTCAATATCTTTTCAAGCCCACTGTCTTTGATCATTTGAGCACCAAATTCTGTTGGCCCTAACGGACTACCTGATGTTTCCATTAAATTATGTGAAATATTAACCCCTTTATATTTATTTCTTAAGACTGTTTGCACTTCTGTTATGGCGTTTATGACTCTATTATTCATATTTTTATATGGAGACAACTCTTCTTTTACTGTATCAGCAATTTCTTTTTTTCCTTTCCATATTATCGCAAGTAAACCAAGAAAGAATACTAAAATTCCTACAATAAGGGCACCGGCACCAATATTAAGAATAATAGTAGTTTCATTCATATATTTAAAGTATATCATATAGATAAAATCTCTATAAATTTGACATATCTACGTACGGCAAGTACACTGTTCTACACACCATTGTATGATCGTGTGAATGATCCTATAATATATGTATAAACAAAAAGCCGGGGTGTCCTGCACAAGACACTAACCCTGGCTTTCAAAAACATTATTAATTCATGTTTTTAATAGAAGGCGCACTTGCTGTAACAGGTGCGTTTTCTTCTATTGGTATTGGTATCCACTTTCCAGATTTTGTCTCCCATAGTTGACCGTCAGAGTAGAGGTCTACTACGTTGCATAGTCTTATCTTCGGATTGCTCTTCGGAGTAAAACAATGCTGAGTTTGTGTTGATTTCTGCATGTTGACGATATATCAGTGTACTTAATCTAGAGCTTGTCATTAGCTGCGACTTATTACACCACCAAGACAAGACACCTAATATATCTACAAAAATCTCTAGCATCCCTTCGTCAACCCCGAATTCACTTCGAAGCTCAGCAAGAGAAACTAGACAGAGCAGGTAAATAAAAATCATTCCCGAGGCAGACCTTTGACAGGATAACGTTTTTCACTATAGTGATTACGTGATCCCATCCCAATGGCTAGTTGAGCATGGAATACTTCTATTCCTGCACAAACGCCTGCCTAGAAAATGATTCTCAAGGGTTTGAGGTCTGCCTGCTCTGTATTGCTTGAAGGGGCCACCTTGTCAGCGAGCAAAATTTAAATTTCGTCTATGTTTTCTTTAACACCCTCTTATATTAACACGAATAAAAAATTCAACGCAACAAAAATACTCATGGATATTTAAGACCTCGTGTGGTATAATTTATCAAAACCTTTTTATGAGTCGCGATCAAATCTTACAAAGATGTACGAAATACAGTTCAACTAAGAAACCCTCTCCCTATCCTTCTTCAACAGCTCAACAATAACTGGTCTATTACTCTCCAACCAAGCACACACATGTTCATCCGATAATGCAAAAAAGTCCTCAACAGTATATCCATCACCCCAATTTACTTTAGGCAAAAACCCTTGCTCCCCACGAACAAACACACTGAAAAAGTCCTGCACATCTTGTCTCGGTGTATCTGTGTTGTATGACACTATATATACCAGTAGTTTTGATAACCGGAGCATCATATTAAATATATGCTCATGTGTTTGTAGACCAAATTCTTCTTCATGACTATAAAATAATTTTTCAGCCGCACGTAAAAAAGAAACCACGGAACGTGAACCTGTAAACGAAAAAGACTGCTTCGCATCTGTTAAACGAAACATCTCTTTTCCCTTTACCACTGATAAAGTAGCGACTGTATATTCATTTATATTACCTCTAAGTTTTGATGTTGATTTACGAGTTCCTTTGGCAACTATAGATATATATCCAAAGACATTTGAAAATACACGTAGAAACAAGTCGTGTTCCTGCACGGGCCTACATCCGAGAATAATCGCTTTGGTCTCGTATATTGTGTAAGCCATAGTATCCCTTAGACTTTCTTAACTTCTACTTTGCAATCAGCTGGGACAGAAACAAGAACTACTGATATTTTTTCCGCACCGACTGTTGGTTTTATATTTTGTAAGAGCTCTTCTATTCCTGATTCATTCGTATGTACAACAACCTCTACTTTATCTTCAGGAACAAGATTCATATTCTTTCTTTCAGCCTGTATCTCTCGAGAGATATCTCGAACAACACCCTCAAGACGAAGTTCTTCTGTTATGACAATATCAAGTACATACGCAGACTGAACCTCCCCTTTGATAACAGTCTTAACATTGAGCTCGTCAGCAATGATGTCCGTGTACAGATTTTCAAAAACTTCTCCAGGTACGGTTATTGATGCAAGTGGCTGTCGAACTTTTATACCTTGTTTATTTCGTTCAGCTAATCCTATTTCAACAACCTCTCGTGTTTTTTGCATTCGAACAACAACCTCTTCAGACAAAGAAGATACGTTTTCTGTAGCAGGCCAATCCTCAAGATGCACACTCTCCTTCCAATCACCAACTGCGAACTTTTTCATCTGCTGATATATATCCTCAGCAATAAATGGTGTGAAAGGTGCCAACAGTTTAGAAAGAGTTGTGAGTATATATGCGATATTTTGAGTTACAACTTTTGCTTCAACTTCATCTTTAAATCGATCCCGAGAACGTCGTACATACCAAGTAGAAAATTCTTCCACAAAATCAAGTATAGGTCGAGCAGCTTTATCTATAGAATAATCATCAAGATGATGTGTAACTGTAATGATTAATTTATCAAGTAGATAATTTATCCACTCATCTAACACATGATCTCTGTGAGACTTAACCTCAACTCCTTTAACACCATACATATCTAACAGAGAGACGGTGTTTAGAAGCTTATTAATCAACTTATTATTAACCTCTTGCAAACCTTTTTGTGAATATGCATACTCTTCTGCTCGAACCACCTGTGATGAGAGGAAGAAATATCGTAAAGCATCCGCACCATACTCTTCAGCAACCGGAAGAAGGTCTGGGTAGTTTTTCAGACTCTTACTCATCTTTCGTCCATCTTCTGCTAGAACAAGTCCGTTCACCAAAACATGCTCAAACGGAGATTTGTCCATAAGCGCAACCCCCATGATGAGCATGTGATAGAACCATCCTCGAGTTTGATCGAGTCCTTCTGCCACAAAATCAACTTGAAAGTTTTCTGCGAACTCTCGCTTTCTGTCTTCGGTTTCTTTATCAAACATGTAGTGCACAGAAGAAAACGGCATAGAACCAGCGTCATACCACACATCCAACACTTCCGGACATCGTTTATATATCTCCCCACCAAGTTCAAATGTAACCTCATCGATATATGGTCGATGAAAATCTAGTTGATATTCTGGATCGTGTGGAATAAAAGCAAAATCAAGCTGTGCAAACTGTGCGGTTCCTAGATGTTTTGCTGGATCAAAGTTTTTCTTCAACAAAACTTCTTTACTGTCTCCGTATGCAACATTTTGTGCACTGTACGCAGTACCTTCATGAGTAACGATAAGTATTTTTTCATCTTTATGTTTACTATCAATCTCGTACAAGAACTCTCCAACTCGTAGACGTATATCTTCGATGGACTCACCTCCTGGAACTCGTGTAAACAAAACCTCTTCATGGGTTTTTCTGTATGCATCAAGCTCAACCCGAGCTTTACCATTTATATCTCCAAAATCTTGTTCTCGCAGACGTGTATCTGGTATAAACTGAACTTCTTTTCCAGAGGCTGTAAACATGTCTCGAACTATCTCCGCCGTCTCTCGAGTTCTTCGTAGTGGTGAATAATATATGATTGAAGGAATTATTCCACTATCGATCATCTTTTGCGCTGAAGCCTTAACCTCCTCTATACCTTTTTCTGTAAGTGGATGCTGTTCTGCAACATCACCTGAACTCAACACATTTTTAGTAAGATGCTCTGCTTCACCGTGTCGCATAACAATATATGCGTTGCGTCGTGTTTTTTCTTTTATATCGTCACGACCGCCAAGACACTCTGCTTTTCCAGATTCACTTTTCCATACAGGAAGAGGTGTTCCCCAGAAACGACTTCGAGATACTGCCCAATCTCGCATATTTTCAAGCCAAGCATTAAGACGCTTGTGTCCTATCTCATCTGGATGCCAAGCTGTTTTATTATTTTCCTCTATCATTCTATCTTTGAGTGCAGTTGTTTTTATAAACCAACTTGAAGTCGCATAGTTTAGAAGAGGTGTTTTACATCGCCAACAATGCGGATACGCGTGAGTATATTTTTCTTTTGCAAGAAGTGTTCCGTGATGCGCGAGATATTTTATAACTTCAACATCAGCTTTTTGATGATCTTCTTTTGGTTTTGCTTGACCAGATAGATCAGTAACCTCTTTTACAAAATCTCCACTTGGAGCAACGTGCTTTATCACAGGAATATTATTTGCCTGTGCAAGCTTCATATCATCATCACCGAATGCAGGTGCGATGTGTACTATACCTGTTCCATCTGTATCAGTAACAAATGAAGCAGACCAAACCATGTACATATTTTCTTCTTTTGGAAAATATGAAAAAGGTGCTTCATATGATAATCCAACAAGATCTTTTCCTTGTATCTCTTTTTCAACTTCGACTGTATGTTTATCTTTTAATAAACCTTCGAGTTTTTCTACAGAAGATTTTAATACAATGATATGTTCAGATTTATTTTCTGTACTTGTTATCTTTAGTACTACATATATAAACTCCGCATTCACAGCAAGCGCTGTATTACCAGGCAAAGTCCATGGTGTTGTCGTCCAAGCAACAAATGAAACACCTTTAAATTCACCCTCTGTTACTACAGGGAATTTAACATACGCAGATATATCAGTTATATCAACATAACCTTCTGTCACCTCATAGTTTGAAAGCACTGTCTCACAATGTGGACACCATGGCATGATCTTGTATCCTTCATATACCAAATCTTTGTTCCAAAGTTTTTTAAATGCCTCAACACCTGACTCCATAAAAGTCGCATCCATGGATCGATAATCTTTTTCCATATCAACCCATCGACCAAGTCGAGGTATTATTTTCATCCAATCATCCCGATATCCAAAAACACTGTTTCGTGCAGCCTGGTTAAACTTTCCAACACCGTACTGCTCTATCTCTTTTTTACCTTTAAAACCGAGCTCTTTTTCAACCAGAGTTTCTATGGGTAGTCCATGACAATCCCAACCCCATGTTCGAGGCACTCGATATCCTCGCATAGTTTTATATCGAGGAATAAGGTCTTTTACAGTGTTTGGAACAATATGTCCAAAATGAGGCAATCCTGTAGCATATGGAGGACCATCATAATACCGAAACACTTCGCCTTTTTTGTCCAGGCTTTTTTGAAAAATATTGTTATCTTGCCAGAATTTTAACACTTCCGACTCTCTCTCATTTGGAGTTTTCATGATACTTCGTAGTATACATGATTTTTAAGGGTTTTGTAGGGTTGTTTTAAAACCTGATTCTTGATCATATGACACATTCAAACCAATCTCTGCGAAGACATTTTTTATGGCAACATACACACCTTCAGACAGACCCCATCCGCTCCCATGACTACAGAGTAGATACACCGCCTCACCTAAGCCGGGATGGATATCATCTATGTCGGACAGAAACTGTTCGGCATGCTTGGTACTAATAACGCCAACATCAGACATAAAAAATCCATCTGAAACCTTACGTCCAATAAGATCATCTTCATTTCGAACATGTGGTGACACTATCTCTGATATTTTTCTCAGCGCAGATTGATCCGGCTCTTCATCAAAATACAGACTTATAGAGTCACGTCTTTTGTTTGGACTATCTGCTGAATCTGGATTACCAAACTTATACGAAAAATAAACAGATCCTTCTGCAATAAGTTTATCTAACCCTTGTAGCAGTTCTTTTGTTACAAAAACATTTAAGGAGCCTCTGGCAACTGCATCATATGAATATCCTCTATTTGCCCATGTACCGTTGCTAGATGTACTGTGGGTAACAGTATCATCCATTATTGCGTACGACCAAGCCTCTCTCAGAGATTCTTCGTCTTGTTCAAACTTTGAAATACGAAGTCTTTTATATTCAGCAAAACATATACGATAAAAGAGTTTGCCAAAAGTATCTTTACTTGGTTCTTGTTGATATCTACTAAACCGTTCTGAGATTTCTGGTCCATATATAACCAACTTGTCAACAAGACCTTTTATAGTATTTTCATCAACTGAATACTGTTCTGCTGTGGTTTCTAAAGGTGATTCGTGTGCTTGATCCATATAGATATTATTATATCACCAAACCCTCATTTTTAAGTATTTGTATTTTAATATCTTTACCCCACCTATATTCACCCACACCTCCATCACTTCGAACGACTCTATGACAAGGTATAAGAACCGCAATAGCGTTTTTGGCGACAGCGGAAGCGACTGCTCGGACCGCAGTAGGTCTTCCTATCATTTTCGCAACATCGGCATATGTTTTAGTCTGACCCTTTTTATATTAAGCAGTGCCTTCCATACTTGTTTTTGAAACTTTGTACCTTGTGGATTTAGTTTGTACTTTTTACATAGATCAAACGTTGGAAATAGCTTTTTTGAGTCTGTGTTTTTAACAAATGCAAGACTGGTTATACCCTTTTCGTCTTGAGAAATAGATACTGCCCCGAAAGGAGTTTGATAATTTTCCATATATGGGTATGCTAACACATTTATGTTATATTACCCTTATGAAATCACTCCTCTCAAAAATCACAAAAGAGATGCTTGTGGGGACTTTGATTAGTCTGATTATTATCATTGTTTTTATATGGGCAATGAACTTTTTTGGAGAAGACACTATAAAAAATGCCGTTGAGGCGTCCGGCATATGGGCACCTGTTGTATTAATATTAATGAAAATACTGACCATAGTTGTGGCACCGGTTTCTGGATTACCTCTGTATCTCATGGCAGGAACAATCTTTAGTGTCGGAGAAGGTTTTCTGTACATCATGATAGGAGATAGTCTTGGTTATACATCAGCATTCTTTATAGCTCGAAAACTTGGCAGACACAGAGTTGAGGCATTTATATCTAAGAATGAATCAGGTTTATTGAGTAAACTTGTGGGACATCTATCAACTGTAAAAGGTTTTATCATCAGTTGCTTTAGTTTTGCATTTGCTCCGGAGATTGTTACATATGCTGCTGGATTAAGCAGACTTCCTTTCAAATATTTTTTTCCAATATTCATAACAGGAGATGCACTGGGGGCAATCTTAGTTATATGGACGAGTAGCAAAGTAGGGGCTCGCTTTGAACTTATTATTGCTATCACCGTCGTACTCATTTTAATAGGACTATTGTCAAGGTGGGTTGTTAAGAAAAACAATGCTATAAAAAACAAATGTTAACCGTCATCTCAACCATACTCAGTATTACTGTCCTGGAGCTCATGCTCAGTGTCGACAACGCTATAGTGAATGCCTCACTAGCCGAAGACCTGCCTCCCCGCCTGCAGAAAAAAGCTATCTATGCCGGTATAGCTCTTGGAGCTGTATTTAGAGTTCTCTGTCTTCTGATTGCATCTGTCATTATAGAAAATGATTTTATAAAACTCTTGGGTGGATTATATCTACTTTGGTTGGCTTATTCACACTTTTTTAGAAATAAAGAAGAATCAAAAGAACTTCGTCGTCACCCTCATTTTTGGAAAGTTATTGGACAGATAGGTCTGGCCGATCTAGTTTTCAGCATAGACAATGTTGTTGGTGCTGTTGGTATATCAAGTCATTTTGCCTATGTGGTATTTGGGGTGCTTATCGGTATAACAACAATGATCTTTGTTACCCCTATCATGCTTGGTCTTATGAATAAGTCTCCAACACTTATAAAAACAGCGTACGGAATTATTGCATATGTAGGACTTGGTATTATCGGTGATGCGGTTTTGGGGGTACATCCAGGTGAGATATTTACATTTGTACTTATACTTCTAGCGATATCAGTAACAATGCGTTATGACTCAAGAAAACAACATTAAAATAGAATCGTCTTGGAAAAAACTTCTCGCCCCAGAATTTGAGAAAGATTATTTTAAAGGTCTGTCTGATTTTGTCCGAAACGAATATCTAACATCTACGATATATCCAAAGCCTCAAGATGTATTCAGGGCTTTTGATCTCTGTCCTGTTTCTCAAGTAAAAGTTGTCATTATCGGACAAGATCCGTATCACGGACCACGGCAAGCAAACGGTTTGAGTTTTGCAGTTCATGAGAATATGCAACTTCCCCCTTCGCTTAAAAATATTTTCAAGGAAATAGAACAGGATCTGGGCATACATCCAAAGCCAAATGGCGACTTGAGTCGCTGGGCAAAACAAGGAGTTCTTTTGTTAAATGCGACACTTACTGTTCGCGCGCACACACCTGGATCACATCAACAAAAAGGTTGGGAACAATTTACCAATGCGGTCATAAAACAACTATCAGAAGAAAAAGAGCATCTTGTCTTTTTACTCTGGGGAAACTATGCAAAACAAAAAGGATCTCATATAGATAGAAATAAACATCTTGTACTCGAGGCAGCCCACCCATCACCTTTTTCTGCGCATAGTGGCTTTTTTGGATGTAAACATTTTAGTAAAACAAATGCGTATTTAAAAGAGCACGGATTAACTGAAATAGATTGGAGTTAAAAGAAAAACACCGCTTCGTGCGGTGTTTTTCTTTTGTATTCTTATGACAAATGTTTTGAAACAAGTTTTGTCATTTCAAACATTGAAACTGTTTTCTTTCCTCCAAAAACTTTTTGAAGAGAAGCATCAGCGTTAATGTTTCTTTTATTTTTTGTATCTTGAAGACCATTCTTTTTGATATATGCCCAAAGTTTTTTTACAACTTCAGATCGAGGCATAGGTCCTTTTCCAACTACAGGAGCAAGATCAGCGCCGATAGTCATAGGCTTCATGAAAGAAGCATTTGGTTTTCGTGTTGATGTCTTAGCAACCTTTTTTGCTGGTTTTTTTGCTGTTGGCATGATGTTTATTATTTCTATTATGTTAAATAAGTACCTCTATAGTATATCATATATACAAGGGAGGGCTACCAAATCATAAGCACAGCACCCACCGTCATAGCCAGAGCACCGAGTGCTTTGAGCCAAGTCAACGATTCACCTAAAAACAAAACAGCTAGTATAAGTACAAAAACAGTACTCATTTTATCTATAGCTGATACCCCACTTGTTGGTCCAACCTTAAGTGCAAAGAAATAAAATATCCAAGACATTGCCCCAGCTATACCTGAAAAGACTATGAATAGTAACGCTTTATTACTTATAGTGTGCACATTGCTAAATTTTCCCAAAGAAACAGCTACTATAACTAAAAACACAGCCATGACAACTGATCGTATAGAAGTAGCTAACGTAGAATCAACATCTTTGAGACCTATCTTCCCTAATACTGCAACAAGTGCGGCAAAGATGGCTGATAATGAAGCATATATAGTCCAGTGCATATATTTATATAATATCATAAAGACTATTCTCGTATCTCCACTATCTTTGATGGTGAAGTGTGACCTTTTATAATAGATATTTTTTGTTTTGGAATCTGCAAATATTCTGATAATAGTTCAAGAACTTTTTGATTGGCCATACCTTGCTCTGGTTTTGCTTTAACGAAAATTCTAAACTCGTCGTCTTTCAGTTTTTCGATTTTGTTTTCTTTGGAGTTGGTTTTGACTTTTAGTTTGAGGAGCATGGCTATAATGCTAGATTATATATGATTTTAAAGGTAGTATATTTATATGACAGATACACAGAACGATGTAAGTCAAGAAATATCTAAACAGAGGCAAAATGTAACTCGTTTGTACAACGAAGCCTCTTCTATATACGATGATTCGTTTGATGGTAAATCTGAATATCAAATACCCAGCAGACTTATAGAAACATATAAAAAGAATAATATTATTAGCGGCCAAATTCTTGATGTTGGATGTGGAACCGGAAAGCTTAGAGAATATTTGGGAGACTGTTTTACATACAAGGGGATTGATATATCGCCGTTGATGATCGAGCTTGCACAAAAACGAGGTTTTGAAGGTTTTGTTGGACCTGTCGAGGATATAATAAAAACATTTGAAGATAAGTCTGTCGACCATGTTACTGCACTGAGTTCTCTGTTTTTTATAAAAGATCTAGAAAATCTAGTCAAAGAATTTGAACGGGTTGCAAGAAAAAGTATCTTTATTTCATTAGAACAGTTTGAGCCAGAAATTATAGAAATAATGAAAGATAAAGGAATTACCATTTATAATCATTCAGTAGATACTATCCCAAACCCTAAAGAAGTGACTAAAAATGTTTTTTTATGGATAAGACCAACAACAGAGAAAAGAGTTGAAATATTTGGGGATCTTGTTTTTAAGAAGCTCTCCTAGTCTATTCACTCCGTGAAATACCACTTTTGCGGAGACGAGAGGATTCGAACCTCCGGGGCCCTTTTAGAGGCCCACCTCTTTAGCAAAGAGGCACGTTAGACCACTCCGACACGTCTCCATAGACCTATATATAGCACAGAAATGCTAAAAATCGATACCGAAAAGCTTCAATAAAATAGGTGCAAGAGGATCGGAACTTGTACCATGCACCATCACTCCCCCAAGTATACCTGTAGCCGTAAGGGTCGCCAGAGCGATAATAGAAACCAGAACCACTAAAACCCTGTTAGACAAAATCTTCTGCAATTTACATAAAGGTGAAGAAAGTCTTGTTGCGACATACACCGTCAACATTTCCTGAACAAGCAAAAATACATATAACCACGTTGTAAGAGCAGCAAATCCAGCATGAAGTTCAACTATGTCGTGATTTGGCTTAACAAGATGTTCAGCAACTTCCCCTGTCACCAAACTTACAAAGGCGCCAAGAACACCAACGATCAAAAATATTCTACCTACAACAGGCCAATTTACACTTGGAATAAATCTTTTAACTGGCAGTATTTGTATAAGTGAGTACACAAAAAGCAGGGCTATTGGAAAATGTACAAAGAGCGGATGCAGGTTATATGTCATATGGCATATATGATATCATAAGTGCATATGAATATTCGACTCCCTCTTATATCATTTATACTCCGTATAGGCCTAGCTTTTGCCTATATCTTTATCGCTATACTCTGCTTTTACAACCCAACGATTGTTGCAGAGTATACACAACCATTTATGAGTCCTGACGCAACAGTTCTACCTATACTTCTTGGAATACTAGCTCTTTGTATGTCTGCGTGGATACTGTCTGGAAAGATGCTTTTTGTATCAAGTAGCCTGTCACTACTCATATTGTTTACAATACTCGCTATAAATATAGACAAAGCATCTGTCATCTTTGCATCTATGCAGACACTTTGTCTAAATGCCGCACTTATACTCGCTCAAGATATACGAAAGAAAAAAACACCTGCACCAGCAGAAACAGAACACGGTCGTTCTGCGCCAGCCCCCACAGTCATAGCTTCAGCCAAACCAGACCCTGCTTCTGATGATGTTGCAGAAACTCTCCTATAGTTCTCATGAAAAGTTTTATTTCATTTCTCCAAAAATTTTATTCTATACACAAAAGAGACACTCTACCTTGGAGAAAAACCACGGATCCTTACAAAATACTTGTGTCCGAGATCATGCTTCAACAGACACAGGTTTCTAGAGTATTGGAAAAGTATAAAGAATTTTTAAAAAAATTCAAAACCGCAGATGAACTCGCACAGGCTTCTCTTAAAGATGTTTTGATTGTGTGGCAAGGACTTGGATACAATCGCCGAGCAAAATTTTTACACCAAGCATCACAAAAACTTGCGAATGCACATAAAAAAGATTTAGAATCTTATGATTTTTATACTTCCCTACCAGGTGTTGGACAATCTACAGCTGGAGCAGTTTTGGCTTTTAGTAAAAACAAACCCGTTGTTTTTATAGAAACAAATATACGTGCGGTTATATTGCATCATTTTTTTAAAGACAAAACAGCAGTACATGACAAAGAGGTACATAGTGTTCTAGAAAAGCTTTTACAAAAACTACCTACCGATTTTTCTGTTCGAGATTTTTATTATGCACTGTATGACTATGGTTCATATCTAAAAAGCAAACTTGGTAAAGAAAAAACAATTCTTCACACGAAAAGCAAACACTATACAAAACAAAGTAAGTTTGAAGGTTCAAAAAGACAGCTTCGAGCATTTTTACTTAAAGTACACCTAGGAGCAAAACAGATGAAAGACATACCTGTGTCACTAAAAAAATATTCAAAGGAAGATATTAAAAATCTAAACAAAGAACTTAAAGAAGAGGGTTTGATCTAGTATAGTTGACATGTTTAAAAACCAAGCGTAGCATGAATAATTGGGAGTACCTTAACCAACAACCTCCCTTTCACATGTCAAATGACCACGAATTAAAAGTAACCACCAAACCCGGAACATCTGGGAGCACACCTCTTGATGAAGAACTGGTGGATAAATCCGCCGTTCCTCCAGGAGAAGAGGAAGAAGAGGGGGGTGAAGAGTAACGCCTCTCCCCACCCAACAAAGCCACCTTCCCCCAAGGTGGCCCTTTTTTTATTTACAAACACACCTCGTGATATACTCAACACATGTCACCCCTCCTCTCAACCCCTCTTGAAAAAATACTCCGCCCAACCAAACCCCAGCTCATAGCTCTTCATAAACTTGGTATAAAAACAGTACAAGATCTCTTATATCATTTTCCAGTTCGATATGGAGATAACTTTAGTGCAACATATATAAAAGATGCTCTACCTGAAACATCGGTAACTTTGTATGGAACGTTGTCTCGTGTAGAAAGTGGTAGAACATACAAATCAAAAGTATTACATACAAGTGCGGTGCTGCATGATGAATCAGGAAAGATAAAACTCTTTTGGTTCAATCAAATATACATCGGCAAAATGTTTAAGGACGGCGACACGGTTAAAGTAAGCGGTATTGTAAAAGATCAAAAAGGCCAAAACTCTATCATCAATCCAAATATAGAAAAAACAAACTCTTCACCCCTTGTAACCGGAACAAATCTTTTCGGCCAATCAAAAGAAGCTCTGTATCTACCTGTATATAGAGAAAGTAAAGGTATATCTTCCCTTGCAATACACCACATGATTAAAAAGATTCTTGTTCATGAAGAATTTAAAAATATAGAAGATACTCTACCTGAAGACATACGAAACAAATACAATCTCCCCTCTCTCCAATCAGCACTCATATATATACACACACCAAAAAAAGAAGCCGACGCAGAAGTGGCAAAAAAACGTTTTGCTTTTGAAGAAGTTTTTTACATACAACTCACCAATGCAAAACAAAAGAATGATGCACAACAAGCATCCTCATATTCTCTATTAAATTTAGATACAGCACTTGAAGAATTTAAAAAACACCTAGACTTTACTTTAACAGATGCGCAAGAAAAAGCTGTCCACACTATCATAAACGATCTAAAAAAAGGACACCCCATGTCTCGCCTTCTTGAGGGGGATGTGGGTTCTGGAAAAACTGCAGTAGCAGCAGCTGCATCATATGCTGTAGTTTCATCACGTATCAAAAGTATGCAGACAGGAGATACTGCCAACTCTCGACTTCAGGTTGCATACATGGCTCCAACTGAAATACTGGCAAAACAACATTATGAATCTTTCGTTAAACTTTTTAAAAATCTACCTGTTAATATAGGACTTCTCACAGGAAGTGGGTGTAAAAAATTTCCATCAAAAAGCGCCCTGCAAACACAAAAGTTTGGAACAGATATTTCTAAAAACCAGCTTTTAAAATGGATAGCATCAGGCGATATATCAATAGTTATAGGAACTCATGCACTTATACAAAAAAGTATTGTATTCAAAGATCTTGCGTTTGTTATCATCGACGAACAACATCGTTTCGGAACAAAGCAGAGGCAAAAACTTGCTAATAAACATTTATCTTCAGAAGAAGAGCGACAAAAGAAAGCAAAAAAAGATACTCTGCGTGTACAGAAAAAAGTTGCATACATAGACAACAAACACAATCCCCAAACTCCTCAAATCATACAAACACCTCACCTACTCTCCATGACCGCAACTCCTATACCACGAACACTTGCCCTTACTGTGTATGGAGACCTTGATCTCACAATAGTCGACCAAATGCCGAGTGGTAGAAAACCAGTTATAACAAATATAGTTCATGATCATGAAAGAAAATCTATGTATGATTTTGTAAATACAGAGCTCGATCGCGGACGACAAGCTTATGTGATATGTGCACGTATTGCCGATCCTGATCCTGACATGATGGTTAAATTAAATTTACGATCTGTACAAGAAGAAGCAAAGAGGCTTGGTGAAAAAGAATTTAAAGGGCGACGCATTGGTATACTCCACAGCAAGATGAAACCTCAAGAAAAAGAGAAAATCATGAAGGACCTTCTTGATCACAAGATAGATGTTTTGGTTGCAACATCAGTTGTTGAAGTTGGGGTAAATGTACCAAACGCATCTTGTATCATTATCGAAGGGGCAGATCGTTTTGGATTATCTCAACTACACCAGCTTCGAGGACGGGTTATACGAGGAACACATCAACCCTACTGTTATCTATGCACTTCAACAAAAAGTGAAAAAAGTATTGAACGACTACAAGCGCTTAAAAAAGCAACTAATGGATTTGAATTATCAGAACTAGACTTACAGATGCGTGGAGCTGGAGATCTGTATGGAGATAAACAGTGGGGACTTACAGATATCGGTATGGAGGCTATAAAAAATCTAAAGATGGTTGAGGCCGCACGAACAGAAGCAACTCGTCTTGTTGAGGAGGGTTTGCTGACAGATTTTATGAATACATATCTGAAGTCTCGTGAAGCTCTTCATATGGAGTAGTCTGTTTCTGTTTGTTATACTTAACATAAACCCACCCCCCCCACATCATGAACATATCAAGCGTCATACTGAGTTACCGAAGCATCAAAATCGAACCAATCACACCACCACCAGTACACACAACAAACATCACATCTCTGAAACGATTGATCGATCGAGGAGAGCGAACCTTAACAGACCGAACCCTTGCCGAATGGCTTACCCCTTTTGTTGAAAGCGGCGGTGAATACACCATTGTTGGCTGGCTCAAAGGTGTGCAAGTCTGATCTCAAAACTTTTAGTTCTTCCGGCGCGTACCCATGCGCTGGAAGTTTTCTGGTGCAAGCACATGGACTCGAACCATGGACCGGTCGTGTATAAGACGACTGCTCTACCAACTGAGCTATGCTTGCGACTGCTTGGAGTATAGCAGTGTTTACATCTTAATTCAATCCTACTTTTCTATTGACATACCGTGAGCTTTTACTATCTCTTCGTACTCAGCCTGCTCCAATGTTTCTTTATCTATAAGCGCCATAGCAACAGCATCGAGAGCAGATCTCTTTTCTAGAATAATCTTTTCTACAGTCTCTCGTGCCTCTCGCATAAGCCGAGCAACTTCTTTATCTATCTCCTCCCCAGTTACAGGACTATAACTTCTCTCATCTACATTATTTCCAAACATAGCCCGTCCACCTGTTGGCTCGAGAGCAATAGGTCCAAACTTATCAGACATACCGTACTTAGTAACCATGTCTCGAGCAAGAGCTGAAGCAACTTGGAGATCATTTGATGGACCAGTTGTCACTGTACCAAATATCTTTTCCTCAACAACATATCCAGCCAAAGAAACAGCAAGGTCATCTATAAATTCAAGTTTTGATTGGAGTTTCTTTTCTTCGTTTGGAAGCTTGAGAGTATATCCAGCGGCACGACCTCGAGAGATAATAGATATCTTATGTACAGGATCAGCATTTGGCAAAGCTGTAGCAACAACAGCATGCCCCGCTTCATGATATGCGGTAACTTCTTTTTCTTTTTTAGAAAGTGCGTGTGTTTGTCGAACAGGACCAAGCATGACTTTTTCTATAGATCGAACAAGATCATCTTGAGCGACTGTCTTTCTTCCTTCCCGAGCCGCGAGTATGGCAGCTTCATTCATAAGAGAATGAAGGTCTGCACCAGAAAAACCTGGAGTTCTCTCAGCTATAGTTTCTAGACGAACATCTTTTTCAAGCGGTTTGTTTTTTGCATGTACATGCAATATTTCTAAACGATCTTTTCTATCAGGAAGTTCGACATGCACCCGTCGATCAAATCGTCCTGGTCGCAAAAGCGCTGGATCCAAAACATCTGGTCTGTTTGTGGCAGCCATCACTATAACTGCTTCAGTTGGTTCGAAACCATCCATCTCAACCAGTATCTGGTTAAGCGTTTGTTCTCGCTCATCGTTTCCTCCACCCATACCAACACCTCGAACTCGTCCAACCGCATCTATCTCATCTATAAATATAATAGCTGGAGCAGAAGCTCGTGCCACTTTAAACATATCTCGCACTCGAGACGCTCCGACACCTACAAACAACTCAACAAACTCTGATCCTGATATAGAAAAGAAAGAAACCCCTGCTTCACCTGCAACCGCTCGAGCAAGTAGAGTCTTTCCTGTTCCAGGTGCGCCCATAAGTAGTATTCCTTTTGGAATACGAGCCCCTATATCAGCAAACTTTTTAGGATTTTTCAAAAAATCAACAACTTCTGCGAGTTCATGCTTTGCTTCTTTTGCACCAGCAACTTCAGCAAATGTAATCTTTTGCTTCTGTCCTTCTGGATGCATCATGCGCGCCCGAGAATTTCCAAAAGACATAGCCTGCCCTGCACCGCGAGTTTGTCTAGATAAAAACCAGATAAAAAAGAAAAATAACAACACTGGTAGTAGAAATGGAAATATAGAGCCTATCCAATACCCTGCCCCTTTGTCATCTGACACCTCAACTTTTACAGAAGAGAGTTTTGTTTTATCGACACCAAGATTTAGCAATGTTTCAGTAAGAGAACTATCAAGCTCTTTTTTAGTTTCCTTTTTAGTCTGGTCTTTATATTCAACCTGAACAATATCTCCGACTGTTTTTATAGATGCGACTTTGTCTGCTGTTATATCATTTGCCAGCTGGTTGAGAGGTATAACCTTATCATCAACAGAACCACTGTCAAAAGCACCTGATATAAATAAAATAGCAACAAAAATAAGCACCAATCCTGCGATATTTTTGTAAATTACCGATCCTACACTTTCTTTCTTCTTTGTTTTCTTAGACATAGGGTGATAATAGCATGTAATCCACAGGAAAATATAGACATATTTAAAATATGTTGTGGTATGATTACAGTATGAAAAAAATATTATATTTAGCTGTATTAGCAGGACTTGTATACTTTGTTGGAGTAAATATTTTCAACTCGGTTGAAAATAGTAAACAAACCGCACAAGCCGCAGCAAACCTTCCTGCAGGATATCCAAAAATCAAAATCTACAAGGATAAAATAAACTTTGATTTGAAAAAAGGAACATTTATACTAAGCGCCTTTCTTGAGACGAACTCTCCTGAAAAGATGACTATAAATATAGGAACACCTTTGATTCAAAAAGACGGTGCAGCTTTCACAGCCACATCTTCAGACTTTAAAGCGGGTGCAGTTCGTATAATTAGAAGATTTATGGGTACAGGACCTGATGGAAAAGGAACAGCTAGTTCTACATTTGAGATCAAAAAAGGTAAAAACGTATATTTAGTACAGTGGGTCATAAACACTTACAGTATGCCACTTGGTACATACAATATGACATTCTCTGGTTATAGTGCAGGCTCATCCACAACAACAGTTCCATTCAACGCTCAATGGTCAAAACCTATCACCCTTACACAAACAGACGATCGAACACTTAATGGACAGGATTATAGACTTGAGAAATACAACGATCAAACTTGGACAAACGCATCAACTTCACCTCGAATAGCTTTCAGAGATGGAAAAATGCGAGCAAAATTCTGTGACTCTATGCTTGAGGGTGTATATGAAATAAACAAAGGAAGACTTGTAGCTAGTCTGAAAGGTTCTGAAGGAAACTGTGCAACATCTGAAGCTCGGAGAGTACAAAAAGATTTCGTACAGTATATAAAATATGGAATGCCTATAACATTCAACGGAGACAGAATAAAACTTAATCTAAAATCTCGAGGAATCGATGCTGAATTCACTTTTATCAAAACATCAGCAGTAAACGTATCAGGAGGAATTACAAGAATCTATCCATGTGATTTTATTGGACCACTTGAAGAAGGTGCTATTCGAGATTGTAGTGGTGTAGGAAATGTACTTGGAGCAAACCTTCCAATGCTTACATCCATCTCAACAACATCAACTAGACTAGGAGCATCTGTAAATATAACTGGAACAAACTTTGCAACATCAAATGTTGTTATGTTCACACCTATTACATCAGGTCTAGCTGTACGACAAGCTGTTGCCCAGGTTGCAACCAGCTCAGCAAATGGCCTAACATTTACAATTCCAACAACATATATCTGTGAAGGCACTGCAGGTTCTTGTGGAACACTCGGAGCAATATCAACAGGTACCTATCGAGTCCAAGTAAAGACTCCAGCAGGAGTGAGTCCAGGATCATTTACCTTGGTAATATACTAATCAGAGCGGGGTATAATATTTTTTAAAAAAGAGGGCACCCTGCCCTCTTTTTTGTTTTCATGCTATACTGCATCATGCCGACGTTAGTAGAAAACAGAAAAGCCAAATTCAACTACGAAACACTTAACACCTACGAAGCAGGTGTTCAACTTCTTGGTTTAGAGGTTAAAGCTGTTCGCAACGGTCAAATTTCTCTCGATGGATCACATATAACCCTACTACCCCTCATCATTGCTGTAAAAAAAGATTCTCCTCGACTAGCACTCATTGGATCAAACATTACACCTCTACAACCTCTAAACGCGCCATCTGGATATAACCCTGTTCGTCCGCGTGCACTACTCATGTCAAATAAAGAACTGCTTGAGCTTGAAAAAGCCTTACATCAAAAAGGTACAACCCTTGTCCCCCTCTCTGTTTATACAAAAAGAGGTTTGATAAAAGTTCAAGTCGCAGTAGTTCGAGGTAAGAAAAAATTTGATAAACGAGAAAGTATTAAGAAGAGAGATGCAAAACGTGAGATTGATAGGGTTATGAAGGGATTGTAAGACATCCCTTGACTCATCGTTTATACTTAGTAGAGTATCTTATGGATACTTTAAACGGGGATGACCGGTTTCGATATATGAACCTTTAACATATGTGCGTCGTCGAGTATTCTCTAACCCTCGTAAAACTTAGAGAAACCTTTAAGTGCATCAGCACGAAAAGCAGTTGCTTCACCTTTCGCAGGTTTTAGCAATTTTGCATTCGCAACAGCTCGAGCCTAACCTCGAGTGCGACATCTGTCAGCTATCTACCTTGCGTAGAGGAACAGGTGTAATACAGCAAGGTTCGCTACATGATGAGTTTCAGTCATGTAGTCAAACAATGAAACTAGTGTATGTACTATTTTGGCCGATTCGAGGTGCATGCGCGAACTGTCAGGATCATCCTGATTAAAATCGTTCTACGCGATGTAGACTCATATGTTTTACTCATATAGACGGGGGTTCGATTCCCCCCATCTCCACAACAAAACAAAATACAACACCAGACCCTTTATTTACACTCCTACCCTACTAAAACCTTTCGGTACTCTTGCCACATAAAACCAAAAATTTGCCGAAACATCTTTGCAATGTATTTATTCTCAATTAGTACATGAGAAACCTCACCGGAAAAGTGTGTGATTGCCACTTTGTCTCCATAAATAATCAATTGCCCATCGAGTAATAAATCATTCTCAAGAATTGCTTTAATGTTTTTATGATTAGACAACGATCTTTTTTTTGTAGAATCATTACTTCTCGGCACAAGGGCGCGTACTTGTATACCAACTTTTTCCTGTTTCTTTTTATACTTTTGAATAATATTTTGATATTCGGGCACCTTATGAGCTGACGCAACAATATCCAGATTTTGTCCTTCATTCAGAATATCGTCATATATTTTTACAAAACCACCTAAACCTTCATAAAAAGAAATAGAGGGTCGTTTCATTCCTTTTGCATATACCGAAAGCAGTTCTGGTAGTATTTGTTCAAAACTAAATCTTTCTGCCTCCATCTCTTGAGCCTTAAGCCCAATAATACTGCTTAAGACCGATGGTGAAACAGCTTCAAAGGTGTCCACCTTTCCTTCCTCCTTTTTCTTGACCAAACCTTTATCAATGAGTTTTTGTAAATTCTGGTATACGGTAACACGGGGAGTTTTCGACAGTATTGATACTTTTCTGGCATTTAGATGACCATATTCCAGAAGCGTTTCATACACCCTTATTTCATGTGAATAAAAGCCGAACGCTTTCAATATCTGCGGGAGGTTATATTTAGTCATATTTTTGTAATTTAACTATTACAAAAATATACATATTATGCAAGTATTATTATGGTTAGTAAAACACATAATCGCGAATTGCTTTGGACCACAAAAAATACTATTCCATTACCTTTTTTGTTGATTATAGTGAATATTAGAACCTAGAAATACCATGAACACACAAGACCAATTAAAACAAAGACTCATTGAAAACCTAGACACTTTACACCTTGGGGATGCTGTACTCAATAGTATCCTTTTTGCATACGATCTGGCAAAGATTGCCCATGCGGGACAGTTACGTGATGATAAAACTCCATACATCACCCACCCTGTGGAAGGGTGCATCATGATGGCAAGAGACTATTGTGTTCAAAATCCAAATCTATATATTGCCTTCTTGCTTCATGATACTGGAGAAGATACCTCTATGTTTGGTGATCGTAATACGCTTGCCTGGAGTAGGTTCAGAGAAACCTTTCTACTGCGCGTGGGAAGAATCTTTGGTAAACCGGTCGCACAAACAGCACTTTTACTCACAAAACCACCTGTTAATGGTGTCGATTTTGAGACCAAAGACCAGGTTATGCACTACTATCTCAGAAACCTTACAGCAGCTAGCCCTATGAGAGACTTCGCTGTATTTGGAAAAATGATCGACAGATTACACAACCTCAGATCACTTATTCCAGATAATCGAAATAAGATTCATAGACAGACGGCTGAGACCGAAGATCTCCTCCTTCCATTGTTTGAGCATGTTGTGGATAATCTTACCAATCAACCAAACCCTGACACCGAAGAACCGGACCTTGCACATAAGTTTTGTTTGGTAATTCAAGATATCAGGAAACAACTTGCGGTCTTGAAAAATATATAATACCAGACCTCAACCACTCCACGAATTGTAAGTTCGTGGAGCCTTTTTATTTCATAACCATTAACCTACAATATTCACCTAAATACCGAAAACGAAGACCTTCCTGTGTGTTATTATTTTCTTATGGCCAACAATTCTCAAAAAACATCTTGGAAAGAAACAGGTATTTCACTTGCTGTAATAATACCTTCTATTATAACCATCCTGAACACACAAGCTTTGTTTGAATTAAATTTTAAACTCCTGAACAAAGAAGAGTTGCTGCTGATAATCCCACGTGATGGAAGTGCTGTTGATATTATGTTAGGAGTGTTCCTGTTTTATGGATCGATTGTTGTACTAATCACTACAAAAAAAATTAAAAACAAAAAGATATCCATCTTAACACTGTTAGCGGGGATGATTTTTATTTTCCTATCATTACAGACTTATACAGCTATAACACCAAACAACATAATATCAACAAAGGTACTAAAGTTTTCACATGTGTATCATCCCTACTCTAATATTGATAAATTTGAAATAGGAGTAAATATTCGTCCAAGCTCTTCACGTAGAGGCTACTCAAATAGATGTTATCCTCATTTTGAATTTATAGGATTAAAAAATCCCTTCACACCCATTTTTGAAACCGACATTCCACCGGTTGATAAACAGCAGGCATATAGATTAATAGAAATTATTAAAGAAAAGAATATTCCAATACAACATATTGTTTTTAATAACTGTGCAAACAACCCTTCACAATTTAGAGAGGTTGAGGCTGAGTTTTTAAGACAGTTGGGTAAGTAGTTTATATGTTTTTATTTGAAAACAAAACACACCGCTCTCTTTTGAGAAGCGGTGCTCGTTTTTTTTGTTTTTCACTCACCTGTCAACAACCAACAAATGGTGTCTGTCGCGAATACACTTCTGATCAACCCCAAGATCGATACTTTCAACAACCGTCCATCCCAAAACCTCAAGAGCGCCAATCCAGCCTTTCGGCGTTCTGTATGTACCTGGTACTGGAATACCGACGCCGGGGTTAAACAGCCGATTATACAAATAGTCATTGAGGTACACCCTTCTCATCTCTGTGTCTTCCTTTTCTTCGGAAACAGGATCAGGAACGGTCTCAATGATGACAAGCCTTGTAGTAACCGTGCGAGTCAGCTCTTTGAGAAGAACGTCAGGATCGTCAGAGTGATGAAATACATTTGTAACCACCGCGGCTGAGAAGTACCCTTCGTCAACCGGCAGCTTTGTACCATCAAACAAGTGGGTAGGAATGGTTACACCAGGTGTTGTGTAATTGACAACATCATACCCGACAATATTGAGACCATTACCCTCATGAAGGAGCTGTGCAACCACACCATTTCCACAACCAAAGTCCACAACCCGACCAGTGACATCTTCAAAGTATTTACCAACCTGGTCGTAGATGAGTTGGGACCGGCCCTGAATACCTCTGGTGAGCACCTCAGGTAAGGTGAGTATTCCCGCTTTGCAGCACTTGATCATCTCTCCAACAATAAGCTCCTTTGCTGCCAAAGTTTGTTCCGTCACACCTTCCAGGTTTTGGAAAATGAAAGTAGTGAGATGCTCAGCTTCTCCTGGATCTTGTCCAAGATCAGTAAAGGTTCCAATGAAGTCAACTTTCGCCAACTCGACAGCCTTGGGGTCAGTCAAAGCCCATAGTAGTTTTTCAGTAATGGTTGCGTCTTTGGTTTTTTCCATAACAGATTTTGATTAGGTTCACGCCACCTCTCTGGTGACTTAACAATACAATACTCTATATGTCTAGTGGTTTATATATGTTGTCGAAACTCGACAGCATAGGAAAAAAGCTTTATAATAAAGGAATATGTCAAAAATAAAAAACCTGGAAGAGGTTTTAACCTCTCTTGATATACCTTCAACAGCACAAGCTATTTATATCCACCTATTAGGAAGTACAAGCTTGACCGCTCGTATGTTGGCAGAGCTTGTTGATATTCCCCGCCCCTCCGTCTATGACCAAATAAGACTGTTACAACAAAAAAATTTAATTATTTCAAAAAAACAAGAGGGGAAAACTTTTTTCTTTGCCAACGATCCTAATACTATCCAAATTCTTCTCGATCAAAAGAAAGAGCAATACGAAAAAGCAAAAAAAGTATTTGCGGACATTCTCCCCTCTTTACATGAATCAAGCAATACAGTCGAGCCAAAAATTCAATTTTTTAGTGGCATAGATGGCATAAAAAGCGTACAAAACGACATACTCTGGTCTCGGAACATAGAAACATACACTCTTTGGCCTACACAGAAAGTTATAGATTTGTTGGGTTATGAATATATAAGTTGGCACAACCGAAGACGTGTTGAACAATCAATATGTGTTAAAGTTATACGGCAAGGAAAAATTATTGACGAAAAAAAACATCCTGAGATTCGAGAAGGAAAATCAACCTTACGCGAGGTTAAATATTTACCTAAAGATTTTGGAATTCAAATGAGTTATTGGATTTATGGTGATAAGGTAGCTTTTTTTGATTCTTCGCCAGAGCTTTTTGGATTTATTGTTCACAGTAAATCTTTTGCCCATCTGATGAAAGTTCATTTTGATTTTCTTTGGAAGACTTTAAAGTAAAACTACAAAATCTCTACCACCCTCTCACCCTCTTTCTCCCCGTGCTCTATCTTAACCACAACATCAGCAATCAACCCCCCATCTTCCACCATCTCAGGCCATTCGAGTAAAATAATATTTTTAGAATCATTCAAATACTGCTCAAAAGATATTTTCTTCAGTTCATCATATGAGTGAAGTCTGTATGCGTCTATATGTATAAGATTTGAAAAACCCATCTTTTCAGGTTCTGGAATCACATATCTTTTTAAGATGACAAATGTTGGACTTGTTACATCTTCTTGTATACCAAACATGCGTGCTATTGTTTTAGTCGCCGTTGTTTTACCTGCCCCAAGATCGCCCTGTAGAAACACTAGTACAGCTTTTGTATTATTTTTCTTTTGTTTGCAGAGACCTACAAGGTGCTCAGCAATCTCTGGTATATTTTCCTCAGTAACGAGTTTTTTCATTAACCTAAACATAACAAAAAACCCGCCGTGAAGCGAGTTTTTGTTAAACTTTATTGTTTATGCTTTAAGCAGTTTTGCTCGAGATCTTGATGTTGCGAATGCAACTGAACCAAGGATTAGAACAAACATTGCTACCATATAATGTTTCCAGTTTAGATCAACTCCTGTTGCAGGTAGATCATTTAGGTAAACTCCTGAAACAGGTGTTCCTCTTTTGATCTGACTTGGCTGTATATACACTCCAGATACAGGATTTCCTGTTGTTACAGTTGAACCTGTATATGTTGGGTAGTTGTAGTTATACGCCTGTACATATCCAGTAAATGTAACTGAACATGACCGAGTTTGAACCTCTTGACCTGAACGTACTGTTACAGTAACTGTTCGAGTACCTGGTGTATTAGAAGTAATTGTTGTTGTCGGACCAGTACTATAACTATAAGAATCACCACCCCATGTATATATATAGTTTCCTGTTCCACCTGTAGCATACGCTGTCACAACAACACTCTCTCCTGCCCGAGGATTTGTATTACTTGGAGAACAAGTAACACTTAGATATTGGTGTGAAGGGTTATATGTAACCGCATTTCCTTGCGGAGTTGTGTACACATACACATTGTTATTATTAATGTTGGTATTCACATTGTTACTTGAAGCAGAAGCATTTGCTGTTGCATTTGAGTTTGAAGACGAACCTCCACTTGACGGTGTTGAATATGAGTAAGAAGGTGTAGATCGCGCTAGTGAGTTATAATAGTTTGTATACTCAGCGTAGGCATCTCGTGGCTGATAAGATGAATATGATGGAGTTGTGTAGTTATAGTTTGAACCATAGTCGTATGAGTATGGAACGTAGTCGTATTCATAATCATATACAGGTGTATTGTATGAATAGTATCCTGTTGAAGGAGATGTCCAATCACTCCAACCTGAAGAAGGTGATCCCCATCCATCAGACCCAAAAGAGTCTCCAGCTGATACTGAAATAGGTAGAAATACAAACAAAGCTACCACAAATAGTATAGATTTAATGTTTTTGATTGCTTTTAACATAATGTATATATTATATACTATTAGAGAACTATTGTCAAGTATAAGAAAAGAGGCAGCGTTTATCACACTGCCTCCCGAAAGGTCTTGAAATCCTTATTTTTCAACGTTTTTATCGTCTATATGTAGGACCTTAACTACACAACCGACCTGTATTATGTCGTGAAGACGATCATCGACTGCTTTGGTGACACGGATACACCCTTTGGAGGCGGTCGCAAGACTCCCTCCGTGGATGAATATACCTCTGTCGGCGTCGATTTTCATCGCCCATGACATCCAGACCTCTTTTTTCATCATCTGTGAAGCTTCTTTTGATAAGGTGCCCAGATTTTGAGTTCCAGGGATGGTGTTTATTGATTTTTGGAGGATTTTATACCCCCCAGCGGCAGGCTGTTTAGACCTATCCGCCGAAGATACACAACGACAACGAGCGATTAGCTGATTGTCGTTGTTGAAAACCTTCAAAACACCATTCCCTGCAGGTGCCAGAGCGATTTCAATCCTAAGATTAGACGATGTTTTCCACCCATCCTCCCAAAGGAATGACGACTCCTCTTCTGGATCCTGCTCTTTGAGCTGTTTTTCAACAGACTCGTAGGGTCCGGACACGTGCCACAATAGCTCCACAACTTCTCCTGAGAAGCTCTTATCAACCTCCCCACACCATTTGAGTGGATGGGTTTTTGATTGATAGAGTTTACCCAAAATAGGCTGGAGTTTTTGAGCTGTCCCCGCTGGGTCTGAGGCGCTTGTTCCGAAGTGCCACAGACCTTTTCCCTGGACTCCGTAGGTAACCCCTTCGAGAGTCCAGGTGTTTTCTTGAGACTTGGCAACGGTGAAAAAGAGTTGAAAAATAAGGACGAAAATGATTTTAAAGTTCATTAGAGTGATGGTGTTGTTCTTAAATATTATATCATAATTGTATAAAAAAGCAAGGCTACCCGTTTCCGGAATAGCCTTGTGCTTATGATTTTTTTGCGTTTCCCCCTACTGGGTACGACGCTGGAGGTTTTCATAAAACCTCCTTTGAGCCTCTTCCTTTTGAGCCCCGGTGAGTGTGGACGAGTCCACAACTTTCTTTGACACCAACTTCCGCGGAACTGCGGTTGTGGTGTTTTCGAAAACATTCCCAGCTCTAGCCTGCACATCTTGTGTGCCGGCTCGGCGCTGAGCCTCAGCCGTGAGCTCCTCGTCGGTAGGAGGTTTCTCCCCTTTTTTGACCGCCCAAGTATCAAGCTCGTCCCTGAGTTTTTCTTGGGCAGCTTGATCGAGCCCCTTGGCTCGAACCTGAACTTGAGGTCTGTACCCGTGGGCCTCCTGACCCACGAGATAGGTACTTTTGACAAACTGCCCTGGGGGCAGCTGTTGGCCGTACCCGCCTTGCGGACCTGGTCCGTCAACGTAGCGAACATGGACGCAGGTTGTCGGGCCGGCGAGGAGGATGAGGGCGAGGAGAGCGAGGGTTTTAATAAGTTTCATGGTGGTGCAGTGTTGTGAAGTTTCCCCAAACCTATCACCCGCTGGTAGTGCGGAGGTTGGGATTGTTTATAGTATAACATATTACAACACATCAGTCAAGGGTATACAAGTACCCCTATACCCCAACATCATTTATCATATAGGAATATGACGATCATTTTTGACGAAGATAAACAAAATCAAAAGCTAAGACAAATGCGACTGGAAGAAGAAGAGCGTTTGATGAAAATGCTTTCTCAAAAATATGACATACCTTATATAGACCTTACCTCTGTTTCTATAAACACCGATGCACTACGACTTCTTGAGGAGGAAGAGGCTCGAAAGGGTGAGTGTGCTGTGTTTGATATTGTAGGCAAAAAAATATCACTTGCACTAAACAACCCTAACAATCCTTCTGTTGAAGGTTTAGTTGATACACTAAAACGTAAAGGTTACACAATAGTGTTCTACATTTCATCGGTTGTTGGATTATCTAAAGCGTGGAGTTTATATAAAGATCTTTCTTTTGCAGTTGAAACAGAAGCAGGTGCTCTTGATATTTCTGATAATGAAATACAATCAATAATCGAGAAAACAAAAAGTTTGGGTGATGTGCAACAGTTAATAGCAATAGCACTTGAAGAAAAAAAGAGTCACAAGCTTTCAAAACTACTTGCAACACTTATGGCTGGGGCACTTGCAACAAAAGCTTCTGATGTTCATATTGAAGCAGAGGAAACTTTTTCAAAGTTGCGATACCGACTTGATGGTGTGTTGGTTGAAGTAACAAAGTTTGATCTTGAAACATACCACTCTCTCCTTTCGCGATTAAAACTTTTATCTGGATTAAAATTAAACATAAAAGACAACTCACAAGATGGTCGATTTACAATAAAGATTTATACAAATGATATAGAAATACGTACATCAACAATACCTGGTTCATATGGTGAGTCTATTGTGATGCGTATTTTGAATCCTCAAGCAATCGCTTCAAGTTTGGAAGACTTAGGAATGCCTAAAAAGCTTTACGACATAACACTTCGAGAGATTGCTCGGCCAAACGGCATGATACTTGTAACAGGACCGACAGGATCTGGAAAAACAACAACACTGTATGCTTTTTTAAAAAAGACAATGTCGCCTGATTTTAAAATCATAACAATCGAAGATCCTGTTGAATATCATATACCCGGCATAGTACAAACACAGGTTGAAAATGATAAAGGATATACCTTTGATGCAGGACTTCGTTCTGTAGTGCGACAAGATCCTGATATTATTCTTGTTGGAGAGATACGAGATACAGAAACAGCGCTAACGGCTATAAACGCAGCTCTCACAGGTCACCTTGTGTTCTCTACCCTGCATACAAACAACGCAGCGGGAACTTTTACACGACTCATAGATCTTGGTGTTGATTCAAAAGTCATAACATCAGCTGTTCACCTTGCATTGGCACAACGACTTGTGCGTAAACTATGCCCTATTTGTAAAAAACTTTCTCCTGTAAATGATACATATAAAAAAATTGCCGAAAAAACCTTACAATCACTGTCTGGTTTTGATGAAGAAAAACTTTTTTCTTCAGTACCAGAACAAACATACACAGCGGTAGGATGTGATGCATGTAACGGAACAGGATATCAAGGACGTATTGGTGTATATGAAGGAATTCTTGCAGACGCAGCTATTGAAGATACTGTACGAATGAATCCAAGCGAAAGAGAGATACGACAAGCAGCACTTCCTCAGAAAATATTAAACATGAAACAGGATGGTGTAATAAAAGTTTTACAAGGTGTCACAACTTTTGAAGAGTTGGAGCGTGTGATTGATATTTTTGAAGAATAAAAAATATTTTTTATAAAAAATAAAAACAAAAAAAGATGAGAATATGGTTTTAAAAACTTTTCTCATCTTTTTTTATTAACGTCAATTGATTTTAAAGGCGAAAAAGCGTATTATAAAAAACGGAATAGCTCCTTAAATCTCGAAGCAAAACTTTTGTCACATAGTGATAAAAGCTCAATGTATTTTTAAGGATAGCCCCAGGAATAAAGTATAAACTTTACACCAAAGCGTCCTCTAAATTACACCGAAAAACCCAAGAGGTTCGTTGCTTCGAGACTCAAGAAGCTATTGCCTGACACATTTCATTAAGTCTCGTGTATAATACTGTTAAGGAATCTTTCCTAATCAGGTTTTTAAGGAGCCCTACAAAAGAGCGCCTTAAAAAACCACCGAATATAAGTATAGCATAGTCAAAACCCTGTGTCAAGCGATATACATCCAAAAAAGAATACCCCTGATGACAAGGTTTTGGACCAAACACTGCGTCCAAACGCCTTTTCTGAGTATATAGGGCAAGACAATATCAAACAAAACCTACATATCCTTCTCACGGCCGCAAAACAAAGAAATCATGCTCCTGAGCATATATTGTTCTACGGTCCACCAGGACTTGGTAAAACCACCCTCGCCCACCTTATAGCCAAAGAATTAGGTGTTCAAATGAAGATAACTTCTGGACCTGCTATAGAGCGCGTAGGTGATCTCGCCTCCATACTCACAAACCTGTCTCCTGGAGACATATTATTTATAGATGAGATACATCGGTTAAATAAAAACGTTGAGGAAATACTCTATCCAGCTATGGAAACAGGCCAGATGGACATTATTGTTGGAAAAGGGCCTTCTGCCCGAACGATACAACTTGAACTACCCCCTTTCACTCTTATAGCTGCCACAACCCGTATCGCTATGATATCTTCCCCTTTGAGATCTAGATTTTCAGGTGGTGTATTTAGACTTGAATTTTATAAAGATGAAGAAATACAACATATTATAGAGAGATCTGCTGGTATTTTGGGTATAAAATTAACATCAACTGCAAGTGAACATATTGCCAAAAGAAGCCGAAAAACACCTCGAACCGCAAACTACTTATTGAAAAGATGTCGTGATCTGGCTCAGATATACAACAAAGAACTTGATGAAGATATAGTTTTGGAGGCTTTAGATATGGTTGGAACAGACAGGGTTGGTTTAAACAAGTCTGATTTAGATATATTGTCAGTTATTATTCATAAATACAGAGGAGGACCTGTAGGCCTCTCAACCATAGCAGCCTCCCTTTCTGAGGATGAAGCAACTATAGAGGATTTTAATGAACCTTATCTTATACAACTAGGCTTTATAGAAAGAACACCTCGGGGCCGTGTTTGTACAGAAAAAGCTTACAACCATATTGGTGTAGAATATACTAAAAATGAATAAATATGACACAAAAACTCGTGTTTTGAGTATAGATCCTGGATATGAACGATTAGGTGTGGCTGTTTTGGAAAAAAACCCTAGCAACAATAAACCGGTTTTGGTTTTTTCTGATTGTTTTAAAACAAAAAAAAATCTCCTTTTTACTGACAGACTTCTACAAATTGGCTTATATATAGAGTCTATAATAGAAAAATATCAACCAACAACCTTTTCTATAGAGAACCTTTTCTTATCAAACAACCAAAAAACAGCCATGCGAGTTGCTGAGACTCGAGGGGTTTTGCTGTATATTGCAAAAAAACACGGTTTGCCTGTTTTTGAGCTAACACCTTTACAAATCAAGTTAAGTATTACAGGAAACGGTAAAAGTGATAAAACTGGTGTTGAAAAAATGCTCAAACTCATCCTTCCAGAACTATCAAAAACAACAAAAAAGATAGACGATGAGTTTGATGCAATTGCCTGTGGATTATCTTATTTTGCATTAGAAAAAAGTTTATGATACATATGTATGTATTATAAAAATATGCCTAAGAAAAAAACTTCTCCAAAACAACAAGCTTCTGAAGAAAACGTCGCACCTGAAGCAGGATTTACAGGAACAGAAACTCTTGAAGAAGGGGTTCTGTTAGAAGAGGTTGAGTTTACAGAAATAACAGAGATAACAGAGGTTACTTTTGAAGACGGCGATGAGGAGGATGAATTTGACAGCCTCTTCCCTACAAAAAGAAAACTTACTCAGGAAGAGCTTGAGGATGAAGAGGATTTTGATAGTTACTTTTTCGAGGATTAGGAATACAATAGTCTTATATGTTTAACTTATTAAAAAAGATCTTCTTGAAAATTGAAGATGTTATTATTGCTATCGTTGTTTGGTTTTATAAATTTTTCAAAAAAGGTAAAAGCAAAAAGGGTTTTAAAAAAGTTTTTTATTTTCTTCTATCTTTTGGAATGGTTGCTGTAGGTATTTTTGCAATCTGGTTTACATCACTCAAAACACCGAGTCTTAATGCTTTTGATGATAAACTCCTTGGTCAATCAGCAAAGATATATGATCGAACAGGAACAATACTTCTATATGACCTAAGTCAGAAAGTTAGACGTTCTGTTGTTACATTGGATAAGATAGACAAAAAAATAGTAAATGCAACTATCGCTATTGAGGATGCTGATTTTTATAATCATGGTGGTATAAAAATAAAATCAATCGTCCGCGCCGCTCTGCGAAATTTCATGTCAGGAGGTTACAGTGAGGGAGGATCAACTATAACCCAACAAGTTATTAAAAACTCACTTCTTACAAAAGAAAAAACTATAGCCCGTAAGATAAAAGAGATTTTCCTTGCTATAAAACTAGAAAAAACTGCAACAAAAGAAGAGATTCTTAGTTTGTATCTGAATAACTCCCCGTATGGAGGAAATATTTATGGAGTAGAAGAAGCATCACAACTCTTCTTTGGAAAACATGCAGAAAATGTTTCTCTTGCAGAAGCGGCCATACTCGCCTCTCTGCCTAAAGCCCCTTCTACATACAACCCTTACATAGGAAAAAAAGACCTTTTGATGGCACGAAAAGATCTTGTGTTGGAAAAAATGTATGAATACAAAATGATATCTAAAGAAGAGAAAGAGGCTGCTCAAAAAGAAACTCTTGTATTTCAACCTCGAAATATGGGCTCTATAAAAGCTGCTCATTTTGTGATGTACCTCAAAGACCAGCTTGAAGAGAAGTATGGAGAGAAAAAACTTGCTGAAGGTGGTTTTACGGTTATAAGTACTATTGATTATGAAATACAAAGCAAGGTTGAAAGTATTGTTTCTGAATATGTAAAAACAAATCAGAAGAAGTTTAATGCAGAAAATGGAAGTGTTGTTGTAACAGACCCTAAAACAGGCCAAATACTTGCTTTGGTTGGTTCGAGAGATTATTTTGATCAAGAGATTGATGGAAACTTCAACATTGCGACTGCAAAAAGACAGCCAGGTTCTTCTTTTAAACCTTTTGTCTATGCAACAGCTTTCAATAAAGGTTTTACAGACAAAACAATTCTTTTTGACACACCAACAGAGTTTTCTTCAAGTTGTACACCCGATCATGTTCCAAAAGTGTTAGGAGCAACTTGTTATAACCCACAAAACTATGAGGGTGGTTTTAAAGGACCTATGTCTATACGTATGGCACTTGGAGCATCAAGAAACATACCCGCTGTAAAAGCCGCTTATCTTGTTGGAGTTGATGATATTATCGCTACAGCCAAGAGTATGGGAGTAGAAGGTCTTAAAGATGTAAATCAATATGGATTATCAATTGCGCTTGGAGCTGCTGATGTTTCACTTCTTGATATGACGTCTGCATATGGAGTGTTTGCAAATGATGGAGTAAAAAATAAACTAGAAGGAATACTCACAATAAAAGACAGTAAAGACAATGTCTTGTATGAATCAGAGCCTCAACCAAGTAGAGTTATTCCCGAACAAACTGCACGGCTTATGAACAATATTTTAAGTGATCCTATTGCCAGAAATTCTATCTTTGTGCGGAATTATTTCAAAGACGATGTTGTTGCACTTAAAACAGGAACAACAAACAACTCTCGAGATGCTTGGATGATTGGATATACCCCAACCATCGCTGTTGGTGCATGGATGGGAAACAACGACAACAGACCTATGAATCAAGTTGCATCCGCTTTGATTGTTGGTCCTATGTGGAAAAAAGTTATGGACGAGCTCTTAAAAACAGCACCAAAAGAATCTTTCATAAAACCCGATGAAATTAGTAGTGATATAAAACCATTTATGAGAGGTGTTTACAAAACATCTGATGGGGCTGTTCATTCAGAGCTATATTGGATAGATGTGAAAAATCCAAATGGTCCACAACCAGCAAACCCATCAAAAGATCCTTCTTTTGAAAACTGGGAAGCTTCTGTTTTTGCACCCGGCAAAGATGACATAAGTACATCTACCATACAAACAGGTTCTGTTGGCGATTTTCGTATATCTATATCAGGTGAAAAGTTTTACCTATCACCTACAAGTTATGTAACAGTTATACCTAGCGGAACAAACAATGAAACACTTCGTGTAGATTATCTTGTAAACGGAACAAAGGTGGGAGAGGTTTCAAATCCACCCTTCTCTATAACAATACCTCTTTCAAAAATAACAGATTTGGATCCTGAAAACGAAATCAAAGCTTTTGAGTATAGAAAATCTGGTGGAGAACCTCGTGTATCAAAAACAGGTTTTACAATTCAAGAGTAAGATTTTGAGTTAGTTCATTGGTTAAAAATACTTCTTCTATCTTGTTTTTTAGAAGGAGTATTTTTACTTTTTGAGGACCAAATATTTTTAACTTACACTTATTATTTTTAATATATAACTGCTTCTTTATAAGTAATACACCTGTAACTTTTTTAATAATATCTATAGACACAACATAAACATCATCCTGATGTTCTTTTTTAAGATTTTCAGCAAGTTTTTGAAGATTACCTTGTAGGTCAAACATATACTATTTATTCATAGGCATCACAAGATATGTATAACTCTCATCATTTTTTATTTTCATTATCGTAGGGGTTGCTTTTCCACTTATATCAATAGTTACAACATCTTCCTTAATCTTACCTACAAAATCAGATAAATACCTATGGTTATAGCTTTGACTTATGTTTTCACCTGTTTTTAATATATCTTTCTTAAACAAAGATTCTCCAACTTTTGCATTTTTTGAATTCAAAATCAGCAAGCTTTCTTGTATATCCAACTTTACATAGTTAAATTCGTCTGAAAATAGGTTTGAGGCCTTTAGTCCGTGTAAAATATCAGAAGTTGAAACTTCTACGTGGGTTATAAAGTTTTTAGGAATAATAGCCTGATAGTTTGGATACGCACCACTTATCATTCTTACAATAAGAATACCTTCTGGTAGATATATATAAAGTGATCCTTTTTTAATAGAAAGTTCTAATTCAACTTCTGGAGGTATAACTTTTAGTACATCTTGAAATATTTTTGAAGGAACCAGAACCTGTTTAAAATCGTCCAGATTTGAAGTTTTAATATCCAACTGTGAATCAGATAGTTTTGAAACCAAAAACCTTTTCTCAGCCAATCTAAAGCCATCTGTGGCGGCAAAAGTCATACTTTCAGAACTTACAGACATTAAAACACAAGATAGCTCCGGCTTAATACTTGTTATGGCCGCGGCAAAAGAAACAGATTGTATTCCCTGTATAAAAACATCTGAAGAAACCTTTATTCCAGGCTCTTTTTCTATATTTTTATCTAAAATATCATTATTTTTAGGATATTCAGCAGAAGAAACACCATTTATTGTTGATTTTTGACCATTTATCTCCAAAACAATACCTTTTTCAGAAAACTGTATTTTTACCTCACTTTCCTTTGTAAATAAGCCTAGATAAGAAAGTATAAGATTACCTGAGATACATATAGATTGTTTTTTAAAAGAATCTTTCAGAGATTTAACAAAAACATCTTGTATATAGAAGATATCGAGATTATTTGCAGTAACCCTTAGAGTATTTTCGTCAACCAATTCAAGTAAAACATACTCTAGAACCGGTATTTGAGGATTTTTTGTTGTGATCTTTGATGCTTTAGAAACTGCTTCAAAGAAAATACTGTTTACTGTAGTTATCTCCATGTGTATATCTTACTCTTTTTATTTATATTTAATACATACCAGACATATTATCTATGTGGATTAGTTGATAACTGTATAAAAGCTTTATTTTTAAGGTTTAAATAGGTTTTGGTATGTGGATAATATCGTGGATATATGTGGATAGCTATAAAAGTTATACATATAGGTATGTGGGTATGTGGATAATCTAAGCCAACAAACCTATTTATACAGTAAGTATCCATAACTTATACAACAGTTATTCACCTATCTATTCACGTATTATTAACCACATATCCACGAAGTTATCCACAAAACACTATTTAAACACGAAGCATTGATCGTATTTGACCCACCTCTTCCAATAGTTGATTATTGCTTTTTAACTCCTCTTCTATCTTGTCACAGGCGTGTAATACTGTTGTGTGGTCTCTTCCCCCTAGTTTTTGGCCTATAGCAGACAAGGAGTGTCCAAAATCTTCACGTAGAAGATACATTAATATCTGTCGAGGGTTTGCTATCTCTTGTTTTCTGTTTTTTTCTATTAAACTCTGCTCCTCTATCTTGTAAAAAGAGGCTACAGCCTTCAAAACATCTTTAAAACTAATACTTTTTGATGTTTTGGCAATGTTTTTTGTAAGGTTTTTAACCTCATCCAGAGTTAGAGGTCGTCCACGAAGATCTGTCTGCATAGATATATTGTTTATAATACCCTCTATTTCTCGAATACTACCCTCCAATGTCTCAGCTAGGTATTGAACACACTCATCTTGTAAGAATGAACGTGTCATTTCTAGTTTTGAACGTATGATGGCTATCTTTGATTCAGTATCCAACTTTGTAATATCTATAATCATACCTTGAGAAAACCTTGATTTTAAACGACTTTCTAGGTTTTGAAGGTAGTTAGGGTGTTGATCTGATGAAAAAATGATCTGTTTTTGGTTGTCGTATAAAAAGTTAAATAAATGGAAAAGCTCTTCTTGGGTTTTCTCTTTATTTGAGAGAAATTGGATATCATCCATGATTAAAAGGTCGTATTTTCGATATTTTTCCTTAAAATGTGAGGCTTTGTTGTTTTGAAGTGAAGAAATATAGTCATTTGTAAATCTCTCAGAGGTTACATAGTAAACCTTCTTATGTAAGGTGTTTTTATAATAGTTTCCAACAGCCTGCATAAGGTGAGTTTTCCCTACCCCAGTGCTTCCATGAAAGAAAAGAGGGTTGTATACAGCCGGTTTTTTAATAACAGCCTGCGCTGAAGCATAAGCGAGCTCGTTAAAAGAGCCTACAACAAAGGTTTCAAATATATATTTAGGGTTTAGGTTATCGTTCAGGTCTATATAGTGATCTTTCAAAGGTAATTCGTTTTTTTGTGTTTTTTGGTCTGTTTTCTCTGTTGGAATAGGGTTTTCAGCTTTATTTTTATCGGTTTTTTGGGTTGGGGCTATGATATATTCAACATTTTTAATATCAGAATTGGCTTCTCGGAAGAGGTTTAGTATCTTTGTTACATACTTATTTTGAATCCAATCTTTAGCAAAAGGGTTTTTAACGTTTATATAAACCACCCCGTCGTTATAAGAGTCTATTTGGGCGTCTTTGAGCCAGGCGTTATAAGCAGAAGGAGTAACGTCTTTTTTGATTTTTTCTAGTATATTTTTCCAAATTGTTACAATGTCTCCCATGTGGATAAATTATATCTATGTGGATAAGTTTAGGCACTTGTGGATAACTCAGTTTAGTGGTGGATTGTAGTTTTGGGAGCGGTTTGGTGGTTTAAGACCTTTATTTCCAATAGAGGGTTTAAAATACTTGTTTTTTATAGGAAATAATGTATATTGTTATGTATTATGTCATTTACATATAACCCAAAAGTAAAGAAGCGAGCCCGAACTCACGGTTTCCTATCTCGAACAAAAACACATGGAGGACGAAGAACTCTACAAGCTCGACGACGAAAAGGTCGAAAAAACCTTTCTACAGTATAGTTTTTTGAATACTTATGCTTTACGTATTGAAAAAGATACAAAATAAAACCCCTGGCCAAAAACCTGGGTTTTATTTTATTGCCAAGAAAAAAGTCTTCAAAACAGCTGTTGAGAGAAACCGAGTTAAAAGAAGAGCTCGCCATGCCCTTAAAGAGGTTTTAAAAACAACTCCTCCCCCAACACAATCTCTGTTTTTTAATCTTGAACGTGATATGATTCAAGAATCATTTAACAATATTGTTAATAAAATTAAAGAAGATTTAATTAAATAAAATATGTTCCATTTTCTATTCTATAAACCAATGTACAACGCGTTGGTGTTTATATTATCAGCTATACCTGGAGGACAGGTTGCTGTTGCGGTTGTTATACTAACCATTCTTGTAAAAATAATACTCCTTCCTCTTTCAAAGAAGATGTTTTTGTCTCAAATAGCACAAAGAAAGATACAACCTCTTCTACGTAAAATACAAGAAGAATATAAAGACAACAGGCAGTTATTGGGTATTAAAATGCTTGAATTATACAGAGAACATAAACTAAACCCTTTCTCTTCTATTCTACTTCTACTTATACAGATCCCTATAGTTTTTGCGCTGTACTTTGTGTTTTCTCGAGGAGGTCTCCCTACTATAAATACAGCAGATTTGTATAGTTTTATATCTCACACACCGGAAGTTAAACATATTCTTTTTGGTATAGATTTTATAAAAACAAGTACTACCATAGGTGTTCTGGCTTTTATATTTCAATATATACAAATACGACTATCTTTGAATCATATGGAGGTTAAAGCTGAGCCTGGTAAACCTCTAACACAAGAACAAATGATGCAAAAACAAATGTCTGTGTTGATGAAGTTTTTTATGCCCACACTTATATTTATAGCCGCTCTAAATGTTTCTGCTTCAGTTGCTCTGTATTGGATAGTAAGTTCTATCTTTATGATTGGTCAAGAGCTATATTTCAGAAGAAAATACAAAGATCAACTAGTTAAATAGGTCTTAAAGTTCGTATTTCCAAAGAGATAGTGTTTTCTTGTCCTGGAATAATAGGTATTTGTTTGTGTCAGATACTTTGATACTTAGAACATCTATAGGCACTGAAACCTGGTCTTGTAGAGGAATAATGACATCAAAATCACCTGTTTCTGGTTTTATAGACCAAACATTGTCAGAAAAATCAGTTTTGTTTTGATACCAATCATCAGGATAAGGTGCGTTTGCTAGTTTTTGAGGAATTGCACAGTAGATAAGCGTTGATTCTTTGTTCCATGTGCACTTTTCAACAATAGTTGATTGTGTTAAACGAACAGCTTTCTTTGTTTTTATATTATAGACAGTTGTCTCAAGCTGATCATTTAAGATCTCGTTGTATATAACTTTTGTTCCATCTGGTGATACAAGTGTATTAAAACCATATTTCTCACCTATAATGTATTCATTATCCCCTTTTCCGTTTGTGTTTAGTAAGAATAAATATCCTGGAAAATAAGCACTTGGTTTTGTTGTAAGGGCAACAATGTCTTTATTTACATACTGATATAGCCACTCTGTTAGTGAAGTTGATAAAACTTGACTTTGTTGAGCTCCATCAGGGTTTGATATAAAACCACGTCCAGTCTTGTCTATTATGTGGAAAACTTTGTTCAGGCTTGGTAGTACTGCAACATGTTTTGTTCTAAAGGATACATTTGATACGTTTGCTGTGAATACAGTACTTGTGGCTGTTTCTTTGTATAATTTTAATAGTCTAGAATATATTGTTTCATTATCAGATGATACACCTCGTGCGAGTACGGTATCTTTGTTAAAGAAAAACACTTCTTCCATTCGGGGTAATGTAAAGTTTGATAATTTAAAAACATCTGTTGAGGAAGATAGGTTTTCATATATATGACCAGAAGCTCTATCCCAAAAATATATAAACTCTTGGTTTTTAAGAATGCTTTTTTTGTAAGATATAATAGGTTGTTCAGGTGTCTTTTTTTCGTCTATAGATAATGGTTTTGTTGATGTACTTAGTGTTGTTGTTGAGGTTATCTCAATATCTTTTGTTATAAAATCAAAACCAGAAACAGGTTCTTTCCATAGCTGTATAAGTCTCTGTTTTACAAGAAGATTGTTTGTGGATGAACTGTTGTCTTGTTTAATAGGAGTCCTATCATCTACATAAAAACCTATCTGTGAATTTTCATCTGTAGAGCTACCTGTTCTCTGCTGAAAAGAGGTTTTACCTGTTTTAGGGTCAGTTACTTTAATATCAGATGCTTTTTTTGAAGCGTTATAAAAAGTAACACCAAAATATACACCTACAGCAATAACAAGGAAGATAAGGATGATTATTACTTTTTTTATAGGGTTTGGTTTATTCATTATAAATACTATTTTTTAGGTATTAATCTAACAGCTATCTGTCCGCCGTCAGGCACACCGATCTTATCAAGAACAGCTTTACTTGTATCGTAATCAGCATTACTGTTTGCGTTTGGATGAGGACCCCAGTCTTTAACTGCTATACCATTATTTGCTCTAAGTATAATACTCTTCCCTGTTGTAGGGTTTGCAACCTCAACATCGTAACTTTTTAGATCATTTTTACCAACCATACTATATGCCCAACGTGCACTGATGAACTCGTCATTTTGATTTAAATCAATCTCCCTCATACTATCATCGATAGCAAGATTGTCATATGATTTAGTGTTTATATCCCCAACACCTCCAAAGGTTGTAACTTTTCCCACGTAAAAGGTTTTTCCATCAATAGTTGTTGGTGTGTATGATTTTTCAATATAGTTTGGAACTGTAGGATCTCTCGATTCTACCAAGGTTCCTGTTCTTGCGAATTCAATACTGTCCGCTCTCTGATCTATAGCACCCGCTGTGGTTAATAATGATCCTGTACCACCTACTCCATTGGCGTTACCTTGCTTAATTTCACTGTTTGCGATTGCTATATTTCTAGCAGCATTTTTTGCCCCTTGTTCTATAACCTTATCAAAGCCTGTTTTTCCTATCGTTTCATCTAGTGAAAACTCTGTAAGTTTATTGTTTACAGTATATAAGATAACCCAAGCGCCTACAGACAAAAGTAGTCCTATAAGGGCGTTTTTAAGCATTTGGCGAGCTTTTATACGCTTGTTTGGGTCTGCTTCTTCTACTATAAGTCCAATACCTGCAATAGCTATATAAACAACAGCTAAAACCGATGAGAATCCTATAAATAGTCTAAAAATCATAAACAAGAACCGATCAGTACTTCCTGCAATCACCAAACACTCTGTTTTACCTCCTTTTGTTTTTAGATTAAAAACATCTTTAAATAAAACAAAATCTGTGCTTATGTTTGAAAAAGGTTTATAGAGTCCGTCTTTAACATATCGACAAGTTTTTTGTTCACCTGAAAGTGTTTGTAGTATAGATTTTTCTTCAGCTTTTAGGGTTTTTGGTCCAACAACAAAGATACTAAACAAGAATAGAGTTGTTATAAATATATGTATTACACCTTTTTTCATTTTGATGTATCTATTATATACGAAATATCTTTAGATTGCAGAAGAGCTTTTGGGTTTGAAAGACTTATAGACAAACGAGACTGCTCATCATCTCGTATTTTCTTAAAGGTTATAGAATTTACGTTTCTTTTTACCACGTCATCGTTTATAGTCCACTCATAACCCATATTTAAAGTCGATGGAACACTAAAATATCCTGGGTATACAACAAGAGAGGTTTCACTTTTGTTAAATCTAAATATGTTGTTTGTTACTTGTTTATCAAATAATATACCTAGAAGGGGTGAGTTTTCATAGGTAAAAACAGTTGTTTCAAGTGTTGGAACTCGTATTGCCGCACTGCTATCTATTAAACTTTCATCACTTAGATCTTGTTTGCCGTTTCTGTACGCGGAAACACCCTGCATGATAACCTCAAAATAAGGCTCCTGCATCAAAATATCTCCCTGATACAGATAGGTATTTTGAGCAACACCAGAGTTGTCCCCTTTTACTGATCCATCAACCTTCCAAATATAGTTGTTGTACGTGTTTGTTAAAGGATTTTTGGCACTTAGATTTATAGCATTTAAAATAAGACCTGACTCAGCTGTGTATAAAGACTTTCCTTTATAGAAAGGTGGTGTATAAGTGTTTGCTTCCCATATAATAACGGTGTTTTGTGGATTAAAAGTCCAGCTGTTTTCGGCTGGATATCCAGGTCCTGTGATAATTTTAACAGAAACATTTGTTTTTTTTGACAAATAGAAAGATATCTTGCTTCTTCCTATACCCTTTTCGTATTCCTTACCATCAATATACCAAGTAAAATAAGCGTCTTTTACAGGTGTACCATACATCTCGGTACTTATGTCTACAGTGTCTCCTACTCGTGGTTTGGTTGGAAGAACTTCGTAGTATACTTTTTCTTTTATTTCTTTAATACCATTTGGTCCAACAAAATCTTGGGTTGATTGTGCTTGTACAAAACTAAAAGAGTACATTGTGGCAAGTACAAAAAACGCAAATGCAAATATACGCATGAGTGTTTTTTGTAGCATTAATACTATTATACCTATATTTAATTTCTTAACCAAGTTTTCTTCTCTTCTTTCATTTTTAGTATCTGTGCAGGGTCGGATGTTATGATCCTGCTCTCTGTTTCTGAGGACACTACCTGCAAAGCAACATGTTTTGTTCCAGCGAAAAAGATACCTTCCCCCACCGCCGATTCAAGAAGGAGGTATTTTTCCTCATCTGTAAGGTTAAATGTTCTCTGAACCATATCTATAGACGAAGGAGACTGTTTCATCATGAACTGCATAGATGAGTTTGTGATGATAGGTAGTCCATAAGGTGATTTAAGAAAGTCTTCAACGTCTTGTGTGATTGTGGACATTCCTAGGTAGTATTTTCGACCTCGTTTTGCCAAACCATACAAGAAAGAAGCTGTATCTTCTGATTTCATCATCCACCACGCCTCATCTATAACCAAAAGACGCTTTTTAAGCTCCTTTCGAACAGCGTTCCATATATAATGCATAACTATGTACATAGCCACTGGTTTAAGCTCATCTTCCATGTCTCGTAGAGAAAATACAACAAACTTCTTGTTTATATCTAGGTTTGAAGGTTTGTCTATAAAACCAGCCCAAGTTCCTTTTGTATATTTTGTAAGTCGTTGTACCAAAGAGTCTCCTCCTTCCATACCGGCAAGTACAAGCTCAAAATCAGACATAAGTGGAGGTTCAACCGCTGCAAAGTTTGACTCAGGTGTTATGTCTTTGAGAGCATATGTCTCTGTGATAGCTCTGTCAATGATAGCATCTTCTTCTTGTGTAAGGCCTCCCAACATGATTCTAAACAGTCCTACAAGATTTATGATGTGTGATCTAAGAACATCAGCAGGTGATTCGTCTTCCCGTGGAGTTGGTAGATCAAAAGGATTTATATGGTTTTCAGATGTAAGAGAAATATTAAAATATCTACCACCTGTTGTTTCTGCTAGGTACTCATACTCCCTCTCAGGGTCAAGGACAATAACGTCTATATCAAACATCAAAGATCGTAGTATCTCAAGTTTTGTGGCATAGGACTTTCCTGCTCCGGCTTTGGCAAAGGTTACAGAGTTGTAGTTTTCAAGAGAAAATCTATCAAACAAAACAAGACTGCTGTTGTGTTTGTTTATTCCATAGAGAATACCTTTGTCTGAGGTAAGGTCAAAAGAAATAAAAGGAAATATACTAGATAGCGGTGCAGAGTTTAGTTTTGAGTTTATCTGCATCTCATCTGTTGAAACAGGAATAGCGCTTTTAAAACCTTGTTCTTGTTGAAAGAGTGAAGGTTTTATAAATACCAGAGACGCTTCAAGTGTACTCTTGATCTCTGATTCTATACGGTTGAGTTCATCCTCGCTATCTCCATAAACTGATATATAGATACCAACATCAAACATCTTTTCCTGGGCTTGTTGCAGGTTATCTCGAAGGTTTTCGAGGTTTTGGTATGAGGCTTCAAGTTTAGGGTCTCGAACTAATCCCTTCTCTTCTCTCTCTTGTATCTGGCTCTGTGCCTCTGTTACTTTTTTTTCAAACTCGTGGAGTATAGTTGCTGTGTCTATGGGGTGAACAAAGATAGATATATCAAAGGCTTTATCGAGGTTTATGATAGGAGAAAACCAACTGTCTGAGAGATACTTTGGGTATGACATTACAAAAAAACTTCGAACAAGTTTCTCTCCCAGGTTTAGAGTTTTTGGGGTTATCTTTAATGCTGATGGAGCAATGATGTCTTTTAGTTCTAAAACAGAAGATCTGTAAATATCTCGAGGTAGTACAGATGTTATTTTTGTTACCTGTTTAGTTTTTGGTTTTAAGAAATCAAAAAATCCCATGTATATATACTACATCTTTATTGGTTTTTCTGCATCTCCGGGATTGAAAATTCTATAAAACAACTCAACAAGTTCTTCACTTCCAAGTCGAGCAACTTTAACTCCACAACGTGCAAGCCCTTGTTCAACAACAGAAACTCGTTGTTCTATCTGACTCTTTACTTCCTCAAACTCATCATCTCTACTCTTTTCCTCTTTTGATTCATCTTTTCTTTTTAAAATATCACTTAACTTTGTTTCTTTTGTGGATCCTCCATACGGAATCACAACAAAGAAGCTTTTTGTCATAATGCTTGAAATCTCAGTTAATCCTTTTATAAAGTTCATATACTCCGTGATCTGCATTTTCATAAGATCACTTGTTTGAGCCTTAAGTCTATCATCTAGGAGTGCTATATAAGGTCGAATATCTAGTTTTCTTGATTGTATGTATATCTGTATAGTGAAATCCAGTGAGTTTATGAAGTTTTGAAACTGATAAATAACAGACTCTTGTTCCTCTATAGACTTTAGTGCAAAGTTTATAGAAGAAGCCAAAACAACCGCTCGCATAGAACCATCTTTCAATATAAGAACACCTTCCCTAACTTCTTGTATGGGTACAAATTCTTGAGATGCATTAAAAGCCATACACAAAGTATACCGAGAATGTTGAAATAATACAAAATGTATAAACCAATTGGGCGATTAGAGAGAATCGGTCCTTACAGGACCAGTACGCCTTTTGGATATTTTTCGCACAAAGTGCTCAAAATATACTCAAAAGCCTTTCGATTCTCTAAGGAAAGCATAATATGCTTTCCTTGTGTTACATTGGGCGATTAGAGAGAATCGAACTCTCGACACAGGATCCACAAACCTGGGTTTTACCACTAAACTATAATCGCCATACAGACCAACAAGTATATGTATATCAGTGTTTCTCTGTTTTATCAAGGAGTGATTGTCCCGAGAAGACGTTCTGTTTTATATCCAAACCCCAAGCCAATTCTTTAAGTTTACTCTGAGAAAGTGTGGGAGCTGTTAGCTCGTCAGCTGAAGATTTTATTGATCCATCTCCAACAGAGCTTTTTATGGGTCTGTCTATTTTTTTCCAAACATATAGCTTGTTTCCAAAAACAAATGAAAAGGCAGCAGAAATAGTATCCACAAAAGGGCGATCGTTTACTCTAATAAAAGCCAAGGCAAAACTTAGCACCCAAAAAGGAATTATAACAATGATTCCAGGAAATAGGCCTAGTAGTCTGTATATGATATATGTTCCCCCAGCGGCTCCAAGGATATAGGCAAATTGCTTAAATGTTAGTGGTCCAACAATCTTACTCTCAAACTCTATAAACTGTGGTACTTCATATCGCATACTATTCTATTGGTTCTCGATAAATATCGTGTTTAATTTCTATTTTAGCAGGTTTTTGTATTATTGGGGTTGTCTGTGGAGGGTTTTGTTTTGAGGTCTCTACAACAGGTTTTTCCGGATGTATCTCTGGGGCTTTATAAGGCTCTTCGAGATGGGTGTTTTGCAGTTGGTGGTCTGGTTGTATAGGTGCGATAACTGTTTCTGGTTTGGTGGTTTGTATATCTTTCTTTGGTGTAATTTGAATCAAAGGTGTTTTGAAAGATTTTTCAGGAGTTTCAAGTTCTTTAAGTAACTCTTCTTTTTCAGAAAGTGCTACGTTTTCAGTATGGTTTTCTGTTGGTACCGCTGTTTTAAGTGTAGGTCCTTCTGATGGTTTATTTTGAGCCAAGTATTCAGCAAGTGTTATACCCTGCTCTCGAGCTATATCCGCGTCTGTTATAGGTCCATTTTGTTTTTCTTGTTCTTCTATATCTTTTTGAATTTTTACATATTCTTCATCTTGCTGTTGATAGAGTGTACTCATCTCCTCTATCTCTCTTTCTTTATCATCCATGTAGAAGTTTTCATTATCTTTCACCGCCTGTTCCTCCTCTCTGTAAACAGCAATCTTGTCTTTGATTTTTTTAATTATCAATCCATTTATGTCTGCAAGTATATCCCCCGCCATCTGATAACTTATACGGCCATCATGGAACAAGCTCTCTACAAAACCCGCCTGATCTATCTCTCCTAATATAAAGTCTAATCCAAGTTTTTCAAGCACGGAAGATTGGTCTATGTGGAGTCTGTATTTTTTCTTAATAGCCTCAAGGTCAGATGCATAATCAGTCTCCTCTATCGCCCAGCGTACATAATCTGGAAGATCTTGAAGTTTTTCTTTGAAGTATGCGTCGTTGTTCATATGTTTTTATTATTTCTTTTCTTGTTCTTTAATCTTTTCTTTTAACTCTTCGATTTTCTTTTGTATTTTTTCGCGGTTTTGTAGAGCTCCTTTCTTGATACTTTCTAGCCTCTTTTCTTTCTTTTCTATTTCTTCTGTGTATTTATCTATTTTATCTTCATCTGGGTGAGAACCTGTTGTTTGCACTGCGTGTTGTATATATGCAATATTTGTTTGAAGTTTCGCGATATCTCTCTCTAAAGAACCTATAGCCGCAATACTTACAACCCCTTTGAGTTTAGGGTCTTTATTTTGTATTCTTGTCTCTAAATCAGCCAGTGTTTCAGGATGGTTTTTAAAGTCATCCTCAGATTTTTTGAGATCGTCTCGTAATTTTTCCAATGTTTGAACAGACTTGTATCGTGCTTCTGTTGCAGCTTTAAATGCCTTTTCTCGGGCCTCAAACTTTGCTTTAGACATGAATCGAGATTTTGTATGTCTTGCAACAGATTTTAGACGACCTTTTTCTGTATGGGCTTCATATACATTGTTGATATGCTTTCGCATTTTTTCCTCGTTGAATCGGTGACCTGTCACATTTCCGTTTGCATCTTTTATCTCTTCAATTCCAGCCAAAGCGTTCTCTATAATACCTTCTTCATGTGATTTGTTGCTGTTGGTCGGGTCTGCAACATTTAATATGTTTTGATCAAGATATATTCTCGCTTTTGCTTTAGCAAATGCTTTTACACGCTCTTCAAACTGATTTCTACTCTCCTGTTCATGACCTTTTTCTTGATACTTAGGAGCTTTCTTTGCGCTTTCTGCAACCTCAGCGGTTCTGGCCGCATCTTTTTCACCATCACTGGCCCACCACTCTTTTCTTTTCTTTCTCCACTCATCTGTTGTTTTTCCAAAGAACTTTGGATCTTTGGTTTTGTTTGCTAAGCCTGCCCCCATGTTTCTAAGCCATGCTGGAGAATTTGAATTAGATGCTATTTTTGATCCTAGTTTATTTAATGCCTTAAAGCCACTTAAATTTCCAAATGTTGGATATTTCTCAGATAATCTTTTGAAGTTACCGGCACCATTAAAGGCTATTTTTCCAACCTGTCCAGCAGCATAAGGTATTTGTTTTGCCTTGTCTCCCATTTTTCTTGCCAAACCTGTTGAAGCCGCCTGGGCCCAGCCACCAAACTTTCCTGTGATTGCTTTTTCTATACCGCCCTCACTGTCTTCCATGCCTTTTTTAACCGCAGCAAGTATTACCCAGATAACAAGACAGAAGTTTAGTATCAAAGGTAGTTGGCCTATAATAGTTGGTTGATCACTTACACAGAATAGGGTTAGAAATGATAGTCCTCCATAACTAAGCGCGAACATTTTTGTGAAAGCGAATACTGCCACAAACATAAAGAGCATGAATGTGACTGGAAACTTTACAACATGTTTCATTTTTTTCCACCAATCGTTTCTAATCTTTGAGAAAAATTCATTATCAAGTATGTATCCCCAAACCCACAAAGGTGATGTTACAAACAAGTATATTATATTTGCCATTCGAACAAAGAATAATAATCCTACAGCCAAAAACGCAAGACTTAAAATAATCATAAATATAGAACCAAAAACAGCAACACTGATAATGGTTCCATTTGCCCCACCACAACCAAGTATTGTTTTTGTTAGGTTACCATTTGCGAAGATGTCTCCAATACTATAGATGGTCTGAAACCCGAGAGTGTTCATTATTCTATATGAAATATTTGCATGATCAGCCACCACTCCACTACTCTTTGTTGCTTGATAGAGTTGTAGTGTTGCAAGGTTTGACCCATCAACAAAAACTTTGGCAACAAACAAACTGAAGTTCATAAGTATCGCAACTACAACAACACGAACAACATCTTTTTTTATTGTGTATCTTTTTCTATCAATTATTATCTGTATGGCTATCCAGACCAGTATAAAAATAAAGGTCATGTTTAAGAGATCTCTAAGTAGAGTCCAAACAGGATTTACTACTCCCAGCTTTTCTATAAACTCCGCAGAGTTTACAGCGAGCTCTATAGAATAGTCAAACATCACTCCTACGAGACCTAGTCCGTAAGAAACAAGTTTTAGTCCAATGTTTGCAAGTACCGATATGGCTTGTACTGCACATTTAAGGGTTGCCCAACCAAATAAACCCTTACACTCTTCTATAGAGATTTCATCTGAGTTTGAAAGGGCGGTGGTTTGAAGTTTGTTTTTATTTACAATATCTAATTCAGACAAAAGACCGCTTCTCTTTCCTTCAAGCTCATCCAGTCTCTGCTGCTCTTGTGCCGTCAGTGTTCCTGCGTCTTGTTTTGCTTTTAGATTATCTATCTCATCCTCGACCGATCGAATCTGTTTTTCAAGATCTTCTTTTTGTTGTGTCAGGTTACCTATCTGGGCATTTGTCGCATCATTTCCTCTAATCTGTGATGCTAATGTTCCTGGCTGCAAACCCTCCCGAGCACCAATCATATTAAGAAATCCATCTTCTCTTTTTACATCCGTTGCCCCTATGTCATCTTTTGTTGAGGTTGGTAGTTCTTTTATTTTTTCTTCTGGTATGTACAAATTATCTCCAACAGCAGACATTATCAAGTATTTATCATAACCACCTTTTGCTGCTGGGTTTTGAACTTTTATGTAGTAGTTGGTTGAATCAGGTGTGTTGATGGCAAAGACATTGTCTTTTGTTATAGTGTACTTATCTTTAACTGCTGCCTGTATGGCACTCAGTTGTCCTGATGTAAGATTTTTTTGAGTTTGGGCATCTATAGGGCCTTTTGTTATATTATAATCTCTTCTCAGACTGTATGTATTTGATACAGAATATGTTGGAGGGTTAGTCGATCCTGTTATTGATGTCCGACTGATTTCGTTCACCACAGGGCTAACAACTTTTACAGTTAATCCGCTCTGTATAAAGCTTGTTGGAGTGTTTGCTAATTCATATCTATCAACCGTTGTCACAGCTTCCCCTTTAAAACCTGCATCAGTTTTATCTTGTAGAGCAATTGTTTTATTTGGTAAAAAACCCAAACACAAGAAAGAAATTAAAAACAACAAAACACCAACACGAGAAAATATTTTTTTTACTCCAGAGATATTCATATACTACATATAGTATACAAATTTTTTCAAAGATATTCTAGTTTTAATTCAAAAGTTTACTTAATGCTGTGTTTATAAGTTGGTTAATCACAACATCTAGAACCTGATCAAATTTTTCTGCAAGTACAAGTCTATCTTTTGACAGGTTAAGTGTTTTAGAAAGTTGATCTTCGATAAGGTTTCCTGGAGTAACTATAGGACAATCTTGAGGCTTCATGTTTTTATTTTCACATTTTCTGAAACTCAAGAATCCTTTGTTCCAAGTAAGCTCTTTATCGACAATAGTCTTCTTTTGTGTTACACGACTGCTTAGTTGTGAGCTTAGGTTTAGGTATACGGAATAAGGGTTATTTGTATCTATCTGTGACACTTTTAGCCAACTGTTCCAACCACCCTCGTTAAAGTTTCCTTTCAAGAAGCTTTTGAAGTTGTTTTTAGCATCATCAAGACTACAACCTCCAAAAGTTCTAGGATTACCTATACCGTTATACCCCCCTCCCCCATAACCAGCGGAGCCGTAGTATCCTGATCCGTTTGAATCAAGATAATCTCTGGCAATAGTTAACACTATCTGTGCTCTAAATGGTTGACAGATGTTTTGTCCGAGTACTCCGTATGCAAGTGTGTTTAGGAAAGAACTTGCTTCTATATTTCCTATATCTTTAAAGAATTGTCCTGGGTTTTCGATAAACGCAGGGTTTCCTTTAAATCCTGATTTTGCCCAAGCGATAGTTGATCGAGCTATGTAGTCGATCATTGAGTTTATTATACAGTATCCAACAGAGTTCCAACTCACATTTACTAAAGCATTTATACTTCCTGGTATTCCAGCTGATGTTCCTATTTGGGCTGCGTTATTAAACTGGAGCTGTTCTTTTGTTCTAAGTGTGTCGAGTTTAACATTCCAGTCAGCAACAGGTACACTCAAGAGACCTATAGCTGTTCCTATAACCGTTTCGGCTGTACCTACAATTGTATTTATGGCCGCGGTGATTGTTGAGGCGAGTATTGTTGATAGTAGTTTTCCTGCGATACATGCGCCAGCAGATCCTGGTATACTTCCTGCGCCTTGTGTTGTACTACTTCCTGTACCGTTTGCGTAAGCCTGTGCTTGGGCTACAGTGCTTCGTTGTACGTTTCTGATGGTTGTTGCTAGGTCTCTATCAGCAGATGAGCCGATGGAATCAGAATCTCTGTAAGGTGCCTCAGTGCCATCTTTTAATAAAATATCTCCATTTGCATATGCAGCAGCTTGGCCATCTCCGTTTAAGTCAACTGGGTTACCATACTGATCTGTTGCTGTATAATCATCTGGGTAAGGTAGAAGGCCTTTTTGCTGTTGACCGTCACCTATAACTTCTCCTGGTGTAAAATCATCATCTCCTCCTGATAAAAAAGGGTCAGGTCCATCAGGTGAGCTGAAAGGATCGGCGCCAAGTGATCCAAAATCTAGAGGGTTGTTTTCGCTGCCCAAAGGACTATCCGGAACGTTGACATTACCAGAATCATCAACCCCGGCTCCAGGGAACATATAATCAGTGTCTTCCCCCATTCCCCCATCTCCTTGTGGTATGGGCGCCTGGTTGTTTACTCTGGTGCTACCGGCACCAAGCACAAAAACAGGTTGTATCAAAAAAGTCAACACAAAAAACAATGGTAGAAAATTCTTTTTTAAGTTTCGAAGAGAAAACTTATTCATATTACTCTGTAGTAATAATACTATTATCTATTTCATTTATCCACCTATAAGCGGGTTCTTTTGCTGAATACTCGATTTTGTTTAATTTTATAACACGCTGTATCTCAGCAAAGTTTTTAACCAAAGACTCACTTGCGGCTTTCGCGTTGTTTACACCAAGTAAGGCCTTTGCTGGATCTTTTGATTGTAGTTCCATAACTTTAAATGAGTATGCAAAATCTCGATAAGAGTTTATGAGGTTTAGGTGGTATTGAGCCACAACAGTTGGAGCGGGTTGTTTTGCCAGAATCACAGCCATTTTGCTGTAAAGTGCTGGGAGGTATCTATCCTGATCTTTTTTGTTTGAGATGCTTGCAACAGCTTTACTAAAAGAGTTTTGAATAACAACCATGTTGTTTCCATAAGCCTTTAGGTTTGCCAGTGTGGCTTTCGTCATTTTTATCTGTTTCAAAGTAACCGATGACTTTGGAAGGGTTTGACCTTTGATATTGTTCTCTGTTACCTGTGAAAGTGTTTTGCTGTCGAGCTCGCCAGAGACGTTGTATTGTATATATTCACCAAAAATGTCTTTAGTTATCTGGTCTGTCAGTGTGTCTCCTGGTTTTTTCTTGTAAGAATCATTGATCTTTTCAAAGGCGAGGAGTTGTTGTTGTACTATTGCTTTAAAAATACTCTCTTGATAGTTATTTTCATCTATCTCCACCTTCCCTAGTATCTCTGTCTTATCTACTGCAACATTGGGTTCAACAGATAGAGAGTGCTTCTTTGTTCTTTGTGTGTACACAAAAACAACTAATACAATAACAAAACAAACAGCAGCTAAGTTTATAGTCTTTCTATTCATTATCTATATCATAACATGAAGTTATGATAAGCCAATCAGAAATGGATAGATCTTCAGGTCTTTTTGTTAGATATTGAGATAATTTTGATTTTGTTTCCTGTGGTAGGTTCTTTAAAATTGTTCCCCCAAGCTGTTTTCTCTTGCTTCCAAATGCTTTTTTGGCTATTTCCCAGAACTTTTTTTCTTCAGTTTTGTTTTTAAAATGTTTTTTACTTATATTTTCTATAACCAAAACTGAAGAATCTACCTTTGGTGCGGGAGTAAAGTTCCCTTTTGATACATGGGTCAGAATGTGCGGTTCTCCATAAATCTGCACTGATAAAGATAGAAGTGTTTGTTTTGTGTCTATTATGCGTTTAGCAACCTCTTTTTGTATAAGGACTATGATGGCCAAAGGTTGATTTTCACTTTCTAAAAATTGTCTAAATATAAAACCTGTTAGATAATAAGGAATATTGGCCACTAGAATATAAGGATCTGTTATGTTTTTAGGTTCAAATAGGCGTATGTCTTGATGGATAAGCTCAAAATCCTTGTTTTTCAAAGGTTTTTCAAAGGTTTCTTGGAGGATTGGAATAAGCCTGTCGTCGGCTTCTATGGCAAAAACGGGATGTTTTGTATCTAGGAGGTGCTTAGTTAAGGCTCCTTTACCTGGTCCTATCTCTAGGATTTTTATAGTTTTTTTGTTGTGCACCTGCTCTTTTTTGAGAATTTCCTCGGTTTTTTGTTTGATTTTGTTCAAAACACCTTCATTTTTAAGGAAATTTTGGCCAAGAGACTTTTTTGCTTGCATTATAGACACAGTATATACCAAACTTTCTAGAAATCTATCTCCCCCAGATCTAAGAGTCCACCTGTCCTTCTCTCCCCTGGTCGGTACTGATTTCCGGTGTTGTGTGAGATAAAACCACTTGTATTGTCTATGCTCTCTGTTAGGTGTGCTGGAATATCTTCCAAAAAGTTTGATGTTGTTCTAAACTGTCGTGCCCCAAAAACTGTTCGCATCATGGCGCTACTTACATAAAGTTTTTTCTTGGCTCGAGTTACTGCAACATAAAACAAGCGTCTTTCCTCCTCTTCCTCTTGTTCGCTTTGTGTTCCAACCTCGTCGGCCCTTTCGTATGGAAACAAACCTTCCTCCATCCCTCCTATAAACACATAGTTATATTCAAGACCTTTTGAGGCATGAACTGTCATAAGTCGAACTTTGTTTTCATCCTTTTTTGCATCAAGCTCATCTTGGTCAGACATAAGCCCTGCTTCTTCTAAGAAACGCGCAACACCTTCTTCTGGTGTCAATGAATCATATTTTGTTGCCAGAGATACAAGCTCTTTGATGTTTTCAAGTCTTTCTTTATCATCATCGTTCCCCTCTTTTAGATTTTTTTCTAAGCCTGATGCCTGAAAAATATATTTGAATACCTCTGAAAGTTTTTCTTGTTCACTTTTTGTTTTGACAGTGTCGAGCAGCCTAAAGTATTCGTATACTTTTTGTTGAGCGCTTGCTGGGAGTTCGGCAACCTGATTGCTCACAACTTTGAGAACTGTAACATTTCCTATACCTCGTGCTGGGGTGTTTATGGTTCTTTTTATATCTGTCACAGAGTCTCTGTTTATGGACGCCTTTAGGTATGAGATCATATCTTTGATTTCTTTTCGTTCAAAGAATTTTGTTCCGAGCACTTGATATGGTACGGCGTATACCAAACAAGCTTCTTCGAGTGATCGTGATTGAAAGTTTGCTCTGTACAAAACAGCTATATCTTTCGGTTCGGTACCGTTTTGTATAAGGTTTTTTATCTCTCGACCTATATAGTGCGCCTCATCGGTTTCGTCGAGGGCTGTATAGACTGTTATTTTTTCTCCAAGTTCTTTGTCTGTAAAAAGATTTTTCTTTTTTCTATAAATGTTTTTTTCTATAATAGCATTTGCAGCTTCTATGATGGTTCCTGTTGATCGATAGTTTTGTTCAAGTAAGACTACTTCGGTTCCAGGAAAATCATGTTCAAACTCAAGTATGTGAGATATGTTTGCACCCCTCCATGTATATATAGTTTGATCTGCATCTCCTACTACTGCGATATTTTTATCCTTTCCTGCTAGAAGTTTGCAAAGCTCGTATTGGATAGGGTTTGTATCTTGATACTCATCAACGTGTATGTACCGCCAAGTATTATTACAAAAACTTCTGACTTCAACATCTTCACGAAGCAGTTTAACAGGAAGTGTTAACAAGTCATCGAAGTCTACAGATTTTTCTTTTCGCAGCTGTGCGTCATATTCTCGCCATACTATAGATGCGATCTCGTCAGAATATCCTCGTGGTTTTGATGCAGATTGTTCTGTGAAAGTTTGTAAAGAAACATTATTTCCCTTCTGTTTTGAGATGATGTTCAACATCTTTGAAGGCTCAACTTTTTTTGGATCATGTCCAAGTTGTACAAGTATGTCTTTAACCATCTTTTTACTATCATCTCTGTCTAGTATGGTTATATGCTTTGGTAATCCTAGTTTATGACCAAACTTTTTCAACATAAAAACACCAAAACTATGAAATGTTGAGACAAAAGGTGTTCTACCTGAAAACACGGTACCACCTTGTGGATGTTTGTGGAGAGCGTGAGAAACTCGTTCCCGCATCTCTTTGGCGGCCTTGTTTGTAAATGTGATGGCCAAGATGTTTTCTGGTGCCACACCGTTTAGTACCAAGTGTAGTATGCGTTCAGTTACTGTTTTTGTTTTCCCTGCCCCTGCACCAGCTATAATCAAAAGCGGTCCTTCTGTCTTAAGAACCGCTTTCTTTTGAGCACTATTGAGTGAGTCTAGATATGTTAGGTCCATGCGTTGCATTATACCTCAAGACTTTTATTTTTCTTCTTTTCAGAATCCAATACGTGTTTTATGACTTCTTTTTTTAGGGCTGAAAATGATTCTTTATCAGCCTTTTGTACGTCCTTCAACTTTTCTACAAGTTCTGTTAGATAGTCTATATATAATTTTTGATTTTTATATAGAGTTTCATAGTGCCCTTGTAGTGCATCCAGCATGCCTTTTGTTTGTTGTTCCTCTTCTACCGTTTCTTTTATTTGCTGTACAGTTTTTTGGGCCAGTTTTTGAGGATCTATTGTTTGAGTGTTGTTCATATGTTTTTATATTATTCGTGTTTTCATGTTTTCTATTTCTCGAAGCAAACTATCTGTCTCTGATATAGAGTATCTGTCTCCTTTTTTCACAAAATCCTTTCTATATTCTCCAAGAATTTTCTCAAATTGATCAAGTACCTCTTTTTTCTTTGCTTTTGTTACAAGCTCAGATCTTATAGCTTGTTCTAGTGAGAATACAAGAATAACTTTTAGTTTTAGAATCGTATTCTCGGCAGACTCAAACAGCCTTTTGGATTCTAAATATCTTCGAATTGTACCCACTGTTGTTATCGCTGCTTTTTCTATTTTTTGTTGTAGGGGTCCATAAGCAGATCCTCTTCTAAACATATTCTCTCCTTTCGTTAGTATTGTTCTGATTTTGTTTGCAGTTATGGTGTCCTTATCATCTCCAAGTTCTGATATGTATGAATCAATATCTTTTGATTTTAGTACTTCGGCCATCTGCTCTGATGCTATAGAGCTTCGATCAAGAGGGTTTATTACTCTTGATCTGGCATCAAGCACCTTTTCATTTTCTTGTGATAATTCATCAGATAAGTCTTCTACAACACTCTCCTGGTTTTCTATTATTTTTTCTTTTACGGTTTGTCTGTTGTCAGCACTGTTAAATGAATATTTGTCTCGAGCAAAACTCTGGAACAGGTTATTGTATATAGGTTCAGCGTATCTTTTGGTTTCAGCATCCAATGTATCTAGCTTGCCAGTCCTTCTTGCATCAATATATTCATTAAGTTTTTTCCAGTTTGATTCTGCGGTTTCTTTTGTTGTGTAAGGCTCACCCTCAGGTAGAAGTCTATTATCTCTAAGTATTGTCAGTTTGCTTTGCAGTTTGTTTACTTCAACATAGTCAGATGTCTCCATACTACCAAAATACGCGAGTGTTTTATTTCTTATTCTTCCCAAGAGGCCGAGAGGCTTGATCTCCTTTGAGGCTGCTTTTTGCTGTTTCTTTAAAAGCTTTTGTAGTTTTTTTAACTTTTTTGTAAGTACTTCTACTGTGTCTGTGTGGCCCATAGTTCTTGCACCATCAATACTTTCTTGGGTCGTTGATATAGCTTCTTCAAGTACTGTTTTTTGTTTTTCAGCTTCGTTGATTTTTCCTTCAACATTTTCAACGTCCTCAACTCTTTGGGCCCATCTTTTATAGAAAGATGTGGCAAAGCCTATTCCATCACTTTTCATACCACCTCGTAATGTTTCGTATTCAGAATGAATTCTTTCCAAGAATGTATCCATATCATTTTCAACATCTGGAAATTCAACAGTTGTAAGGGCGGTATTGTACTCAGCTTCAGTTAGTTCTCTTGCTGGGTCGGTTAAGGTGTCTAATCGGGCTTGCTCTGCTTCTAGTTTTGATTCTAGACTTTTTATTTTTTCTCGTGCCCCAGTTATTTTTTGTGCCCCATGTATAATGCTTTCTACTGAATCTTTATAGACGGTTTCGTATGTTCCACAAAGTACTGACATAACTATGTTATTGATGAGTTCCTGTCTTAATACTGGATGTGTTGTATCGGGAGACATGTCCATATCGTGCAAAAAATCATTGTATAAATCACTATTTACAACATCCTCGACTTCTAACGCTTTAGACAAATCATTGATAGTTTTTGCATGAGGTTCATATAAGGCGAATAACTCATCAATGCTTTTTTTGTATGAATCAGGAAGATCGCTCTCAAAGCAACTGTCTTGTATTCTTTTTACATAGACACCTTCAACATAATGTTTAAAACCTGGAGCCTTTCTTTCGTATTCCGGTTTAAATGTTCCACCTGTAATGATATCTTCCCTTCGAAGTGTTGCTTGAATTGTTCGGATCTCAGGAGTGTCGACGGGGTCGGGGGTTTCTTTAGGTACTTCTATTTTTAAAACAACACAAATGCTTACAAGAGCCTTACGCAATCCGAGAAGAGGTTCTTTTTCTGAAGAAGGAATTAATGATATTGCTTCTTGTATTTGATTACTATCGGTGAGTATGTTGGTTAAGGGGCTATAATCAGCAGGCTCACAACCTATTGGTATAGATTTATGGATATTTTTCCATGTCTGAGCATCCTCATTGCTGACAACTTTGTGTTTTATTTGGTCTAGTAGGTGTACCAATAAGATTTTAACATCAACCAAATACTCTGATTTATCACCCTTTTTTAATTCTCTAACAAAGGATTCTTTGTTAGAGAATTTGTATTCTCCAACAGATTTTACTGTGTACAATGGTTTTTCTTTTTCTTCAGGTTTTGGTACCTCTATATCTAGTTTTATAGATATCTCTATGAGTGTTTGTTTACATGAAGCATCTGTCACACTGGTAAGTAGTTCTTGTACAGCGGTACACACAACATCTCTGATAATTTTCTTTTTATCTTCATTGAGATCATCCGGAATTTCTTTTTCCATTTTTTGTAGTTCTACTGTGTCGGGTTTGGCACCATGGCCAAATTCCAATACTCGCTTTGTTTTTTTTAAAAATCTAACAAGCTTTGTTATAAATGGAGAGTTTTTATCTGTTATATTACTTTCAAATACTTCTGTTGGATTTTTAACCTCTTTCTTATTTGACGGTAGATCTTTGCCTATTCTTTTGCAGAAACTTTTTATTGAAGTTAAAAGAGCTTTTGCCTCAGGCTTCTTATCTAGGGATATTTTGTTTAATATATTCCAAATAGGCACCAACTGATCCAATATAGATTCTTTTACTGGATTAAAATTACTCTCACTAACGCTTTCCCCAATAGGGATAAGACCATATAGGTCAGTAATCTGAGACCTTGCGTTATTTATAAGTGTTACAGTGCTACTATCAATGTCATCGATGGCAACATCTTCGTTTTTAAGTCTCAACACAATCTCTCTCAAATCTTTAGTGTTTTTCAAAGATTCTGAAAGTGTATGATTACCGTCCAGGAAACTTTGTAATTCGCTAGCTGTTTTTATTCGAGGCACACTATCTTTTGATGTGGTGCCGGTTGTAGGATCTTTTGTTCCAGTGCTTGTCCTTCCTTTTGGTTTGGGGGGTTTTTCTCCGGATGATCTTTTTCCAAGGTCTTCTTCGGTAATTTGCTTCTCTTTTAATTTAGCTTTAAGTTGGTTGAACTTATCTTTCAACTCTTCCCCACCACTCTCAAAAGCATCAGTGTCGAAAGGTTCTAGCGCTGAAAGTTTTGTGTGGAGTTTTGCTAAGTCTTGAAGAAGGTTTGTATGATCCTGTTTGTCTTTTTTCAATATCTGATCCTTTATATTCGCTAACTCTAAACACTCAAGATAATATGTTGACGCCACCAACAATCCTTGTGTTGACGGTGTATCCAATGTTTCTTTTGTTGAAGATATTAATTTTCTTCTGCCAAAAAGTGCCGTCACGGTGTCTACACCCTCTAGAACTCTTTTTATTGATGTGGACAGTTTTTCTAATTCTTCTTTATTTGTTATTTCAACATTTTCCGCAACTTTTTTTCGTTTTGCTTTTTCTAGTTTTTCTCGTAATTGTCTCCATCCGTGAAGGGATTCTTTGTAGTTAGATGTATGGTTGGGACGAGTGACTTTTTCCAATTTTGGAATTATGTAGTTAATAACCTCAACCGCAAGCGCTGCTGATACTATCTTTTCTTCTAGAATAAGCACAGTGTCTGTATCTTTTGGTTCTAGGCCGTCTCGTTTATCTCCTCCAAACTTCTTTTTCCAAAGACCTTCGGTAAAAGTTAGTTTTTCATTGTGTTCAAAATCTGTTTTTATTGTATGTAGGTCTTTTTCCCAATCACCAGTGTCCCACTTGCCACCGATTTTCTCTGGTTTTAAGGGTTTGTTTTTTTCAGCCCCCACATCTCCGCCCTCACTCCTATTGTCAGTAGTGCCTTTTTCTGGACCAGAAGGATCACCCTCCTCCCTCTCGGGAGAGGGTGTTGGTTCGGGGGTATTTGAAGTCAATATCCTTAAATCTGCCAAGAGCGCTGTGTATTTTGAGGAGCCGGGTTGTTTTTCTATTCTTTCAAGTAATGTTCGTGCCCTTTCTGCTTTATTTCCATCCAAACTTAGACCTTCACCAAGAAGCCTGTTCGCCTGTCCTATTAGGTCCTCGATCAAAGAATCCTCTGTATTTTCAGTTTTTATTTCAGGTTTTTCAACCTTGTCGCCATATAAGTCATCGTATTGTTTTTTTAGCAAAGCGATTTCTTGCTGTTTCTTTGTAACATCTCGCTTTTTTGAGGCAAGTCTACTCCTGTCTTGTGGGGTAAGGGGTATCGTCGCCCCCTTCTCTTCCAGGATTTTTATCTCCTCCTCCAATTTTTTAGTTTCTGAGCGTAGTATTCCTATTTGATCAACAATTTTTTGTTGTTCAGGTGTAAATTCTTGATTTCCACCATCGTTTTTTAGTATCTCCATACAAAAATTATACCACGAAAAGCCAAGGCGCATCAATTGAACTGTTTTTGTGGATATATTAGACTATATATCGTGCAATATCCGATGGTGCATAAGGGTATTTATTTACATAAATTAAGGTTATTTTAAGTCATAAATCTTCATCCTTGTTCACAGGGGTAATGTTGTTGGTCAGTGTTTCTACAGCGTTTTTGATCGGAAGCGATCCAAAACCTGCCGAAGCATCACGTTTTGTTGCAGAGAGTCATATTTTCAACGCCTTAAACAAGCTTGAAGGTGTTGTCTTATTGTCAGATTCATCAAAAACTCTGAAAAAAGGTCAAATCAAGAATTTGGTGACAAAGGCTACAAATAAAGCAAAATCTAAGAAGGTTAAGGCTGTAAGTTTGGATGGAAAACTCTTGGTAATAAAGGGTTTTTCTGAAGAACAGAACGTAAACCCAGAAACAGAAGTATCTGTTGATGAGTTGAATGCTTTGGCTGGTATAGATAGTCCTACTCCAGAAGTCTCACCTATACATGGTGATATTCTTGCCACAGAGATTGTTATAGAGGTCCCAGAACTTCCAGAGGAACCTGTTTCTTTGGAGGATGATGGTGATATTCAAGAATATGAGGTGCAAACAGGAGATACTCTTGCCTCTATATCACAGAAATTCAATATATCTGTTGATACAATTATTTGGGCCAACGATCTCAAGAAAAATGATGTTATTCGAGTGGGTCAAAAACTAGTAATCCTACCTATTTCCGGAGTAGCCTATACTATAAAGGCTGGTGACACTGTAAGTGAAATCTCTGAAAAGTTTAATGTTTCTCAGAAAGAATTGTCAGAATTTAACGACTTAGAAGACGGAAAACTCGTTGTGGGACAACGTATTATTATCCCCGGAGGTACACTAAAGACTTCTACAAATCAGGGTCAAAATCAAGTAAATGGTGGTAAAAACATACCAAAATCAAGTAATAAAGAAACTGTGTCAGGTTTCCTATCTCGACCTATTAAAGGAGGTGTTAAGTCTCAAGGTATACATGGTCACAATGGTATAGACATAGCGGGTCCTATTGGAACACCTATATTGGCCGCGCGAGAGGGTGTCGTAACCCTTGTTCGAGGCGGTAGTACTTGGAATGGTGGTTACGGAAACTATGTGGTTATTACACATGACAACGGTGTAAAGACACTATATGCTCATATGAACAGTATTACAGTAAGTCAGGGTCAGAAGGTTGGAAGAGGACAGCAGGTTGGAACACTTGGAAATACAGGTAGATCAACAGGCCCTCACCTACACTTCGAGGTTCGTGGAGCAAAGAATCCATTCTAGAAATTTAAATCTTTGATTGTATTAACGAAAAGGCCAATAAAATGGTCTTTTTTGTTAATATACTTGTCTTGTCCAAAAAATGATCTATTTTATATATTGTTTTGGCAATATCCAGTACCAACTTCTTGTCTATATGGCTCATTTTTGTACACAAAGTATCAATATATGAGAGTGTTTCATTAGATATTTCTGAAAATACAGTCTCCGAAGAGATAATAGTCTCAAGTATTATCTTTACAGTGGACATATCTATAGATAGGTCTAAGTCCTTAGGTGTAATATGTAGTCTTATGCAGGATAAATCATCAGTAGATTTGCTAATTTTATCCCGATAAAACTTTTTACTTCGTACGTTACATATACAGTTTTCAGCAGTGTTTTTACACAGGCATGTTGAAATTAGGTACAACTGCTTTATGTACCGCTCCTCTTTTTTGTGTTTAGAAAATATGTTTTCTATAGATGGTTGGTTATTGATTTCAAAATAAGGGATTTTTAATGCACTCTCATCGTCTAAATTGAATATGTGTGATAGATACAATGTTTCTTTGATGGTGTAGTTTGGGTGTATTAATTGAATTAACAAGAGTAGCCTCTCCATATCTATTGTTTTATTTGTATAGAACAGTAAATCATGTTTTCCACAGATACTTACAACCAAAGGCCACAATAAAGGGTGTTCTTTTATATTGTTGAATATCTCAAAAACCTTTTTGTTATGTAGTTCGTTTTTTACTTCAACCACCTCTGTACATTTGGTATCTGTATTGAGATTGGTATTGTAAAAAAGTTCTTGTATGGATGATGTTGGTTTTATACTTATGTTGTTTGTATAACAATAATTTAAAACCTCTGAAGGTAGACGATTAAAATCCTCAAATGGGCATATGATGTTCTTTATCCCCTCTCGTGTTGCAAGATATATGGATTGTATGAGGTGCCTGGTTGATCCTATCTCACCCGTTATGTTTATACGGCCTATGATAAATGAGTTTGAAAAGATAGCTTTTTTAGCTATACAGTTGTAACAAGATACAAGGATTGCCAGCTCCATATTCCCTGTTTCTATCAGGTTTGATCCCGATGTTACTGAACTATAAATCTTTCTGTTGTCAGATTTGATGTTTAAGATATTTTTTGACCTCAGAGATGTATATACTTTTTGTTTTATCTCAGTGGACTGTTTTGTAGGTATCCCAAGTATTTCAAACGAGTACATACCACCAGTTGTCACAGTGTCTACTTGGACACTTTCATGTAGGTTGTGTTTGTTTAATGCAATTGATAGTACTTTGTTTGTATTATTCATGAACAAAATATACTACGCAGTACATAAAGTTCTTCAAAAGAAAAGATAAATTTATCTTAAAGTATTTTTGTTTAAAAGCCGATCTCTAACACTTAAAAAAGATTCTGTTCCACTGGTTATAAGTAGATATTCTTTATTTATAAAACCATATACGAGATGTATTGAGCCATCTTGATCAGCATCAACGCGGGTATCAGTATTTTTTAAGAGACGATCTTTAAACACTGATCCAGATGGTGAAGAATAAGAGATATTTTCAGTTGAACTAGCAGTATAGTCATTAAACATGTCTTGCAAATCGTATCTCATGTAAGGCTCCCAGTTTATCATTGATGTAAAAGCTGTATCAAAAGAACTAACTTTTACTAGAATAAATGTTTCAAATACATCGTTTGAGTTATTGTATAAACCAAAAGTGTAGGCTGAACCAAGAGATTCGAGCAATCGCTCTTCCCCAGAAAATCTATTTTTTAGAAAAAAATCTACAGTACTTAACTTTGTGTCTATTTCAACGGTTGCTTTTTCATTAATATTTCTATCTCTAAGTTGGTTTTGTATATTTTTTATTTTTTCAACAGATTCAATCTTATCAAAATTATTTAGATCTGTTTGCAAGACAGCCTCGGCTTCTATTAAAGTTTTTCTTTGTATTGTCTGAGGTGTGCTTGAGCTTGTGGTTGCGGGTACAGGGTCTGTATCAGTATTGGTTGCTTTAGGTGTTGTCTTTCCTCCGTATAATACAAAAAACAATACAGCAATTGATACAACTATAACTCCCCCGATTATTAAAAAGATCTTTTTCAGAAAGCTTTTATCGCTCCCTTTAAATGCTGTCTCCTCTTCGGTGCTTGCTTGGGTTCTGGCATTGGCGGCTATTTTTACTATATTACTGGAATAGTTCTCATCTTTAACAGCATTCATTAAATCACCTTCCAAAGTATGTATGGATGGTTTCTTGAATGTATTATTTTGGTTTTCCTGATTCTCCCCTGCCATGTTATTTGTTGTTTATATTTGGAAATCTTCTCTTCCCCCTTTTTTTATTACCAGAAAATATTAAGTATCTTGATGGGTTTTCTGATAGATCCATAAAGCTATCAACTTTCTCTTTTATGATTTGTGACGTTGATTGTCCAAACGCGGCCACTTCTACCCTGCAACCAAATGTTCCTTGTAAATATTCAACAAGGTGTGCAAAATCTCCGTCACCTGAGGCAATAACCAAAACATCAAGCTTCGGTGCCAATCGTACTGCGTCTATTGCAATTCCAACATCCCAATCAGCCTTCATTGATCCCCCACTAAATATCTGTATATCTTTTATTTTTGTCTCTATTCCAACTTTCTCTAGCGCATCAAAGAAGTTTTTTTCTTCTTCCGAGTCTGTGTTTATAACATATGCTATTGCTCGTATAAGATCTCTTCCTGCTGTTGCATCTGTTACAATGTTTTGGAAATTTACCCGTGCTCTGTGTAGATTTTTTGCACCGTGGTAGAGATTTTGTGTGTCTATGAGTATACCAACTCTCTGTCCCAGGTGTTTTACATTTTCTTTTTGAATTATATCCATATGTATGAATTATAGCATATCCATAAAAACAAAAAGTCTTACCTAGGTGTAAGACTTTTTGTTAGAATAACTGTTTGAAAAAATTATTTTGATTTAACTGTTGCAAGTGCTGAAGCATATCGCTCAGGACTTTTTCTCTGTAGATATTTCATATGAGCTTGTCTTTTTGAAACAAGTTTCAATAGACCTCGTCGAGAGTGGTTGTCTTTTTTGTGTGTTTTAAGATGACCTGCAAGATCGTCTATTCGTGCTGTTAATACGGCAACCTGTACTTCAGGAGAACCAGTATCTGTTGCGTGGATCTTTGTTTTAGAGATGATCTTTGTTTTTTTATTTTTAGATAACATGCTATTATATTAGCACATAAAGGATAAATATGCAACAAAATGAACCTAAAAAGCGTGAAAATAGAACAGAAATAGATTCATTTATCTTTGATTTCTTAGAATATGTTGAAATTGAGAAAGGTCGCAGTTTAAAGACAATAGAAAACTACAACAGGTATCTAGTCCATTTTAGTGCATACTTAAAGACTGTAGGTATAAAAGACATAAAGGACATAGATAGACAGGCCATAAGAGACTATCGCCTGTATCTAAATAGGCAAAAAATCAAGCAAAATAAGGCTGAAAATGAATTTTTGTCTAAAAAGACGCAGAACTACTATCTTATTGCTATTAGAGCCTTTCTTAAATACTTAGGTATGATAGGCAAAAAAGTGGTTTCACCAGAAACAGTTGAACTGGCAAAGGTTGCTGAGAGACATGTTTCTTTCATGAACGGGTCAGAACTTGCGAATCTACTTGCCCAACCTGAAAAAAACCTTGAAAAATCAAGTAAATTAATGATTTTAAGGGATAAAGCTATCCTCGAATTGTTGTTTACAACAGGGCTCCGTGTGTCAGAGCTCTGTTCATTGGATGTTGATATAGATATGAAAAACCTTGAATTTTCAATACGAGGAAAGGGTGGAAAGGTTAGGGTGGTGTTTTTGACCCCAGAGACGTTAAGTGTTGTGGAAAATTACAAAAAAGCCTTACAAAATAAGGCTGATTCAGTTGTTTCAGACAAACTGTTTCATGTGACACCGAGAAGTGTAGAAAGAATTGTTAAGAAATATGCCATACAAGCAGGAATATCTAAGAAAATAACTCCCCATATACTAAGGCACAGTTTTGCCACAACCTTGTTACAAAATGGGGCAGATATACGATCTGTTCAGGCCATGCTTGGACATGCTAGTATATCCACAACACAAATATATACTCATGTTACCGATTCTCATCTAAAAAAAGTGCACCAACAGTTTCATAAGAAACCTAATAAATAATATATGAAAATATTGTCTTGGAATGTAAATGGAATAAGATCACTTCATAAAAAAGGTCTTTTGAAGCCTTTGTTTGAAGTTGGAATACAATTGGAAGAGGGTAGTAATCCAACAAAGCTTGATATTATAGGGTTTCAGGAGACTAAAGCTACATATTTGGAGCTTTCGGGAGACTTTTTCCCTGAAGGTTACACTGTTTATCATAATTCAGCAAAAGAACGAAAAGGTTACAGTGGAACGGTTTTGTTTGTTTCTAATGAGATAAAGTCGGATTTGATAGAAATAGACGTTTCATACGAAACACTTCGTACGGAGGGTCGGATGGTGTGTATAGAATTAGACAGTTTCGTGTTGATAAATTGTTATTTTCCAAATGGAGGAGGAGAAAAGCATCGATTGGAGTATAAACTCCGTTTTTATGATGAGTTTACAAGGTTTTGTTCACATATAACCAAAAAGCTGGGTAAAAAAATTGTATTTTTTGGAGATTTGAACATAGCTCATACCCCCATAGATCTTGCTCGGCCTAAAGAAAATGAAAAAAATGTAGGTTTTTTGCCTGAAGAAAGAGAAAAATTGAATGTTTTGCATGAAAAAGGTTTTGTCGATATGTTTCGAGTGAAACATCCTGAGACTGTTAAATACACCTGGTGGGACATGAAAACAAGAAGTAGGGATAGGAATATTGGTTGGAGAATAGATTCTTTTTACTCATCTAATGTAATAGATCCTTCAAAATATAGAGTCGATATACTCGAGTACATGTTTGGGTCAGACCATTGTCCGGTTCTTTTGACTATAAAAATATAGTTTCTAGTAAAAATATAGGGGAGTTTGGTTACACCTGAAACATGGTAGTTTTAAGAAACCTTGTAGTTTTGTCTGATTTTTCTTATTTTCTCTTCGTTTTCTTCCTGTTTTGTTTGTAATGCTTTCAAATATAGGGTATCTATCTCTTCTTCTGTTTTTGTTAGTATGTTTTTAGCCTCAGCTAAAAGAGATTCTTTATTATTTAGTTTCGGGTTTTCTAGACACATATCCAAAAGAATATGTAGTATTTTACCGAGCATTGGCCCTGGTTTCACATGTAACTCAGATATAATGTCGTTTCCGTTTATCTTCAACATAGATACATCAGTAGGATCAGCCATGACTTCTTCTATAAGAGACATGTATTTTCTTAATCTATATGGATCTTCTTTTGGTCTACCTGTACCTATACGGTCACACATACGCAGGTTTATAAGATCCCAAATATGCTCTTTACCAACATTTGATATCATTCTTCTCACAGCAGAGTGGGTTATTTGTTCGGTATCTGAAAAAAACATGTGCCAACGCACCAATTTTGAAACCACCTCAACTGTTTCATGTGAAAACTTTAGATCGGTCAAGATCTTTTTAGTCATCTTTGCTCCAACAACCTCATGTCCATAGAAAGTGTAGTCCTTTTTTTCTTTAGACCATTTTCGTGTAGCCGGTTTTCCTATGTCATGGAGTAGGGCAGATAAACGAAGCTCTAAAGACATGTTTTTGTCTGCTGCGTGCTGTAAACTGCGTACAAGGTGTTCAAAGACATGGTATGCGTGCATGCCATTTTGTTCTACACCAACTGCTTCTGCTATATAGGGACTTATAAAAGACAGTGTATCAGTCTTGTCCATATACATAAAACCTATAGAAGGGTTATGAGACATGAGTAATTTTGTAAATTCGTCACGTATGCGCTCTTTTGATATGCGAGAGAGTATATCTCTGGTCTCTATTGCGGCTTGTAGCGTTTCGTAATCTATAGAAAAATCAAGCTGAGATGCAAATCTGAATAATCTCATGATACGCAGTCCATCCTCAGAAAAGCGGTCTTTTGGGGCGCCTACAGCCCGTATAATCTTGTCTTTTATGTCTTTTTCGCCACCAAAAGGATCAATAGTTTCATGTGACACAGGGTTTAGTGCTATAGCGTTCATAGTAAAATCTCGTCTCTGAAGGTCTTCTTGTATAGATGTTCCGAATGAAACACTCTCAGGTCTACGACCATCTTTATATTCACCCTCAGTTCTAAAAGGCGTTACCTCTATAACTCCAAGTTCTGATTTGATACCAACGGTTCCGAAATCATTTTCATAGAAAGAGTCGGGGAATAGGGTCTGTATTTTATCTGGGGTTGCTGAAGTGCATATATCCCAATCCTTAGGTGTCTTATTCATCAATATGTCTCTTACACAACCACCAACAAGAAACGCTTGAAAACCGTTGTCTGAGAGTTTTTTGATTATAGTCAAAACCTCCTCAGGATAAGCAAAGGTTGACAAAGATTTGTTTTTTTGAGAGATTGGTGATAGCATAGATGTACAAGTTATTTGAAATATAATACTTTTCAAGTAAAATTGAAAGCACCCATGGTGAAATGGATATCACATCGGTCTTCGGAACCGTTGTTCTGGGTTCGAGTCCTGGTGGGTGCACAAAGACAAAAAGACAAAGCGGATATGGTTTAGTGGTAGAATACGTCCTTGCCAAGGATGAGACGAGAGTTCGATTCTCTCTATCCGCACAATTGTTTTGAGACAGATGGGTGGATATATAAGACAAAATGTGGATAACTTTGGGGATATGTGTATAAAAGACATTATTTAGCACGACTTATAGATTTTATCTATGAGATAGAGATTTTTAATCTTATTTTATAAGTATTTTATAGATTCTTTATAAATTCTTTGGATAATCTTTAACACTGTATTGCTAGTATTTGGGTATGGATAAGTCTTATATGCGTCCAAATACAAAGGAGGTGTTGACCGACAAAACTCTCGGAACCAAGGGAGAGTTGTTTGTATTGGACTTTATGAAATCTAGAGGTTTTGAAGTTTTTGCAACAAATGTAAAAGGATTGGGGTATGAGATAGACCTTATTGTCTATAAGATCCATAAGGACAAGGTAGATATAAGACTTATAGAGGTCAAAACACGTGATATACGATCTGGTGAATATGAGTATGTAAGCCTTCAGACACTGGGTTTAAAAAACAAGATATCAAAATACATACGTTTTGGACCAGGTGCTGTCAGTCTTCTGGTTGAACAGCTTCAAAGAGATTGTTCAGAAAAGCTGTTTTTTAATCTCCATATCGATTTAGTAATAGTTATAAAAGTGGTAGATTCTGATCGGCTTGGAGTAGGGGTATCTGAAAAACCCGAAAAAAGCTTTAAACTACATAAATATTATCAAAATATAAATTTGTTAATCTGAGGGTGTTGTGGTAGTATTGTTCTCAGAACGGGGCGTGGTGTAACGGCTAACATGCATCACTTGGGCTGATGTGACTCTGGGTTCGAATCCCAGCGCTCCGACCATTTTCATCTCATATTATTTGATTATGTTTAGTTTAACTAGTGTGTCTCGAGTATTTTTCTCAAGTACACTTGTTAACTTTTGATTCTTTAATACTGAGTAAATATCTTTGTCTATCTTTGTTTTTGTTAATATATCTGCAATTATCGGTTTAAAGCCTTCTATTTGTGGCGCTGTAGAGTTTTTTAGTTCATTTTGTAATACATCAAATACATGTCTCATAGTAACGATTCTGACCGTTTGTGGGCTATTTTCATGTATCAAAATACTTGATAGTCCAACCAAAGAAAAAGAAGTATCAACAGCCAACATCATACCTCCTGATGAACCATGGTCTACATTTGATGAACCTATAGCATCTAGTAAACTGTTTTCTGTTCTGAGAGTAGGACTTTGGAATATATCACCGATCTCAACGCGATCCTTTTTTCTGTACAAAGGGGAGTATATAGATACTGAAAGTGTTTTTTGGGCGGGGTAAGAGTAGATATAGTGATCTATATTTGCAAAATAATTAGGCTTATAGTCATTAACTTTTACCTGAAGCTTCTGCCTGAATGTTGAGTAAATATTTGTATTTGAAGCGGTTTTTTCTTTTATACGTTTAACTTCTATAAGTGCAAAGTCAAATTCTCCAGTAGAGCTTTTGTCAGGATCTCCTATAACATACTGATTATGTTCATCCAGCCAGTAGCTCGGTATATATCTCAGAACAAGATTATGAGTGGTTACTGCAGGACTTCCTGTTCTGCCTACACACTTTTTCTTTCCATCGAGCAAATGTCTCGCAACATGGGCGTTTGTAAGGATAATACCTGTATTTTCGTCAGGGTCAGATAAAAAAACTCCACTTCCACTCACTGCTTTGATGTAAGTCTTGTATCTCTCTGTACAAAATATGTTTAATACATAATCTTCTATGGTGCCCTGGCCTTTTTTGTTGCTATTAATAACTGCTGCAAGATTTGTACTTAGGCTTGTTCTAAACCTCTCCGATGAGGCAATAAAAGATACAAAAAATAGACAGATAAGTATAAGTGCTGTGGCTATAATATGTTCTTTTATCTGCTTGAGTATTTGCATATATTTTGCTAGTATTATACCAGATTTGAAATAAGAAAGCGGGATTGGTTTAGTGGTAGAATGACTGCCTTCCAAGCAGTAGACAAGAGTTCGATTCTCTTATCCCGCACATTATACTGTTACGATTGTTCTTTAAATACATATAAGCAAAAACCTCTCAACGGAATGTTGAGAGGTTTTTGCGTTGTGCGGTAGTAGGATGTCTACTATTTTACAGCATCTTTAAATGCTTTTGCTGCTCGGAATTTAGGCACATTTGTTGCAGGAACTTTAACACTTGCTCCTGTCTTAGGGTTTCGGGCCATTCGGGCTGCTCGAGTTTTTACTGAGAAAATACCAAGACCTGCGATAGAAACTTCCTCTCCTTTTTTAAGAGTAGAGATAATACTATCTACAATAAGATCAACAACTGCTTCAGCTTGTACTTTTGTTGTACCAAGAAGGTCGTTTACTTTATCAACTAAGGCTGCTTTGTTCATAGTTTTTTATTTTTAAATTATTTGTAAATAATCAAAACTTGTATTACCGAAGTAATGTTCATATTTTATGCGAAAAAACTATATTTTGCAAGGGTTTTTTGATAGTTTTATATACACAACTAACTAAGTACTTTGTCAATAATACCGTACTTTTTAGCCTCCTGAGCTGACATGAAGTAGTCTCTTTCGAGCTCTTTCTCAATTTTCTCTAAGGGTTGTCCTGTATTTTGTGAAAGCATCTTGGCTAAAGCTTTTTTGATTTCTAACATGCGTCGAGCGTGAATCTCTATGTCAGTTGCTTGTCCTTCAAACCCTCCAAGCGGTTGGTGTATCATAACTTCTGAGCTGGGAAGAGCAAAGCGTTTTCCTTTTGTTCCTGCTGCCAATATGTGGGCACCCATAGAAGCTGCCATGCCAACAACTATTGTTGAAACGTTATTAGGTATATGGTTCATGGTATCTATGATAGCCAAACCATCCACAACAGATCCTCCAGGGGAGTTTATATACAGTTTTATGTCCTTTTTAGGGTTTTCTGAGGCCAGGAAAAGAAGTTGAGCGATAATAATATTCGCACTATCTTGATTAACTTGTCCATTTAAAAAGACAATATTTTCCTTTAAGAGCCTAGAATATATATCATAAGCTCTTTCGCCCATAGGGCTTTTTTCAATTACTGTTGGTATTAGCATGACAGCTATTATAACAGACTATGCAAGTTTTTGTACTTTAGGCCTATAGGTAGTATAATTCTGACCATGAAGACCCATAGATTTTATGTAAAAGACTTTAGTGTCCTTGATTCAACTGTTCATGATGGAGAACTTCATCATCAGTTAAGTAAAGTACTCAGGTACAAAACGGGGGATATAGTACATGTCTTTAACGAAGATGTCGGAGAGTGGCAGGTGTCCATAAAAGACATGAAAAAGGGTAAGGTGGTCTTTGAGAAAATACAACAGGTAAAGATAGAGCCACCAAAAGACACGTATCGACCAAGAAAAATCTTATATATGTCTGTTATTAAAAATAGTAACTTTGATCTAGTTGTAGAAAAGGCGACAGAGTTGGGTATTACTGAAATAATACCAGTTGTAACAGAGCGAACCATAAAGACAGGTATAAATACAGATAGACTTAAGAAAATTATAAAGGAAGCAACAGAGCAGTCGGGAAGAATTGATATGATGAAAATAGGGGGAGATGTAATCGTCTTACACGATGCTATTGCTCAGGCCAAACTGTATGCGGATCAGGTTTTCTTTGGACATATAAATGACGCAAGTATGAATCATCCAGAATCAGCTAAAAGTTGTGCGTTGTTTATAGGGCCAGAAGGTGGTTGGACTGATAAAGAGGTTCAATTGTTTGTAAACGAAAACGTACTCCCTATAAGTTTAGGTAAGTACGTTTTACGTGCAGAGACTGCTGCTATAGTTGGTTGTAGTCGTATAATCTAATTATTTTAGATCCTCAAGCATTTTCCAAACAAGCTGATTGAGTTCAAATCTCTCAACAAAAGATTGTATATTCTCTTTGTTTGCATTTGGATAACTCTTTTGTATCTCTGTAACTTGCTCTTCAACAACTTTCTCATCAGGTTTTATCTCTTCAACGGCAGCGATTTTACTTAATACAAGCTGTGTTTTTACTCGCTTGTCGGCAACATCTTTCTTTTCTTCTTTTAGTTCCGCTTCAGTTTTTCCAATTTGTTTTAGATATGATTCAAGTGTTGCTCCCATTCGTGCAAGGTCAGCTCGAACTTCCTCAAGAATTATATTTTGTTCTGCTGTGAGGAAGAACTCAGGATATGAAATCTTTGAATCATCGACGATCTCGTCTATAAGGGCAAGTCTAAACTTTTCTGTTGTTGTTTGTGTCTTTTGTCCAAGAAGATTTTCTTTTATGGCTGTAGTAAGCTCTTCAACGGTTTTGTATGGTCCAACTTTTTGTGCAAAGCCGTCATTTAGCTCAACAGGTTCAAGATCACCATGTGAATGCTCTGTATCTTCTGTATGTTTGTGATGATATTCCATGTGGGCAACCTGTTTTCTTAGATCAAGAAGTACTGCATCAACTTCGTCTTGAGTAACTGGTTCAACATCTTTTTTATGTTCAAGATGTTTCTTGGCTATTTTTTTGTAGTTTCCAAGCTCTATCTCTGGGGGTGTTGCGAACTTAACACGGATGGTTGCGTCGGTATCAACTGCCAACTTGATAACCTCTATTTGAGGTTGATTTATAGGTATATGCTTACTTTCAACAACGATATCTGAAAACATAGTGTCGATTGCATTTCGGCAAGCTTCTTCTGTTATAGTATATTCTCCAACTTTATCTATCAATACTTTTTCTGGTACATGACCTGGTCGGAAACCATCTATTTGTACATTTTTATTTAAAGAAGAAAGAGCTTCTGTTCGATGTTCAGCAATAACTTCTTTAGGAATAATAATCTCCAGTTCAACTTCACAAGCTTTTGGATTCGTAGTTTTTTCTATTGTAAATTTTTTCTTTTTAAACATAATATGTCGGATTAATTTTTATTAGTTAGGTAATTTTAGAGAAGGGATTATCTGTTTTTTTCGAGATACTATTCCTGGTAATACTTCGGTCTCATTTTGAGCCATAACACCAAATGATGCAGAGATAACATCTTTCACAAACTGGTTGTACGTAAGAACTGTAGCCTCTTCTTTTAGAATATCAACTATGAAGAACAAAACATCGTGTACATCAGATTCTTCTGATTTTATTTGTTCTATTGCAGCGACTATTCCAGATTTTCGAGCAAGTATTGATTCTGGGTCAGTTGTTTCAACTACAGATACTCGTACATTTTTATCTCCCAAAGGACTTTTTTTACTGTCTAGGTGAACTAAACCTATGTCTGTAAAATCTGATACATCTGATTTTGCTTTAAACATTTCATTTGAATAGTCTTCAATATGTATGTTTAGTTTTTGCGCCAACTTCTCAGCTACAGCTTTATCATGAGGTGTTGTAGTCGGAGATCTAAAAGCGAGTGTGTCAGATAGTATAGAAGATAACAGTAGACCGGCGATGTTTTCGGGTAATGTCTCTGCGTGTTCACTCATAAGATCATACATAACTGTTGCTGTAGATGCTACTGTTTTTATAGTTACATCTATAGGTTTTCGAGTTGAAAGTCCACCAGCAAGCATGTGGTGATCTATAATCTGAACTATGTTTGTATCAAGAACGTTCTGGGGAAGTTCCTGAGGGTTGTTTGTATCTACAATAACAACAGAATCTTCAGCTGTAAGTCCTTCAAGTAAAGCAGGTTCTGTAACGTTCCATCGTTTCAAAACAAAAGCTGTTTCTTTGTTCAATGAACCTAGTACAAATGCTTCTGCCTTATGTGATGTATGTGTGTTTAGATACCATGCCCAGATAACAGCACTCACTGTTGCGTCAGTGTCAGGTGATATGTGTCCAAAAACTTTTATCATATATTTGATTTATTTTTTAGTTGTTAATAATACTTAGTTTATTCAGCCTCAGTGTATTCATCATCTTCTCCTTGAGCCCCTTCTTCGTTTGGTACAGCTTTTATATCTATTCTCCAGCCTGTAAGTTTTGCTGCGAGTCGAACGTTCTGTCCTCCTTTACCGATAGCAAGTGACTGTTGATCCTCTGTAACAACTGCATGGGCTGTTTTGTTTTCTTCATCTATATCAACTCCTAGTATGTATGCAGGAGATAGAGATTTTTCTATAAATTCAGCAAGGTCTTCTGACCACTCTATGATATCGATACCTTCTCCGTGTAGTTCGTTTCGTACAACATTTACACGAGCGCCTCTTTGGCCAACCATGGCACCAACAGGATCAATACCGTGTCCTTGTACTGCTATTTTAGATCGAGTTCCTGCTTCTCGGGCTATAGATTTGATTTCTACTGTTCCTGCTGCTATCTCTGGAACTTCAAGTTCAAATAGTTTTTGTAGGAATTTTGGATGAGATCGAGAAAGTCTTAAAAATACTCCTCGTCCAGTTTCTTCAACTTGCATCAAGTAAGCCCGCACACGCTCTCCCTGCTGAAATCTTTCTCCCTTAATCTGTTCTTCAAAAGGAATAACGCCGACTGCTTTACCCATATCTATAAATACAGAACCTCTTTCAACTCGCTCAACTGTACCTGTAACAATCTCACCTTCTTTACTTCCAAATTCACCTAGAAGATTAACTTTTTCAGCTTCTCGTATCTTTTGCATAATAACCTGTTTAGCTGTCTGAGCAGCGATTCGTCCAAAATCATCCTTATATTCCAAAGGAAATGCTAGTTCTTCTCCTGCAACAACATCTCTCTTAATCTTCTGGGCGTCCTCTAAAAGAATATGTTGATCATCATTAAATCGTATCTTTGTAGCAAGAAGTTCTTCTTGTTCAGCTGAAAGTTCTGTGCCGTTCTCTCGGTCTTCTCGTATTTTCTCTATATCTTCGTCAGAAAGTATAGAATCTTCAGTAACAGCTATTTTGATCTGGAAAAATTCTACTTTTCCTGAGTTTATATCAAAATCTCCACGAATAATCTGTGATTTTCGTCCAAATTCTTTTTTATATGCAGTTGCAAGGGCAGTTCCAATAGCCTCAATAACTTTTTCTCGAGGAATATTTCGCTCCTGCTCTAGATTATCTAGTACTGCGTGTATTGCTTTTAGGTCAAACATGGTTGTTTTTGTATTTATTATTAATAAATATAGAAGTCTTTAAGAAGAAAAGACCGCGTTCCTTGTAGGAAGCGATCTTTCCCTGGCCCTCTGACCGTGAGACTATCTGTATGTGTGATATACTATCAAATATAGATAAAAAGTCAAACCAAATTAATCTAATTAAATTATGTACATTGACCAAGACAAATTAGCGCATTTCATACTTGATACGGGCATTATTTCCAAAGACGAGTATGAGGAATATAAGAAAAAAGTAGAAGGGGGTAAACAAAAACTCCAGCAGATTTTGGTTTCTGAAGGAAAAATAAAAGAAGAAGATCTTGTTAAGATCGAATCGTATCTAGGAGGTGTTCCATTTATTGACCTGTCTGATAAAAAGGTTCCATCAGATGTTTTGTATCTTATACCAGAACCTATTGCCCGGAAACACAATATAGTTGCTATAGGTAAAAACAATAATGTTCTAGAGGTCGCTCTTCTTGATTCCAACGATCTGCCTGTTATCGACTTTGTAAAAAAGAAGACTGGTTTACAAATAGCCCCTCGTCTTACAAATGTTGAGTCGATGAAGCAGTTGTTGATGCAGTATCAAAAGAGTCTAAAAGGAGATTTTGGCGAGATACTGCAAACAGAGGTTGATAATATGTCAGACACATTGTCTGTAACTCCTGAAACTACAGATATGAGTCCTGAAGAGTTGAGAAAGATGGCTGAAGACCTTCCTGTTGTTCGTATCGTGGAAACATTGCTAAAACACGCTGTTATTCAAAATGCATCTGATATTCATATCGAACATACTGAAACAGAAACAGTTATCAGATATCGAATAGATGGAATGTTACACGACGCTATGGTACTTCCTAAAGCAACAGGTCCAAGTATTGTTGCTCGTATAAAAGTGTTGGCAAGCTTGAAGCTTGATGAAAAACGTCTTCCCCAAGATGGTCGTTTCAAGATAGAGCTCAATGGTGAAAAGGTTTCATTTCGAGTTTCTGTGTTACCAACATACTATGGTGAGAAGATTGTGATGCGATTGCTCCGAGAAGCTGTTTCAGGTTTCACTCTCGAAGGTTTAGGTTTTCACGGTAAGTCTCTCGAAGATATACATGAGGCAATAAACTTTCCAGATGGAATGATTCTTACAACAGGTCCAACTGGTTCAGGAAAAACAACAACATTGTATACTGTGCTTGATATTTTAAATACACCAGATGTAAATATCTCTACCGTTGAAGATCCTGTTGAGTATCAGGTTAAGAGAATTAATCAAACACAGATACGTTCTGATATTGGTTTCACTTTTGCAAACGGTTTGAGAGCTCTTCTACGACAAGACCCTGATGTTATCATGGTTGGAGAGATTCGTGATAATGAAACAGCCGCTCTTGCTATAAACGCTGCACTTACCGGTCACTTGGTGCTTTCAACATTGCACACGAACTCAGCGGCGGGTGCCATACCTCGTCTTATAGATATGAAATGTGAGCCGTTTCTTATTGTTTCAACTGCAAAAGTTATTGTCGCACAACGACTACTTCGACAGCTCTCTGAAACTAAAGAAAAATATACCCTAACAGACAAAGAGGTTGATTCTATAGGTAAAAAGATAAATCTAGAGAGTGTTATGAATGCGCTTGTTGAAGAAAAAATATTGGAAAAGAAGACTGATTGGACAAAGATTCCGTTTTATAAGCCAGGAAAAGTAGATAAAGATAATAGTGGTTATGCAGGACGACTCGGTATACATGAAGTACTAAAGGTAAGTCCGGCCATAAAAGAGCTTATTATGCAAGGAGCAAATGCTGACCAAATCGAGGATCAAGCTAAAAAAGAAGGTATGCTCACAATGCTTGAAGATGGTTTATTTAAAGCTGTTCAGGGATATACGTCTATAGAAGAGGTGTTGAGAATGGTAAGTGAATAACATTGCTTTAGTTGGATAATAGTGTTATGATTGAAGCACAAGGGTTTTTCCCACAAATTTTGAGATTTTGGTTTATGACAGAGCGCGGTGACTCTTCGTTTTCGATAAATCAAGTATAGGTCCAAAGTAGTGCTATGAGTCGGGCGAAAGCTTAATTATCGAAATAGAAAATAGAAAAAATATGGATACAGTAAACAACAAGAAATTGTACGTAGGAAACCTATCATGGGGAGTAGACGACAATTCATTAAAAGCAGCTTTCTCTGAGTGCGGAAACGTAGTTTCAGCTCAGGTAGCAATCGACAGAATGACAGGCCGATCACGAGGTTTTGCATTCGTTGAATTTGATACAGATGAGGCTGCTCAGGCAGCTATCGCTCGATGGAATGACCAAGAGCTTGATGGACGACCTCTACGAGTTAACGTTGCTATGCCTAAAGTAGAAGGTGCAGCACCACGATCACGAGGTGGTTTTGGTGGAGCATCACGAGGTGGTTTTGGAGGAGGACAGCGACGAGATCGATGGAACTAGTCTACACAGTGTACAAATAGTTACACACAAAAAACATTCAACACATTTAGTGTTTGAATGTTTTTTGTTATGATGTATGTATGCGATTTGCGTACACTGCTAAAAAAAGTGATGGTTCAACATATAAAGCTGTATTTGAATGTGAATCAAAATCAGATCTATTTAAAGAAATAGAGAAAAATGGTGCAACACTTGTTCACTATGAAGAAAAAAGTGGAAAGTCTATTGATTTTATGGAAAAGATAAATGGTTTTTTTAATAAAATAAAAATCACAGATAAGATAGTTTTTGCTCGTAATCTCGGTAACATGCTCGATGCTGGTCTTTCTTTCACTCGAGCGCTTGCAGTGATGGAAAAACAAACAAAAAATCAGAAGATGAAAAATGTTTTTCAATCCATCACAACAGATATATCTTCTGGAAAAACTTTTCATGAAGCCCTGCAAAAGTTTCCAAAGGTGTTTCCAACCATCTTTGTCTCTATGGTTAAGGCGGGTGAGGAGAGTGGAAACTTGTCTGAGTCTTTAAAAACTGTAGCTGATCAGATGGAAAAAACATTTATGCTCCAGAAAAAAGTTAAAGGTGCGATGGTGTATCCTGGGGTTATTATATCCGTGATGCTTATTATTGGAATCATACTGATGACGACGGTTGTTCCGAAACTAACTAAAGCCTTTAAAGATGTTAAAGCTGAACTTCCAAAGTCTACAAAGTTTATAATATGGTTGAGTGATACTCTAAGTTCGCACCTGATTTTATTTGTAGGAGCTGTTGCTTTGATTATTTTTGGTCTTATTGTTACTGCCAAGTCTGCCAAGGGTAGAAAAATGTTTGATTGGCTCTCTACTCGACTTCCTATAATAGGTCGCATTGTTGTTGAATCAAACTCTGCGAAAACAGCACGAACACTCTCTTCGCTCGTTGCTTCGGGTGTTAACTTGATACAATCTGTCGAGATAACCAGAGATGTTGTTCAAAACAGTTATTATAAAAAAGTTCTTGATGATACTATAGCTGCTGTCGAAAAAGGAAAATCTCTCACAACTGCCATAGAACAAAATCAAAAACTGTATCCTATCTTTGTAACTGAGATGATAAGTGTTGGAGAAGAGACAGGTAAACTTGCGTCCATGTTACAAGGTACTGCGACTTTTTATGAAAATGAGGTTGAGCAAAAAACAAAAGATTTATCAACTATTATCGAACCGATGCTTATGGTGTTTGTAGGAGCGGCTGTTGGTTTCTTTGCTATTGCGATGATTACTCCTATGTATTCAGTGATGAATAATCTATAATAGATGTATGAAAAGAGGTTTTTCTCTTATTGAGCTCATCATAGTTATTACTATTTTTGGAATATTGTCCAGAATAGTGTTTGTATCTATTTCAGAAATGCAGAACAAACAGTCTCTCGATAAAGAAATGGATTTTATTCGGTCACTCGTACAAAAAACAAGACTTGAATCACTAAACTCTAAAAATGGAAATATTCACGCTCTAGTTTTTGCATCTTCTTCAATACAGAAGATAGAGAGTGGAACTACAACAGCTACAACATATTCATTATCAAATGATATCGTTTTGTTTCAAAACAATTTGAAAAGCGTAACGAATGGTTCGGCTACAACCACTCTGTCTTTTGCTCGTATATCTGGTTATACAAACGCGACTGGTACGCTTGTATTTATTTTACAAAAAGGATCAACATCGATGGCTACAGAAACTATATCCATAAATGGACTTGGAACAGTGGAGTGATATACTAATATATAATGAAGCGTTTACATAAAAAAAGAGGATTATCTTTAATAGAGGTTCTTATTGGTGCCGCAATTGTTTCTTCTGCCATTATTTACATCGCAAACTCTTATGCAAACTTTGTTTCTTTATCAGGATCAAATACAACGCGAATACAGGCAACTTTTTTGCTTGATGAGGGAGTTGAAGCATTAAAAACCATGCGGGGAGAAAGTTGGTCTCAAAATATCTCAAACCTGACTGCCAGTACTACATACTATTTTGTTTGGTCAACAAATAAATGGAAAGCTACAACAACTCCACAAGTCATAGACGGAGTATTTACTAGAACTTTTGTACTTACACCCGTATACAGAGATGCAAATTTTAACATCGCGCAATCCGGAACATTGGATGCAGGAAGTAAAAGGGTAGATCTTACAGTTCTGTGGTCAGATAAAGGGGCAACCACTACAAAAAACTTAAGTATGTATATGTTTAATATATTTAATAATTAAATATGAAAAAAATAGCTTTTAAAAAAGGTTTTACCATCATAGAAACACTCGTATATATGTCACTTTTGGTGGTAATAGGCTTGGTGGTTGTCGATAGTACTGTTTCCTTGTTTGCCTCATATAGTCAGGTTCGAGTGGCTCAGGACATGGAAACAACGGCTATACAAGTTCTAGATAAGATCTCTAGAGATGTTCGAAATGCTGTATCTATAGTCGAAAATCAGAGCTCGTTCAATATCCCAGAAAGTTATGTAACACTCACTGTACCTAATTCTCTGGGCGGAAATGATACAGTAAAATACTATGCTTCAAATGGAAAAGTTAGTGTTGATAAAAATGGAGTTTATCTGGGAACTTTGTCGTTGCCTTCTATAACAGTAAATAATTTTGAGCTTAAATATATAAATGGAACAAGTACGAAAGCACTTAAGATTCTGCTAAATCTACAAGCTCCAATACGAGATAACCCCGGCGTTAAGTATGAAAATTTCTATACTACTGTTCAAATGAGAGATTAGTATATAATATATAGATATGAATATCTCTCACGCATCAAAAAGAAAAGGTGCCGCACTTATAAGTATAGTCTTGCTGTTTCTAGTTGTTGCAACAACACTTCTTGTAGGGATAATGAATCCTATAGCTTTTCAGATTCGTAATGCAAATGAGTTTCTGAATTCAAAGCAAAGCTACTCTTTGGCAGATGCCCAGGCAGAGAATGCTTTGTATAGATTTAACAACGGTCGTTCAGATGCACCATCTACACTGTCTTTGTTGGGAGTTACTGCTAGTGCAAATATGACTGATATAGGAGAGATAAAGCAGATAACAGTAGAGGGTATAAATCAGCAATTTGAACGTGTGGTACAGGCACAGTTTAGACAAGATGCGGGTGTTGCTTTCAACTATGGGCTTCAGTCTGGTATAGGTGGAGTTGAGATGGAAGGTTCTTCTTATATAACAGGAAATGTATACAGTAATGGTGACATAGTTGGTAATGGGGGAAATGGTTGGTACAACAACTACATCACAGGAAGTGCCATAGTTGCCAATATATCTGATCAGACTCCTCATATAGATAATGCAACAATAGCTTCTACGACGGATACAACTCATATCATGGGTACAAGTAATACAAATCAGGATTTTGCACAGTCTTTTGTTTATGGAACAACAAGTCCCATAACTGAGGCGCAGATATATCTAAAAAAGGTAGGTTCTCCAGCAAACGCAACCGTTAAGATAGTTAATGACAGTAGTGGGCAACCTGGAACGACTATATTGTCTTCAGGTACACTCAGTTCATCACTCGCTACAACGCTGTATTCATATGTTCCATCTTCTATGAATACAACAACTAGTCTTGTTCCAGGAACAACTTATTGGATGGTTATAGATATGCCCTCAAGTAATAACAGCAACTATTATATTTTACAATTGAACAACAATACTTTTTCAGGCTCTGTTAAAAATGGTCGACTCGGAAACTCTTGGAGCGATATAGCTACGACTACGGCCGACGTAAAATTCAAAATACTTTCCGGTGGAGATACTGGTTCTATAACTGGAATAGGTGTTGGAACAAGTGGGACAGGTGTTGCTTGGGCACACACAGCAACAAATGTAACTGCCACAGGTGCGTTGTATTGCCAGATGGGCTCTGGAAATAATAAGACTTGTGATATGAGTCGTTCTGACCCTGCTCCTACAAATATGCCTGTCTCTCAGGGAAATATGGATGAATGGAAAAGTCTAGCTACGGCCGGAGGTGCAACTTCAAGTATTAAAATAGACGGAAACAATGTTCGAACTATTGGTCCTATTAAAATAAACGGAAATCTAGAAGTCGAGGCTGGTGGTACACTATATATAACAGGTCCTATATATGTGACAGGATTCATCAAAGTAAGTGGAAATGGAAAAATATATGTACACAGCAGTATGGGAACCGCCAGCGGTATAGTGGTTGCTGACGGTATTGTTGAGCTTGAAGGCTCAGGAGGTATATATGGCTCAGGTCAGGCTGGAAGTTATGTAGTAGTTGCTACAACCAGTACATGTCCCGGTGGTTCAAACTGCACCGGAGGAAGTCGAGCTATAAAGATATCAGGAGCTGCAGGTTCTGTTGTTCTTGTGGCACCAGATGGAACGGTAGAGCTCGAAGGGTCTGTGAGTATAAAGTCTCTCGTTGCTAAAAAGGTTAAAATGTCAGGTGCTTCAAACATAATATATGATTCTGGTTTGGCGGATCTAGACTTTACGTCAGGTCCATCAGGCTCTTGGACAGTTGAGTCTTGGAAAGAAGTGGAAGGAAACTAACTTTTTGTAGTATAATCTGATACATGTCTACGGTATCATCAAAGCCCCTTATTATTGCAAATTGGAAGGCTGGAACTTTGTCATATAAAGAAGCAGAGTTAAAAATATTACAAACATATAAAGACCTCGGATCAAGTTCTTCAAAGCTAGAGCTTGTGTTTGCGCCGTCTGCAACGCATACACATACGCTTTCGCAGGTTTTTTCAAAGCATTTAAAACATTCAAAACCTAGAAGAAACCCGTATCCAAAACTTAACCTTGCTGCACAAAATATATCTGTACATGAAGGAGGGTCTCATACAGGTGAATTGCCTGTTCTTACTATGAAAGATGCAGGTGTTTCGTATGTGATAGTGGGTCACTCTGAGTGTCGTGACGCAGGGGATACGAATGCTATTGTTATCACAAAAACAAAACTAGCAATAGACAATAAGTTAAAAGTAGTCCTCTGTGTTGGTGAGAGGGAAAGAGATACTGGAGTCCAGTATCTAAAAGTTGTTGAAGAACAAATACTATCTGTATTTTCATATATAGATAAAAAAGATCATGGAATGATAACTATCGCTTATGAACCAGTGTGGGCGGTAAACAATAAAGACAATCTTTCGCTCGATGCTCATGGTCTTCATAGTATGGTTGTGTTTATCAGAAGATTGCTTCTTGAAAAATTTGGAGAAGAAACTTCAAAGTCAGTACGGGTCTTATATGGAGGTTCAGTAACTCCTGAGAACGCGCAAGATGTACTTTGGAACGGAGAAGTGCAAGGGTTGCTTATAGGCAGAGCAAGTTGGACACCAGAATCATTTGTATCAATCATAAAATCAGTACTCATTAATCCTAAGAAAAATATACTCAAGCAATATGGATCAGCTAAAAAACATAAATAATATACAGGCACTGACGAGAAAATTAAAAGGTAAAAAAGTATTTCTTCGCGCAGACTTCAATGTTCCTATACAAAACGGACATATAGATGATGTCTACAGAATACAAAGCTCTCTTCCTACGCTAGAGTTCTTGAAAAAAGAGGGGGCTATAACCGTTATTGCTTCGCACATAGAAACAGCCGACACAGAAACTCCAACTCTTGAACCTGTATTTCTATATTTTCAAGAAAAACATCCTGAATTTGCTATGTCATTCTGTAGAGACTTTCTTAATACAGAGGTTTATCAGGGTGCTATAAATTCTACAGTTGAAGGTGGATTTGTGTTGTTGGAAAACATAAGAAACGCGGATCAGGAACTGATGAATGAAAAAAAAGATGATGTAAATTTGGCAACATATCTGGCGCAGGGAATAGATTTTTATGTACAAGATGCCTTTGCTGTTTCTCACAGAAAACACACATCAGTTTCAGCGCTTCCACGTTTGTTTGATGTAGATCATAAGGCAACAGGCTTTTTGTTACATAAAGAAATATCAGCGCTCGCAGAAGCCATACACCCAAAAACTCCAGTGGCTGTTGTTTTGAGTGGTATGAAGTTTTCAACAAAACTGCCTCTGATTAAAAAGTATCTACAAACAGCTGACAGTATTCTTGTAGGCGGAGCTTTATTTAACAATGTTTTAAAATCATTGGGTTATTCTGTTGGTGTTTCTCTTATAGACCCCGAAGCATCATATATCGACATGTTGGTAGAGGAGCCTTTATTTAAAGCCAAAGTATTTATACCAGACACAGTTGTTGTTAGAGATGTTATATCTGGACAGATTAGGAATTGTCCAATACAAGACGTTAAACAAAATGAATCTATACAAGACATCGCGCCAATAGGTGTTCAAAGTTTTTTTAATAAGATTAAAGATTTGGGAGTAAAAACTCTTATTTGGAATGGACCGGTTGGAAATTATGAGAATGAGCAGTTTGCTGAAGGTACTAAAAAGATGACGGAACTGACCTATGAGTACGCAACACTGCACGAAGACGTTTCTGTATTTATAGGTGGAGGTGATACAGTTGCCGCTATACAGCCAATATATCCAGACTTTGATCGGAAATCTTCAAATATATTTGTTTCAACTGGGGGAGGCGCAATGCTTGAGTTTTTAGAGAAAGATGGAAAGTTGCCGGGAATAGAGAGTTTGTTTTAGATATGTAAACAGAAAAAACCACCGATTAGGTGGTTTTTTCTTTAACTGTTTTGATAATATCAGATTACATCTGAGGATTTGTGCTGGGTGGAACTGGGTTTACTGGCTGTGTAGCTGCAGGTGCCATAGCAGATCCTTTTCGTCCTGTAAGTGCCCATGAACCAGCTCCTGTGATAAGTACAATCACTGATCCAAGAAGGATAACAGCGGCCTCGATCATGTATTTAGACATTCCCATATCCATGTTTCGTGTATAGTAGAACACTCCACACATAATGATGGCAGAACCAACTGCCGCAAGTCGTGCCCATACTCCGAAGATAAGTCCTAGACCTGCTAGGAGCTCTCCCCAAGCAACTGCCCAGATAACTGGAGTTGATAGTCCAAAACCTCCACTTAGATTTGATACAGTTTGCTCCATATCAGTAACTTTTGTATATCCGGCATATGCTATAAGTCCTCCGGCGATAAGTCGCACAAGAAGCAATAAAATGTTTTTTGTTTTCATAACTCTAATTATAGCTCAGCTTTGATTTTTTCTGCAACTTCTTCCATCTCTCCAGCTATATATGTGTATTTTTGACCTATATACCCACCATCGTTGTTATATCTGGGTATAACGTGTACATGAGAATGCCAGATCTCCTGTCCAGCAGCTGAGTCATTGTTCATAACTATGTTTATTCCATCAGCGTCCAGCGCGTTTCTTGAGGCGGTTGCTATTTTTTGAGCTACCATAAATACCCGACATACACTTTCCGCGGGTAACGAGTGTATATTTTCAAAGTGTTCTTTAGGTACAACAAGGGTGTGTCCACGATGATTTGGTTTTATATCCATAAAAGCCAGTGTATCCTCATCTTCATATATCTTTACAGCAGGTATATCTCCTCGAACTATTTTACAAAAAACACAGTTAGACTCTATCTCTGATTGGTCATATGTTGTTTTGTTAGGATTTTCGTCTTGTGACATGACGGTATGGTAGCATAAGAATATGAAAAAGTTTACTGTTACTGATGAAATAGAGGTATTTAATATGACTGCTCCGTGGAGATATGTATGTATTCCGTATGAACCTTTGAAAGGTTTGAAAACCGGTGGTTGGGGAAGTATACCTGTTTATATCACCATAGGTAAGACTAGGTGGAAGACGTCGTTATTTCCAATGAAAAAAGAAAAATATTTTGCCCCTATTAAAAAAGCTGTGTGTAGGGTGGAGGGGTTGGTGGTTGGACAAAAAGTTACTTTGCTTGTGGAGGTGATATAGAAAATGGATCTTTATGTTACTATACGGACATGTATGAAGATACTCCTGTACATCTGCGAATACTGAAAGACAGAGGTTTGACGAAGGGTCAGATCGAGGAGTTTCTTAATCCTGTGTATGATGAAGAAAAAGGGGGGATGTTTGATGTATCTAGAATGAAAGATATAGATAAAGCTACAGATCGTATTTGGAAAGCGATAGAAAATAAAGAAAAGATCTGTTTGTATGCTGACTATGATGCTGACGGTGTTCCGTCGGCCACTATTGCATATGATTTTTTTAATAAAATAGGTTACAGCGATCATATAGAGGTGCTCATACCTCACAGACATAAAGACGGTTTTGGTTTACATAAACATCTCATAGATAAAGCTAGAGATCTGGAGGTGACACTTATCATAACTATGGATCTTGGTATATCAGCAGTTGATGAGGTTGAGTATGCAAATAGTTTAGGTATAGATGTGATTATCACAGATCATCATATGCCACATGGTGAGTTGCCAAAAGCATATGCGATTTTAAATCCAAAACAAGAAGATTGCCGATATGGTGAAAAAATGCTTTGCGGTGCCGGCGTGATGTATAAGTTGATACACAGACTGGTCGCACAAGCTCGAACAAAAGGATATACAATAGCTCCTGGTTGGGAGAAGTGGTTATTGGACATGGTTGGTTTGGCGACTATATCAGACATGGTTCCACTGACTGGTGAGAATCGTGTCTTTGCAGTCTATGGACTTAAGGTTCTTCAAAAAGGACGACGTCTAGGACTTCAAAGTCTTTTGGCTGAATTAAAATTACAGGTAAAAGATATCCAAGAAGATGATATTGGTTTTTCTATAAGTCCTTGTATAAATGCCGCTTCTCGTATGTCTCATGCACTTGATGCGTTTCATCTATTATCTGGAGGTAATGCTGTTGAAGCAGTGAAACAAGCTCGTCATCTGGTTACTCTCAACAAGTCTCGAAAAGAAAAAGCCAAAGATCTTATAAAATCAGCAGAAAAAAAGGTTGATACAGTTTCTGTTAATGATAAAAACATACTAATAGTAGGTGATGAACAGTGGTCCCCTACACTGGTTGGTCCTGTGGCGAGTAACATGGTACGAAAGTTTCAAAAGCCGGTTTTCGTATATGGTTGCGAGGATGGAGATGTTTTTCGTGGTTCATGTCGATCTATTCCAGGTTTCAGTTTGGTAGATATCATGGGACATGTTACACAAGATTTTTTTGAAGAGTTTGGAGGCCATGCTCTGTCGGGAGGTTTTGCTTTTACAAAAGATAAAGTTGATGTCTTTGAGTCTGAGTTGGAACAGGCTTTTACAAAATGGAAAGAATCTTCTGAAGGACAGGTTGCAGAAGTTCAGTCATCAGAAGAAACCTGTATCTACACTATAAGTCACGATACTATAAACGAGTCTTTTATATCCAATCTGAACAACCTTCGTCCTTTTGGTATAGCAAATGAAAAGCCGTTGTTTAAAATAGCAGGAGTGGTATTGAGAGAAGTTAAAAAATTTGGAAAAGAAAAAGAGCATGCTGAGTTTATGATTGAACACTTTATAGATTCAGAAGGCGTTATTAAAAAACCAACTCCTGATTTTTTACAGGACACATACAAATACACAACAGGAAGATTCAAAACCACTCCTGTTCGATACATAACCTTTTTTGCAGATGAAACACTTTTGAATGCCCCAGTCGAGGAGGTGTTAGATGTATATGGTTTTATCGAAGAGAGCTTTTTCTTGGGAAAACGAGAGGTGCGTGTCCGGGTAGAAAAGCTTGAGCGTAAGGTGTAAGATGGGTACATGTTTACTTCTGACACTATTACTATATATACCGATGGCGCAGCTCGTGGAAATCCAGGTCCGGGCGGATGGGCTTGCATAGTTGTTTTTGGAAAAGAAAAAGTTTTGGAAGTTGGTGGTAAAAGTGAATACACTACAAATAATAAAATGGAACTCGAAGGCGCTATTCATGGGCTGTCTTTAGCTTATTCTGAAAATACTTTTGGTTTAAAAAACATACATGTTTTTGCTGATTCAAAATATGTACTACAAGGTATAACAGAATGGATACATGGTTGGAAAAAAAATAATTGGAAAACTTCTGCAAAAAAAGAAGTTTTAAATCAAGATCTTTGGAAAAAGCTAGATGCTCTTGTGCTCGAGATACAGCAAGCCGGTCACACCATAAAGTGGACGTATGTTAAGGGTCATAGCGACAACGTCTTCAATGCTCGCGCTGATGAGATCGCAACGACATGTGCAGATGACGAGGCTCTTATTGATGGAGAAGAAAAATATTTTTATAACGATGTTTTCTCAAACTGGAGACAATAAATATTTTTATATTTTTCTTTATCTTTTCTTTTAAAAAACTTTATCACTGATATGCAACAATACGTCAGTGAGTTTTTTAATTTCAAAATATAAATACATTTTATTTTTTGTGTTATTGATAAGCTCACTGGTTGCGATTATTTTTTCTCACAAAAGCTTTGAACAAAAACAAAAACTTGCAACAGAAGGATCTTTTAAAGGTACTCTTATTATTGATTCGGATGTTGTTATGGATCGGTATTTGTACAAGTTTTTTGCTCATGATCTAGTTTCCGGCTATAGGTATAAGATCACTACCCCGGCCACTACCGAAATAACGTTTGGACAGTGTATCAATGTTTCAGGACGTGTTTCAAAGCCAAAAGATATAGATTCCAAAGATGTTTTGTATACATTTCCATATCAAAAATATCTTGCAAAAGATGATGTTTTTCTCATATTACAAGCCATCATAGTAAATGAAACACAAATTAATTGCCCTAGTTTAGGTCCCTATCAAACCCTAGAACTTTTCTTCATGAAACAGAAAAAAAGATTCACAGACATACTCTTGAGAGAGTATGTACAACCATACAGTGGTTTGGTTGCGGGCGTGTTGATAGCTGGAAAAGGTTTGATGACAAACAGTATGCTGGATATGTTTAAACGAGTGAGCTTAAGTCATGTTGTGGTTTTGTCTGGCTCAAATGTAAGTTTGATACTCGGTTGTGTTAAAACAATTACAGATAAAATATTTCGTCGAAAAAAGTTTTTCCAAAAAATATTTATCGCAATGTTTGTCTGGTTTTTTATGATGTTAGTTGGTGGAGGAGCTCCGATATATCGTGCGGTGGCGAGTACGTTCTGTGGCTTGTTTTTATTTTCAGAAAAAACTTCTCAGGTGTATGCACTTACTATAACCATTTTATTACTTACAACAATTGCACCTTTTCAAACTCTGTATGATCCGTCATTTCATTTAACTTGCTGTGCTACATTTGGACTTATTTTATTCTCTAACTTTTTTACAGAAAAAATAAAATTTTCTTTTTTACATTTTATGCCGATGTGGTTGATAGAGATTATTGCTGTAACCTTATCGACTCAAGTATTTGTGTTTCCATACCTGTTGTACATGTCTGGATCTTTTTCAACAGTTTTTTTGTTGAGTAATATTTTGGTCTTACCGTTTATACCCATCGTTATGTTGCTTGGATTTTTAACAATTGTTTTTAGTCTTGTGAATCTTAGTTGGTTAAAAGATGTGTTTGTTTTTATAAACAACAAAGTGCTTGAGTTTATATTCTTTGTTGTGAAAAAACTTTCACAATTTGAATACGCATACATATATATGAAAACAAGCACGGTTCTTGTTGTGCTTGTTTTATATTTTTTATCTATACTTTTTATTATTCGTATCTCTTTGCAACAGTCTCCCAGTTCACGTTGCTGAAAAAAGCATCGATGTATTTTTTCTTTTCTGATGGCGGAACATCAAGCATATATGAATGTTCCCACATGTCTAACATAAGTATGGGTGTAAGTCCTGTAGGCTGACCATCTTGTTGTTCATTGATCCAAACATTTACAAGATTATCTGTGTGAGTATCTTTGTATAAACCAGCCCATCCCAAACCTCGAGTCATCGCCAGTTGTTTAAACTCAGTGATCCATTTTTCAGTTGAACCCCACTGCGATATTATTTTTTGTTCAAGCGCTGTTCCATCTGTCTTTTTGAAACCACCTTCAAATTGTTCAAAATAATATTCGTGATTTCTCATACCGCAAAATTCAAATCCTAATCTTCGTCGAAGTTCGTTTATTTCATACAGAGATTCAGGTGTAGGTTCTGTTTCTAATTGACTGATCTTTTCCAGTATCAGGTTTGTGTGTTTAACATATCCGGCATAAAGTTTTAGATGCTCCTCTATGGTTTTGGCACTTATTCCCTCTAGAGCAGGGATTTCAAATTTCTTTTCTGTATATTTCATGTTTCTTTAAGATTTATTTATAAATTCTTTATTACAGATACAGTATACTATATTTATATATATGCAAGGACTAAAACTTTTTCTACACAAAACCAACCTTATTTATATTGTTCTTGCTCTTGTCGCGGGTAGCTCCTTTTTCTTGTATAAAAACCTTCAAAAAAATGAAACATGTTCTGTCAAAAAGCCTCTCCTAGCTTTTCTTGATATTGGTCAAGGTGATTCTATATATATGCAAAATGCAAACGGTTCAAACATGCTCATAGACACAGGTCCTAAAGATGGACGAGTTTTAGAACAAATCGAGAGTGTAACTGGCTGTCCTATTGTATCTATAGATAAACTATTATTAACCCACCCAGATACCGACCACATAGGTGAAGCTTCTAGGCTTATAGAACGAGGGCTGGTGAAAGAGGTTTTACACAATGGATTTTTAGATGTAAATCAAAAAGATGAATCACCGGCTGAAAACCAACTAGAAAAACTTTCTTTTAATAAACGCAAGGTTCAGACGGGAGACCATTTTACTTTTGGTATTTATTCTGTAGATATTCTATTTCCATCTGAAAACATGTATCTGGCGACATCAACACTTTCTTTACCTAAAAAGAAAAAGCTCGATGACAATCAGTTTTCCATAGTAACCAAGATTACAGCAGGATCTTCAACTACTTTCCTGCTTACAGGTGATGCACCTATAAAGGTTGAAGAACAGCTAGTTAAGAGATTTTGTCCTACAAAGAGTTTTAAACCCGATATACAGAGACAAGACTGTGTTTTAAAAGCTGACACTCTCAAGCTCGGGCATCACGGTTCTAAGACATCATCCAGTGTTTTATTCTTACAGGCAGTTTCACCAAGCGAGGTTGTTGTCTCTGCAGGTAGAGACAATAGATATGGTCACCCTCACAAAGAGGTCATGAATCGTGTATATGATCAAAGACGCAAAAAGCCTCTCTTGATCAGAGAGACTTTTCGGGAAGGTAATATTATATATACCTTTGAGTGATTATTTTAGAAGACCAGCTTTCTGTAGAGTTGCATACGCACCATTCTTCTGAATAGTTTTGATAGCTCGTGTAGAAAGAGTAAGAGTTACAGTTTTGTTCAATTCAGGAACAAAAATCTTTTTCTTCTGTAGGTTAGCGTATCGTCGTCGGTGACCTGTATGGTTAAATTGAGTCGCACGAGTTCGGTTAGAATATCCGCCACCGTTTATAGATCCTCTTTTTGTAATTGCGCAAACTTTTGACATGGGAGTCATATTAGCATGGATTTTTTGCTCTGGCAAATGCTATACTGACCCCATGACACTTACAGGACTACTTATACTTATAGTATCTATTATTGCTCATGAGGTTGCACACGGCATCGCTGCTTTATGGCAAGGTGACCCTACTGCCAAAGACGCAGGACGGCTGACCTTGAACCCTATTCCTCATATAGACCCTATAGGCTCTGTATTTTTACCTATTTTGTTCACTTTAAGTGGTAGTCCTATCATGTTTGGTTGGGCAAAACCGGTACCAATAAACCCATATAACTTTAAAAATCAACGTTTTGGGGAAGCTTTCGTGGCAGCAGCAGGTCCTTTGACAAACATTATAATAGCTGCCGTATTTCTGACTATCCTTAAAACAGTGACTATTGGTGAATTTATGGTCAGTTTCTGTGCCATAGCGGTCGTTATAAACGTCGTTTTGGCTCTATTTAACCTGATGCCTATACCCCCACTCGATGGATCAAAGATACTTTTTAGCCTTATACCACAAAGGTTTTATGGATTTAGACGTTGGATGGAGTAAAAAGGTTTTTTGGTCGGCCTTGTGGTGGTCTTACTGATGTGGCAGGTCATATCTCCGGCAGTCGTTAAATTTTTGGGTATTTTGCTTGGGTAAGGTTGTCAAAACCCTTGCAAAACCTTTAAAAATATAGTAAATTAGCCCTCATGCCTACATTAAATCAATTGGTAAAACGAAATCGTTCAAAGGCAAAAAGAAAGAGTAAAGCTATTACGCTTACTCGAGGTTTTAACACACTTCAGAACCGACCTATCTTTTACAACTCACCTCTAAAACGAGGTGTGTGTACAAAGGTAACAACAAAAACACCTAAAAAACCTAACTCAGCTGTTCGAAAGATAGCCCGAGTTCGACTTACAAATGGTCAAGAGGTTACTGCCTATATTCCTGGAGAGGGACACAACCTACAGGAACACTCAGTAGTTCTTATCCGAGGTGGTCGTGTAAAAGACCTTGGTATCCGATATACAATCATCCGAGGTAAACTAGACTGTGCTGGAGTAGATAGGCGACGAAAAGAGCGATCTGCATACGGTGCTAAACGACCTAAGGCTGGTGCTGCAAAGAAATAAAATCATTCTTAATTAGAACTTTGAACGGTTCGTAAAATATAGAGACAAAAGTCCACGTGTCCGGAGTACTGGAGCATTCCAGGAATAAACCTAAAAACGGGTGGCAAAATTACAAAAATATTAATTTATTAAAAACATGCGAAGAAAAGTAAAAAATCGAAATACAGCGGGTCCAGACCCAAAGTATAGTTCAGACACACTGGGTAAATTCATTAACTATGTTATGTGGGATGGTAAAAAAGTTACTGCCCGAAAACTAGTATATGATATGCTTGATGTTCTTAAAGAAAAAGGAAATACAGAAAATCCTGTAGAGCTTTTTGATACTGCTATTAAAGCTGTATCTCCACAAGTAGAGGTTCGTTCACGACGAGTGGGAGGAGCAAACTATCAGGTTCCATACGAGATCCGTCCAGAGCGAAAAACATTTTTGGCAATGACATGGATTATCGGTTCAGCTCGAAATAAAAAAGGAAAGCCTATGCACTTAAAACTTGCAGACGAGATATTGGCTGCAACTAAGGGTGAAGGAGAGGCAATGAAGAAACGAGAGAATACACATAAGATGGCGGAAGCAAACAAAGCTTTTGCTCATATGGCATGGTAACATCGTCGTAATTATTTTGATTCGGTTTCGGCTTCTGCAGCAACGCGTCGCCTGCAAATGAATCAAAATAATTACTCCTCGATATAAACAAAACTCGTTTATAAATCTCAAAAAATTTGTAACTTAATTAAATAAATAAAAAAATTAAAAAATAATATATGCAACGAGATTATCCACTAGAGCGAACACGAAACTTTGGAATCATTGCTCACATCGATGCCGGAAAAACAACAACATCAGAACGAATCCTTTACTACACAGGTATGTCACACAAGATTGGTGAGGTACACGATGGTGAAGCGGTAACTGACTGGATGGAACAAGAGAAAGAGCGAGGTATTACTATTACTGCCGCTGCTATTACTTGTTTCTGGAATCCTACATACATGGGAGCAGATACATCACATAAACACCGATTCAACATTATCGATACACCAGGACACGTAGACTTTACTGTAGAGGTGGAGCGATCACTAAAAGTTCTTGACGGTGCCGTTACTGTATTTGACGGAGTGGCTGGAGTAGAGCCTCAGTCAGAAACTGTATGGCGACAAGCTGATAAATATCACGTTCCTCGAATTTGTTTCATCAACAAACTAGACCGAACAGGAGGTTCTTTTGAGCGATCATTTGCATCAATCATAAACCGATTGAGTAAAAATGCTGTTCGAATGCAAATCCCTATGGGAGAGGAAGACAAGATGGCTGGAGTTATTGATCTTCTAAAAATGAAAGCATATACATTTGAAGGAGAGATGGGTAACAAGATTGTTGAGTCTGAGATACCTGCTGAATTCCTAGACGAAGCTACAAAACGACGAGCAGAGCTTGTTGAAAAAGCTGTTGAGCAAGATGAGAAAATGATGAACGAGTATCTAGATGGAAAAACAGATTTTGATATCAAAGATCTTAAAGCCGCTATCCGAAAAGGAACTCTTTCAAACAGTTTGTTCCCAGTATTTACAGGTACAGCTTTGAAAAACAAAGGAGTACAACTTATTCTTGATGCTGTGATCGAATATCTTCCATCACCACTTGATGTTCCACCTATAAAAGGAGTTAATCCAGATACAGGAGAAGAGATGGAGCGAAAGTCATCTGATACAGAGCCGTTTTCAGCTCTTGCGTTTAAACTACAGAACGATCCATTCGTAGGACAGCTTACATTCTTCCGAGTGTATTCAGGAACTATCGAAGCTGGTTCATATATTTACAACTCAACAACAGGAAACAAAGAGCGACTAGGACGAATCGTACGACTTCAGGCAAACAAGCGAGAAGAAGTTAAGAAAGTATTTGCAGGAGAGATTGCTGCTGCCGTAGGACTTAAAGAAGCTCTTACATCACACACATTCTGTGATGAAAACAATCCTATCATTCTTGAATCAATCAAATTTGCTGAGCCTGTGGTATCTCTATCTATCGAACCAAAGACAAAAGCAGATCAGGAGAAAATGGGTATCGCTCTTAAGAAACTAGGGGATGAGGATCCAACTTTCCGAGTTACATCAAACCCAGAAACAGGACAGACACTTATCGCAGGTATGGGTGAGCTTCATCTTGAGATCATGATTGATCGAATGAAACGAGAGTTCAACGTAGAGGCTAATGTAGGTCAACCTCAGGTAGCATACCGAGAAACAATTACTGCTGCAGTAAATGATATCGAACACAAATATGTTAAGCAGTCTGGAGGTAAAGGACAGTATGGACACGTACGAATCAACCTTAAACCACTTGAAGATTGGCCAGAGGGTGAAAAGATTCCAAAGAACGTTCATCGAGAAGCTGGGTATGAGTTTATCGATTCTATTAAAGGAGGTGTTATTCCAGGAGAATTTATTCCAGCTGTACAGAAAGGAGTAAAAGAAGCTATGGATCGAGGTATTGTCGCAGGATTTCCACTTACAGGTGTATCTTGTGAGCTTACATACGGTTCATACCACGATGTGGACTCATCAGAGCTTGCGTACAAGATCGCCGCTTCACAAGCATTCCAGGAGGGTGCAAAGAAAGCACGACCTGTTATTATGGAACCTATTATGCGAGTAGAGGTTGTTGTTCCTGAGAAGTTCATGGGTGACGTTACTGGTTCACTTTCAGCTAAACGAGGTCAGATCGAGGGTATGGAAGATCGAGGACTTAACAAAGTTATTCGAGCCATGGTACCTCTATCAGAAATGTTTGGTTATACAACACAGCTACGATCTATGACAGAAGGACGAGGATCAAATACTATGGAATTCGCTAAATACGAAGCTGTACCACCAAACGTAGAGAAAACTATCGTTGACGCACGAAAATAATTAATATATAGTAAGAAAAACATATGCCAATAACATCATCAGCAAAAAAAGCTCTTCGAGCAGGTGAACGAAAAAAAGTTTACAACCTACGACGAAAGAAAACTATCGAAAATGTAGCAAAGTCTATCAAAAAGCTTGTTAAGGAAGGTAAGGTAAAAGAAGCTAACGCACTTCTACCACAGGCCTACAAAGCTTATGACAAAGCTGCAAAAGCAAACACTATCAAAGATGGTGCTGCCTCTCGAAAGAAATCTCGATTGAATGCGCTTATAAAGAAGGCTGCTACTAAGTAGTTTTAAAAAAAGAAAACCCCCTGCCAGAGATGGTGGGGGTTTTCTTTTTACTTTAAATTGTTTCAATTTTAAAACAAATATATTTTAGCTGGTCAGTATATAAAAAAATTGTCATATATTATATACAGGTTAAATAATAGTTGAATTTACTCATTTCAGCTATAATGATTAAAAAGCTTACAAATATTTTATGGAAAAATTAAAGAAAGAAAACTCGCTAGAAACAAGAGAAGAACATCTGACACGATCAAAGAGATTTGTTTGTGTGCTGGGTATGCCCGGGGCTGGTAAGTCTACACAGATTGCGCACCTACAAGGTATGCTAGGAGCCGAATCTTTTCATGTCGGAACATTTGCAAGAGAGTCCGGAGATGAAGAGGTGTTACTTAAGAGAGATTCTGCTCGATCTAAAGGTGAACTCATCGAAGGTTTGGAAGAAGGTTTTTTGAAAAAAGCTAGTCAAGAGTTTGCTAAGGGTCAGTCATACGCCATCCTAGATGGATTTCCTCGGTCCAAAGATCAGCTTGATTTCTTGGTAAGATATTGTGATGAAAGAGGTATTGGTGTCGAAATATTGAATTTATCATTTCCGCCAGATAGGGCAGAAGAGCTTTCATTTGATAGACAGTTGATACGTGAATTACGAAAGGGTAAACCTGTTAGTGCTGATACGGAGGCTAAGATGCACGGCAAGATTAAGCGTGCTATTGCGATGGATATGGAGGCGATACAAGAGGCGCAATCACTCGGTTTGCCGGTATTAGAACTAGATGCATTACAAACTAAAGAAGATATTACTTTGGCAATACGTGAACATTTTGGTAAAAGCTTTGAATCTATGAAATGGGAAAATGATATTTTACAGATGGTTGACCAGGCAGAACAAGAACTGAAGAAAGAGGGTTTAACAGATGTGAATATATGGCCTGGTGCCGGTTTGCTCTACCGCCCATTTTGGAATGGAATATACGGGGCACATATGTTGTCTATGGATAAGGATGTACATGTTGGCAAGGCAGAACATATTTTACCCGTATTAAATAAACTACGGCAAATATCTCCAAATACTCGCTGGTCTGTCGATGATAGGATGAATGATACTCGAAGTTTTTACGGAATTGAAAGTCAGAACTTAGAAGAGGCAATGCAAACATTTCCTCTGACTTTTAGAAAAGCGGGAGTTAAATCTGAGAACGGAAAATTGAAAATATTAATGAACCCAGATGTGGAAAAAGATTTGCGGAACGGCATCATCCGCCTTGATGAATCCTTGCTTGATAAGATTCCTGATGGAAAGAAAGAGGGATTTATCGATCGAGCTGTAAAAAGAGCTCGTAAGACCACCCAAGAGTATCCTGGGCTTAAGATTGTCGGTGTATTAAAAGAATATTATGAAAACGTGTATGGTCCTTATATCCCTGTACCTTTTAAAAAACCAGAAATGGGAACTTTTTGTACTGGTTGGTTAGCCATTGCTCAAGAAGTTGCCCGAGCAGAAAAAGAAAGTGGTGCACAGGTTACCACCCTACATTGGAACTCTGAACATATTACTGATACCGAGATTGGATATATGCATCAAGTTGCTGGATTTTATAATACTACAGAAAAAGAACCATCAGCACCTCCGGTACCAAATCGTGCCTCTCTCCCAGAACCACTCGAGTCCATAAGGTCTGCCAAAGAGAAGATGGAACTCAAAGAGCAAGGTGTAGAGATAGAGATCTCTACCGAGGAAACTGTTTTGGCTGAACAGGCTCGTGTGGCTGTACCACATCCTGAAGGTTTTCATAGCTGGTTTGATTATTGTTCTAAAGAGTTAGATGATGATTCGTATCGAGAATGGTTATTGAATCAACGAAGGAGTAGAAGCCCCATAGGGGGCAAGGATCGCGACTTGATTGGACTGATCGATTACGATAAGAGTGAAAAGATGAGGGAAGTGCTGGAGAAAAGAGATTCAAAAGATTTTATACCTAAAGCTGAAAAAGGGGGTGCTGAGCAAAAGGTTACACACCTAGGATCGCCTCTAAAGTATCATCAAGAAACATCATCTAGACTATTAGAGACTGATAGTATGATAGATTTCTTGTCTGAACATGGTATGGCTGAAGAGGCAAAAGATATTCGGCAGGTTATGCGAATGGCCATGTTTGCTCACGATCTTGGAAAATTATTTAATATAAATACTCCGGGTATCCACGAAAGAATTGGTGCAAAACTCTTAAGAAGAGTAACGCCAGAGTGGTGTAATGAGAAGAGATTAAAATTGGCCGAGTGGATCATTCGAACTCATGATGTGTTTGGCAGGTTGGCAAGAGGTATAACTGAAAAAACTGATGAGACAGAGGGTGTGCAAAGTTCTCCTTCTTATATAGGGGCATTGGACCCACAGACTGTTCGAGAATATCTGCTCGAATCAGGACTGCCCTTAGAAGTTGCTGCCCGTATTCATAAGAAGGTTTGGGAAGCTGATGTAAGTTCTGTTTCTACACTACGGTGGGTTTTACCTGTAGCAGATATATTAGAATCGTTAGTTGTGTCCAAGTAAAAGTTTTCTTAGTGTCAAAGATTCTCTTTTGAGCAGTTGTATAAAGTATTCTTTTGACATATATCTTGCTTCATGCAATCTAATACCTCCGAAGTCTTGCTTAAGTAAAAGTGATTTTGACTTTAATTTATGGAAATACGCCGAGGTAACAAAAGGCAAGTCCCCTTCGGGGATGGTTAGGCAATCAGATTTTATTGTCATGTCTTTCGCTATGTATTCAAGTTCAAGGATTATATTAAGACAAATAGAATGTCCTATAATTATGTGAAGAGTGTCATCTTGTAAATTAATATTCTCTAAAAAGGAGATCAAAAAATTGTAATAACCTTCTACTGTTTCAGCGTATGTGTTTCCAAGCTTCACAAAATTTTCTTTATGAGAAACTCCAAACCTGTATAGTAGATCTTTCTTCTCAAAAGTATTGTGCCAAAATATTGGCCAAACTTCCTCAAGTGGTCTAAAATGATCTCCATCATTATATTTTTCAGGTAGTTTCAGTATTCCCTGGTTGATATTTTCAAGTCTATTATCAATACATATGTCCGTCATAATATGTTTATCTTCAAATGCGCACTTGAGTAACTTACTCGTTTGGAGTGTACGTTTCTTGTCGGGCGTGTACAGTCGTATACACTTCATACCTTGTTTCTGAACTTCAACTATAAAGTACTTCTGTATAGAGTCTATTAATTTTTGGTTGTTTTCTATAAGCGGGGCGTCAAACCCTGATGAACGCAAAGTGTTTGCATCTTCAAAATGTCTAATGGTATAAAATTTTTTTTGAATTAACCGAGGCATAATTATGCGTATAAAGTTATGTTTTAAACATCGTCACTCTAAATCTGAGCAGTCTTCCACAATCTTTCAAAAATAATCCGGTATGTATCAGCGATTGTTTTATCTTCAATAACAGTTGTAATAATGCAGTCGCCAAATGCTGTCATAGATACTTTGTTTCCATATACAATGACAAGCGCTGGTAAATTCAAGTCTTCAGAGGGGACACGTTTTCGAACAATACCGTGCTTCCTGTCATTCTCTAGAATTTTGTCATCATAAGGTAAATCGTGAGGAACTATAGCTCTCACACGTATGCCTTTGGCTGCTTGCAGTTTTATTTGACTCTGTATCAATGACTGAAACTCAGGGCTGTTTTCATTTAGTTGTGATCGGATTATGTCTATATTTGTTCCGGTTCTAAGTATATCCTTATACATCATTTTTATACCATCTAAACCTTCATAGAAACGTATAGATGGTTTTCCGCAGACTAGATTGTAATGAGTTGTTAGAGTGCTAAGCGCTTCCTCATAGGATTGATCAGCTAATTTTAAATCGTCCTCTTTCTTTTTTAATAAACGATGTAACTTTGAAGGGTGGAGTGCTGTGAATGTGCTCACAGATCTCTTGTTTTCTGTTTCAGTAATCAGCTCCTGCTCTATTAATTGCTTTAATATTTTGTATACCAAGCTCCGGTTTATACCTGTATTTACGGCTATCTTACGGGCGGGTAATGTCCCAGAAGATATTAGACAAAGGTACACTTTTGCCTGTTCTTCGGTTAAACCTATGTTTTGTAGTATTTTTATATCCATATATTGTTTTTGTTATATAACACTAATAGCCTTATATTAAGGCTTATTTTGGTAATTGTCAAATTATTGTAAAATAATCCTTATAAATAAAGGGTTATATAGTGTATATACTTGACATATATACTCTATATGCTATACTACATACATGTTGAACTGTTACATGGTGTATACAGAGCAACCATAGAACCTTGAAAACGATTAGTGGAATATGTCCGTTAAGGCGGTATTTAATAGATATATTCCACTAATCGAAACTTGATTTATATTTTTCTCAGCAGAGGTCCTAAATAGCAGGATTGATCACGCTCATCGTGTTCAGAAAGTATAAGTTGACGAATAGATAGTGGAACCCGCCCTATGAAGAAACTTCATTTCATCATGTCTCATGCCGCCACCGCTGATCAGCTCAACGCCGCCCGTGAGGCCGGCTACGAGCCTGTTGAATGGGCCGACAAGAAGGCCTTCGTGGTCCCTGACCAGGTTGACCTCGGCCGGGACTGGTTCCTGGAAAGAGCCAGGAATATTGGCGAGACGTTCACCGCCGGAGACGCTGTTCACCCAATGGGCCAGCCCCAGCTGGTCGATGCTCTCAAAGCAGAGGCCCGTCGCCGTGGTTGTGCGGTCATCGAGTCCGTGACGCCGCGGGAGGTAAAAGAGACCCCCCAGCCGGACGGTACGGTCAAAAAAGAGGCGATATTCGTCTTTCGCGGCTTCCGCGAAGTCCACCAGTACTAAACTGGTAGAGGGTTCAAATCCCTCGGGGCAGAGTAACATCTGCCCTTATACTCTCAGGATGTGTATCCTGACTGATGAGTCCAAAAGGACGAAAGTATAAAGTACATTGAAAATTTTGCTAAATAGCCTTAAGTATATACACAGTTTGTGTATTTAAAGCTATTTAGCAAATACGTTTCAAGTTCCGTATATAAATACATCGGTTAACCAACAAATAATCCGATAGAACCTGATATGACGTTTTTTTCTGCGTCGAGAAAATAAGAGAAAAAGAAGATATGATCCAGTATGAGCAGTTTCTTCAAGATCGTATGGTGGCAGTTGAGCCCCAACCTACAGACGTGAACGATCTCAGAAGGTTGGGGTTTGGAAATATTCCCAAACAACCCTCGTTTTGGGGGAAGTTGTTTGGGGGGGCGGTTGCGTTGGCTGGGTGGGGTTTGGTGAGATATGACCGCGCTACAGGTGTGGTTGACCCTGGCGGATTTTTTCTGTCTGTTGGCAAAAGACGCGTCAGTCTTCTGCCTGGTAAATTGCCGGCAGAAGAGGATTGGGCCACAGCCTTGAGTGGCCAAGGTGAGTACAGAGTCATCCAAGGCTCAGAGCTCGAATCTCAAGCCACCCTTCCTCCTGTTCGGCAAGAGACATGTGACTACTGTAATGGCAGTTACAACAACAGGCCGCGGCTGAAAGATTTTTTCAAGTGGGAAAGGTCAAAAGTGCTCAAAGAACCGGATAAGTATATCCGGTGGGAGCGAGATGCTTGTCATTGCCCAGTATGTGGCAATTGCGGCAATTACACCTACCCGGGTAATTGCGCATACTGTGGTTACATTAACTGAGGGCTCAGCAAGAGGTTCTAACCCTCTCCGTGCAGAAATGCATATCACTCGATCGGTTAAATCGGGATATTTATCAAAAACATAACACGGTGTTGTGTTTTTGTAGATAGTGAACTTTAACATTCAGAAAGGAGGTGAAATAAATGAAGAAAATAGATATCGCCAAAGCCCTTCAGCAACTTAATAACGCGAGGCGATCTGGACTAATTAAGAATCCTGAACAACCTTGTGTTCGAAGAAAGGCTCATGTCTGCGCCAATCCTCCTGATGAGGCAAGACAGGCGATTCTGTGTAGTCTGCTAACAAGCTCTCTGGAAGCAGCTCGCGGTAAAGTTCGCCTGTTGTTAGCCCTCGACATGTTGGATGAACAACGCTTTGCGGCGCTGTGCGGCTTCTTAAGAAGACAGTTCGAAGCCGGACAGCCACTGTCTTGGGGCTCCCGGACAGTTATGCGGTTGATTGAATGGTTGGCCGCCCTCAAGCATATAGAGGTTGCTAGCTTTTTGCTGACATGTCCACTGTTGTCAGCAGCTTGTGTTGGCAGTGATACAGGGGATCATGTACACTTTTGGCACCGGCTGAAAAAAGCCGAATCAAAAGCTGTAGATGCTTCAATACTCGCTGATGAATTGGCCAACAAGCAACAGCAAAAGCTAAATGACCCCGACTACAATCGAGTACGACGAGGGACCTTTCGGGTCTCAGCAGAGTGTCGATTGAGGGGTGTGAGCGCAAAACGTATAGGACACACATGATCTGCAATTTTGTCGTGAGTTGTCAGTCTCGTTAAAAACTGATCACGAAGGAACACAGATAATCAATCGTGTGCATTGCCTTCGTGCATAATTATCTATTGTGTGCCTGTCGCTTGTTGTGTGACTCTTTTCCTAGAGGGTTCAACCCCTCTCCGTGCAGAAATGCATATCGCTCGATCGGTTAAATCGAGATATTTATCAAAAATATAACATAGTGTTGTGTTTTTGTAGATAGATCTTTTCCAAAAGAACGTATATCCCAGTTTTTATTTACTAAATATTTATTGAATTTAAACTTGGGTATGCGTTCCGTCACATGAATCCCATAAGCCCGACAATAAGCGACTCATAACAAGTGTTGCAAAAATTATTCCACCCGATTCAGTAGAGTGGTTGTCTAAGGTGACAGAGATCAACAGGTTTTGTTTCTCTGTGTATAAGAGCTCAATGACATGACTCATTGAAAATACCCAAATGCTCTTAAAGTGACCAGTTTTGTTTCTTCAATGAAATGTTCTGACCAAAAACTTGCGAGGGGATGCAGTAATGTATCTCCTATTTATCAAACGAATGATGTAGGATCGTTCGTTTGTAGATAGTGAACTTTAACAATTGTATTCATAGGAATCAGTTAATTTATAATAAAAGTTATTTGATTCCTATGAGTACTAAAAAAACACTACCCCTACCAGCCGGGGATGCGGCTGAGATACACACTATGGGCGGACACGATTACCTCGTCGTCCGTCTTGAGGTCGGTCGAAAGACGGACTGGTACCTCGCTGAATTGCAGGGAGGGCGTCCAGTCGTTGTTCCTCAATCAAAACGCGGGCATCTGGTGGGCCTCCTTAAGGAAAATGGGGTTTATGCCACCTCTAAGGCTATTGTGCCCGGTAAGTGGGTGTTGTTCACTCCTTCCGAACAGAGGGAATTCAGGTCCTAATGTTGCAGGCCCTGCAAAGCCTATCAAAGATGCAGCAGTTTTGGTTAGGAGCTAGTCGATCCGAAACCTGTACTGTGAAAAAACAGGGATGAAAGAAATTTGCCGAATGAAGTACGCAATTCTTTCTATTGCGGTAGCAATCGCAATCAGCGGTGCTTTTATTGGCGGCATCTTTGTGGGTCGTGACATGACCCCGAAGGCCGATCAGAAAGCCTCTGCTGAGAGTGATGGTAGCTCGTATAAGGTCTACTATTCGGTCTATGAGCCGACGGTGGACCAGTACGAGCCTGCTAGCTCCGCTGACTGAGAGGAAAGTCTCTCTGAAGGATGGCACCAACCTTTAATCCAGAAGTGCCTATCGTTGCGACCGTTATAAAATGGTTGGGCTGGCATGCAGTGCTACAGTGAGAAAGATCTCGCTGTTTTTTTATCTACCCCTTCTTCCCATCATAATGCACATGATTCTTACTCTCTTCATACTCCTTTAATGCTTTCATAATCTCATCCTTCACCCATATCGGTCGAGGAACTTGCTCAAACATAAAACGAAGTTCAGATGCACCTGTCTGTACTTCGACATTTCCGAAATTAAAGTAGGATTGTATGATACCGCTTGTATTTACTGACACGTCTTGTATAGATTCGAGAGGAAGCTCTGAAACTTTTCTTCTAAAAAGTCCTAACTGCACAGAGTCAACTACTCGTTGATTTGTTACGATCCACACATCGAGAGAGTGCATAGTTAGTTTGTAAAATAATCCAAACCATATACACATGATATATATTACCCAACCAAGCATAAACCAGTTTGTTAAACCATAACTAACTATATATTTTGCTCCAATAAGTATCATAAAAAAGGGGAGTATTGCGAGTAGTGCAGATCCTACCGCAGGAGAGAGAAGTACAAACCAATGTCGACGAGTAAAGACACGTATCTCTTCAGCATCTTTTCTTCCTTCAAAAGAAAGATGTGTTTCTTTAAAGAAATCAAATAGTCCATGTTTTGGATCTTCATGTTCTATAACTGCAGATGTGTGTGGGTCCATATGTTTATAATTTATATACTGATAATATTGCAAATACAGTTAAGAGCATGGAACCGATGAGAAGTATAAGGGCGAGTCGTCGGGGATGTGTTCCAATGCCGAAACGTATAAGGTGATATAGTAATATAAAAATACCCACCCAATATCCAAAAAGGAATACAAAGGTGAGTAATTCTATGTATGAACTGAGCTCTGTGGCCATGTATCTAGTATATCACGATGACCGACTCCGCCATACTACCGACTCAATGCTTTTTTACCAGCAAATACTGCTTTTTTTCCAAGCTCTTCTTCGATTCGTAGAAGCTCGTTATACTTTGCGACTCGGTCGGTTCGGCAAAGTGATCCTGTTTTGATCTGTCCGCACCCTGTACCAACCACAAAATGTGAGATGGTTGTGTCCTCAGTCTCACCTGATCGGTGTGAAATAATAGCTGTCATACCTGCTTTATGTGCCATGTTTACAGCTTTTATAGTCTCAGTTACTGTTCCGATCTGATTTAGCTTGATAAGAATAGAGTTTCCTGCTTTTGTATCTATACCTCGCTGTAGTCTGTCGATATTTGTTACAAACAAGTCATCTCCAACTATCTGCACTTTTTTACCGCATTGTTTTGTAAATAGTCTGTAGCCCTCCCAATCATCTTCTGCAAATCCATCTTCTATGGATACAATAGGGTATTTTTTAAGCCATTCTGCATAGAAAGCAACCATCTCAGGTGTAGAAAGTTTTCGATTTTCACTTGCAAGATCATATGTTCCGTTTTTACTTTCTCCTGCAACACTATCAGCTCCTGCTTTATAAAGTTCTGTTGATGCTGCGTCGATGGCAATAGCGATGTCTGTTCCTGGTTTGTATCCAGCTGTTTTTATAGCCTCAATGATAACCTTAAGAGCATTTTCGTTATTTCCAAGAGATGGAGCAAATCCTCCTTCATCACCTGTGGCTGTTGGAAGGTCTTGTGCGTGTAGATTTTTCTTTAGAGCATGAAATACTTCTGCTCCCATCTGTAGAGCTTGTTTCCATGATTTTGCCCCAACAGGCATGATCATAAACTCCTGAAGATCTGTTGATTTTTCTGCGTGCTTTCCTCCATTTAAGATGTTCATCATAGGAAGAGGAAGAGACATGGGCTTACCTGTCTTTGCTATCTCTGCGAAATATTTATACAAAGGTTTTTTCTTTGATTTTGCTGCTGCATGTGCAAAAGCAAGAGATATACCAAGGATAGCGTTTGCTCCTAGTTTTCCTTTGTTATGTGTTCCGTCTAGCTTGATCATTGCCTCATCTAGAGTTGTTTGAGTAAATGATTTGTTTGAAAGAGCTTTTTTGAGAACTGTATTTACATTTGTAACGGCTTTTACTACTCCTTTTCCTCCATATCTTTTTTTATCACCATCTCGAAGCTCTACTGCTTCATATGATCCAGTTGACGCTCCTGATGGAACAGCCGCTCGTCCAAAAGATCCGTCTTTAAGGGTGACATCTACTTCTACTGTAGGGTTTCCTCGAGAATCAAGTATCTCTCGTCCAACGATGTTTTTAATAATAAATCCTCCAGTTACCGGTTTTTTTGATTTCATGATTTTCATTATTATTACTAATTAATGTAGATATGGTATCATACATCTATATCTAATATGAAAAGGTCAATTTTCTTTTTAAGTGTTCTAATATTGGTACATGTTATACTACTAACCCCTAGGGGAGCTGAGGCTGTGGGTATTCCTTTTGGAGGTAGAATTGTTGCAATTGTCCCTTGTGTGTGTAGCGCCAACTTACTTGTAGTGGTGGCTGACCCAAGAGGAGTGCTTCTACCTCTAACTATTCAGCCGGGTGTTACTCTCTTATATGCTTATTTTAAGCCTCTTCCGCCTGCAAATACTGTTGGCAAGTTCATACCAGGAGGGCTCTGTTTAATCCCTGCAACACCTTGTGCTCCTATTCCAAGTGCTGGAACGATTTTGATGATAGGTAGTTCTAAGATATAGATTTTTAGGGTTTTGTGTTATTGTGTAGGTACAAATGTCTTTATTCCATAAGCTTAAAAAGGAAAAACCTCACAGACCTCTTTTTGTGCTTGCGCCCATGGCTGATGTGACAGATATTGCTTTTCGAACTGTTATTCAAGAGGCTGGAAGCCCAGATGTGTTTTGGACCGAGTTTGTATCTGCTGATGGTCTTGTTCGGGCTACTCCAGAAGGTAAGGCTAAACTCATGAAAGATCTTTTGTTTGATAAAAAACAACATCCTATAGTTGCCCAACTCTTTACCTCAAATCCTGATCATATGTTTCAAGCAGTAACACTGTGTCGTGAACTTGGTTTTGATGGAGTTGATATAAATATGGGTTGTCCGGATAAAACAATAGAAAAACAAAAATGCGGTTCCGCCATGATAAAGCATCCTGAACTTGCTAAGGCTGTTATACAAGCAGCTAAAGAAGCAGCGACTGTTGAAGGTGTTCGAGACTTTGCTATCACAGTTAAAACAAGAGTTGGCTACAATAAACCAGAGCTTGATACATGGATACCCGTACTCCTAGAGGCTGAAGTTGATCTAATAACAATACATGCCCGTACTCGAAAAGAGATGTCAAAGGTTCCTGCAAATTGGGATTATGTTCGACAGGTGGTGGAGATGCGAGATGAATGGGCAAAAGTTAATCCTGACAAACAAGCACCACTTATATTTGGAAATGGGGATGTGGATTCTGTAAAAGATGGGTATGAGAGAGCGCAAAAAAGTGGCGCTGATGGTGTGATGATAGGAAGGGCCATGTTCGGTAATCCTTGGTTTTTTAGAGATATGGAGCGTCCGGATAGTGTTCAGATTCCAACTCGTGAAGAGCGTATAGAGACACTTGCTAGACAAGTTGAGCTTTTTGATGAACATTTGCGAGATGCAAAATCTTTTGCGGTGATGAAAAAGTTTTTTAAAACATATATGACCGGTTTTGATGATGCGCCCGAGATTCGCCGTGTGATTATGGAGATGGAGACGGCGGGGGAGGTTATAAGGTATTTAAAATCGAAAATATAGTATAATTTTAATATGTCAAAACAATTTTGGATAAATCTACCTGTATCAGATATGGCTCGTTCAAAACAGTTTTTTGCTGATATTGGTTTTCGAGTAAACCCTCTCCATGAAAATAATCCAGAGATAGGAAGTTTTTTTCTCGATGAATCGGATACAGTTATGATGTTATTTTCTCGAGAATCTATGGAGGGGTTTATGGCGAATGCTATAGCCGACACATCTGTCGGAAATGAAATACTTTTAAATATAGACGCGGAGAGTAGAGAAGAAGTTGATGCTATGGCAGAACGTGTGAAAACTGCTGGAGGTATTATATATGCAGAACCAGGTGAGTCAGATGGTTGGATGTATGCTTTTGGTTTTATCGATCCTGATGGTCATCGATGGAGTATGTTGTATATGGATATGAGTAAGGCTCCAGGACAAGAACAGGAATAGTTTATTGTTTCTTTTGTTTTTCTTTAACTCTCATTGAGTAATATGTTTGAGTGAATCAGTTTAATCAGTGGAATGTTATAAAACAGCAGTTGAATGTGCAAGATAAAAAGATTTCCTTTAAAGAAGGAGATATTTGGTGGTGTTCTCTTGGACAAAATATTGGGACGGAAATATACGGTAAAGGGGCTTTATTTAGACGACCTGTTTTTATTTTAAAAAAATTATCTTCATATTCTTGCGTAGTTGTCCCGGTCACCACTAAGGGTAAAATAGGCAGCTGGTATTTTGAATTTAAAACATCTAATTTAGAGAATAGATGGCTCGCACTCCATCAAATAAAACATGTGTCTATAAATAGACTGAGTTCATATCAAACGTCTTTGTCTCAGTCTTTAATTTTAGAAATTAAAAAATCCTTAGCAAAACTGCTAGGACTTTAAATAATTTCGTCACCGAGATGTGTTTCTCGGATCATCGGGTTTCCCCAAATATGGCTTTATTATAGTGTTCTGCAGTTTAAAGTCAAATTTGCTATACTGTACCCATGAATTCCTCACATCAACATACCTCACTATACCGAAAATACAGACCACAGAATTTTAAAGAGGTTGTCGGTCAAGATCATATTGTATCTATACTCGAAGCTGTTATAGATCAAAAGAGACCTCATCATGCATATCTGTTTACTGGAACTCGAGGTGTAGGAAAGACTTCTATTGCCCGTATATTTGCAAAAGCGCTTGGTGTTGAGCAGGAAGATATCTACGAGATAGACGCCGCTTCCTATACTGGAGTTGATAATATACGTGAGTTGACTGAGAGTGCTATGACTTTACCTTTTCGATCTCCGTATAAAGTGTATATTCTCGACGAAGTTCACATGCTTTCAAAGTCAGCTTTCAATGCTTTTTTGAAAGGTTTAGAAGAGCCACCAAAGCATGTTATATACATACTTGCCACTACAGAGCTTGGCAAACTTCCTGAGACTATCATATCGCGATGTGAGGTTCACAGCTTTAAAACCCCAACTGTTGATACTCTTGCTCACACTGTCGCATCAGTTGCAGAAAAAGAAGGCTTTTCTATATCAAACGAGGTTGCAAAAGTTATTGCACTAAGCGGGGATGGATCTTTCCGAGATACATTAGGATCTCTCCAAAAGGTACTGGATGGGGCATCTGGCAAAAAGGTTACAGAAGCCGATGTTGAAAAAGTTCTCGGTGTTCCAAAACTACAGACCATAGAAAAGCTGGTAGAAGATGCTATTGCTGGTAAAAATGTTCTCCCGCTCATAGACGAATTGAGAAAAGTCTACTCGGATGGAAAGGTTGTGTATGATTTGTACGTAGAAAAGCTGAGAGAACAGCTCAGATTGTATATAGCTGATTCAGCCAAAAAAGAGAAGGTGGTCAAGCTGTTGTCCAAAGCTCTTGAAGAATACAGACACCTTCGTTTTGTTGACCCGATGGTTATGTTGGAGGTTGTGACTATATAAGTGATATACTAAGTATATGAAAAAAATACATATACTACTCATAGTTTTATGCGCAATTCAGTTTTGCGGATTTAACCTTAAAGCATCGACTGACGAAGAAAATTTAAAAAATATTATTAAAAATACGGTTGAACATATAAAGCAAATAGATGGTAGCGTGATAATAGAATCAACTAAAAATGAAACATACTACGAAGTTGCTTCTGATACGTCAAAACCAACTCGAGAAGTTGTAGCTAAAGAAGTCGGGATACAGGCAAATATGTCGATTATGAGAGTAAATGCTGAATTGTATTATTCGAATAATAATAGTAATTATGGTCCTGCAACAAATAGCTGTAATAAAGGTATGTTCACCGATGAGTCCATGAGGAAATCTATTGAAGAGGCTAAAAAACAAGGAGCAACTCAGTTTAGTTGTTCAGCTACACCAAAGCTTAAAAAAGCAAACACTGATGCATCTTGGATGGCGATTGCAAAACTGCCCGGAGGAAATTTTTGGTGTGTTGATAGTCAAGGAGCATCACAGTATGTTGGTCGTGGATATAGAAAGGGTGATAAACACTGTACTGATATCTCTAAACCAAAAACACAAAAAAAGACAAGTACGACTAAAAGCTCTATAAAGATATTTCCTAAAGATTCTAATATCATTGCAGATGTGATTGAAGGATCATTTGGAGATAGTGCAATGTATGTATTTTCAGGTGATAAAATGTATATACGCACTACACGGTTTGAGCAGATGAATCCTAAAAATAAAGGTAAGCTCTTGATATTTCCAGGTAATCTAATGAGTGATAATATAATTGATATAGATAAAGAGCTTAGTCTTGTTTTTTCTTCAGATAAATTTGCTGTTGTGAAAAAAAGTAATAGTTTATATCAAGCAACTATTTTATATAGTGATTATTTAGATCTTGTTGCAACAAATAACGCTCCAACATATGGTATTAAAAATAAAAAAATGATTTTTGATATTTATATAGAAAATAATCTTGTTAAGAAAATAGTATCTAAAAATATTTCTTTGGTTAAAGAGAGTAGCTCTAAGATGCCTACTACAGGAACGTATAAGCTTCAGATTGATTCATCTACTGATAAGTTTCCAGCAGAGATAATATCTGCAGATAAAGCTCTTTCTTGTGAAGATTATTTTGCAGGTACAGAGTATGTGGCTATGTGTAAAGTTCAAAAATAAATTAATCTAAAGCAGACTATTTAAAAAATAAAAACCTGCTCGTTGGCAGGTTTTTATTTTTTATCTATTTTATACCAGCAATATTACTGGGATAATGATGGGTCTTTTTGCAGTCTCCTGGAAAATAAACTTTCCAAGTGTTTCTGATGTGACATCTTTTATATAATCAATGTTTGGTGGTCGCATAGTATGCGCTGCTCGCTCTATAGTGTTCCGAACAAGTGTTCGTATCTCTCGAAGAAGTTCTTGTGATTCTCTTAGATATACAGAACCTCGTGATATGATGTCCGGGCTTTTTATAAGTCGTCCATTCATAGGATTCATCATCGCAACTACAACGAAGATACCGTCTTCAGCCAAGATCTGTCTATCTCGCAAAACAACATCTTGTATATCTCCAACTGTAAAACCATCTACCATAACAACATTGTCCGGAGCTTTTACTGGAAGTTTAACAAATTTTGTTCCATCTTCCTGTATCTCAAGAATACTACAATCATCAGGAACTATAACATTTTCTCGAGGCATACCTAGTTGATAGGCAAGCTCTGCATGTAGTTTAAGATGATAGTGGTGGCCGTGAAGTGGCATGAAAAACTTTGGTTGTAGTTTTCGGTGTAGCCACTCGATCTCACCTCGGTTAGCATGTCCTGTTGCGTGGATATATACATCAGAAGTTCGATAGTGCATGATATGTGCACCCATACGAGCGATGTTGTCTTTCATCTTCTGAACAGTCTTTTCGTTTCCAGGGATAATAGAAGAAGATAGAAGAACTGTGTCTCGCTCAGATAGAGAGATGTATTTATGTTGTTTTGTAGACATTCGCATAAGAGCTGCAAAATCATCTCCTTGAGCACCTGTTGCAAGAACAACTATTTTATCCGGTGCATATTGAGACATCTCTTGAGCGGTTATGATTGTATTTTTTGCGACAGTTAGTATCTTAGCTTGTGCCATGATATCTATCACGTTTTTCATACTTCGTCCTTCAACTACAACTTTCTTACCGTATTTTTCACAAGCTTCTATAACCTTACCGATACGATGTATGTGTGAAGCAAACATACCGATAATAAGTCGGCCTTTTATATTTTTAACAACTTCAGCCAAGTTCTCATGAACAAGACTTTCAGGAGTTGAAAATCCAGGGTTTTCAATATTTGTTGATTCACCAAGAAGTAGTAGAACTTTTTTGCCATCAAACACTTTGTAGTTGTCCTCTTCTTCAGAAGTAGGAACTCCGTTTAAGTGATCAAGCTTAAAGTCTCCAGGACTTGTAATCCATCCTTGTGGTGTATCTATAATAATACCCATAGAGTCAGGTATAGAGTGTGTTACTCCATAAAATTTAACGGAAGTATTTCCGATTCGAAGAGATTCATTTCCTTCTATGATTTTAAAATCAAGAGGTGGAACATTTGGAAACTCTGTTTGTCGCTTCTTAATCATCAAAGATGTAAGATTTCGAGTATACACTGGAGGCATACCAATCTTTTCAATGATATATGGAAGGGAACCGATGTGATCAAGGTGTCCGTGAGTGATTATGAGAGCTCGAACTTTATGTTTTCGTTCTTCTAAATATTTTGTGTTTGGAAGAATATAGTCAATACCAGGTGTAGCTTCTTCTTTAAATCTAAAACCTGCATCAAGTACTATGATGTCATGTTCGTTTTCAATAACGGTCATGTTCATACCGATCTCTTCAACTCCACCAAGCGGTATGATACGCCAGTTTCCTGGTGCTACATCAGGAATAATCTGCTGTGTTCCAGGTTTTGTTTGCTGTGAGGCTGAACCGACACTTGGTCGTGCTCGAGGCATGCTGTACCGTTTGTTAGGCTTTCTGTTTTTTGGTAGTGCTGGAGTTTGCTCCTGCACTTCTTCTTTTTTCATCTGAGTAAAACCATTTCTTGTATATGACTGGTTGAAACCGCGTCGGCCAACTGGTGACATATTTGTAGAACCTTGAGGCCTCATAGGATCAGGAAGTTTGATCTTCGGAGGTGTTAAAGGCTTGTTATTATTTGGTTTTGGAGATAGCGGTTTTCGTGTGTCGCTATTATATACCCGGAGGGGTCTAGAAGACTTTTTGTTGTCTTTGTCTGTGTTCATATTTTTATCTATTACTTTGTAAATGTAATGTTCTATCGCTAAAGTGACTACCTAGTGATGTGTATCTTTATCTATGTGTCAAAAAGCTAATCTCCAACACTGTTGTGTTGAGATAATATAATTAGCGGAGAAAATTAATATCTATATATTAGCAAAGTCAATGTCTTTGTCAAGACTACTTTTTCCAGATGTCGAGAATAACTGAAGCTACGAAAAGTATTGATATTAGTATAGTAAATACAAAAATAAACTTTTCACCACCTCGTCGAACGTGCCATGAGGCCTCGTGTCCACCACCAAAAGCTCCACCTGCATCACTGTCTGTTTTCTGTACTAGGATAAGTACTATAAGTAGAACGGCAAGGGCTATCTGTATAAAAGGAAGAGTATTTAGAATGACTTGTAACATGTCGTGAGTATACACTAGTTTATATGGTTTGGAAAGGGTGTTTTAGTATAGAAAAAGCCCCGCCGGCACAAGGTCCGGCGGGGCAGTGGTTTGGAGTGCGGGGTGGGTTACCTCCGCCGCTGGAGCATTCCGGCGGCGAGGATGAGGGACAGGGCTGCGGCAGAAGGCTCTGGCACGGGGCTCAGGGGAACCCCTGAGTTGTACCGGAGAGAGCCGTGCACGGCGATCGGGGATTTTTCACGTCCCCAGGTGAAGTCGATTGCGGCCGACTGAACCTGACTGAAGTCGGGAGTCCAAATGAGCTCCAAGACTTCGAACTGTCCTTGGTTCGTGGTTGCGCCCTGCCCGTTGCCGGACAGGGACAGCGACGGGCCCCAGGCGACTGGGGCGACATCAGATGTCACTCCAAGATAGAGGCCGGGGGCCAGGCGCACCTCATCGTGCGGGGCGCCGAAGGCGACCCCCCACGAACCGAGGTAGTTGCCGGACTCGTCGGTTCTTGTCACAATGAACGTCCAAAAGCGGGTTTCCCCGACGAAACTGGGCCGTTGACTGAACGTCCACCCGTCTGATTCCTGAAGAATCTCAGTTCCTTGAACCAGAAACTGTGATCCATTCACCGCCATAACCGAGGCCGCGGGTTGAGGTTGATAAGATTGTGAATAACAGCAGCGCAAGAAGCGCCGCTCCGACTGGGCGAGATTTTGGTCTCATAAGAAAGAGCTGACCACGGTGGCCAACAAAATCATAATGTCATTGTTGGTAAGTTTTGTCAAACACTGAATTGTTTACTTAAAAAATGTGTTAAAATTTATAGCATGCAAACTTCATCATTAAAACAACAATTTCCTCTTAGTCCAAAAAAGTTTTGGAAAAAGATGACAGAGAAAAGTATAATATTTTTTATTGTTTCTCTACTATTTTCAGTAATATATGCTTTGTGGCGTTTTTCATTAGAAGGCAATATAAACAATTTTAGTCCCAGTTGGTCGGTTGCTATAAATATGATTCCAATATTTTTAGTATTTTTTATTGTATTGATGGGTATATATGCGGTGTATATACATTACTATATAAAATTGTATTATTACGCCGATGATCAAGATTTTCTTACTATAAAAAAAGGTGTTATAACGCCTGCCCAGATACATGTTCAATATGCAAAAATACAAGATGTGTATGTTGATCAAGATCTACTCGACAGAATATTTGGCATCTATGACGTTCACATATCAAGTGCTACATATACATCAGGTATAGAGGCGCATATCGACGGTGTTGATAAAGCTTCCGCAGAAGGATTGAAAAATCTTTTATTACAAAAAATAAAAAAGGGAAGTGGCTATACCACCAGTACACAAACATCAGAGACTTCAGTAGAACAAAATTCAACAACTAATACAGCAGAAGAAATACATAATGTTCATTTCTCAAAACCAGTATCAAGCGAGACGTATGGACTTGGTGATAATTGGTGGACAGGGGAATTTGTTAAAGTTGCGTTGGCTTCAGTTTTTATTCCAGGTTTCATAACAGGATGGCTTATCTTAGGTGCAAATAAAAAGACTGCTGAATTTACAGTAAATTGGCCATTTACATTTAAGCTTTGGCTAGGAATTTTAGTTGTATATGTTTTGTATCGTCTCATATATTTGTATTTATGGAAAAAACATTATAAGTATGATTTTGGTCCAGAGTTTATATATATGAAAATTGGAGTTATAGCTGTCTCAGAAAAAAATATGGGTTACAACAGTATTCAAGATGTACAAGTTACGCAGTCATTGGTTGATAGAATATTTGGTGTTGCCGATCTTGTTATCGAAAATGCTTCAGGTGGAAGTATGCCGATAGATCCACGGTACAGAGCTAAGCAGGCAGCGATAAATGGAATAGTTATCGAAGGTCTTTCTTTGTCAGATGCTCGAACAATAGCTGATGAATTGAAAAAGGTTATTAGTAATAAAAAAGATAATTCTAAAGGACTATAAAATATATGAAAACATTAGGAACAATTTTAATTGTAGTGTGTGTTATTGCCAATATCGGTATAGGATATTTTTTGTATAAAAAAGCATATATAGATAATCCAAACGCACCACTTGTTAGTCTTGAAGATTTAAATAAACTACCTTCACAACATAAAGAGTACTCAGTTCACGGAGTAAGTTTTGATGTTGCAGGTAAGTATATGAGTTTGGGAGGACAAGCAACTACAGGCCTTGTTGATTATATAGCTCACAGTGATTATAAAAATAATACAGATGAACTTCCAGCAAATCTAACACTGTATGTTTCAACCAGTCAAAATGATGTTAATATAAAAACAAGTGAAGAATACAAAAAAATTAGTGAAGGAGATTTTGCAACTAGAGACAAGAAATATAATTTTTCATATATAGATGGTGGAATTCTTGAGAAAAATGGAAATAAATTATATTTCGATGTGGTTGAACTAACTATTCCTGACATAAACAAGAGAGTAAGGGAAAAGAAAATTACCTTCTTCAACAAAGGTAATCTCTACGATCTTATTTGGCAGGATGATCTACATGATTTCGATACATCTGTTTCTGATTTTGAAAAAGTTGTTAACTCTCTTAAAATTACGCAGTAGCCTTTTTCTTCGCCATCTCACGCTCTGTCTTTGTAAGCCATTTCTTTCGAAGACGAACATTTACAGGTGTGATCTCTAGATACTCATCATCTTGCATGATCTCAAGTCCTCGCTCGATAGTTATCTCAAATGGGAGAACAAGTAAAATAGCATCATCTGTACCAGAAGCTCGCATGTTTGTGAGCTGTTTTGCTTTTGTGGGGTTAACCTCCATCTCTTCTCCTTTAGATGTGTTTCCAACAACCATACCTGCATACACTTCTGTTCCGGGTGTGATATACAGGATACCTCTCTCCTGAAGGTTTCCAAGTGCAAATGTAAGCGCTTTTCCATTTTCCATAGATATCATAGAGCCAACCTCTCGTTTCTCAATCATTCCTACATGTGCCCTAAATTCTATAAATCTACTTGAAAGTATTCCTTCTCCTTTAGTGTCGATCATAAACTGTCCTCGATATCCAAGAAGTCCTCGAGTTGGTATTTCAAAAACAAGTCGAGTTATATTGTCTCGATCGCTCATTTGAGTCATGAGACCTTTTCGTTTACCAAGTTTTTCAATAACAGAACCAGAAAATTCTGAAGGAACATCAACAACCACTTCTTCAAACGGCTCTGATTTTACACCATCAATATCTTTGATAATAACTTCAGGATTTGAAACTTGAACTTCAAAACCTTCTCTACGCATCTGTTCTAGTAGAACTGCAACGTGAAGCTCTCCACGTCCATATACTTTAAATGTATCTCCTGATGCTGTATCAAAATCAACTCGTAACCCAACGTTTACTTCGAGTTCTTTTTCAAGTCGGTCTCGTATCTGTCTACTTGTTACATATTTTCCTTCTCGTCCTGCAAAAGGTGAGTTGTTAACCAAAAAGTTTAAGGCGATAGTTGGTTCATCGATACCAATTGCTGGAAGTGGTTCTATGCTTGCATCACTGGTGATGGTTTCTCCGATAAATATATCTGGAAGACCTGCGATCATAACAATATCTCCAACCTGTGCCGCTTCAGCATCCACACGACTCTGTCCCTCAAAAGAAAATAGTTTTACTATTTTTCCTGTTCGAGGAGCTTTATCTTTGTTTAAGACGGTCACTGTTTTTCCAACAGATGTACTACCGTTATATACTCGACATAGAGCAAGTCGTCCGACAAAGTTGTCATATGCGAGGTTGAAAGGTTGTGCAACAAACACATCATCACTTCTACTTGGAGTCGCAGCAGCGATGTGTTCTAGAATCATATCAAATAGAGGGTCAAGATTTACAAATTCTTCTCCTAGAGTTCTCTTGGCTACAGCACTTCGTCCGATAGCATATACAACAGGGAAGTCTAGCTGAGAGTCGTTTGCTCCTAATTCTATAAATAGTTCCAAAATCTCGTCGTGTACTCGTTTAGGATCGGCAGCAGGTTTATCCAACTTATTCATCACAATAATAGGTTTAAGGCCGAGTTCTAGAGATTTTTTAAGCACAAAACGAGTCTGAGGCATAGGTCCTTCTTGGGCATCAACAAGTAAAAGCACTGTATCGATAGATCGAAGTACTCGTTCTACCTCAGAACCAAAATCGGCGTGACCTGGGGTGTCTACGATGTTAATCTTGTGTCCTTTGTATACAAGTGAGGCATTTTTGGCATAGATGGTAATACCTCGCTCCTGTTCTAGAGAGTTAGAGTCCATACTGCCGGCATCTTCTTTGATAGCTCCGGTATAACGAAGCATGGCGTCCACAAGGGTAGTTTTACCGTGGTCCACATGGGCGATGATGGCGATATTTCGAATGTCGTTTTGGTTTTGCATCGCATTATAATGACATATTTTTTATTCAAATGCAACGACCATATCTCTGTTTTGCCCTGTAAAATATGCCTTTTTTGTGTTTTATGCTATACTCGACCCATGAAAACGAAAATCAAATCTATTTTTACCTATATCTGGCAAAACAAAACCAAAAAACGAGTATGGATACCTGCAGTAATACTGGTTCTCGTACTACTTATGAGTGGTGGAAGTGGTAGTAAGGGTACATCAACGTATGTTTTTAAGGCTGAACCTAAAGAGTTTGTTCAAAATGTCTCTCTTACAGGTAAAGTTATTGCTGCTAAAAATGTAGATATGGCTTTTGAACTAGCGGGTCGAGTGCGTTCTGTAAATGTTAAGGTGGGTGATATTGTTAAAAAAGGGCAGGTTCTGGCCTCGCTTGAAAACGGTGACTATACGTCTGCTTTGAATAAAAACTATGCATTAGCATCTTCAGAATCAGCTCGGCTTAAGGATATACAGTCTGGAAGTAAAAAGGCTGATGTTATTCTTGCAACAAATGAAGTAGATAAGGCAAAAAGAGAGGTTCTTCTAAATAAACAAGCTTTTCTTGATCAGCTTCAGGAAATATATCAAAAAGCTGACGACGCTGTTCGATTTAAGATCGACAACGCTTTCAAAAATCCAAGAAGTGCAAATCCTGAGTTCTTATATTTTGTAGATCAAAACCCGGTCCTTCGAGATTCTCTTGGATCACAGAGATTGAAAATAGGTGAGATGTTGTCGGTGTGGGGTATAGATGTTACTGGAAACAATCTTGCAAATATACGTTCATATATAACCGCAACTCAGAAGTTTATAAATGATGCCAATACAGCTATATCTATAGTTGCAGAAAAAACTTCTCCGTCTGATGCTACATACAGTGATGTTATGACTAAGAAGGCTGATATATCTCTTGCTCGTTCAAGCTTTGCGACTGCCATCACAGCTTTGAATCAGGCCGAACTTACATACAACACAAGTGTGAGTGCTCTACAACTTGCAGAACAACGACTCGAAGTAAAATCAACAGGAACAAATACTGATCTTGATATACAAAAAGCTAATCTGCAAAGTGCACAAGCTGGGGTTCAGAGTGCACAAGCTATGGTCGCAAAGACTATTATCAGAGCTCCATTTGATGGAGTAGTTACAAAGGTTGATATAAAAGAGGGAGAGATATCTTCACCAAACACACCAGTTCTTGCCATGTTAAATGATGGTGAATATCAGATAGAAACATTTGTATCTGAAAACGATGTTGCAAAACTTGCAGTCGCTCAGCCTGTAAAGGTTACACTTGATGCCTACGGTCGAGACGTATTCTTTGACGCAACTATCATCTCAGTTGACCCAGCTGAGACATTGAAAGATGGTGTTTCTACATATAGAACAAAGATTCAGTTCACTACAAAAGATGATCGTATCAAATCAGGTATGACGGCAAACATAGAAGTCGAAACAGATAGACGTTCTGGAGTTATTGTTATTCCACAATCAGCAGTATTTCTTGTAGAAGGTATTAAGCATGTGAAAGTTTTACAAGACACATCATGCGTAGGTGAGCTTGCGGTAAACAAAGCTGTATTGTCGCCTGATTGTGCAGAAAAAACTGATGATGAAAAAGCTGTAGTTGATACAACTATAAAAACAGGTGAGATAAGTAATACAGGTGATATAGAAGTTGTTGAAGGTATATCAACTGGTCAAGCTCTTATCTACAATGTAAAAGCAAAATAATTTAACGCATAAATTACATGAAATCAAAGAAAGCTAATAATTGGACAATAGGTTTCTATCTAGCTATACGACAACTTAAGCATGCAAGTTTGTGGACTACGACTCTTATCGTGGCAGTAATGATGCTGACGTTTTTGAACTTGGTTGTGGTGAATGGAATTCTTGTTGGACTTATACAAAGTTCTATACAGGCTAGTCGAGATAGATATACTGGAGATGTTATAGTTTCTACGCTTCGTCAAAAATCTGCTATCGAAAACAGTCAGGATATTGAAAAGATTTTACGAAATATTCCAAACGTAACAGATGTTACCCCTCGTATACTTGCTGGAGGGAAGATAGAGGCTGATTATAGACGAGTGCTTCGACAAGAAGAAACTCCAAACCAAGCAAGTGCAAATGTTTCTGGTATTTCACCTAGCGCTGAAGACAAAGCAACAGGTTTATCTAAATATGTACTTGAGGGAACATACTTAGATGACAATGATACTGATGGGGTTATGGTCGGAGCATTTCTTATTAATGAATACACACCGATTGATACTATAGGTTTTCCGCAACTTCGTGGTGTTAAGATAGGTGATCGAGTTCGTATAACAGTTGGTAAAAATTCAAAAGAAGTTTTTATTCGAGGAATCATGAAATCAAAGATAGATGAAATAGACGCTCGAGTGTTTATGTTGCAATCAGAGCTTCGAAAACTTATCGGTAGAAGTGATGTAAATGTGAGTGAGATAGCTGTAAAACTTGTACCCGGAAGTACAGAAGAGGATGCGGTTAAAGTAAAAACTGTTTTGTTGAATAATGGTTATGAGTACGATGCGAAAATACAAACAGCTACAGAAGCACAGCCAAAGTTTTTGAAAGATATGAAAGATTTGTTTGGACTCCTTGGAACACTCATGGGTAGTATAGGTCTTGTGGTAGCATCTATCACAGTGTTTATTGTGATTTTTGTGAACACGCTAACACGACGAAAGTTTATTGGAATACTTAAAGGTATTGGTATCAGTTCAAAATCTATAGAGTATTCATATATTATACAATCAGCCTTCTATGCGTTTATGGGAGCATTGCTTGGTATGGCGGTGTTGTACGGATTTTTGGTTCCATTTATAGACAAACATCCAATAAACTTTCCATTCAGTGATGGTATATTGTATGCACCGCTTGCTGGAACTTTGTGGAGAGTTGTTGCACTTTTTGTAACAACTATCATTGCTGGATACATACCAGCCCGTATGATTGTAAAGAAAAATACATTAGACAGTATCTTAGGACGATAAAACATATATGAACAACGCTATTATTACAACAAAAAATTTAACAAAAACATTTATCGATGGAGATCGAGAGACTAAAGTTTTAAAAGGAGTTGATGTTGAGATACGAAAAGGGGAGTTTGTTGCTATCATGGGAAGATCAGGTGCTGGAAAAAGTACGCTCTTATATCAATTGAGTTTACTTGATCAACCAACATCTGGAGAGATATGTGTTGATGGTATTGATATACATAATCTTACAGAGGATAAGCGTATTGATTTTCGTTTAAATAAACTCGGGTACGTGTTTCAGGATTACGCACTTCTTCCTGATCTGACTGCAACAGAAAATGTTGCACTTCCTCTTTTGATGCAGGGTAAAAATAAAAGTGCTGCATATGCAAAGGCAAAAGAAGTATTGGACATGGTTGGACTTGCTGGTAAATATGGCAATGTTCCAGCAAAACTTTCTGGAGGACAACAACAACGGGTAAGTATTGCACGTGCACTCGCACATGATCCTGCTATATTATTTGCTGATGAACCTACTGCAAACTTGGACAGTGAGTCTTCTGCGCTTATTTTGAAAATTTTCCAAGATATACATGCAAAAGGTCAGACTATAGTGATGGTTACTCATGAAGCTGAGTATGCGAGAGTGGCTGATCGTGTGATAGAGATGAAAGATGGTTTGGTAAGTTAGTTTTATATAGAGTATAATAAATGCATGAAAAAATCTTTTCTTGCAATATTGTTAGTGCTACTAGTTGTACTCATAGGATATCAAGTGTATCAAAATCGTTTGCAGCTATCTGGTGATAATGATCAGGCAAAAGTTATAAAACCTGTAGGTTTTGATAAAACACCTATTAAAAAAATAGAAACAAGTTTTGAGAATGCGTCATCGACAATAGGGCTTATTAAAAATAATGCAAACAACACTGTAAACGGAATGTTTGTATTTTTCGCTCTAAAAGTAAATGCTGGTGCAAAACCTGTAAACCTTCCTATAGGAGCTCAGATTGATCTATTAAACCTAACAGCATCTTCTGTGCCTGTAACGATTGCTTCAGTGAGAGCTACACCGATGAATCAGCCAGGAGTAATTCAGCCAGGAAAGAGTGCGCTGGTGCCTTTCCAAAATATGTTTGTTGTAAATTCAACAGTGCCTGCTGGAACATACAAGGCTGTATTGCGACAGGTATATGTAGGAGAGAAGTCATATGAAGTAAAGATGGGTACAAATGTTGTAGTGTATACGCCGTAGTTTGTTTGTGTAATTTTAAAAAAGAAACCGCACCGTTGCCTCAGGGGCAACGGTGCGTGTTGTTTTCCGGGTTACGCCCGGAGCGAGGTTTTCTTTGGGGAAGATGCCTTTCCCTTGATTTTTTGACCGAGCCCAGTCAGAAGAGCTCCGGGAATCAAGAGTATGAGCACTACCTTACGAAATAGTGATTTCATGGTCGAGGTGTCCGGACGTTACGTTTTCGCCCGGGACAGAAGTAAATACTACCATAAAACTTTAAAATGTTGTATAGTGATATCCACATGCGGAAATCAAACCATATACGTAACTTTAGTATCATTGCCCACATAGACCACGGTAAATCCACCTTGGCTGACCGTATGCTCGAACTAACCCAGACTGTTGAAAAGAGAAAAATGACCGATCAGATACTCGATGATATGGAATTGGAGAAAGAAAAGGGTATTACTATCAAGATGCGACCGGTTCGTATGGAGTACAAGAATTATGTTTTAAACCTGATTGATACACCGGGACATATAGACTTTTCATATGAAGTATCTCGAGCGCTTAAAGCCGTTGAAGGTTGTGTTTTGCTTGTTGATGCAACTCAAGGTGTGCAAGCGCAAACATTAACAACGCTTCGTATGGCGCAGGATTCAGGTCTGACTATTATTCCAGTACTATCAAAAGTTGATTCTCCGATAGCTCGTATTGATGATATAAAACAAGAGGTTTCCAATTTATTAAAATGTGATCCGTCTACAATACTTGAAACATCGGGTAAGACAGGGCAAGGGGTAGATCAGTTGCTGGAGCGTATTATTGAAACAATACCTGCACCTACTGCTGAGTTTGAAGATGTGGATTCGCAAGGTAATTCAAACTTTCGCTCAATGGTGTTTGATTTTCAATATTCAAATCATAGAGGGGTTATAGTGTATGTTCGAGTTATGGAAGGCTGTGTTAAAAAAGGGGATGAACTTATTTTTAAAGTTGCAGGAGAAAAGTTTTTCGCACTTGAAGTTGGAATATTTACACCAAGTGAAAAGCCAGTTGATGTTCTTGAAAAAGGAATGATCGGATATATAGTGACTGGTATAAAACAACCTGGAGTTGCGACAGTGGGAGATACCATCACTTTGTTTAGAAGACAGTTACCAGAGCTTCCTGGATATATGAAGCCTTCTCCTGTTGTGTGGGCTTCGGTATTTCCTGAAGATGCTGATGATTTTGAATTACTAAAACAATCTCTGGGCAAATTAAGTTTATCTGACTCTGCGTTTTCATTTGAAGAAGAAAGTTCTGGTTCCATGGGGCGAGGATTTAGATGTGGATTCTTAGGACTTTTGCATCTTGAGATCATAACTGAGCGATTGAAGCGAGAGTACAATCTATCTCTCGTGATCGCGACACCAAGTATCACCTATGAAGTAACTATGAAAGATGGAAAGACTAAAATGGTCTATTCACCATCACTTTTTCCAGATCATGGTCAGGTGGTAAAAGTCCGAGAGCCTTGGGTAACATTGCAGATCATAACACCAGAAACATATTCTGGTCCTATATATCAGATGTTGTATGATCATGAAGGAGATCTTGTGGAAACACATAACTTTGGAGATGGTCGTTTGTCTTTGACCATACTCATGCCACTACGTGAGCTTATGCGAAACTTTTTTGATGAACTGAAAAGTGTTTCTTCAGGATATGCTTCGCTCTCATATGAATTCCTTGGTATGCAAGACGCTGTTGTTACTCGTATGGACATACTTGTTGCTGAAGAGCCAGTTGAAGCATTTACACGAGTAGTTGCAGAACGGCGTATCGATGATGAGGCAAATAGTGCAGTTGATAGGTTGCACGCGATACTACCTAAACAGCTTTTCGTAACAAAGATACAAGCTAAAGCAAATGGTCGTATTGTGGCTTCACGAACACTATCTGCTATGCGAAAAGATGTGACAGGGTATCTATACGGAGGAGATGTGACTCGAAAGAAGAAATTGCTTGAAAAACAAAAGAAAGGAAAGAAGAAAATGCAGGCAAATGCCAAGGTAAATATATCTCATGATGTGTTTTTGAAGATGATGAAGAGGGGGTAGAATGGTCCTTGAAAACAGAAAGCCCCTCCGTCAGGAGGGGTTTTCTTTAGTCGTATTACATGAATAATGTTGGGATATAGGCCAGGATAAGTCCTACTATCATAAGTAGGGCTACAATAGCCCATATAAATTGGATCTTTTGTCGGTGTTTTGGATTAAGAAACATGGTATATATAGTATCAGGTGCGAGAATTTAGAGCAAGAAAACAACAAAACACTGTTTTGGCAAGGGTTCTGACATCCCCAGTGTTTTTGCTTGTGATTGTTATATTTATTTTCTTCTTATTTAAAGGGCTATATCGAGTCTATTCGAACTATATAAACACCAAAAAAGAACTTGGGCAGATGCAAGAAGATTTAGAAAAAACTAGAAAAAGAGATGCTGAGTTAGATAAAAAAATGGAGCGACTAAAGTCGTCTGAAGGTCATGATCTGGAAATACGAAAAAGATTAGATGTTTCTGCCCCTGGAGAGCGGGTGATACATATCATAGACACATCAGAAAATAGTCCAAAAGATTCTGCAAGATAAGATGCCTTGCAGGGTGTGATACTATATTTTATATGGAACCACAATCAACACAAAAACCAAAAATAATTATCTATTCAACGGACACATGTCATTTTTGTCATCTTGCAAAAGACTATCTAACAGAAAAAGGTTTTCCTTTTGAAGATAGAAATGTTGGTGCCGATATAAATTTCAGAAAAGAATCAGTAGAGAAGAGTGGTCAACTCGGAGTGCCTGTTATAGATATAGATGGAAAGGTTGTTGTAGGGTTTGATCAGCCTGTTATTGATAAATTATTAGGTCTTACAAAATAATAATATTTTTTTAAAAAATACATGAACAAGAAAAATGTCATTTCAATAGTAGTATTGCTAGTTATTGTGATTGCTGGTATATATTTCTTAAATAATAAAAAAATAAACATGAATACAGATACAAATAAAGCTTCAGCTCTCGATGCTGTAGATCAAAATGAAACAATAAAAGCTGCTGAGGCAGGTGATGTGGTTATTGTGCATTACTCAGGAACACTTGAGAACGGTACAAAGTTTGACAGCTCATACGATAGAGGAGAGCCGTTTGGTTTTATCTTAGGAAAAGGTATGGTTATCAAAGGTTGGGACGAAGGTCTTATTGGAGCAAAGAAAGGTGATAAAAAACATCTAGTTATAACTGGTGATAAAGCATACGGAGATCAAGAGATAAAAGGTGCTGATGGAAAAGTTTTGATTCCTAAAAATGCAACACTAGTGTTTGATCTTGAGGTTCTTGAGGTTGTATCAAAATCTCAAGTGGAAGAGATGATGAAGGCACAAGCAGAGGCTGCGGGTACAAGTACTCTAAAAAAATAATTTATTAAAGAAAAGGCTTTGCGCAGGAACTTTTTTGAGATAAATTATTTTTGCCATCATAGTTCAATGGATAGAACAGTTCCGTCCTAAGGAGTAGATGTAGGTTCGATTCCTGCTGATGGCACAAAGACGAGCATGGCGAGGCTTTGGGACTGAAAGGAGCCAATAGTTTGGCTCCGTGCAGGAAGCGAAAAGGCTCTCCCTTATTTTCGAGCAGCTCTGCTGTGAGAAAATGGGAAGTCTGTACTGAAGCTGTAAGCTTCGATTCCTGCTGATGGCACCGAATAAACGAAGTGGGTGAAGGACATCAAACACACAACTTGTATATTTGTAGTAATATATTTAATATGTTCAAAACAAAAATCATACCTCTTGGTGTACAGTTTTTTATACTTCTAGCTTTAAATTGGGCATTATTATATTTTAGTCCGAGGGGAATAATCACTCTTATATCAATATATATTGTACCGCTGTTACTGGCATTAGTTTATTCTACTCGAATATCAAATGTTTTAGGCGAAAAATATGAACTTGTTTCACTGAAAAGATTAGTTGTTGGAATTATTTTATTTATTATATTAATTCATGTAGCTGTCTTTGTAATCTTAACTACTGGAATACCTATTCCATACGGTTTTTAAAATTGAGAGATTGTGTCTTTGGCGCGATAAAAAATGTCAAAGCACACTCCCAAACTCTATGCTATAGTAACCCCAATGACTTTTATTACCAACACCAAAAACAACCCCGACCTCGAATACCAGCTCCTAGACTCTGGAGATGGACGAAAGCTTGAGTCATATAACGGATACATTATGGACCGGCCAGATCCTCAAGCCCTTTGGCCTAAAAAGCTTCACTCAGGAGAGTGGGCTAAAGCCGATGCTGTATTTGTCGAAGAAAAAACAGGAAAGAGAGAAGAGAGAGGTTCTTGGAGAGTAAAAAAAGATTTACCGGAAACTGCAAGTATACGTTTTTTTAAAAACCTGTCATGCAACGTTCGACTAAGTCCTTTTAAGCACACAGGTGTTTTTCCTGAACAGTTCTCTAACTGGACATATATAGACAATGCGCTCAAAGGAACAACCGGTAAAAAGGTTTTAAACCTATTTGGATATACAGGTTGTGCATCTCTTGTTGCCGCATCTGCTGGGGCTGAGGTTGTGCATGTAGACGCTTCAAAACAGTCCATCGCCTCTGGTATGGCAAATGCAAAGATGTCAGGTCTTGCTGAAAAACCTATACGATGGATACTTGATGACGCGTTTGCGTTTGTAAAACGAGAAATACGACGTGGGAATACATATGATGGTATTATCATGGATCCGCCATCGTTCGGTCGTGGAGCAAAAGGGCAAGTTTGGAAACTTGAAGAAAGTTTTGTTGAATTTGTTGAAGAGTGTACAAAACTACTCTCAAAAGATCCACTTTTCTTTATTGTAAATGGATATGCGGCTGGATATTCACATGTGGCATACAAACAAAATCTTGACATGTATCTTGATGTGGCAGGTGGAGAGAGTGGTGAATTGTTGCTACAAGATGCACAAGGAAGATTTTTACCTTGCGGTATTGTAGCTCGTTGGAAAAAGAGAGTATAATATACTTATGTTTAAAAAAATAGTTTTACTCACAATTCTCGCTCTGGGTGTTGTGTACGTATCTTCAAATATTTATTTTTCTAAAAAAGATCAAAAGGCTCAATCTTTAAATGATGGTATATATTTTTCCGGGGGTACTATAGCTGATAGAAGATTTCCTATTAACTCACAGGTAAAATATACTCTTACTTCAAATAAGCCTGTAAATATTTCAACCCTGTATGCAGAACTTTTACCTGTATCTGGAGCTGACGGTACTATAAATGGCATGAAGACTATTACTCTCGCCGTTGAACCTATAGGTACCGTTTCTACAGTGACAACATTCATGTCTCGTATACCAGAATCTGCAGTCATGGGTACGTATGAATTGCGGGTAGGCGATAGAGATATAAATAGCCAACTTTCATGGCACTTTGATGGAACAGTTGAAGTTGTTCATGCAGAAGAATTTTTTACAGCCAAAACTCTTACACCAACAGAAAATGAGCAAAGAGTTACTAACTTTGCTTTTTCTGTACAGCAAGATGTAAAAGATCAAACACTTTACCATTTTGAATGGAGTGGGGCAGGTCGAGGTATTTCTTTTCGAGAAGTTAAGGGTTCTGGTTCAAAATATGTAAAACAGTTATCGTATCAAAATCTATTCCCACTGGACGATTCTGGTTTCAAAGACATATTACCTTTTTTCGCTTTACCTAATGATGGTGTGGGGGAAACAGGTAAAGGTGATATCCGACTTATAAATACAGCCAACAAAGAGCAGACAATAGATGTTATTATCGCACCTAAAGGAGAAGATGGAAGTCCTGCTGTAAACTTTGCAAAGACAGTAACTGTAAAGATACTTCCTTCAGCATACAAAATAAATTCACTTTCAAAAACAAAAAACAATCTCAAGGCTGGTGATACGGTAGTTGCAGTATTTGCTCCATCTATACCTCTACCTCAACTAGCTGCACCGCTGCGAACATCAGATACAGTGAGTCTAAGTATGACTAAAACTGGAAAAGGCCAAAAACCAGTACTGCTTAGTCAACCACAGTTTACAACTGAAAACACTATGATATTTACGATTCCCACAAACACACTACCGGGATCATATAAGCTTAGTCTTAAGACATATCTAGGTCTTACGACATATGATGTGAAAGTTGTAAAATAGTCATTTATCTGCTAATATCATCACCATGGAACCAGGACTGGACGGTCTTAAAAACGAGATACAACAGCTACGTGAACTTGTTCAAGAGAACAATGCAATGTTGCAAAGTATACAACGCAGAGCGCGTATGTCTATCCTGTTTTCAAGTCTAAAATGGATTGTACTTATAGGATTATCATTCGGTGCATTCTATTTTATCAAGCCGTATATGGATACAGCATTGCAGTCGTACGATTCCATAAAAGGCATGTTCCTGACAAAATAATCAGAAGCCAAGGTAGCTCAGTTGGTAGAGCATATCCCTGAAGAGGATGGGGTCGCCGGTTCGAGCCCGGCCCTTGGCACCACAAACATTTACTTACGCAAACAAGAACGGAATAAATCATGTAGGGACCCAATCCCTACATGATTTTTCCTTTGACAGAGATTTGTATACACAAATCTTCCGTCAGATCTTTTTGCTACAGTAAATGTTTGTAAAACGGATGAACCTGCACTCAGCTCAACTTTAAAAAGAACGGAATAAAACAAAAACTTTGCATTTCGGTGCAAAGTTTTTGTTTTATAGCCAACTTAGTTCGTCTTAACTTTTAGTTTAGTCTGTCTTTCTTTGTCTACTCGAGGTAGGCGAAGGGTAAGCATACCCTGACTCTCGGTCGCATCAGCTTTTTCGATGTCAACTTCATGAGGAAGTCTAACTGTTCGAGAAAATGATCCCCAATACAATTCTTTGTAATGATAGTTATCTTCGTCGATAGTCGTTTCATTTTTTCGCTGTCCACGAATAGTAAGCATGTCGCGTGATAAAGATATATCAATATCTTCTTTACGAACACCCGGAACCATAGTTTTCACTATGATCTCAACCGGTGTTTCAAATACATCGATAGCGAGTTGTCCATCCACCGCTACAGGCTCTTCTTCTGCTTCTTCTTCGTGCCATGTAGGAGCAAACTCCTTCTCCATTTTATTCAATGTTTTTTTATTTGTTTCTGCCATCTTGGTGATAGCTTCATCCTCTAACTCATCTACATCGCGTAGACCTCCTGTTAGACGTTGAAAAAAAGATTGACGTGCTGGTTTCATGTATCTATTTTAGATGTTAAATGACAGAAGTGCAACTTTTGTACGCAAAGCTAGAAACATTTGATCTGTTTTACTCGTTCAAGCGATATAATAAGTCCTATTGTTACAACCCAAACAGATGAGAATATGAGAAATGAATATGAATCATCAGAAATCACAAGCATGGTGTTAAATAGCCAGTGTATAAGAACAGCTACAAGCATACCGAGCCAGATACGAAACTCTCGAACAACTGGCGATTTACAAAATGAAAGTCCTATAAATACAGAAAGCATTCCAGAAGAGGCGACGTGAAGTACGCTTGAACCTATAAATCGTGTGTGACCTGTAACAATACTTTCTATGGTCTCCCCAGACAAGAGAGGTTGAAGCATGTACAGAGTATTTTCCATGGCAGCAAAACCAAGAGCAGCAGTCATAAGATATATGAATGCATCTATAGGCTCTCTAAACCATTTTAGACGAAACGCGACAACATAGGCGGCAAAAAACTTAACCAACTCTTCTATGATTACATATATAAGCATCACCGCAGGATGGTTTTGTATAGATCCTTCTAGGTTAAAACCTGCTCCGTCTTGAAGTTGAATATGAAAATAATTTGTAACTGCTTTTTGTAGTGCATATGCCGCAAACACACCGAGCATTCCTAATACAAATGTCAAAACAATAGTTTTTTTAGGTTCATTGTGTTTGTGCTCTTCATGCATCCAAAACCAAAGCCAAAACAATGCCGGTATAATACCTCCCAAAAGAACGTATATAAATATACTAACAGTGTTCATTACTACTAGTATAACTCATCTATCTTCCAACCTCCACGTGCATGCAGTTGATTGAATTCTGGAGTATTAGGTTGTAGTAAAACAGGTTCTGTATATATAAGTTGTATAAGCCCAGCTAAGCCGATCATTCCCGCATTATCAGTTGCGAGTTTGGATGTTGGTTTGTATATCTGTATGTTAGTTTCAGTTGCCCAAGAATCCAAATGTTTTCGTATATATGTATTGGCAATAACACCGCCTCCGACTATAAGAGTTTTTGTATCAGGTTGGTCATCAAGTGCAACTTGTAGTTTTTTTGTCAGCACTTCTACTACTGCTTGTTCAAATTCAAAACAGATAAGAGAAGTTATCTCTTCAGAAAGGGTTTCTTCTGCTGGTATGTTGTTTTGTTTTTTCAAATCACGAACAAGATACAAGACTGCTGTTTTCAAGCCAGAAAATGAGAAGTTTGTGTCCTGACTGTGAATCATCGGGCGAGGTAGTTTTATGTTGTAAGACAAAGCTTTCTGTTCTAGCTCCTCGATAGAACTTTTCTCTCGAAGCGATTCTGCTTTTTTTGAAATCTCAGGTCCTCCTGGATAGGGCATACCCAATATACGTGCAACTTTGTCATATGCTTCACCGACAGCGTCATCTTTTGTTCCACCGATTATAGAATATTTGCCCCATGTGGGTATAGATACAAGTTCTGTGTGCCCGCCTGATATAAGTAGTGCAATGGCTGGAAATATATCCGAATCAATAGTGTGTTCTGTTGCGATAGAAACTATATGACCTTCCATGTGATTTATTGGTAGAACAGGTATATTCCACAGTGTAGCTAAGGCTTTCGCAAAACTTATACCAACCCACAGTGCTGGCTCAAGACCTGGTCCTACAGTTACCGCTATGGCATCTACATCAGGTTTCGCATAAAAACAACCTGCTGTATTTTCAAGATGGGTTTTAAATATTTCCAACAACTCAGTTTCTCGTTCCAGATAAGATAAAGAAATGTCTATATCCGTAGGATTTGGTGTGTGTGAAGTGTAGCTGGGCTCAGATAGATTTTTAGTTCTTTGGTACAAATCTTCAAGCAAATATACTAAGTTTTTTCCATGCTCTCGTTTGGCCATCATGGGGAATACTCCACCAAACTCTTTATGAATATCAACCTGACTATAGAGTGATTGGTCTAGTACAGAATACACCCCGTTTTTATACAAAGTAAAAGCAACAGCTGTCTCGTCACAACTGGTCTCAATAGCCAAAACTTTTAGAGGTTTTTCCGTATCACGACTCATACGTATGATATACTGACATGTATGAGCAATATTGTAAATGAAACAAGATTTGAGGGTTATTTGCGTAATGCTATGAGGATTTTTATAGTAGCAGGTGCGGTGAGTTTGATAGTACTGATGTTTATTTTGAGAACTGAGACAAAAAAGGCAATACCTACAGTTAAACCCATTGTTAAAACAGATATACACGCCCCCGAAGATTCAGGAAAGATATCTTTTAGTACATCTTCAACTAAGATTAAACTTGCCTTTACCGGTGATCAAGGTTTAACCAATGACACCAAACGTGCTCTGACTATGATCCGAGAAGAAGGTGCACAAGCTCTGGTCTTACTTGGTGATTTTGATTATCAAGATAAACCTGATACATGGAGCTCTATGCTTGATACATATCTGGGAAAAGATTTTCCTGTTGTATCTGTTATGGGAAACCATGAAGAAAAAGCATGGCTCGGATATAGTCTTGTTGCACAAAAACAGATAGAAAAACTTCCAAAAGACATGTGTTCTTTTAAAACTCCTGCCGATATCGGCCTACATTACTCTTGCAAGTTGGGTCCTGTAAGTATAGTTATGTCTGCTCCAGATATAAATATAGAAAATGCTAAAAAAGTAAATTCTGCCAAATTTATGGAAAAAGAATTGATACAGTTTGATACTACATGGAAACTGTGTGCGTGGCATAAGCCTCATAAAGATTTACAGTTGGGAGTACAGAGAGATAACATAGGTTGGGATTTATATACAACATGTCAAAAAGCAGGTGCGTACATCCTAACAGGACATGATCATTCATATGCACGCACAAAGACCATGTCTGATTTTGCTAACAAAGTATCCCTAGACTCTGCATCTGAAGATGTTGTTTTGATAGGAAATGGTTTTAGCGGGGCGATTATAGCAGGTCTCGGAGGAAGAAGTATCCACAAAAGAGGTGTTAATACTGGTCCTTGGTGGGCAAACACATATAGTGCAGAAAACTTAAGAATAGAAACACAAGGTAGAAGAAGTAATATAGCAGGAGTCTTGTTTTGTACCTTCGAAAAAGGTAAAACAGAAGCATCTTGTTACTTTAAAATGACCGACGGAAAAGTTATAGATGTATTTACACTAAAAAGAATTTAAACCATACAATGTTGTACGTATTTCACGGAACAGATGAAGAAAAAAGTAGAGAGCAAGTCGATACTATTGTTGACTCTCTAAAACGGCGCCGAGAATATGCTCAGGTTTTTAATATATACGCAGATACATTTTCAAAAGAGCATGTTGAAGGTGTACAGTCTTCATCTGGATTATTTTTTGATAAACATGTTTTTATCTATCGAGGACTACTCAAAGGTTTGAAGGATGTTAAATCTTTCATACTCGACAATATAGATACATTCATAAACTCTCCCCATGTACACATCATCATAGAAGGCTCTGTCGACGCAGAACATCTCAAAAAGCTTAAACAAAAGACGGATATAAAAATAAAAGAAAACAATACAAAAAGTTTTGTTGTGCCTCAAGACATATCAAAAAAAATGTTTGATACTGTTTCAAATATTGTCGCTTCAAAAAAACAAAAAAATCTAGATAAAAAAATACAAGTATGGAAACAAGTTGATGAGATACGAAGTGTGGGGACTGCGCCAGAAGAATTTTTCGGAATACTATGGTGGGCGGGGAAGCAGAAGGGTTTATCCCGAGATGATATGAAAACTATTCTGGATATATATCACGATGATCATAATGGTGAAGCATCGATGTGGGAAGGGTTGGAGGCGTGGGTGTTGCGGTAGTATTTGACTTTATGTATTTTTGTTGTGTGAAAAAAGTTATCCACAATTTTCGGGCGTAAAGTGTTGACGATGATGTTTGGTAGAGTCATAATAAAAGTGCTCGACAAGAGTACCGGCGTAAGCAAAGAGCTCGCGCTGAGCTCCTTGTAAACGTTGGTTTGCGTTAAACCACCAACCATACCACTGCCATGCCACACGCACGTACCGCCGGTCTCACCGGCACCGCAACCGCTCAGCTCGAAGGCCACCCGAAGAATCTCGCCGTTCTCGCTCATTCCGAGCGGCACTAGCGATCCGGCCTTCAGTTTGACATCGGCGCGCCCTCCCTCGGGAGTGCGCGCCTTTTCTATTCCCAAATTTTTAATATAATAAAACCACAGCAAACAAAAAACTCCTCTACACCGAAACAGGTCCAAACGGAACGCCATATAAAAAAGGTGAGTGGAAAGATTTTGCAATACACACAGATACAGAGATAAAAGGATTTTTTGGAGAATATATATTTTTAAGCAATTTTCATAAAGTCTCTGTACAACTAGATGGCGTAACGTATCAAAGTGTAGAGCTCGCATATCAAGCTGCTAAGTGGAAACCAGAGTCCAGAGCCTATTTTTCATCATGTACTGAGCTTGAGTCTATAGAATACAATAGAAAGCATGTTCCAGATGGATACTCCAAAGAAGAATGGGATATCAAAAAGGTAGAGATAATGAAAAGTCTGTTGATACAGAAGTTTGATCCTGTTAAAAACCCTGAAAACTATATACTTCTCAAAAATACTGGTTCAAGATATATCGAGGAGATGAATTGGTGGAGAGATATTTTTTGGGGAAAGACTAAAGATGGGGAAGGAAAAAACGTTTTAGGTCAATTGTTGATGGGGGTGCGGGATGGTTTTTAAAAAAAAAGATAAGTATGGTAAGTTCTTTAGAAGAAGAACTATAACAATGAAATACTACTTACAGCATCCGTTGGGTAGTATTTTAGATGCTACACAGCGCCGACGTCTCCGTGAAAACTATCGAGTGTGCTTTTTTGACGGCGCCGTGCCGTTTTCGGTTCCGACCCAGGTTTGTCATGTTCCAGATATTGCTGTCACAAAAAATCCCGGCCATGAGCTTGTGACCGCAGACGAACTCTTCCTGTTTATAAGGCATAATCCACATGCTCTTCAACCAGAAGGTCCTGCCGTCATCGCTTCGGCTCCGCTCATCGTACACGGTGAGCCAGTCCTAGTGTTTGCCATAGGAGGGGGTAAGTGTGTCAGATTTGAATATCTGAGATACGGAGAGTACATAGTTCCACACTCGAGGGTTCTCCTCAAAAAAATCGTTACCCCTTAGTCAGCCTTGAGCTGGCAAGGGGTGATTTATTTTAATAAATGAGATTTATATCTGTGCGTCCGGTAGGAATCGAACCTACGACCCTCTGCTTAAAAGGCAGGTGCTCTACCGACTGAG
>CAYVEK010000002.1:0-269912 GCA_964450605.1 uncultured Candidatus Saccharibacteria bacterium | reverse complement strand
ATTGTTTCGTGCTTGGGAAATCTTCAAATCCGACAAACGGAATAAACCCGATGTTATGGCTTTTGAGCTTGACCTTGAACGAAACATATTCGACCTGTATAGGGAGTTGAAAGATGGACGGTATAAACATGGAGCGTATAAGGGATTTTGGATACACGATCCTAAGATCCGAAGAATTCATAAAGCGACAGTGAGAGACAGGGTTCTCCATCATGCAATGTTTAGTGTTCTGAATCGCATATTTGAACCGACTTTTATTAGCGACTCGTATTCCTGTCGAATCGGCAAAGGAACACATAAGGGCATGGAAAGAGTTGCGAGCATGATCCGAGCAGTGAGCAAAAATCACACTCACCCATGCTACGCACTGAAATGCGATATTAAAAAGTTTTTTGATTCGATAGATCATGTAACACTTCTTAAGATTCTGAATGAGAAAATAAAGGATGAAAAAGTCAGAGGGCTTCTCCGTGAAGTTGTTGGTAGTTTTGAGGCAGGTCGTGCAAACCTCTTTGAACCAAGAGGTGTGCCAATTGGAAATCTGACTTCGCAAATATTTGCGAATATTTATATGGATAAGTTTGACCAGTTTGTTAAACATAAATTGAAAGTAAAAAACTATGCACGCTATACTGATGACTTTGTAATAATTTCAGATGACAAAATGTATCTCGAGAGTTTGCTTCCTCCAATACGAGAATTCTTAAAAACAGAATTGCACCTTGAGTTACATCCAAAGAAAGTGACCCTACGGAAACATAACCGAGGCATAGACTTTCTCGGATATGTGATACTGCCACACCACATAAAACTTCGCACAAAGACAAAAAGAAAAATACCAAAGAAACTCCGCCAAAGCATTGCACTTTACAGGAATGGTGGGATAAGTGAAATTTCTTTGAAATCTTCGCTCGCTTCATATCTTGGAGTACTATCCCATGCTGATACCTATGAAATGAGCGAGAATACAAGCAATATGTTCTGGTTCTGGATGAAAGAGTAAAATAAATATGTTTACTTTTTCTCCAGAACCTCAACTATCTTTGAAATCACTTCGTGAGGTTCAAGTGATGCTTTTTCTATAGTAAGTGCAATCCTCAAATCAGAAATATTTTCATTTTTTAGAGTACTAAGCGTGTTTGATAAAAATATGAATGGAACATTTTTAAGCCTTTCGTCTTTTTGTATCTGTCTACACAACTTGATTCCATCGGGATACTCTGAGCCGTGAATTATGTCGGAAACGATGGCGTCTGGTTTTAAATTGGCGATGTCATTGATAATATTTTGATCAAATTTTTGGAATGCATATACTTCGTAACCTGCCTTTTTTAATCTTGCGTCATACATCGCTAGAAGAAATTTATCGTCATCAATGTGAACTATGGTTTTTGACATTTAATTTAGTGAAATAGATTAGTAAAGAAACCTCCAATTTTTTCAAAGAGTGAGCTGAACCAGCTCTTATGTACGACTGGTTGAGCAATGGGGGTACTTGTGGCGACCACCTGAGTCATCGTTGTTGTTGATTGTTGAACAACAGGTTCAGGGATAGTTGGTTTAACTATAGGTTTATTATTTTTAATTATCTTCTGTATGGGTGGAGTAAAGACAGTCTGAGACTGTGAGGTATTTTGAGTTTCAATTACTGGATCTACTTCAGCAACACATTGGTTGTATGAGTCTACGACATATCCACTAAAGCAACCACAATAGCCTGTGGACTTGTCATACACAGCATAAATTCCCATCTTTGACTGACATGATTTCAAAAAATCATTACGAGTAGGGATACAGGATCCACTTGGGCCGAATTCTCCAACCCACACACTTCCTGATCCTTGAGATGAGGCACAGTATGCGTCATATTTTACCTGCATCTGCTGATTAAAAATTTGGTCTTGATTTCTACTTTGGTCAACGTAGGTATTAAATTGTTGTGACTGAATTGCTGATTGAGAAGTGAGGCATTGTTGATATGCGGATTGAGCCGAATCATATTCGGTATTTTGTGCCTCGCATTGAGCTATTTCGTTATCTCCAAAGGGAGTTCCTAGACTGCCACTTCTTGCCAGTTGCGCACGAAGTGAACCGCAATCAGATTTTGATCCTGAGGGCAACGGACAGGATGGTAATGGTGTCTTGCACTCTTCTGCATCAGAGAAAGATACAGTACTGTCTCTCCATCCATCATTACAAATTACACTGCCGTCATAATCCGACCCGAGACTACATGCGACACCTCTGTGGTATGAGCATGATCCTGATGTTGCACTCGCGTGGTTTGGAAATATTAAAGTTGCTAGAAACAGAACTACAATTAAGTAGCTAAATGGCGGAATACGCCTTATTTGATTTTTCATAAACTCTACTAGGATTTTATGTGGCAGAGCCTTCGAATATTTAGGTAATCAAAAGGCTCCCAGCCATCGCGATCAAACTTTTCGGCCTGACCCATAACCCTTTCGGGGTATGACCTAGTAGAGTGACTCTGACTGGGAGTCCTTTGATCTCTACTAGGTTTTTGCAACCATATCTCAAGAATTTGATTTCTTAAGGGTTAGGTCGACTTTTATTAAGTTGTAAAATTATGATAGCAAAAATATTGCTATCTGTCTGTACCTTAGCTTAGATTAAGGGTCTTGCGAAGCTATAGTTACCAACAGTCTTACTTTTGCTATACTTGCGGTAATGTCACACGAATACAACCCTAGATACTACGATGGAACAAATCTAGCACAATTAAGGCCTCGTCTTACGGCTTTTAAGACATATGTCACAAAAGACGGAACTCTAATCGGGTTGTTTCAAGGAAGTAGAGGCGCAAGACCAGATATAGATTTTGTTGTAAAAATCCTTGTGCCAGGGGTTAACAAAATAATGACTCCACCGACACACACTTTTTGGGTTGTTGATCTCCTTTTGAAAATTCCTCAGTACCGAAAAGACGTTCGAGAGATAGTTCAATACTATATCGATTTTTATGAACGAACTACACCTTTCGCATCGGTTGAAGATAGAAATAATTATAAACTTGAGACTGTCGATGAGATCATAAAAAAATATGCACACATCGAACAAGACTACACTCTGTCTTTAGATTACGTTGCGATAATGATTGAGCTTTTCTGTAAGAATGAAAAGATTTACACCGAAGCTTATATGTTCAAAAATTTGCTACTAACCCTTAGAGATTATATCGACGGCAAGAAGCACTATACAGAAGTTCTTCAGTCGGCAATGCCAGGATTTAGATAGTTTCTGTTGGAGATGGAAGACCTAGACGGTTCAAAATGATTTCCTCAAAGAAATAGTCACAATCAACTTCTTTTATATAAGCAAGAACATCTTTATACGCAGGAGCTTGGAACCAATCGCTTAATATATAAATATATTCCACCTTTACGCCGAGAGAGTTCATCAGTTTTTCGTACTGTCTCTTCTTGAAATGACATGTCTGCAACTTTTCGTCTACAGAACCAGCAACCTGTTGGAACTTAATCTCAATTACGTAAAATGAATTTGTGTTGAGTACCAAGATGGCATCATCAGGGAGTAGTCGCTTTGAGAGTATTTCTTTGTGATTAACACCCTTACTTTCAAGAAATTCGTAGAGCTTGTATTTTCGGAGGTTGAGAGCTACAACCTTACCCTCGAAAAGGATAGAACCGTCATCCTTTATCTCATAACCTTTCACGGTTTTTAGGGCCTCGAGAAAATCCACCTTTCCTTCAAAGTGTAGACCTGATTTTGTGTTTGCCCCTCCAATGCCTCCGACTTTCATAATAATGCAATTAAATCACAAAATAGGGCTTAGAACAATGAAAGATAGGAATCGGGATCAAGAAATGATAAAATCATCATATGAAGATAGATATTTCTAAGAAAGCTAAACCGTTCCTAAAATGGGTTGGGGGTAAGACTCAACTTTTAACACAGTTAGATGCTCTCTTTCCACAAAAGTACAATTCGTACTTTGAACCATTTATTGGTGGTGGAGCTGTATTCTTTGCATTGAATCCAAAGAAAGCTCATATAAACGATGTTAACAAGACTCTCGTTCAGACCTATAAAAACATCAAAGAAAATGTTGATGAGCTGATTAAATCTTTAAGAAAAATTGAGAAAGATTTTATCTCAAAAAACACAGAAGAAAGAAAAGAATTTTATTACTCAATCAGAGAAAAATATAACTCACTTCCTGCTGATGATTTCAAAAAGAGTTTGTATTTTCTTTTTCTAAACAAAACAGCCTTTAACGGCGTCTATCGAGAAAATTCAAAGGGAGGATTTAATGTGCCTATGGGTAGCTACAAGAATCCAAAGATTGTAGATGAAGAAAACTTGAGGCTTGTTTCGGAAATGCTTTCTCATACAAAAATCACTAGTGGATCTTTTGCTGATGCAGTGAAAAATGCTAAGGCTGGAGATTTTGTATACTTTGATCCTCCATATCATCCATTATCTGAAACATCATCATTTACAAGTTACAGTAAAGACAGTTTTTCAAAAGATGATCAGATAAAGCTCAGAGACTTATTTATCGAATTAGACAAAAAAGGTGTCTACGTAATGTTGAGTAATTCCAGCGCACCGTTTATCAAAGAAATATATTCTGACTACAAGCAGATTCCTGTGTATGCTAGTCGAATGATTAATTCAAAATCTGACAAGAGAGGAAAGATATCTGAGGTGGTAATAGTTAATTACCTGCCCCGACTAAATCTTGAAAGCGTTTTTGAGAAAGAGTTAAGTATTTCTTCTCAGTATCAACACCGATAAATTTCCGCCCGTGTTTTTTAGCGGCGATTCCTGTTGTTGAGCTTCCAGTGAATGGATCGAGGATTATATCTCCCTTGTTTGTACTAGCTAATACGATTCTCTCGAGTAGGGAGAGTGGCTTCTGTGTTGGATGTTTGGTAAATTTCTTCTCTTCTTTTTTGGGAGGATTGATTGCCCAAACTGAACGCATCTGTAGATTTGGTTTTTTAATAAAGTCTTCAGACCACTCTCCGTTTTTCATCAATTCGTAATTGAATGTATGTTTTGCTTTTTTGTGTTTCCTAGCCCAGAGCAATGTCTCGTGACTTGCAGTGAAAAATCTACAACTTAGATTTGGTGAAGCATTTGGCTTGAACCAACTTATATCATTTAAGACATGAAAACCGATAGATTGAATTGCATGACCGCATTGATAGATAGAATGATATGTTCCACTAACCCAAATAGTGCCTTGTGGTTTAAGAACCCGATAGCAAGCTTCGAGCCATTTTCTGTGAAAAGCATAATCACCATCAAATCCCTTGCTCTTGTCCCAGTCTCCCTTATCCACACTAACCATTTTTCCTGCATGAACAGTGAACCCTCCATTTGAAAGCATGTATGGAGGATCTGCAAAAATCATATCGATTGAGTTTTCTGGAAGCTCATTAAGGATGTCGGTTGAATTTCCAAGATACAGGACAAAATCCCTGTGAGAGAAATGGGGTTTCTGTTTTATGTGAGCTAAAATTTTCTTTGCCATGTGTATAAGGATCTTAGCTTAAATATACATGAAAGTGTAGCAATTTTAGATGAATTTTTGATAAAGGAGTTACCAACAGCTAGGCTCTCGGGACGCTCTAGACTCTTCGGGCGGTCTGCGTCATCAATGTAGCTGTATGAATAACACAATAGAAGCACCGCATGGGATGGCGGTCAAAAAAGAAGCGATCCCCATAAAGGTGAAATACTGCCTTTATGCGAGAAAATCGACAGAAAGCGAGGAACGACAAGTCCTTTCGATAGATTCGCAGATAAAGGAGATGTTGCAATTGGCGGATCGTGAGGGGCTTGAGATAGTGACCATGAAGCGAGAAAGTCACTCGGCCAAGGAGACTGGGCAGCGTCCAGTTTTCAACGAAATCGTAGACGAGCTAAGGCAAGGAAAGTTCAACGGAATACTGACATGGGCACCTGACCGAATATCGAGAAACGCAGGTGACCTTGGGAAGATCGTGGACTTGATGGACTCTGGGAAGCTTCATGAGATACGGACGTACGGCCAGCAATTCAGGAATAATCCAAATGAGAAGTTCCTCCTGATGATTCTCGGATCACAGGCAAAGCTTGAAAACGATAATAGAGGAATCAACGTGAAGCGAGGATTGCGGACGAGAGTGGAAATGGGACTGTGGCCAGGCATGGCACCTCTCGGGTATCTCAATCAGAAACTCATGGACAGGAAGTGCCAGATAGCAATTGATCCAGATAGAGCACCCATAGTGAAGAAGATGTTCGAAAAAGTTGCACTCGAAGGATGGAGCGGAAGAAGGGTATACAACTGGCTAAGGTTTGATCTGAATTTCCATACTCGAGGCAACAAGCCACTAACGCTCTCTGGAGTGTACCGAACATTCGAAAATCCGATCTACTACGGGCCATTCGAGTATCCTAAGGATTCAGGCAACTGGTATCAGGGAAAGCATACTCCGATTATCACTGAAGAATTATTCAGAAAAGCACAAGAGCAACTGAAGCGCGACAAGATAGTGCGAGAGAATCGAGAGTTCGCATTCACAAAGCTATTCACCTGCGGTATGTGCGAGTCAGGCATAACCGCACAGGAGAAGTACAAGCTACTCAAGGACGGCACTAACGCAAAGTACATCTACTATTCATGCTCGAAATCTAAAGACAGAAATTGCAAGAACAAATACATCCGAGAGGAAGAACTAATTGAGGAACTATTTAAGGTCATCGACAAGGTAAGTATCAACGAGCTTGGCATGAGGATGAAGCTCGAAGAAGAAATCAAACGATTCAACAGGCTTCAGAGGCTAGCGACCAAAGGCACGCCAAAATACAGCATCAACGAGGATGATGTGAATACGAGAGAATACGCCAAGTACGTACTGCGAGAAGGAACCCCTCTAGAGAAGCGTGAGCTGATGGGACATTTGAGAAGTAGGTTAACGTTGAAAGATAAGAAGATTACTCTTCTGAAGGAATAGAAGTGCTATTTCACACCGCTAAGAGCAAATGCTACTTGCTCTTTGATTTTCATAAATGGCTCATCATTTTTTGAATAATTACAAAAAGTAAAGAAGGTGTCTTTAAGCTCAGTAGATATTTTTATAAAGTTATCAAGTTTGTCGGATGTTAAGTATGCACATGTAAAGTCTGAGTGTTTAAAACCTGAATCTAAATGAGCGATTACTTTATGACGTAATGGCCACGGCGTAATTTTTTCAAATTCTGCAGTTATTTTTGATATGTGACTTAGAAATATATCGAAATCTTTTCTCGATGAAAGAATGGCTTTATTCTCTCGGATATAATTCTTAAGAGAAATTTCTTTACCTGTTGGATCAAGCAAGCTGTGAAGTATTAATACTCCTTTAGACATATTTAAGTTAAAGAAGTACGGAAACAAGTGGTTGCCCGGTCCTTGTAATATTGGTGTTGTTTTACAGATAGTAAAACAAAGTTCACTGATATGAATTTGATTTACTATCTCGTACTCATAATCGTTTAGATTTCTCTTCATATTATTTACTTAATACATCAAGAAACTTAAACATATGTTTTCTAGTCAGTGCATCTACCAAACGCTTTGCGGTATCTTTTGCTATTACACTATCAGAGTATTGAGCATTCTTAAGTATCTCTATAATTTCTTTTTCTGAACTGTGTGCAACCCACGGCTTGCTTGCCGTATTCAGTATTTTTTCAAGGATAATAATTACTCTTTCGGGAGTGTCTTTAGAAAGTAAGACGAGGTTATCTATTGCAAAATCTTCGCTATCGATACCAGCAGAAGCATCAATGACTGCCTCTAAATTGTCTAGAAGCCATTTTGGCTCAAACTTATTTGAAGCAAACCACCAAGTGAAGTCTCTCAGAGCTTCTACTCTGGATGGATCTGTAGAAACTGAAGTGAAAACGTAACCCCAAAATTCAGTAAATCTTTTTAAGATATCAGTAGGTGTATCTTTTTCGCCGTATATAACTCTTCCCATAAAAGATATAGCATGAGAAAGAAGTCTTATATCAGCAGTTATTACGAGTTCTCTAATCAAATCATCCTCTAGACTGAGCTTGCTCCTCCAGTAATAAGCAACTACATGTTCAACTAATCTTTCGTTTGGTTCTCGGAGGGGTTGTTTCTTATCTTTTTCTGGAAATTTTGCGTTAGCTAATCTGAATTTATATTCTACTTTTAGTGGTTCTAAAAGATTATCGTATGGAGAAGTTAAGGTCACAAACGCATCCCATGCACCATCACCATGTAATTCCTCAGTGTGAGAAAAAATATTATTAATATTAGATACAGCCCACTTTGGATCAAGCAAGTGTATCCAAGGAAAATATCTTCCGTAAACACTTCTAATGGCCTTGGTTGGTTCAACTTCTAATTTCAGATAATTGTTTAGGGTCTCTGAAACTTCGGGCATTTCATCAAAACCTCTTGAGATAAGTGTAGCCGCATCGGGTAACTTTTCGAAGTGCCGTTTTAGCCAAAGAGCGTACTCGATCACACTATGCATTGCTTCGCCTCTAATTGAGTTTATCGCAAGAGTGATTTCATCTTCAAATTTTTCATCTTGTTCAATTGTTGGATCAGGATCCGCTAATGCAATTTGGATAATACTCCAGATTTCCTTTCTATCTTTAAGTTCAAAAGAACCTGATCTCAAACCAGCATTCAGCAAACTTATTCCTTGTCTTCTAGATGCATTATCGAACGACTCTGTATCCACAGCAGTTTTTTTTTCTTTTTTCCAAGTAGAAAATATTTCAAGTAAGAAAGATAAAACTTTACTCCAGTGAATATTTTTATTTACAGCAAGACCATTCTCTATACCCATTAGAATAGAGAAGATATAGTTCGAATCAATACCTTTAAGTTCATCTAATTTATCAGAAAAATCAACAGGTTTTTCTTTGATGATTTCTCGCAGGAGAATGCTCAGCCCATCTTTGGTAGGTTTACCATCATATCCATCTCCAGTTTGTTTCCAATCTCTGATTAGGCTAATAACCTGATCAACTGACATTTTTTGAAGTTCTTCTTTTGTTTTAGGGCTTTCGTTCGCTGCGTAAAATACACCTTCTTGAATCTTATCGTCAAAATTTGGGTACTTTGCTACAAGTTCAATATATCTATCCATTAAATTTCCTGTAAGCGAATCCTTAAGCACGTGAAGGTGACGAAGTTGCCAAGCCTCTTTGTATTTTGAAATCTTTTCATTTGTCGGTTCATTACCTGTCCAAGATTTCTCAGACCTTTTAAATACTTCAAGATCTGGTCCTGCTTCGATCCAATCAATTATGTTCTTTTGATCTTCTGGAGTGAGATTTTTAAATTCATTGCTAAGTAAGTATTCATATTCTGGTGAAATCCAATTGGCGTCAAAAAACTTTTTTTCTTTTATATACGATGTGACTCGAGCTTGATCTAAATTAGGATATTCAGCTAGTAAGTAAAGAATTATCTTATTGAAAAAATTATATTTTTTTGATTCAAGTAGTTTTAATACGGGTTCAAAGTTTTTAGAATCTGATTGAATAGCAAAATTAGCAACAGAGACTATCTTTGAGATAAGTAAGCCCTCTAGTTCGTGGTTATGAGATCTTGGTTCGTCTCGCACATTTCTTCTACTGATATACAAATAATCTTCAGTGTCTGAATCGTCACTATTTTCACCTCTGGAAACTTTAATAGCAGTAAATAGCAGATTTACCAACAAGTCTAGTAGAAGAAAGGGTTCGGTTTTATTTAAAGTGGTTAGTTTATTTTTTAGAATTTGCTCATAATCCCAAATTTCAAATTTTGATTTTGGATTTGCATGAAGGCCTATTTTTTTTGCCTCCTCAGTCTGAACCTCAGCAATTGGTCGGAGTAAGTCCTGAGCAATCTTAAGTGCCTGTTCGATTTTATTCTCCGAAGCCAGCCGTTCAATAATATCTCCAATTTTCTCTGGAATATTGCCAAAATGTAGATACGGATCTTCAAGGTATTTAACAACCTTAGTGGACATTAAAATTACAGAATCAATAGGAAGCTTCGCAATTATCTCCAAAACATCTTCCTTCACTCTAATATTGTCTGTTTCAATTTCTTTGATAATCTTTAATAGGATTACAGGGTCGGCCTGCGCTGCAACTTTTGCTAGGAATTTAGATTCTGGCCAAATAGGAAACTGTACAGTGCCTTCCTTTTCATTACGCAATATATTAGGAGCATGCTTAAAAAAACCTTTAGCGTAAAGCGGGGCTACCCAAGAAGGATTTTTTAAATTCTCAAAGAAATAACTTCTTTGAGCTGGCTCAATTAAGAGTGCTATAACCTGATTTATTTCGTTATCTGTTGGCATGATTTAATATTGTATTTAGTTCTGTCAGTGTTTGTCCAAAGTTTTCTCTACTTTGAATAGCTCCTACTAGTATATTTTCGACCATTTCAAAGTTTCTCTTATATTCATCAACATCACCGACCTCCGTCTTATTCTTGTTTACATGGAACTTTCCATCCTTTGAAAACCAGCCTGTGACACCTACCCACTCATTGATTATAGGATCTTTCTCTTTAAATTCACCTTCAGGGATCATCGCTTTAAAAAGCCTGTAGGCTTTACGGTATTTTCTATCTTCAATTTTAGTATTATCTTCAACTAGATCTGCTAAAATCATAAAGAGATCTCTAGGAATTGGAATTATTGTCTGGTCATCAGTCGAAGATGGCGTATCCGTGTTCTCGGTTGGTATCAGAGAGCTTAATTGTTGTTCGGTCCAGATATTTCCAATTTTTTGTATTTCTCCGTCACGATTCAGGCCTCTGTCGGATATTTCTAAATCAGCAACATGATTAGGTAATTGGTTTGTAATTTCTCGAATTGCATAAGCTACCAATATGGACCAGCCATACTTTGGTGGTTCGCTATACAGATTAATGACAGCGCTTTTATATAGATTACACAAAACAGAACTTTTTGGTTCCATCCAATTAATAATTTTTACCCGTCTATCATTGAAAACAGATGTACCTTCTGCTGTTGTTTGATCGGGAGTAGTCTCACTGTTTTGTGTTTCCTCTGTCATTAAATAGCATTTTAGCATTTAATTATGTGTTCAGACACAAAACAAAAACCAGCATTATATTTGCTGGTTTTTGTTAGCACCTGGGTCGCCCTGCTTTCATGGGTACATGGGTCAATGTTACTCCCAGGTTCTTAATGCGGAGGAGGTGAGATTCGAACTCACGGGACCATGACAGCCCTCCTGTTTTCAAGACAGGTGCAATCGACCTCTCTGCCACTCCTCCTTAGAGTCTGCCTGTCGACTGACTTTTATGATACTATCAGATTATCTATGAAATATCTAGGGGTAGACTTCGGTAGTAAAAAGATAGGTTTGGCAAAGAGTGATGACTCGGCCACTTTCGCCTTTCCATTTCAAATACTTAAAAACTCACCAGAAAGGGCTCGAGAAACTATAGATATATTGGAAAAAGAGGGTATCGGAGAGGTAGTTATAGGCAAGTCTCTCGACCTGAGTGGTCGTGACAACAAGATAGAGGACGAAACTGTTCTATATATAGCAGAGCTTATGGACATAAAACCTGGACTGGTCGTACATCGCTTTGATGAGCGTTTTACCACTTCTGGAAGTCAGGCGATGTTGCGTTCTACTTTTGTACAAAGTACAAATAGTAAACATACAGCCTCAAATGCTAAAGCTATACGTGAACACACAAAAGACGATGACGCACAAACTGCAGCGTACATGCTTCAAGGATTTCTCGATATGAAGCGAGGAGTATAGTATACTTGTATCATGATTACATTTGATGATTTCAAAAAAGTTGAACTCCGAGTAGGAAAGATTCTGGAAGCTGTACCAGTTGAAGGATCAGAAAAATTATTAAAATTATCAGTTGATTTTGGAGAAGAACAACCTCGAACGGTAGTTTCTGGTATTGCACAATATGTAAGTATTGATTCTTTTGTTGGGAGTCAAAAAATATTTGTAACAAACCTAGAATCACGAGAGATTATGGGTATACCATCACAAGCCATGATACTTGCAGGTAAAGATGCTGAAGGTCTTGCTATCGCAACCATGTCTCGAGATGTTCTACCTGGAACTTTGCTTTCATAATATATGAATATCCTTACACGTTTTATAAAAAGATATATTCCTGTTCCTAAGATGATATCTTTTGAACATACCGGAGTTGATATAGGAGTTGATCATATTCGTTTTTTAAAAATGAAAAGACGAGGAACTGACCTTGATGTGATTGATTTTGGAACCGAGACTCTTGCTTCTACGGTTAATCAAGGAAAACCTCTCACATCCCAGCCAGATATTCTGCTCACTTTAAAAAAAATTCAAAAAGAGCATAAGCTAAAATACGTAGAGGTTTCTTTGCCGGAAGAAAAAATATATCTATATATGTCTGAGATTGATGATGGTCCAGATGACTCAGTCTACAATCAGATAGAATCAAAGATAGAGGAAAATGTACCTATCATGATCGATGATGCAGTATTTGACTATACACGGGTAACAGGTATCGCAAATACAAATAAAAGTTTGTATTCAGTCACTGTTGCTGCAAAAAAAGATATCGAAGATTACATTGACCTTTTTTCTTCTGCTAATATGGAAATCGTTTCTTTTCTAATTCAAAACCAAGCTCTTACCAAAACATTTGTTCGAGAAGGTGACGTGTCTTCATATTGTATTGTTGCGGTAGAGAAACATTCAGTTGTAGTATCTATTGTTTCATTCGGTATTGTTATATACACATCTACTATAAACAGATCTGTGTTTAAGGAAGAGAAGGGTCAGCTCGTTCTTGAGACACCGGAACTTCTAAGTGATGTAGTTGCTGATATTAACAAGATCATGACATTCTGGCTTTCATATGTAGATAAAAACAAAAAGTATAACTTTCAGAAAATTGAGTCTATCGTACTAACATCAACTCACCTTGATATATTAAAATCTGATTTTGCAAATAAGATAAGTGCTCAACTCTCTATACCTACAATCATAGGTGATGTGTGGAAAAATGTCGTTGATGTAAACTCAACAATACCTCCTATACACAAAAATGATTCATATCAATATGCGGTCGCTATCGGACTAGCTATGCCTCGAGTATAATATAAAAAAAGCATGTTTTATTTACTTTCAAAACAACAAAAAGAAAAAATAAAAACAGAATACTGGGTTAAGGTTGCAAACCTTTTCTCTGTTTCGATGTTTATCATCATACTGTCTTCTGTTTGTCTGGCTGCTCCTACTGTTATACGTATGTATACAGAGCTCTCAACCCTTAACGCAGTCGTAGAACCTCTTCAAAGAGAGATTTCAGATTCAAAACTCGCGGTTGCTAAAGAGGGTGTAAATAAAATACTTGCCGACGTGGATATACTTAACATGCCTGCGCGCGGAGATATATCAAAAATATATACAAGATTTATAGAAGTTGTAGAGTCTGTTCCTGGAGTTAAGGTACAGTCTATAACAGTCGACACAATATCAAAGACAATACAGACAGAGCTATATGTAAAAGATAAAAATGTTGCACAAAATCTTGTAAAAAGATTTGAAGATGAAAAGTATGATGGAGCATCACTTTCATACGGAGTATTAAGTAATAAAGGTTCATTTACCTTTGCGCAAAAACTATCATATGAAAACAACTAAAAAAATCATTGCAATATGGTGGGTAGTATGTACAGTTGCTGTATTTATTATCGGTGTATGGTTTGCGAAAAAAGAATTTGATATTTACGTACAAAAAACTTCAGAGAAAAAACAATTTGTGCAGTTTTTGGAAAAAAACAAAGAGTCTTTCGAGCTGTATAAAAAGATTTTAGTTAAAGGTTCTGCAGAGCAAGACGAGATTAAAAAATATGTGTTAAGTTCAAATACGTCATTTGGGGCCATATCTCGTATTGAGTCTGATATGCAAAAAGCAGGTCTTTCTACAAAAGAGCGGGGAGGACTTATGTCAGTAACTCCGCGTGAGGATGCAAAACTCGCATCACAAAACGCGCGAGAGATTATTATTGAACTTGAAGCAGAGGGTACATATCAAAGAGTTAATGAGTATATAAAATCATTAAACTTTTTACCATACGTTTCTTATACCGAAAAAGTAAATATAACTTTTTTGGAAAAAGTACAAACTACAGTTTCTTCTGAAGGTCCCATGGTTAAGGCACGGATTTACTTGATTGTTATTGAAACATTGGCAAATAATAAAAAGTCTGAATAAAATATATGAAAGAAAAAATCTTCTCAAAAAAGAAATTGTTAGGTTTTTCTCCAGAGCTTCACTGGGATTTGATGCTCATGTTTTTCTTGATATTGCTTGTTGGAGTTAGTACTTACTTTTCATATCTGTATGTTACGTTAAACAAACGTATCGATTCGATGACGGCAACGTTGAATGCAGACGCTTCTAAAGCCAATGAAGAACAATCTATTCAGAAGATTATAAATATGGAAAGTGTTATTGCTGGATATAGAGAAAAAGAGAAGATATATGTCTCAGCAATAGATACTCTTGCCAAGAAAGCTCCGGTTGTAGAGATAAAAACAACAGCCTCTTCAACTGCTACTTCGTCAGTTGCCTCATCAACAGTTCGGTGATATATATGAGGTACGCTCTCGTAGTTCAATGGATAGAACTGCGGACTTCTAAGCCGTTAATCTAGGTTCGATTCCTAGCGAGAGCACATGTTGAGTTCTGGGCCTATTTTGGACAAAATACGTATACAAATTCCGAATAAAAAAGGATACCCTTTTTCTCTCAAGATCGTAAAAAATCTGCAGGACCTTGTATTTAAAAGCCAAGTTACTTTTCTGGTTGGAGAAAACGGAACAGGTAAGTCTACAGTCCTTGAAGCTATTGCAACCAAAGCTGGTTTTGGTAAAGAAGGTGGAAGTAAAAACATATCTTTTTCAACAACTCACAAAAAGATGGTTGATGGCGATGTTACATCTCTTTCAGAATGTATGACTTTTTCTTGGCGCAAAAAGGTAAGGGATGGTTATTTTTTTAGAGCAGAAAGTTTTTTTAATCTAGCAAATGAAATCGATAGTATGGTTGACATACCTTTTGTTTCTAAAGAGTCTGTTTATGCATCATACGGAGGATCCTCGCTCCATAATAAATCACACGGAGAAAGTTTTATGACACTTTTTAAAAACAGAATAGGGAGTGGAGGTTTCTATCTATTTGATGAGCCGGAAGCAGCGCTTTCACCACAAAAACAACTGGCGCTACTGCTTTTGTTAAAAGAGTTGTGCAAAAATAAAGAGACACAGTTTATTATTGCTACGCATTCGCCTATATTGCTCGCGTACCCTGGTGCTGAGATATGGAGTTTTGATGGTGGAAATATTCAAACAGTCGAGTATAAAGATACGGAGCATTACAAAATAACTAAAGGTTTTTTGGATAACCCTGAACAGTTTTTAAATAAATTATTTTCTGAATAAGAGAGACTTTATCTTCGCGAATGCAGATTTTTTCTCTGGATCTGGTCTGAGGATTTCTATGAACAGACGGTCTGGGGTGATGTATGTGTTTACAAATTCAACAACGTTTTCGAATGTAACTGCATTTCCGAGCAATAAAGCTTTTTTCATAGTTATTGTTTGGTTTTCGCTCAAGAAATCATCAACTGCACCAGATATGATATCACCTGTCAGTCGTTCTGATGATAGATTTGATTCTATTGCCAAGGTTTTTACCTGATCAAACTTATCTTTGTAGTGTCCTTGTTTTAGGTTCTCTATAATATCTTTGCATATATCAACAGCTTCTTCGGTGTGTTCTGGATTGAGGTCTGCACCAAGGCTTAGTCTGAGAAATTCAGGTTCCACAGTGTAACTTGACCCAGCACTGTAACACCAACCTTTATCCATACGAAGCTTTTCATACACAACATCATCAATAAGTCTTGTTGCAAGGGACAGCTTGGCAATAGTTTGCTCCTCGTTTATTGAAGTTAATGCCCCGTTTTCTTTTTTCTCTCGAGGAAAGTTGTAGGACAGATTTATTGAAGATTGTTTTTTGTCCGTCATTCCAGCATCTGTGTATGTGGTATCAAAGATAGGTGTTGTTGGTAGGGTAAGCTCTCCAGGAATGTATGGAAAATCAGCAGGGTTCCCGTGCGACAATTTTAATATATGTGTATTTAAAATACTTTTGATATTATCCAATCCTCCAACAGTGTCTAAGTTTCCTGCGATAAAAAAGACTACATTTTCCTTAATTATATATTTTTTGTGGGTAGCTTTAACATCTGTATTTTCTATCTTTTTTATAGTATCTGGCCAGCCAAGTGCTGAAACAATACGAAGCCTGTCGGGCAGATCTGAAAGATGAGTATTTCTTATTTTTTTTGTGTAGGCTATCTGTTTTTCATTTTTAAAATGTCTCCAAGCTTCATCCATCACAATCTTTTTTTCAACAGCAAAATCTTCATCTCTTAATTTAGGCATAACAACTATACTCATCATACCTTTAAGACATTTTTCAAAGTTATAAGGAAGGCATTTTGCTTTAACAACCATTTCAAACATTCCAGTATACGCATTCAATGTTCCAAGAGTTATATTTTTTCTAAAATATTCAATATCTTTTTCGGTCTCGTAGATGTCTGTGCCTTTAAATATCATATGCTCTAAAAGATGTGCAACACCTTCTTTGCCTATAGGATCATGTTTTGCACCAAAACGAAAAGCTATGCGTATATGTATACACGGAGCAGAGGGGAAGTTTTTGTAAAAAAGAGGAACTCCATCAACTAAATCTTTTGTAAAATCATACGGATCATCTAGAAGTGTTTTTTCTATTTTTTCTTGGAGATTTATCATGAGGTGAGTATACAGTATTTGTATATAAAAAACGAACCCCGTGCGGGACGGGGTCCGCGCGCGGGGTGGGGTAGTTAAGGTTCGAGACCCATAGCCTTTGCGAAGGCTGTGAGTTTTTTTGGATCGAACTCGTCGGTGTTAGGTTTGCAAACACCGGTACTAACCATCGCACAGTCGATATAAGGAATAAACCTTTTGATGTTTTCAGGGGTTAGCCCACTAGCAACAGCGACAGGTGCTCCATTCGCAGCTGTGTGGATTTCTCGAATCTTCCCAATATCAGGAGCATGTCCGGTTCCTGGTCCGCTTGTGGTGAGTATGTCCATTCCAGACTTTGCAACCTCCACAGCAGCAAGGATTCCTGAAGGGTAAGAAGGCTGCTGTCCTTTAAAGGCAACACCTCGGAAGAGGAGACTTTTCGGGCAGGCGACGCGATAACGATTGTAAAATCCACGAAGCTTGTCGGTGTTGAAACTGGAGGAGCTCTCCTCAACACCTTGGTCTATCCACAGTCCTCCTGGGTAGTCTATCGGAGGGAGTTCTTCTTGGATGATACTGACAGGGTCTGTTTCACCCAAAAAGTTGAGCCCAATCCAGTCGAGCGTACTGTCACGAGCCACCTTGTAGGCTTCGATGAGTTGTCGGGTTTTATCACCAGGCCCGTGGCAGATGAGCCACACTCCGTGGGCCCCTCCGCGGAGGGCTAAGGTGATCTGATCTGGTACATGTATTCTGCTGGATACATGTATAACCGGGAGAAGTACTTTCGATGTTCCGAATGCTTCAACAAGTTTATTTTTATTCATATAGTTCGTGTGTGGTTGGAATTTAAACTCATCATACTCCGAACCTCTAAAGTGTCAATTAAAACAAAAACACACCTTGCGTTTGCAACAGTGTGTTTTGTTTTTTGTGGGCGATGAGGGACTTGAACCCCCGACCTTCTCAGTGTAAATGAGTTGCTCTACCAACTGAGCTAATCGCCCTTACGTAGTAAACATATCATGGGCATGATAAAATATCAAGACATGAAAAGACTTATATACACAACCCTATGGGCTCTATGTTTTGTATCGATTCAGGCATCAGCAAACAATGTTCCTATAGAAGTTAACATAAAGATTATTAGTCCAAGTGCGGCAGATGTTACACTTACATATCCGACACCTTTTCAAGAATCCACGTTTTCGGTACTTCCTTCTAGAAAGACTGATCCTACTGGTATATACAGTACATTTGATCTCATCTCGGCGAAAAACTCTAAAGGGGAGACTCGAGAGTTTAATGATTATCAGGACGGAAACTCTGATGCGATTGTCTATACAAAACCAACAGACACAGCTATTAAAGTTACATATAGACTCGACAATGGTTTACAAAGTAATAATATAAGTCTCTTTAGATTTCCCTTGTTTTTGAGTGGAGGATATTCTCGAGATGCAAACATAACAGTTGAGTATCCAAATTCATTTACACTACTTGCATATCCAAACTCACAGCATTCTTCAGGTATCCCGGCTGGTAAGGTGAGTACTAAAGTTTCCGCACCCGAAAGAATATCGGACTTTTATGAATATGATATGTTTGTTATGGTGCATAAAAAGAGCGGAGCATATACAACCAAGAAAGTGGGAGATAACTTTACTCTAACATCATCATCAAAAAATTCTGTCGTAGCAACAAAACTCATAAAAGACGTACAGACATATGCCCCAAAATATAAACAACTACTCGGCACACCTCTACCTAAAAGAGTCGCCATCGTTGTTACTCCAGTAAAATATAAAGCAAATCAATATGAGGTCGAAGCGCTACAGCTCTCAAACAATATAGTGCTTCTTGATACAGGTATGTTTGATAAAAATATGACAGATCTTTTTAGAAAAAAGGTTTTGATTCATGAGCTTGCACACGTGGCTATGGGTAACGCCGAACTTTTTAGAAAAGAACCGTACTATGCTAGATGGTTTGATGAAGGGTTAGCTACTTTTTTGGAGCAGTATATAAGTGATAACTATCTACACAAAGGAATGTCAGCAAAAAAGATATGGAAAGATTCTTTTGGTTACCAAAAGATGACACCTGAAGAGGCTGTACAGGAATTTAGAAATTATTTTGATACCGGTGTGATAATAAGTAACAGTAAACAAGATGTATCAACTACATATAAGCATGCTGGTCTGGTGTTCTACAACTTACATCTAAAAAATAAAGATACTATTCCAAATCTCTTGAACACACTCAAAGGTGTATCAAGTGGAGGTTCTTGTGAGATGTGTGATACAGACAATATTCTACAGCTTATTACCACAAGTACAGGTTTGTCTAAGGATGATATCTTCTATCCGTATGACAAACAGTTGCAAGATAATATAAATTTTGGTTACACCGATCCAACAGCATCAAAACTTTTCTTGATTGATTAATTTGCTTGTAGTACTCTATGGGCATGCGCAGGTGGCGAAACGGTAGACGCACTACCTTGAGGTGGTAGCGCCCGTAAGGGTGTGGAGGTTCAAATCCTCTTCTGCGCACATGTGTTAGCATGGCTAGAAAGCAAGCCGATAGTTCGGCTTGCGTGAGGATTTGAAAGACTTTTCGTTACTTCGTCGGAGTATACGGAGACGAAGTCGAAAAGTACCTGCCAACGTAGTTGGCAAATCCTCTTCTGCGCACATACTTCAATTCCCTCGGATTGCGGTTTCGGAGCCTTTGGCTCCTGCAAATGCAATCCTCACTCATTTCAGTTTTGTTTGCTATAATCTAAGCAAATGGCTTTAGAGTTAAACAAAAAATATACATTTGGAAAAAGGACATTTTGGTTTTTGTTTTTGAAAAATGGAAAAATAGCAACACTGGTTGTTGCCGCTCTTATAACCGCTATTTATTTTATTCATGTAGGGGAGAGTGCGGTGTTTGTTGAAAACTTTCTTGCTTCGCATTTTGATGGAATCATAACAACTACCATGCTCACGCAGTGGCTACTTCTTATTATCGGTGCTGTGATAATATTTATTGCTGTCATTATGTATGAGCACCACGCCCAGCATAAGTTCATGTTAGACAATCACTCGTTTCATATTCGGCGAGGTATTCTCATGGTTAAGGAAAAACTGATACCATATCGGCATATACAAAATGTAGATCTTGAACAGCCGTATCATTATCGATTATTTGGAGTTGTTCGTTTAAATATAACAACTGCCAGAGTTGATACATTTGAATCTGAAAATGATAAAGGTAAAAAGAAAAACGATCACCAACATCTTATTCCTCTTATGGATAAAAAGATTGCAAAAGAGCTTTCGCATTTTTTGGTTACTAAAGGAAATATGATAGATTAATAATATATGCATTCACCACTCGTTGTATTATCTATATATTTCTCGGCGATATTTTCTCCAGAACTTATAACGTTATTTTGTGCATTCCTGATCGCTATAGTGATCGCATTAATGTTATTGCGAAAGATAAAACCAAAAGATGTTTTTAAACAACATGTTTCGAGAGGTATACAATCATCTGTGTTAATGATCGGATCGACTGTTATTGCAATTGTATTAGTTCAAATACTCAAACATGTGTTCGCCGTGCCTCGTCCAGAAGGCATGCTTGTTATAGAAGACGGTTTCCGTTTTCCGAGTGGGCATGCAACAGTCTCGACAGCACTACTCTTTGCAATTATTTTATCTACAAACTATATATATAAGACATGGAACAGGTCATTTAAGTATTTAATAACCACAATTGCTTTAGTATGTTGGGTCGGTGTTTGTGTCTCAAGATTGATTTTACGAGTACATAAACCTATCGATATATTTGTTGGGATAATCGTAGGCTTGCTTTCTGTTGGTATTATGTTCTATATATATAAAGTATTAAGCCATGATTCGACCACGCAAAACAAAAACTTGGGATGAGAAACTGACTTCCTGGATAGGATCAGTATCTTCACTTGTGGTTCATACTGTATTGTTTGTTGGTGTGTTTGTGGCCATACTTCTTGGTGCGCCAGTAGATAAATCATTACTCGTTTTAACAACTATCGTTTCTCTTGAGGCTATATACTTATCTATTCTTATACAAATGTCTGTAAATCGCACAACCCAGTCTCTTGAAGATGTTGAGGAGGATATCGGCGAGATTCAACAAGATATTGATGAGATTCAACACGAGGTGGAAGATATCGGGGAAGAGATCGAAGATATTCAAGAAGATATTGAGGAAATCGGAGAAAATATCGAAGATATTGAGGAAGCTACACAAACAAAATAAGAGGTGTATACTAGGTGTATATGAAAACTACACTACAAGAATGGTTTAAAGATTCAGCTGTGAGAGGTGCTTTCGTTGCGTCTGTTGCGGCCATTATTATCACAATACTCGGAGTATCTGCTTTTTTCACAGCCAAGAATTTGGATAACACTATAAGTGTTACAGGTTCTGCTCGAAGAGCTGTTGTTGCTGATACTACAAAGCTGTCTATAACCCTACGAAGAGTTTCTTCATTCAACTCTCTTTCTTCTGGATACAAAGAAATGTATGCAAATACAGATCAAGTGAAAGCTTTTATCTTAAAAGCTGGATTTGCAGAAAGTGATATATCTATAACACCGCCATCTGCGGATCAGATATATGAAAACATTAGTCGACCACCAGAAGAGCGACAGTTTGATATAAGAGAGTATGTAGATGTTCGATCTTCTGATATTAAAAAAGTTGAGGCTTTGTCTCGAAGTATTACCAGTGTAACTATCCCAGGTTTGATCATTGAAGTTCGACCAGTAGAGTATATGTACACAAAGTTGGCAGATATAAGAGGTGAACTTTTTGCTGAAGCCATAAAAGATGCAAAAGTAAGAGCTGAAGCCATAGCATCAACAAGTGGAAGAAAGGTTGGTAAGATAAAAACAGCTGCCACAGGAGTGGTGCAGATACTAACACCTCAGTCAGTTGAAGTATCTGATTATGGTACTGTCGATACAAGTAGTGTAAACAAAGAAGTGATGGTAACTGCCCGAGCAACGTTTAACTTGAAGTAGTTTTGGTGTATACTGTGGGCATGAATACATCATTTACACAGTGGATCGAGGCTAGTCCATTTAGAAAAAACGTAGCCACACTTATACTAGTTTTTGTAGCACTTGCTCTTATTACAAAGACAGTGTTGCTCTATAAGCAGGTTAACAGATTTGGATTAAGTGATAACTATCCTCAGACTATATCTGTATCAGGAAAAGCTGAAGAATTTATTAAACCTGACACTCTTACATTTACTATAACTGTAAATGAAGAGGGGAAAGATGTTGTTTCTGCTTCTAAAAAAGTAGACACAAAGATAGCAAAAGCCATGGAGGTTTTGAAAGCAAATGGGGTAGAGGAAAAAAATATTAAAACAATAGCCCGAGATGTTACAGATGTATATGGAACAAAGACAGAAGTATGTGCTACTCCGGCCGTGAGTTCTAAGATGATGGTAAATACAGCTGTCATGACACCTCAGATTGCTCCTGTAGTACCGCCATGTGTTAACACTTCATCAAGTGTAACAGGTGCAAATGTTTCTCAAACTTTGGAGATCAAAGTTCCTAATATAGACAAGGATGCCGATGGTTCAAAACGAGATAAGCTTATAGCAGATCTTGGGGCTGCTGGACTTAAGACAGGTCAGATCACATTTACTGTGTATGATATAGAGCCGGTAAAAGCACGGGTGCGAGCGGAGGCAATAAAAAAAGCTAAGGCTGATGCAAAAGTGTTGGCTAAAAGTCTAGGTGTGAGTCTGGGTCAAATACAAGCATTCTCTGATAACGCTGGATATAATCCGTATCTATCAGCCCGAATGGATGCGGTTATGGAAAAAGCTGCAAGTGGGCCATCTGCCCAGCTTCCAGTAGGTGAGCAGAAGGTTACAAGTGATGTAAGTATCTCATACTTGATAAAATAGTCGGTTTAGTGTATAGTAAGGACACTGTTTAAAACACTCTTTCCGGAGTGTTTTAAATTTGAAAAGTTTAAAAAATAACACTACCATATAACTATGTCATTCATATCCCACATCAAAGAGGCAAAAGGAGAAGTTGCTTTTATAAAGTGGCCATCAAAGAAACAAACTATAAAATATACTATCGCGATAGTTGTTCTATCTATCGCTGTAGGTATATACCTAGGAGGTCTTGATGTTCTCTTTAGTAAAATCCTAGCTTGGCTTATTAGTTAATTATTAAAAATATAAATTATGGCTAAACAAGAATTACGAGGCCGAAACTGGTATACTATCCAAACATATTCTGGATACGAAAATGCCGTTGTTCGAAACCTTAAGCAAAGAATAGAGTCATTGGGATTGGAAGATAAGATCTTCAATGTAATGGTTCCAACTGAAAAAGTTATAAAGATAAAAAATGGTAAGCGAGTTGAGGAAGATGTAAAGATATATCCTGGATACGTGCTTGTAGATATGATAGTGACAGAAGAGACTTGGTATGCTATCCGAAACACTCCTCGAGTTACAGGTTTTGTGGGAGCGGGAACTATCCCAGTACCGGTTTCAGAGGCAGAGCTTGAAGAGATTTTCTCTCGAATGAAAGGTCAGCATGTTATTCATACTCTTGATGTCGCGGTAGGTGATTATATTAATATTGTCGACGGTCCTTTCAAGGATTTGGATGGGAAAGTTGCGGAGATTGATCAAGAAAAAGGTAAGCTACGAGTCCTTGTTTCTATGTTTGGTCGAGAAACACCGGTCGAGCTAGACTTCTTGCAAGTTAAGAAAAAATAAGTTATTATCACGAAGTAATTAAACACTATGGCTAAAAAAGTAACAAAAATCATAAAGCTCCAGATCGCGGCTGCAAAAGCGACTCCAGCACCACCTATTGGTACAGCCCTAGGTCCTGCAGGTGTTAACATTGCTGACTTTGTTAAAAAGTTCAACGATGCTACAGCTCAGATGGCTGGAAACACTATTCCTGTAGTTATCTCAGTGTATGAAGATCGATCTTTCGACTTCATCATGAAGATGCCTCCAGCAGCCGAGATGGTAAAGAAGGCTATTGGACTAGAGACAGGTTCAGGAACTCCAAACTCAAAGAAGGTTGGTAAGATTACTCGAAAGCAAGTTGAGGAAATCGCTGCAAAGAAAATGGTAGACATGAATGCAGTTGATCTTGCAGGTGCTATCAAAATGATCGAAGGAACATGTAAATCTCTTGGAGTAGAAGTGGTTGCATAAGTTTTATATAAAAACCAAACAAAAAACGCTCCACGGCGTTTTTTGTTTTTATGGTGTATAATCAAAGTATGAAAAGGTTTCTATCATCTCTGTCGTTTGTTGCGCTATTGTGTTTTATTTTGCCTCAAAAAACTTCGGCTTTAACTGTTATATCAAACTGTGGTGTTTTAAACACATCATCGGAGACATATCTTGTATCAAATGATCTTGGAACAAGTGGTTCTACAAATACATGTCTTTATGTTACAGCTCCAGGTATTACTATCGACCTAAACTCAAAAACTGTTTTTGGAAATGTATCTGGAAATGGTTCATCAACACTTGGTTTTAGAAATGCGCGAAACTTTATTATCAAAAATGGTCGTGTCGAAGGAAATGTGACTGCTCGAGGTCTTGATGGTGCAAATGGTGGTAATGGTACGGCTGGAGGAACAGGAAATGCATCGATAGATAATGGTGGATCAGGTGATGGTGGCGCTGCTGGTACTGGTGGATCAAACGGTGGATTGTGTACTGCAGGGTCCGATGGTTGGCAAGGTGATCCAGGATTTGGAAATAACTTAGCGGGCCAGGGAGGTTCTGGTGGTGCGGGCCAGGCTGGGTGTGATGGTGCAAATGGTGCATCTATCCAACTTCAAAGTGTCTATGTAACAGGATACGTATCATCAAAAGGTGGTAATGGAGGAAATGGCGGAAATGGAGGTGTTGGGGGTAATGGAGGAAATACTGATGGTAATGGAGGACAAGGAGGCGCTGGAGGACAAGGAGGCGCTGCTTCATTTGGAGGAAATGTGACGATATCTACTTCAACAGTCGTGGGCTATGTTGAGGCAACTTCAGGTTACCCAGGCAATGGTGGTAATGGAGGAAATGGTGGTAATGGAACAGGGACTTTGGGTGAGAAAGGTTCTCCAGGTGAAGCAGGTGCTGCACCTGCCAATGGGACAAACCCGGGATCTGTTACGATAGTAAACTCAAAAATAATTTCTGGAATTATAAACGCATATTGGCCTCCATGTGGAACAAACGGAACGGTTGGACAGTCTGGTTCTGGTGTTGGAGATCCTGCGGTTCCATTTACATCTGATTTTTGTAATACCGCAGGAAGTGATAGAAATCCTACGATATCAGTCACGGATACTCCACCTGTACTGATATTTGCAGGACAAAACAATCTAACAATGACAGCTGGTAGTGCATATACAGATCCAACCGTAACGGTTATAGATGGCAAGGACGGAGTACTTGTTCCGGCTGTTTCAGGAACTTTTGATCCACTTATCCCAGGAACATACACCCGTGTATATATAGCCCAAGATGCAGGAACAACTCTTACAGTTAATGGTTTAACTATAATATATAAACCGCCACAAGAAGTACGTGTAAGTCAGCAGGTAACAGTTCTTCCAAGTAATTATTCTGCAGTCGGAGGATCTTCTTCGGGAGGTGATTATATTTCAACTGGGGGTATTTATAATGTTTCTGACACTACAAGAATCAAGAACACTGATAATAAGCCAAACACAATAAGAGCGGGCGGAGTGTGTCAACCTATTCTAAGCAAAAATATTTACACTGGAGGCAAAAACAACAAAGAAGAAGTTAAAAAACTGCAAGATATTTTAAATAGAACGATACAAGCAAAACTTAAAGAGGATGGTGTGTATGGTAAAAAAACTAAAAAGGCCGTAGCTGATTTTCAGAAGAAGCGTGCGCCAAAGATTCCTGCTACGGGAAATGTATTTAAACCGACTCGGGACGCTCTGAATACTGCTGCGTGTGAGCTGGTAAAATATTAGAAAATACTATATATTCAAAGCATGTTATCTACCGCTCTCCTTATCGAGGATGCATGCAAAAGCTTTTTAAAAGAACAGGGTATAGACCAAACTGTTTCTTTTGAAGTTGCTTTAACTAAAGATATTACAAAAGGAGATCTGTATACAAACCTTCCTTTTGCCTCAACTAAAGTACTCGATAAAAATCCTATAGCCATAGCCATAGAGTTACAAAGATATTTAGAAGAAAAGTTAGATAAAAATATTTTCAATAAAATAGAGGTTGCGGGAGGATATGTAAATTTTTGGATTACACTAGATGTACCAGTAGAGATTCCACAGACCATAGAACATCCAACATTTTCAGGTAAGAAGATCATCTTTGATTACACAGATCCAAATCCAATGAAAGAGTTCCATATCGGACACCTCATGTCTAACACCATAGGTGAAGCGTTTGCACGTATCACAGAACTTACTGGTGCCGATGTTAAACGATGCTCATATCAAGGTGATGTTGGTAGACATATCGCTGTTACTATATGGGGGTTACAGTTCCTCTCAGAGGCTTGGCCTGATGATGAAAAGATATCTCTGACTGACAAAGTAAAACATCTAGGTTGTGCCTATGTTGCCGGCAATCAGAAACTTAAAGCCGTCGAAGAAACAGAGGGTGTTGAAAGTGAGACATATAAAAATGCTATATCTGAAATAGAATCTATAAACAAACAAGTGTACGATCGAAGTGATGCTGAGATAAACACAGTATATGATCAGGGAAGAGAGTGGTCGTTAGAAAAGTTTGAAGAATTATACAAAATACTTGGAACTGAGTTCGATCAATATTTCTTTGAGAGTCAAAGTGGTCCTATAGGTGCAGAGATTGTAAAACAACATTCCGAAGTTTTTGTTGAGGGTGATGGTGGGGCACGTATATTTAAAGGCGAAGATTTTGGACTACATACTCGTGTATTTATAAACAAACAAGGACTTCCAACATATGAAGGTAAAGAGGTTGGCTTGGTAAAGATGAAATGGGATACATGGAATTATGATAGAAGTTATGTTGTTACTGCAAATGAGCAGGACGAAGTTTTTAAAGTTACAAAAACTGCGATATCACAGATTATGAAAGAGGCAGGTGAGAGGTCATACCACATCGGTCATGGCATGATGAAACTTGTTGGACAAAAGATGAGTTCTCGAACAGGTAAAATAGTTGCTGGAGATGAGTTGGTTGAGGAGATGACAGAGGCTTCTCTTTTGAAGATGAAAGATAGACCTATAGATGAGTCTAAGAAGAGGGGTATAGCTGAAGCCATTGCAGTTGCTGCTATTAAGTTTACTATTCTTAAACAAAACTTTAGAAAAGATATTATCTTTGATAAAGAAAAAGCCTTGGCTCTTGAAGGGGATAGTGGTCCATATATACAATATGCAGTCGTACGTATACATTCATTATTGAGAAAAGTTACAGCTGAGACAAACAAAAAAGAAACGGAAGAAAAGCTAAGTGGTGAAGCTTTGTTGCTACAAAGAACACTGGCTCGTTTTGACCATGTGTGTCTTCAGGCTATAGATGAGATGGCTCCACAACACATTGCACAATACTTGATAGATGTTGCATCAAAGTTTAACGCATTTTATGCACATACAAAGATATTAAATCAGGGGGATGATGGTGTATTTGTTGTTAATAAAAAAGTGGTAGCGTTATGTGAATCAACAAAAGATATACTCGAAAAAGGGTTGTATATTCTTGGAATAAGAGTAGTGGAAGAGATGTAAATTTTGCAACTAGATAGTTTATCTATCGTGTTTAGTTGACAAAGACGCTATCCACAATCGCAATACAAAAAATATTTTGACAGGTGAACCGTAGTTCACTATACTTACTATATATCAACATTAATCAAACATTAATTAAAATATATGAGTAACAATAAATTAATTAATACCATCCACGCCGAGATCGACAGACTAAACGAGGTTATCGATCTTAAGATTATCAAAGGGCAGTCATATGTTCGAGAGGCAAGACGACATAAGTTCCTGCTTCGACATCTAACTCAGGCTATACGAAAAGATAGAACAAACTGGTTCCAGAAAACGGCACACATGATGACTTCATTTCTATTATAATAAAGCCAAACATGTTTCAAGAATATAAAAACAAAATATTATCTTTCTATCAAAAATATCGTCGCATGCCAGGATATGCCGAGATCATGGATATGACAGGTTTTAAATCAAAAAATGCTGTATATAAACTGATCAATAAGCTGGTTGAAGCGAGGATATTGTCGAAAGATTCAAGAGGTAAGCTTACTCCTTTGTCTTTGTATGATGAAGTGCCTTTCTTGGGTTTGGTGGAAGCGGGTATGCCTTCTGTTGCTGAAGAGTCACTGCTGGATACTATCAGTATAGAAGACTATCTAATTCCACATAAAGATAATACATATATTTTGGAAGTTAAAGGCGACTCTATGATAGAGGCGTCCATTCGTGAGGGTGATTATGTTATAGCTGAAAAAAGAAGTGATGCAAAACCAGGAGATATAGTTATAGCTGAAGTAGATGGAGGTTGGACTATGAAGTATTTTAGAAAGAAGGGTAATCAAGTATATCTAGAGCCTGCCAACAAAAAATATAATCTCATATACCCAGAAGAATCATTTCAAATAGGTGCAGTTGTAAAAGGAATTATTAGAAAATATTAAAATCCTCATTAAGGTCGACGTGAGGTTGGTTGCGAGGGTTGCTTAGGCGTTAGAATTATCCCAAAAATTATAGTGGATTCTGATGTTTGATCACATGTAGCGTTAGGGGTCAAGTTGACTAAGGACTGATTATTTAGAGGTATCGAATAATATGCTTATTTTGATGAAGGTGTTGCGTTATATGATGCTCCGTTTCAAAAAATGTATTTTTGCTCTAAAAACAGTTTTTACAAGTTCGTTCATTATAAATTAGTGGTATCATAATAGATACATATGACAAAAAATAAAAATCAAAAAATAAGTTTTGTTCTAAAAAGAGATAAATCTATTGTTGATTTTACTAGTGATAAGGTTGTCGTAGCTGTAGAGAAAGCTCTTAAGGAAACAGGTGAGTATAAACCAGGTATAGCTGAGGATGTTGCAGAAAAAGTTATGAGTCATCTTGAGTCTAAAAACATAGACGGATCTTTTGTTCCGTCAGTAGAGACTATTCAAGATACCGTAGAGATTATGCTTATGCGTTCTGGTCTGTTTACAACAGCAAAGGCTTATATCCTCTATCGAGAAAAGCGAGCCGAGCTCCGAAAGCGAGACATTTTCAAGAAGCGTCTTGCCCTAAAACCATATGAGTACCCAGAGCTTATGGATTATGTTGAGGGTATACAACACTCATACTGGCTTCACACAGAGTTCAACTTCACCGGAGATATACATGACTATAAAGCCAGTGTGACTGAGGTTGAGAGAAGTGCTATAAAAAACGCCATGCTTGCGATCGCTCAGGTCGAAGTATCAGTTAAGACTTTTTGGAGCAATGTATACAACAAGATACCTAAGCCAGAAGTAGGTGCAGTAGGTGCAACCTTTGCTGAGAGTGAGGTTCGACACGCTAACGCGTACGCACACCTACTCGAGATACTTGGTTTGAATGAAGAGTTTGAAAAAGTTAAGACTATACCAGCTATTATGAACCGAGTAAATTATGTTGAGAAAGCTCTTTCATATGCAGGTACAGAAACACAAAGAGATTATTCAAAAACGTTGATGTTATTCTCTCTATTCATAGAGCACGTCTCTTTGTTTTCTCAGTTCCTGATTATCATGTCTTTCAACAAGCACAAGACTTTGTTCAAAGGTATGTCAAACGTTATCGAAGCTACATCAAAAGAGGAAAATATACACGGAGAGTTTGGTATCGATCTGCTTAAGATCATAAAAGAAGAAAACCCAGACTGGTTTGATAAGGAGTATGAAGATTCTATTATCAATCTCTGTCAAAAAGCATATGAGGCAGAAGAGTCCATCATTGATTGGATATTTGAAAAAGGGGAACTCGACTTTATGCCAAAGGATCAGGTCAAGGAGTTTGTTAAAAACCGATTCAACAGATCTCTTGTATCACTTGGCTATAACAAACTATTCCCGATAGATGAAGCAAAACTTGCAAAGACAGAATGGTTCGACGATGAGATAAAAACAACAAAACATGGCGACTTCTTTGTTAAACGATCAGTTAACTACAACAAAAGAGCAGGAAGTATCACCAGTGCCGACTTGTTCTAGATTATTAATAAACCTTAAACATTAAATAAAAACCGCAAACATATGAAATGGCTCAACGAAAACAGTAGAAAGTTCCTTGAAAAAGATTATTTACCAAAAGGTATGACACCAGAAGAGCGTATTCGTTTTATTGCAGAACATGCAGAAAAGATACTTGGTGTCGCAGGTTTCGCTGATAAGTTTTATGGATACGTTGAAAAAGGTTACTATTCGCTTTCAACACCTGTCTGGGTTAACTTCGGTCTTGCAAAAGGGCTTCCTATAAGTTGTTTCGGTTCATATGTTGGAGATACTATGGGGGATATACTCTATACTACTGCAGAGATCGGTATGATGAGTAAAAAAGGAGGTGGAACATCTGCATATTTTGGAGCGCTACGACCACGAGGTGCCGCTATTACAAACAACGGTACTTCATCAGGGCCGGTTCATTTTATGCAGTTGTTTGACAGTGTAACAAATGTGGTAAGTCAGGGTTCGACACGAAGAGGTTTTATGGCTGCGTATATGCCAGTTGAACATCCGGATATCGCAGAGTTTCTTGATGTTGGAACAGAGGGACATCCTATACAGGGTATGACTCATGCTGTAACTGTTGGTGATAAATGGATGGAAGATATGATCGGTGGAGATGAGGAAAAGAGAGCTATTTGGGCTAAAGTTATAAAACGACGAACAGAGATCGGGTATCCATATATCATGTTCTCAGATACTGTAAACAATAATACAGTTGATGTGTACAAAGAGGGAGGGTACAGAATACATGCAAGTAACCTATGTAGTGAGATCGCACTTCCATCAAATGATAAATGGTCTTTTGTATGTTGTTTGTCATCCATGAACGCTTTGTATTTTGATGAATGGAAAGATACAGACGCTGTTGAGACCATGACATATTTCCTTGATGCTGTTATGTCTGATTTTATTCAAAAACTTGAAGGGTATAGAGATTCAGAAGATAAAGAGCGACGACAGGAGTTTGTGTTTATGGAGAAAGCATATCGTTTTGCTCTTGAGAACCGGGCTCTAGGGCTTGGAGTTCTTGGATGGCACTCATATCTACAGAGTAAGATGATTCCTTTTGAGAGTCAGGAAGCAGATGTTCTAAACGTACAACTGTTTAAAGCAATACAAGACAAAGCGTATTCAGCTTCAAAAGAGATGGCAGTAAAATACGGCGAGCCAGAAGTACTCAAAGGAAAAGGACGAAGAAATACAACTCTATGTGCCGTTGCCCCAACAACATCTTCAGCATTTATCCTAGGACAGGTATCTCAGAGTATAGAGCCTATCTGGTCAAACTCATATGTTAAAGATGTAGCGAAGATAAAAGTTACTATTAACAACCAGTATCTAGAAAAACTTCTCGAAGAAAAAGGTAAAAATACTAAAGAGATCTGGGACAGCATCAAAGATCATGATGGCTCAGTACAGCATCTTGATTTTCTAAATGAAACAGAGAAGAGTGTATTTAAAACATTTGCCGAGATTGATCAGTATGCGATCATTGATCAGGCAGCCGCTCGACAGTTATATATCGATCAAGGTCAGTCACTTAACTTGATGATTAATCCAAAGACAACTACAGCAAAAGATATAAACGCACTATACATAGAAGCTTGGAAGAGTGGTGTGAAGACTTTGTATTATCAGCATAGTATGAACGCTGCACAGGTTCTGGCTCGAAAGAAAAAAGAAGCATGTGTGAGCTGTGAAGCCTAACCTCATGTTTTCTGAACGAACGCTTGTCATCATAAAACCAGATGCCGTTGAGCGAGGACTTATCGGTGAGATCATATCTCGCTTTGAACGAGTAGGTCTTAAGCTTATAGATATGAGGCTGGTCAATCCAACAGGTGAGCATATAGAGCAACACTACACACTCGATGCTGGGTGGAAACTGGCTGTTGGCGAAAAGACTATTGCTGGATATATAGAGAAAGGATTAACTCCACCAAGCTCTGATCCTATAGAGATAGCGAATGATGTTCTTCGTCGATTAACAAGATACATGACTATGGGCCCTGTTATCCCTATGATATGGGAAGGTCCGCATGCGGTTCGTATGGTTCGAAAACTCATAGGTGGAACAGAACCTCTAATGTCTGATGTTGGAACTATACGAGGAGATTTTGTGATTGATTCGTATCAGATCGCTAAAGAGGAGGATAGGTCTATACGAAACCTTATACATGCCTCAGCGAGTGTGGAAGAGGCGGAGAGGGAGATAGAGCATTGGTTTGGATAATTATCTTTTCTTTATATTTTATTTATCAAAACTTTATGGAACTTTTGTTACCATTGTCAGATGGTAGCAAGATTTTTAGAATGGATTTACAAAAAGATAAATATAAATGAACAACATAGAAATGTAAAATACATAGCAGAAGGGCAGGTATTTTGGTGTTCTTTGGGTGAGAATATAGGATATGAACAAAACGGAAAAGGTGTATATTTTAGAAGACCTGTTTTGATTGTTAAAAAGTTCAACAATAATCTTTTTTGGGGAGTTCCCATGAGCACTGTGATAAAAGACAATAAATATTATGTGATTGTAACATTACAGAATGTTAAACAATCAGCTCTAATATCTCAGTTAAGAGTTTTGGACAGTAAAAGATTAGATGAGTTTGTTGGCTACATTTCTAAAAAAGATTTAGAGTTAATAAGATTAATGATTATGAACTTATTAAAAAATTAGGCCGGAACAGTTTTGCTGTTCCAGCGTGTGGGATAACCCATTGATACTTATTATTATATTGATAATTAATCTCCTGTCAACAAGGTGATTTTATAGGAGTCTTATGCTATAGTGTCCACATCGTTTGGAGGAATGGATGAGTGGTTTAAATCAACAGTTTACTAAACTGTCGGGTGAGAAATTGCCCCGTGGGTTCGAATCCCACTTCCTCCGCTAGGGAAATAAAGTGTTGAGTATAACCAGAATGGTTTAGTTTGTTAATATGTTAATATCTACACATGATCCATCTTCCAATTAATTTAGATACTTTTGGTTTTGTACAACGTGAAAAAAATAAAGGCATATCTGTTCGTAATAAGTGTGGTAGAGATTTTCTATACTATGCTTTACATTATTATGCACCACAACAGTTTAATCAAAATATTAATAATCCAGAACAGATAGATTCTAAAAAATTGTTTGGCGTCAACTTTAAAGGGGTATATTCGGCATTATTTGCCTGGACACAGATTCAGTTTTTTAAATTACCCATGTTTCTAAAATCTTTAGGTTTCCGTTTGGAGGTAAATAAATTAAAAGTAAATAACTTTTTTAAGTTGGTGTACGTTTTATTATTTTCTCGAATGAAGTATGAAGATGGTATCAAAATGATTGAGAGTAGGGTAGATACTGGTAAGGTATCTGGAGTTGATATCGCATTAAAGTTTGGAGGTCTACTAGATCATGTGATGTTTGTATATGGATATGATGAAGAAAATCTATATGTTTTTGATACTCATCAATTGTCGATGCTTGAATACGAAAAACTAACCCCAGATAATAGATTTTACATGAGACTGCCCAAGGTTATTATTCAAAAAAGATGGAAACGATGGAGTCGGGTTTGGTCGATCGAAACACTTGATTAAAATGCTATAATACCCCCATGAAAATCATTTCCTTAAACATCTGGGGAGGGCAAGTAGGAGATAGTTTACTTGATTTTTTCCACAGGTATTCAGATACAGACATCTTCCTACTACAAGAAGTTTTTCACCAGGGAACACATATTACAGCTTGGTCAGAAAAAGACAGGACGGAAATATTCTCAGAGATCATTGATACTCTACCTGATCATGTTGGATATTTTGCACCGGCAGAAGCTGATGAGTGGGGGCTAGCAGTTTTTATAAAAAAAGATATTGATATTGAAGAGATGGGTGACATCTTCGTGCATCGTGAGAAAAATTCTTTGGTTGGAAAAGATGGTGCCACATCAGGTAAAAATCTTCAATATATAAAAATTAAGCATAAAGAACAGGATCTTACTGTTTTAAATTTCCACGGGTTGTGGAATGGGCAAGGTAAGACAGATACAGAAGATCGTATAAATCAGTCAAAAAGAATTGTTAATTTTATTAAACAGATTTCTCACAACGTTGTGTTGGCAGGTGATTTTAATCTAAGGCCTGATACAGAAAGTCTACAGATGATTGAAAAAGAATTAAATCTAAAAAACCTCATAGCGGAGTATGGTGTTTCTTCTACAAGAACAAGTTTTTATACAAAGGAAGAAAAGTTTGCGGATTATGTTTTTGTTTCTCCAGATCTTGAGGTTAAAGATTTTAAAGTTTTGCCTGATGAGGTTTCCGATCATGCTGCGTTGTTTGTGGAAATATAGTTACAAAAAAGTTCAAGGAATTGCTTCCTTGAACTCCTTGTTACCTCTGTATTTTTTAGACACAGAGTCGGACCGAAGTCGTTTTGTGACTCTAATTATAATCAAACCAATGAAAGAACTAGACAAAACTATAAAAAGAAAATACTTATTTTCCTCATACGACCCAAACTGGATTACAAAGTTTGAAATAATTAAAAAAAATATATCTGAAATCTTTGGAGAAAAAGCTATTCAGATCGAGCATATTGGAAGTACCTCGATACCTGGCATGAGAGCAAAACCTATAATAGATGTTTTGATAATCGTTAAAGATATAAAAAACATATCAGAGCAAATCGACAAGATGGTTGATGTTGGCTATGATTGGGGAGAGAACTATATCGCTCCAAATACAATTATATTTTTTAAGTGTGGTCCAGATGGGGAAAAATTAGAAAATATTCATGTCTGTGAAGCAAATGCTCCAAAAGTTAAGCAATTTTTAATAATGAGAGATTTTTTTAGAGCTTTTCCAGAAAAAGCAAAACAGTATGCAGATCTCAAGGAGTTAAATTTTCAGAAATATCCCGATGATTATCCTGCATACAGGGCTGCAAAAAAGCCATTTTTAGATGAAATAGAAAAGGAGGCATATGGATGGTTTGAGAGTAAAACCAATATATAATATACACATGGCAAAATCATATCGACACTCGAGCTGGTACAACACGCTACTTCTAAGCTTTTTAGCACTACTTTGTCTCATCGGTCTATTTCAGTATGGTAAAGAGATGTATGTTTTTGTGGCGGGAGACAAAACACAGGGAATAGTAGTTGATCCTATGTGTCGACCTACATGTACATATAGAAAACCTATGGTCAAAATTCAGTATTTTGATAATCAAGGAAATAGCTATTTCTATACACATATATCAAGGTACCAGGATATATATCCAATAGGATCAAATGTAACTATATATTTTGATCCAAAAAATCCAACTACAGCAAGTCCTTTATCCCTGTGGTTTTTTGTAAATTTTTTAATGACTCTAACATTTTTCATTTGTGTTGTTTTGGGAATTGTCTTCCTGACAAGAAAGGAAAAGGAAAAAATCTAAATTTTTCAGGTTGTATTTATCTTAAATTGGGTTATAGTTTAGATAAATCCGATACCCCTATGAAAGACCTTTTACTAACAGTTACTCTTCTTTACCTGATAATTGGAAATCTTGTCGTGGTGTGGAGGTTTGTCAATATTCCGATTGAAAACTTCAAAAGGCCGCCCAGCATTCAGTTGTTATGGGAAACCATAAAGAAAATAAGATTCATGCTTCTATGGCCAGGTTGGTTTGCACACCGCAGATGATCGTTTCCTCGAGGGAGGGGCTCACCAGCCCCTCACTTTTTTGTTACAATTTTATATATGACTCCACACAAAACCATCTCCTCATATATCTCATCAGCAAATAAACTGCACCAACCGCATCTTAAAACTGTTCGAAAGATTGTTAAAGAAACCGTGCCTGACGCAAAAGAAGAGATCGCTTACGGTATACCTGCCTACAAATGGAACGGGCAACCGCTTTTTTACTTTGCTTCAATGAAAGGACATCTTGGTTTATATCCAACATCAGGCCCTATAGAAACATGTAAAGAATTGCTCAAAGATTTTTCTACATCAAAAGGATGTGTTCGTGTTCCGTATGACAAGGAGGTTCCGAAAAGTATCATAGTTAAATTACTCAAGGTAAGGATGAAGGAAATATGTAATAAATAGAAGGAGAGGTGTATGGTAGAGTTTCTAATGGTTCAAAAACTAAATCTTGAAGTCACAGATTGTGACTTCAAGAAGTCTGCTCATATTTAATTTATCATTTCTTCGGAATTATTTTATCTATGTTGATATATAAATATATGAATGAAAAATAACGATTTAGAAAAAATCCATTCAAAGATATTTGAATATAATGATCAGAGGGTTATGTTTGACTATGATTTAGCCGAATTATATGGAGTAACTACAAAAGCTCTAAACCAAGCCGTTAAAAGAAATATAGATAGGTTTCCTATTGATTTTATGTTCGTTATAAACAGATTATCCACAGAAAATATTTTGCGGTCACAATTTGTGACCGCAAAATTACAAAATAAAAACGCAAAAAGACGAACAAATTCTTTTGTTTTCACTGAACAGGGTATTGCTATGCTGTCAAGCGTATTGTCAAGTAAGAGAGCTGTACAGGTAAATATTCAGATAATGAGAGCTTTTGTTTTAATGAGAAAGATGTCGTTAAACTATAGCGACCTTAATCAAAAAATAAGAGATTTGGAACAAAAATATGATTCTCAGTTCAAAGATGTTTTTGAGGCTATACATATCCTTATTTCTGAAACGTCAATTCAGTGAAAAGAAAATCTCTTCAACACCCCCTCGACACCCGTGCTATAATACCCATATGAAAAAGTATATTTTTACATTCATAGCGGTTATAGCCTTTGTTCTACAAGTATCAGTAGTCCAAGCTCAAACGTCATATACATATCCATACACTACTTCATATCAAGGAGGGTATTATTATCCTGTAAGCTGTGTACAGCTCAACCAAACCCTACGTTTTGGTATGCGAGATAGGACATATACATTTGCGCCAGGCCCCATATCACAGCTTCAGTCATTCTTAAACTCTAGTGGCTATCTACAGACGGCACCTTCAGGATATTTCGGAGTTTCTACACGTAAAGCTGTTCAGCAGTTTCAACGTAATCAAGGTTTAGTGCCAAACGGTGTTGTAAACCTTGCAACCAGAAACGCCATTGCAAATATCAGTTGTGCAAATACAGGTTATCCAAATCCAAATAATCCTCAAGCTTTTCAGCTTATATCTCCAAACGGTAGAGAGAACTGGGAGATCGGTCGAACATATGATATACGATGGGTTGTTCCACAGGTGTATGTAACAAACGAGACAGTAAATATATATCTTGAAAGAGAAAAAGTCTGTCCATCAGGATATTACTGTACTATGGAAATGCCGGCACCTATCTTTATAGCAAGTGTTCCACTTGTAAATGGTATCTACTCGCTAACACTTAATCCAAATCAATATGGATTACAGACAGGTCGATACAAAGTATCTATAAGAAGTGCTACAGGTCAGTATTCTGATATGAGTGATGATTGGATTTCTATAAATACTGCAAATGTGCCAAACACAAGTTATCAGTCTATACAAGTCACATATCCAAATTCTGGATCGGAAGAATTAATTTTTGGAAATGATTATACTCTTCGTTGGACATCAACAGGTTTTGGAAGTAATGATACTGCATATGTTGCCTTACAGGACAGCAATGGTCCGCTTTGTTATCTAGGCTCAGCGCCGATGTTATCTCAAGTATTTTCATTTCGTCCCGTACAAAATCAACCATGTCTCAACCAAACTGCACTTGGAAATACAATAAGGTTAAACACTGGTTACTATAAAGTATTTATTTCAAATAAACCTATAACATACACAGGATATTCAAACTGGTATGAGGCGATTAAAGATGAAAGTGATGCATATTTCCGTCTTGGAACAGGAAGTAATTCAAATTCAACTGGTATAACTGTTTCTATACAATCATCAAACTCTGTCTTTAAACCAGGAGATTCTATCGCGTTTAGTTGGAATCCAAACGCCAACACTGGTCCGTTGTATGCCTATCTGTATGACAATCAAGGAAGGGTTATATATTCAAAATATTTAGTTGCATATGGAGCAGGCGATTCATCTATACTTATTCCAGCTGATGTGTCACCAGGCTCATATAGAATTGCAGTTATAGATCAAGGATCTACATACGGTCAACGTATAGGTTACAGTAGCTATTTCAATGTAACAACAGCCGGAACAACTGTTTGGGTTGATCTAACAAATCCTATCGGTGGAGAAGTATGGTATAGAAATAGTAATCAGTCTATACGTTTCTCTTCAGCAAATATTCCTTCTGGTGCATATGCTGTTGTAAGACTTACATCTGTAAACGGTACAACCGGAACATTGAAACAGGTACAGGTTCCATCAAATGGAATCATTGATGTTAGACTCGATACTCTATATTCAGGAGATATCGCAAATGTGCTACAGCCAGGACAGTATACTTTGTTCTTAGATATATATGATAGATCATATTGTGAAGGATATTGTCCTTCAGGAACTACTGCTGCTCGAAGACTTGGAGGTGACTCAGTTGGATATGTGACTATTTATTAGTACATACTATTAGCGAATAATTGTTTTTCCATTTACAATATACATATATATGGCAAGTGAAGAAGAATTATTACGTATAGAAGAATTAAAAAAGAAGTTATATTCAAAAAATATACACACATCTGCTGTGCGTGATAATAATTTGCATGCACATAAAGAGAATATAAGTACAAACTGGGATGATGTTGATCAGAAAATAAAGGAAGAAAAGGAGAAAGATAAAAAAATAAAACAAGAAGAAGAGTCGGCATCTGGTGCGGGGTCTCTGTATGATACGGGTATGGGCAAGGGGATATACGGGCATTATAGTCAGGCTGAACAAACAAATGCTGATAAAAAACCTATAAGTACATCTGTACAGTCGGGCTCAGTAGAAAAAAAGCAATCGATAGGTCAATTTCTAAGTGAAAAGTTCTCACAAGACAGAGCTGAAAATACAAAAAAGAGACTAGCTGCCCAAGATGTTACTTTGAAGTATGCAGCAGCACAAGCTGAGAGTAGTATATATCCAAACCTTGGTAAAAAAGAAAATCCTGTTCCTATCGAATCAGCAGGGGTTGAAGAAAAAGAGACTGAGCCAAAGCCTGAGATACATATATATAGAGTGGGAGATAGAAGTCTGGAAACTTTAAATAAAGATTTTAAACCTCACGCTGCGGAACAGAAACCTCTGACCAAAACACAACAAGAACTCGTGCGTGCACAAAAGGTTGAAAAAGTTAAACGTCTGACCTTCGGTTCTGTCTTGTTTACGTTTGTATTACTGTTTTTTGTTGGAGCTCTGGGCTATGCGTATATTCACTTTGAACGAGGTACAAATGTTATATCTCCAGATAAGATAGATATCAAGGTTACTGGTCCAGTATCTGTAGTTTCAGGTGAGGTTAGTGAGTTTTTGGTTGATATCACAAACAACAACTCTGCTGAACTTATACAAGCAGATCTTGTAGTTCAATATCCTGATGGCACCAAAAATCCGGAAGATAGAACTTTGAATCTAAATAATCAAAGAATAGACATCGGAGAAGTTCCTGCAGGTCAAACTGTTCGAAGAAAATTGAGTGCTGTATTTTTTGGTGAACAAAATCTGAAAAAGAATATAATGTATTCTTTTGAATTTAATATTGCTGATTCCACAAATATTTTCAGTAAAGATAAGAAAGTAGGTATCACTATTGCAGGATCTCCTCTTACGACCAAGATTACAAATGTTAAGGAAATCACAAATAATAAAGAGCTTGTTTTTGATGTAGAAGTTGTTTCTAACTCTAGTGAGCCTATAAAAAATGTTCAACTAAAGGTTGAATATCCGTTTGGATATAAGCTTACTGAATCAAATATAAAACCTGTGGGTGATAATAATATCTGGAATATAGGTGATATAGAGGCACTCGGGGCAAGGACTATAAAACTAAAAGGTGTTTTGATTGGAACTTCAAATCTTGATAAAAACTTTAGATTTACACTTGGAGTGTCTGATCCTAAAACAGGTCAGATGAGTACAGTTATTGCAACGCAAGACCAAAAGGTTTCAATAAAAGACCCTTTTGTACTTACAACATTGGATCTCGATGGTACTGTATCTGGTCCATTGGCTGTAAAGTATGGAGATGGTTTGCGAGGAAATATTGTTATTGTAAATAATCTAAAGAATACTCTTACAGATGTTGTTGTTGAAATGCGTTTGGCAGGAACTTTGATTGATAGAACAAAAGTTGCTCCTGACGGAGGATTTTACCGCTCATCTGATGATATTGTATTTTGGGATCAGTCTCAAAAAACAGAACTTGCTGTAATTGAACCCGGACAAAGAAGAGACCTTTCATTTAATGTTGACGTTATTAAGTCAAGAGATGATCTTGTAAATATAATGCGAAGAGCTGGTTCAAGTTTTGTAATAACAGTAAAGGCAAAACGTCTAAATGAAAACAATGTACCTGAAGAAATAACATATGACACATCAAGAGAGTTGCGTCTCATGACAGATCTGGCACTCGAATCTTATATAGAACATGTGTCTGGTCCAGTTCCAACCAAAGTAAACACGGAAACCACATTTAGGTATGTTGGGCGTATTACAAATACTGCAAATGCTGTTAAAGGAACTGTTTTTACTGCTAAGCTCCCTCCAAATGCAACTTGGAAAAATAAATATAGTAGCAATATAAATGCAAAGAGTATTTACTTCAATACTGCAAAAAGAGAAATAACTATACAAATGGGTGAAATACCTGCAGGCACTGGTTCAGAACAAAAACCCGTTGAGTTTTATTTTGAGTTTGGATTTACTCCAAGTCTTGTGCAAAAAGAATCAGAACCGGTGGTGTTAATAGGTCCACGTATAGATGCTACTGATTCGTTTACCCAAACCACGATAAGTGGAGGTGTTGACGGTATTACAACAGCTGGACAGGGAGGAGGGCAGGTGGTTGAGTAAAAATACAACTGTATATATAGGTGAATTGGCGATATAATATAAGACATAAGAGATGAAACGTTTTTTTGAAAAAAAAGCATCGGTAGTAGTTTTTATATGCTCTTTTTTCTTGCTTACGTTTCCTTCACTGACTCGAGCTGCTACTTATACATGGGATGGTGGAGGAGCTGATAACAACTGGTCAACATGTGCAAACTGGTCTTCTGATATTTGCCCAACCTCAGCAGACTCTGTTATCTTTTCTTCAGTTTCCACAAAAAATGCAACAATAGACACATCTATTGTAATATTTGGTTTAACCATAAATAGTGGATATACAGGAACTATTGCTCCAGCCAGCTCTGCGCAAACTATTGCTTTAGCAAGCTTCACTCAATCAGATGGAACTTTCACCGCCTCTGCGGCAACAACTACCGTTAATAATAGTTTTATAATCAACGCTGGAATTTTTAATCATAACAATGGAATGATGGAGTTTTTGAGTTCTGCCAACGCGACAGTTACTCCAAATGGAAATACATTTTACAATGTAGCGTTTGGTCGTACCGGTCCCGCCTCAAACATAACTGTAAATCTTGGTTCAGACATGACGGTTAATGGAAACATGTACTTACTAAATGCAAGTAGTAGTTCTGGGGTAACATTGCAATCTAGTGTTTCTGCATCAAAAAATATAACCATACTCGGAAATCTGGTGTTTCCAAGTACGTCAGGGTCAGGAAACGTTTCTTTTGGTGGAGGTGCCACCTTCAACTTCAATACAACTGTCTATGGAAACTTTGATATAACGGATGCAAACGTTGTATACAACTCTGATACTTTTTTTGCGAGTTCAAGCAATCAAACTATAAATAAAAACAGTTCTGCAAGTATAAATAACTTAAGTGATTGGTATGATACAGGAACAGGTAATTTCATACTTACCGCCAACTTCTCAGGTAACCAAAAACTTAATACTGATAGTGATGACGATTTCAACTTTGTCGCAACTCCATTTACGTTTACTGCTGGAGATATATCTATATCAACAGGAACAACCTTCAGCCCCGCAGGCGCATCTTCATATTCATTCAATGCTTTTAACCTTTCAACTGGTACATTTAACTCAAATGGAAGTACAACTATATTTGGATTTAACCAAACAGGTGGAACATTTAATGCTGGATCCGGTACCACCACAATGACGGGAAACTTTACGTATACAAGTGGAACATTTAATGCTGGAACAGGAAATATATTATTTAAATTTTTATCAACCTATACAATAACTCCAGGTGCGGTTGTATTCAATAATGTGATATTTGATAGATCGGGAGGTGCTGGTGGTTTTACTGCAAACTTGGCCTCAGACATGACTATAAGTGGAAACCTTATATTGTTAAACACTGATGCAAGTGGTCAGACGTTAACCATACAATCAAACCTATCAACAACAACGCGAAACATAACAGTAGGCGGAAACCTGTCTATGCCAAGTACCTCTGCCACAGGTGGAATCAGTGTTGCTCCGGGTAGTACTAACACGGTAAATATTATTTTGTCTGGTAACTTCGATATGGCAGACTCAGGGATAACTTTTTTCGGAGATGTAACATTTGCAAGTAGTAGCACTCAAACTTTAACCAAAACTGCCGGAACGATAAGTAACACAAGTCGATGGTATGACACTGGATCAGGCAACTTGGCACTGTCTGCAAACTTTTCTGGATCACAGATTTTGTTTCCAAATGATCCAACGGACTTTAACTTTGTAACAACTTCATTTACATTTACAACCGGCTCTGTGATTGTCGCAACAAGCACCACATTTACACCACTAGGCCCGTCTACTTATACGATCGCTAACCTGATACACAATGTAGGAACGATTGTGGCATCAAGTTCAACAGTGTTTGCTTCCACAACTATAAACGGTGGTATATTTAATGCTGCCTCAAATAGTACAACGACATTTACAGGAGCTTTTTGGTTTATAAGTGGAACATTTAATCACAACAACGGTACATCGAGCTTCTTAATGCCTCCTGCTTTGAACGCTACTATCACTCCAAACAGTGCGGTGTTTAACAATGTTGTTGTTGATTATGCTAACGCGTCTGGAGTAGCGGGAATTTTAAGCCTCGCATCAGATATGACGGTTACTGGAGATTTCTTTGTACAGAACACTAACAGTGGAGGAGGTAGCTTCACATTTTTATCAAACCTATCAGGAACAACTCGAACTATAACAGTCGGGGGAAAGCTGATGATGCCTACTACTTCAAGTGCAGCAACTTTGAATGTGGGCAACGGAGCATCCACATACCCAATAAACTTTGTTGTAAGTGGAGATTTTATAATGAATGATAGTAGTGTTACTTTAAATGCTGACGTGACATTTGCAAGCAGTAGCACCCAGACCTTAACAAAAACTGCAGGAACAATATCTTCTTTTAGTGACTGGTATGACACTGGATCAGGCAACTTGGCACTGTCTGCAAACTTTTCTGGATCACAGATTTTACAACCAGACTCTGCGAGCGATTTTCAATTTTCATCAACAGCATTTACATTTACTACAGGAGGTGTGATTGTTGCACCTGGCACCACATTTAACCCTACAGGGCCGGCAACGTATACCATCACATCACTATTTCATAGTACTGGAACAATACAAGCTGCCAGTTCAACAGTATTTGCATCAACAACGATGAATGGAGGAAATATAGAAGCAACACCGAATGGACTGTTGACTATCGCTGGTCCGTTTACATACTATAGTGGAACGTTTAATCACAACAATGGCACAACAAGTGTCATATTGAGTTCAGGTATAAATCCAGTATTAAACTTCGGTACTATGACATTTAACCACATGTCATTTGAGTACGGGGGTTCTTCAGGAAGCTCGGCTTCAGCAAACATTGCTTCAGATATAAATATCTTGGGCAATCTAACAATACAAAATACAAACTCAGGCGGAGGATCGTATTCAGTCGTATCAAACATTAGTAACACAAATAGAAATCTAAATGTAGGAGGTTCTCTTATATTCGCATCAACAACCGTCGGAGGTTCTCTCAGTTTTGGTGGAGGTTCGACTTTTCCTCTAACAACATATGTTGGTGGTGATATACAGATGTTGGATGGAAGCGTAACCTTGCTGGGAGATATTGTATTTAATGGTGCCGGAGTTCAAACAATGAATAAAACATTTGGAATTATAAACGCTGCTAGTGATTGGACGGTCAATAAAACTTCAGGTGAAGTGGGACTAGGATCTGCGTGGACAACGTTGTTTAGTGGAACGATGAACGTTGCAACTGGAACGTTACGTCTAAATAACTTCTCATACACATTTGCAACAACTACTATAGGTGCGAGCGGTACACTTAAACTTCACGGAAGCGAAACAATATCTACTACAACATTTTCATCAGGGTCGACTGCTCTTTATGAGGGTACAGGTGCTTCATACACTCTTAAAAATATTGCCTATCAAAATCTGGTGATACAAGGTGGGTCAACGACAACACTCAGTCTACCGGCTGCCTTAACTGTCTCTCAAAATCTACAGATAAATTCAGGTACTTTAGATGTCACTGCTTCTAATTATGGATTAAATGTAGGTGGTAACTGGTCAAACATAGGAACATTTAATGCAAGAAATGGAACGACAACATTTACAGGTACAAACCAAACCATAACAGGAACAACAACATTTTATAATTTTGTTAAAACCGTATCTTCTGCCGATACTCTTACATTTGGAGCGGGGCAGACGCAAACTATTACAAACAACTGGATCGTAAATGGTGTATCTGGAAACCTACTCTCGCTAAGGTCAACCTCAAACGGTGTTCAGTGGAATGTAAATCCACAAGGCACTCGAAGTGTTTCGTATACAAATGTTAAAGACAGTAATAACACAAACGTTACACCTGTAAGTATAAATGGAACAATGGTAAATGCCGGTAACAACACTAACTGGGGTTTTGATGTTACTCCACCTGTCACGTCTGGTGTTAATGTTACTCCGGGCATAACTACGGCAAGCATATCTTGGACAACGGATGAGCCTGCAACATCAGTACTCTATATAGGTCCAACTACTTCATACGGCACAGCTTCAACATCACTTGGCACAACAAACCACTCTGTGTCTCTGACAGGGCTTACATCTGCAACCACATATCATTACATAATAGTCGCAACTGATGCTGCTGGAAATACATCAACAACGAGCGATGCTACATTTAATACTATAGATAATGTACCACCAGTTCTATCAAATATCGCATCGTCAACTACATTTACAACAGCAACCATAACATGGAACACTAACGAAGTTGCTACATCAACTATCGATTTTGGACTTACTACTTCATATGGCACAGCGTCATCATCAAATGTATCAACAACAAGTCATCGTTTCGTATTATCAGGACTAACTTTAAATACTGCATACCACTACCGAATATCATCATGGGACGCGTCAGGCAACTTAGCCACATCTTCTGATCTCATATTTACAACACAAGCAGATGTGACCGCTCCTGTTATTTCAGCAATCTCTTCTTCAACGAATATAACAACAGCAACTATTTCTTGGACAACAAATGAAACTGCTACTTCCTATATAGACTTTGGAACAACTGTATCATACGGCACAGCATCAACATCACTCGGTGCAACAAACCATTCTGTTTCTTTGACAGGACTTACAGGTTCTACTCCATATCATTTCCGTATCACAGCTACAGATCCATCAAATAACGTGGCAGTAAGTAGTGATTATATATTTACAACAGCGGCTGTCCCAGATTCAACTCCTGCAATCATTACAAATGGTCAACCAAGTGCCATACTTCCACTCGGAACACGTAGTGTTAATATATCGGTGGATACAAATGAACCAGCAACATGTCGATATGGTATTGCGCCAAATACTGTATATGCAAGTATTGCAAATACATTTTCTACAACCGGAGGAACACAACATGTAAAAAGTGTGGATGTGACAGAGGGAACTGCCTATGTATATTACGTCAGATGTGTTGATACAAATGCAAATGAAAATACAACAGACTACGTCATACGGTTTTCTGTAGAAGGAAATAGAATCATTGGTCCGCAGGGTGGAAACGTTCCATTGCCTGTGCCAGAGGAGTTACAGGTTAAAAAGCCTGTAGAAAATAAAAATGGAGGCTTTGTATTTAAAAAAAATCTGCAAGTTGGTGATCAGAATAATGATGTAAAGGAGTTGCAAAAGTTCTTAAACAAAAAAGGCTTTGTTATAGCAAAAAAGGGTCCAGGTTCTCCTGGTAAAGAAAATGGTGCGTTTGGTCCGGCGACAAAAAATGCATTGATTAAGTTTCAAAAAGCCAATAATATAAAGCCAGCAAACGGCAGACTTGGTCCAGCTACACGAAAAGCTATCAATGGAATATAGCCCATTTTGTGCTATAGTGGGTGTATTATGGCAGACAATAAGAAAGTAAGTATGGAGGACTTGATTTCTCTGTGTAAAAGACGGGGTTTTATCTATCAAGGCTCTGAGATATATGGAGGACTCGCTGGTACATGGGATTATGGTCCACTCGGTGTGATGCTTAAGGATGCTATCAAGCGTCTTTGGTGGAAGCGTTTTGTTGATGACAGAACTGATATGTATGGTATGGACGCTGCCATTCTTATGAATCAAAAGACTTGGGTTTCTTCAGGTCATGTTGGCGGTTTCGCTGATCCGTTGGTTGAGTGTTTGGATTGTAAGAAGAGATTTAGAGTTGATCAGATTGTGGATGAGGGGCCTTATGCTGAATTTATGGCAAAGACCAGAATGGATCAGAAACTAATAGTTCAACAATTCAAAGAACAAAAAGATTCCGGTGATAGTTTTCATCAGAATATGAGTATTGCTGAACTGGAAGATTCTTTTCGTAAACAAATGATAGATGCTAGCAAATATATAGGAATTATTGCTCAGGATTTTTTAAATCAGCATGTAGAATGTCCAAACTGTAGTAAGAAAAAAAGATGGAACGAACCTCGTCAGTTCAACATGATGTTCAAAACAAACATCGGTGCTATCGAGTCAGATGAAAATGTTGTCTATCTTCGCCCAGAAACTGCACAAGGTATGTTTGTAAACTTTAAAAATATTCTTGATACATTTCATCCACGGCTTCCATTTGGTATGGGACAGATCGGTAAAGCCTTTCGAAATGAAATCGCTCCGCGAGATTTTGTTTTTCGAGTTCGAGAGTTTGAGCAGATGGAGATAGAATATTTTGTTGATCCTAAAAACTGGGAAACTTCATTTGAAGAATTCAGAAAAGAGGTTTGGAACTTTATCCTTGACATCGGTCTTGACAAAGCAAAGCTCCATGAACTTGAGATTGCTCCTGAAGACAGAGCACACTATTCAGCTCGAACTATAGATTTCGAGTACGATTTTCCGTTTGGAAAAAAAGAGTTATACGGTTTAGCATACAGAACAGACTTTGACTTAAAAGCACATACTGATGGATCAAAAGTTGATCTTTCATATTTTGATGAAGAGGCAAAAGAGAGGTTTACACCACATTGTATTGAGCCGTCATTTGGACTCGATAGAACTGTTCTTGCTGTTCTTGCCACGGCATACAGTGTAGACAATCTGGGTGGGGAAGAACGAGCGTTTCTAAAACTTTCACCAGCAGTTGCACCATATCGAGTTGCTGTATTTCCTCTGTTGAAAAACAAACCAGAACTTATTGCAAAAGCAAAAGAGGTTTGGCAGAAACTACGAGAGCTTGCTCAGAAAAACGGTATACCAGCCTCAAAGATAGTGTACGATGAGACAGGTTCTATTGGTAAGAGATATCGAAGACAGGATGAGATAGGTACACCTTTGTGTGTAACTGTTGATTTTGATTCTCTTGAAAAAGGTACTGTAACTGTTCGAGATAGAGATAGTGGAGAGCAAAAAGTTGTCAACATTGAAAATATAGATACGTTATTGTAGTTCTCTGCAGGTGAAGATACAATATATAGTATATGAAAAAAGTACTAACACTTGTTGTCTTAGCGGCGGTTATAGTAACCACTATAGTTTTTAACGTTAAAACAGTTATTCAAAATAAAAATAACACAGCGGCTGCTGTAGATATTAAAAAAGCATCAACAGGCGATGGGCACTATATTGATCCCAGTGATGCTGAATATATGGGACAACGAGGTGTTGGTTGTATGCATGTTAATGCTTGTGACTATAACCCAGAGGCAAAAAAGCAAGGTGATCAGTGTATATTTGCATGGTTTGTAGATAATACAAAAAAAGTAACAACACCAAGAACAGAGGCATATATCTTCCCAGAGATTAAAAAAAATATGGTATGTAGTGTCCGAAACAAATGTACAGAAGCTCTTCTTATAAAAGCTAAAATAGTGCATTATGATGAAGCGGGTAATCAGGATGGTACTACTGAATTTTCTCCGATCATGCATGCTTTTGTATCACCTGCTAACATGAAGAGATATAAAGGATCAAATGCATGTTATGCATATCGTCAGATGAGTGAGGATGATTTTCTAAATGCAGTAGTTCCGGACGTAAACCCAAAAGCAAAAAAATAGTCTTTTTCGATAAAAAATATGCTACCATAGGCATATGAATATAACAGGAGGTTCTATTGCGAAGATTATAGGGGGAATACTGGTATTTTTAGCCTTGGGCAAGTTGCAAGGCTTGATCTTGTCGGTGCTTGTGGCGGTAGTTATAGCGTCCTTCATGGAGCCGATGATACGTTTCTTTACTCGGAGAGGTAGTAAAAGAGGCACTGCTGTATTTTTTAGCTATAGTATTGTAGTTCTTGCGTTCGCTTCGTTTATATTTATTGCTCTTCCTCCGCTTATTAAAGAGACATTTAGTGCCATAAACTCTCTTCCGGGAACTATTAAAACCGCTGATATATTAAACCCAATACAAAAGAGTTTATATACATCTGTTAAAAAAGTTTTCCCTGAAGTTCCTCAGAGTATTTCTATGGAAGATTTGGTCGGCCTCATCACAGCATCATTTTCTGATTTTGTTGGAGGTATTTTTGACACTGTAACGCGGTTCTTTGGAGGTATTGTTAGTCTCATACTTGTACTGGTTTTGTCTATATATCTATCGGTCGAAGAGAGAGGTGTTGCACGGTTTTTAGGGATGGTGACTCCGCGTCAATACGAAGGATATGTTATAAGCTTGTGGGACAGGGTGCAGGACAAGATAGGTAAGTGGATACAAGGACAATTTATGCTTATGGGTACAGTGTTTGTACTTATGGCTATCGGCTTAGGTATTTGTAAGATATTTTTAGGAAATCAAATACAGCACGTGTTCTTGCTTGCACTTATTGCTGGACTTCTTGAATTTATTCCTATCATTGGAATATTTATCGCAACGATATTAGCATTTTTGTTTACCTTGATAAAAGGAGGTATGGGTGTTGCTCTTATAGTTGTTATTTTGTTTACCGTGATTCATCAGATAGAATCCCATGTTTTGTATCCTATAGTTATGAAAAAGGTTACAGGTGTTCCACCACTTCTTGTTATCATATCACTCGTTGCCGGTGTCGAACTTGCTGGTTTTGTCGGAGTACTTCTATCTATTCCTATAGCTGTGCTTATAGTTGAATATCTTGATGATCATAACCGGCGGAAGAGGATGATTGCTGAAGAATAAAACAGCACATTATAGAGCTGGAGAAAAGGCTTTAGCTCTGCTAGTATGGGGGTATGTCAGACAAAACACCTTTCTATATAACGACCCCTATATTTTACCCTAACGGAAAACTACATATTGGTAATACCTACCCAACAGTTGTCTGTGATGTATTTTCTCGTTTGGCACGCCTACTTGGTCGACCTACTTTTTTCTTAACTGGTGCCGATGAGAACAGTCTTAAGATTGAAAAAGCTGCCAAGGAAAAAGGTCTTGAGGTTATGAGTTTTCTTGATGCTCAGGCAGAGGAGACAAAGGTATTGTTTGATAGATTACACATATCATACGATAGATACATAAGAACTACCGACAACATTCATCACCATCCTGGGGTTCAGGAGATGTGGAAGCGTTTAGAAAAAGCTGGAGATATATACGAAGGTGTGTACGAAGGTCTTTATTGTGTTGGTTGTGAAAGTTTTAAAACAGAAAAAGATTTAGTCGAAGGCAAATGTCCACTTCATGATACTGAACCAGAAAAAGTTAAAGAAAAAAATTATTTTTTCAAATTATCTAAATACACAAATAAGATTATAGGAGCCATCGAAAGTGGTGAGTTATATATAGCACCCGATGCTCGAAAAAATGAAATACTCACAGTACTTCGGGATGGGCTTGATGATATAAGTTTTTCTCGACCATATCACGGACAACCTAATGCTATTTTAGTACCAGGTGATGATACTCAAGCTATATATGTGTGGGGAGATGCGCTGACAAACTACATATCAGCCTTAGGCTTTGGGGGTTCAGATGATAGTCTTATGAAGCGTTTTTGGCCAGAAGCAATACATGTGATAGGGAAAGATATATTACGTTTTCATGCTGCGATATGGCCAGGTATGCTCATGTCTGCAGGATTATCTTTACCCAAAAAGATACTTGTTACAGGCCTTATGCAATCTGGGGGAAAGAAGATGTCAAAAACTCTTGGAAATATTATTGATCCGATCGAGATGATGGATCTTGTTGGGGCAGAAGGTTTGCGATTTTATTTCACTCACGATGTTCCTTTGCTTGATGATGGAGAGGTGTCAAAAGATTTGATTGTTGCTTCATACAATGCGCATCTTGCAAATGGTATTGGTAATTTGTGCAATAGACTTTTGAAAATGATGATTAGTTATGATGCGCGATTTGATCCTATCCAGGTTAGAGAGAGCGCGTACTGGTCTGAAGTTGAACAAAAAGCCGACAGTTTTTTAAATAACACAGATCTTACCGGATATACTTCATGTATATGGAAGGAGTTTGCTTCTATAGATACTTGGATTCAAGAAACAGAGCCATTTAAGTTATTTAAGGTTGATCCGGAAAAAGCACGAGAGCTTGTTTCTGCTATGATGGAAAAGTTTTACATTCTTACAACTTTTGCAGAACCGGTATTACCACATAGTGTGCCAAAGATTATTGATTGTATAGAAGAGCGAAAGATGCCAGATACTCCAATGTTTGCAAAATTACTTCATCATAATGAAGTATTCTAAATATATGAACAACCCCTACATCGATCTACATGCACATCTAAACTTCAAAGACTTCGATGAAGATCGAGATGAGATTATTGCCCAGATGAAAGAGCAGAATGTGGTTGCTATAAACGTGGGGACAACAGTTGAAACTTCTGAACAGGCTATACAACTAGCACAACAACATCCAGGATCTTTGTGGGCTACTGTAGGTACCCATCCACTTCATGCAACAGAAGACGATTCAGAAAAGCTAGAAAATTTTTTCACAGCAGATTTTTTAGTCGATCATCAGAGTTTTATTGTCGGCATTGGTGAATGCGGACTCGATTATTTTGAGAGAGGGGAAGAGAAACTTACAGAAGAAGATTTAGCTGTACAAGAACGAATTTTCAGGCATCAAATAGATTTATCTATAAAGTACAATAAACCGCTCATGCTTCATGTTCGAGCTTCCTATGGTAAAACTTTATCGATTCTTCAGGAAAAATTTAACAATCAACCGTTACAATACAGGGGAAATGCCCACTTTTTCGCAGGAACAAAAGAAGAGGCTCAGGCATTTCTAGATCTCGGTTTTAGTGTATCTTTTACAGGAGTTATTACATTTGCAGAACAATACAGAGAGCTTGTGGATTTTGTTCCACTTGATCGTATGTTTGCAGAGACTGACAGTCCTTATGTGGCACCGACACCGCATCGAGGAAATCGAAATAATCCCTTATTTGTTATAGAAATATATAAAAAGATAGCAGAGATCAAAAACGTACCTTTGGAGGAGGTTGTAAACACTTTTGCTGAAAATGCTCGTAAGTACTGGCTAAAGTCATAAAAAGCCTTAAAACTGGCGTTTTTTTGGACTTTGTGCTAAAGTGTTCTCCATGACCGAAATAATAAATGAAAGCACAAAGGAAGGCTTCAAGGTGTATGAATTAGGTATTCATCTCCTTCCAACCCTTTCTGAGGCCGATGTCCAGATAGAATTTTCAAAAATCAAGTCACAGATAGAGAAAGCAAACGGTGAATTCATCGGAGAATCTGCTCCTCGACTCTTTACACTTGCGTATGAGATTCCAAAGACTATCAAGGCTCAGAAGAAGTGGTATGAAACCGCGTACTTTGGCTGGGTTAAGTTTCAGTTAGAAGCAAGTGCTCTTGCCTCTGTTGAGAAATATGTGAAAGAGTTGGATTCAACTCTTCGATATATCTTCGTTAAAACAGTTGCAGAAGATACTATGGTTTCTAAAGATCTCCTTGCCAATGAAAGCGAAGAAGGTGAAGATGCGCCAAAAGCTGATATAGCCCCTGTAGTAGTTGATACTGAAGAGGTTGTAGACGCAGAATAGTTCTACATGTTTTAGTTTCCGCGTGTATGTTGTGCGCCTTTTGTAAGGTTAAGACATACCATTATTAAGCTAAACAAAAACACATTATGTACATAAACAAAGTAACGTTATACGGAAATCTTACTAAAGATCCTGAACTTAAATCACTACCATCAGGTATGCATGTAAGTTCGTTCAGTGTTGCGACAAACAGATCTACAAAAGATGCTTCAGGGGCAAAAAAAGATGTACCTGAATATCACAATGTAGTTGCTTTTGGAAAGCAGGCTGAGGTTATAAACCAGTATCTAAAGAAAGGTAACCCTATATATCTAGAAGGACGAATTCAAACTCGATCATGGGACGGACAAGATGGTAAGAAACAGTATAGAACAGAGATTGTTCTTGAAAACTTCCAGTTCGGACCAAGAGGCGGGGCAGGTTCTTCAACAGAAGCGCGAGATATTCCAGGCTCACAGGATGCAAGTCCTATGCCAGGGGAGTCACGAGATTCTGGTGAGGTTAAATACCCAGACGAGGATATAAATCCTGAGGATATACCGTTCTAATTTGTACATATTATTCATTAATTTTTAAAAACCGTATGTCAAAAAAGTGTTATTTCACTGAAAACAATATAAAACATATTGACTACAAAGATACTCAGATCTTGAAAAAGTTCATCAATAAATACGGACGAATTATTTCACGAAAACGATCTGGTGTAACTGCAAAACATCAGCGAAATCTTGGTCTTGCTATCAAGCGGGCGCGATTCATGGCTTTGCTTCCTTATATAAATAACAACTAGGGAATACAGTAGTATGTAAAACAAAAACACCTCATGTGAGGTGTTTTTGTTTTGTGGTAGTAACTAAGCTTCCTTTAACTTTGATCGTATCTGCTTTAGGATCTCATTTTTGAGATCTTTATTTTCTTTTAAAAACTGTCGTGTTGCGTCGTATCCTCGTCCCAGCTTAACGTCTCCATATGAATATGAAGAACCTGTTTTACTTATGATATCCATACGTTCTCCGAGCGCGAGCATCTCACCTTCAAGAGAAATACCTTCGTTATACATAAGATCAAACTCTGTCTGTTTGAAAGGTGCAGCAACTTTGTTTTTAACAACTTTTACTCGCACACGTCCGCCCATAACCTCTTCTCCTTTTTTTATTTGGGCGATACGTCGTATATCGAGTCGTATAGATGTGTAAAACTTTAGAGCTTTTCCTCCTGGAGTTGTTTCTGGGTTTCCAAACATTACTCCTATCTGCATACGAATCTGGTTAATAAATATAACAACTGTTTTACTCTTGGCGACTATGGCAGTAAGCTTTCGGAGCGCTTGAGACATAAGTCGAGCCTGCTTTCCAACATGCTGGGCTCCCATATCTCCCTCGATCTCGTCTTTTGGGGTAAGTGCTGCAACAGAGTCAACAACTATGACATCTATTTTTCCACTTCGCACAAGACTCTCTGTGATCTCAAGAGCTTGCTCACCAGCGTCTGGTTGTGAAATAAGAAGGTTGTTTATATTCACTCCGAGTCGTCGTGCATAATCAGGATCCATAGCGTGCTCAGCATCTATATACGCACATACACCATTTTTCTTTTGAGCTTCAGCAATGATATGAAGTGCGAGAGTGGTTTTACCAGAAGATTCTGGTCCAAATATCTCGATAATACGTCCACGAGGAACTCCTCCAACTCCAAGTGCTGCATCCAAACCTATAGATCCGGTAGGAATGACGTCTACGTCAACTTTAGGTTTTTCACCAAGTTTCATTATAGATTCATCTCCGAATCGACTTTTAATCTCAGCAATAGTGTCACTTATATTACTTGTTATATCATCTTTCTTAGATCCTTTACCTTTTTTAGAACCGAGAGAAGATTCTTCATCCTCAAGAGATTCATTTTCTTCAACCTCGTTAAGCTCTTCGTCAAGTTCATCTTTTTTTGATTTTGCTGGTTTTTTCTTTATCATACTGTGATGTTTTTAAGTTTATTTATTATGTTTATAGTATACCGCGATATCTTTCTTGACTTCTTTGCCAAATCTATCTTTAGCATGAAGAGATATGAGGTTCTCACCAGGGTAGAGAAGTACTGACTGTTCGAAATCCCCATTAGAATTGACATATATCTTTTTGCTACCAAGGAAGATTTCTGCGATATTTTGGGTTTTGCCTGAGATTTTGTAAGAACCAGATTCACTTATTAGCCCCACACAGCTACCACAACTTAGTGAAATATCAGGTCCTTTCCAAACTTTCCTGAATTCGTATGCAGTAAGGGATACTATACAAAACGCACATAATGTGAAAAAAATGATTTTAAGCTTAGTTTTTCCATCTGTGTATCCCAGTGTCATAATATACTTTTGTTATTAAAGATTTTCTTAAGTTTTGATAAAGTTTTACTGAACTACACCACACGTTCTGCTGAGTCATCGTTTTCATCTGTAGACTGCTCTCCGGCAGGGCCACCATCTCGGCCAACCAAAACTTCACGAGGCTTTGATCCATCTGCTGGTCCAATAATGCCCTTAGATTCTAGTATGTCTATAAGTCGAGCTGCTCGAGAATAACCTACACGTAACTTTCTTTGTAGATAGGAGGTAGAAGCCTTCTTGGCCTCTATAACGGCCATTTTTGCATCTTCATACAGATCATCATCTGCTTCATCATCCATACTGTCTCCCATGTTTGATGAGAATATGGCATGTGTACCAGCCTGCTCTTGATCTTGAGGGGTAAGGGCGATTGTGTCGGGAATATACTCCATATTGTCTATAAGGTGTTTTACTATCTTTTTTGTTTCCGTTTCTGTTATGTTTGGAGACTGAACACGTTGTGGATTCGGCATTCTTCCTGTCATATACAACATATCTCCACGTCCAAGCAATTCTTCAGCACCTCTTGTATCAAGTATTGTACGTGAATCAATCTGAGATGCTACTTGAAGAGCCATTCGTGAAGGGATGTTTGCTTTAATAAGACCTGTAATCACATTTACGGAAGGTCGTTGTGTTGAAAGTACTAGGTGTATACCGACAGCTCGACTCATCTGTGCAAGCTTTACAATACCCGCCTCAAGTTCTCGTGGATATGTTTGCATGATATCTGCAAGCTCATCGATAACTACTACTATATATGGCATTGTGTCTGGCAACGTCTCACTTAACTCATCAGCTTCTTCTGGTTTTTTACCACTGTCTTTTCGTGCCGCTTCAAGTGCGGGCATTAATACATTTTTATGATATGAATCTATATCTCGAACAGAATGTTTTTCAAGAATGTCGTATCGACGTGTCATTTCTTTAGCCGCCCACTTTAGTGAAAGTATGGCCTTCTTTGGATCTGTAATAACCGGTGTAAGTAGGTGAGGAATTTTGTTGTACAAAGTAAGCTCAACACGCTTAGGGTCAATGAAAATAAATCGAAGATTGTCTGGTGAATTTTTGTACAAAAGGGAAGTGATAAGGTTGTGTATCATTACAGATTTTCCAGAACCAGTTGTACCGGCTATGAGTAAGTGAGGCATCTTTGCTAGGTTTTCATAATACAACTTTCCAGATACTCCTTTACCGAGCGCTATAAGTAGTGGGTCAGGAGATTTTTGGAATTCGTCTGAGCCTAGAAGTGTTCCAAGTCCAACCACTGTTTTTGTGGTATTTGGAACTTCTATACCAACAAGAGATTTGCCTGGAATAGGTGCCTCTATTCGTATTGGATGCGCTGCAAGGGCGAGAGATAGGTTGTTTTGAAGACCTAAGATTTTTGACAATTTTACACCTTCGGCAGGCTTCATAGCGTACCTTGTAACTGATGGACCTACTGATATTTCATCCATCTCAACCTGAACTCCAAAGTTCTGCAGTGTTCGTTTTATAATATTCGCGTTAGCTTTAATATCTCCAACCTCAGGTTTACCTTTATCTCTTTCAAGAAGTGATAGAGCAGGCGGAACGTAGGGTTTGCCGATAAGTAGAGATTTTCGACTAACCTGTAGCAAATCCTCACTCTCATCTTTTTCAGACTCAGAAGAGCTATTTTTATTTTGAGCTTTATTTATAAGGTTTTTATCTGTGTCCTTTATAGTGTCTTTTACATCAACAGCATCCTCGGAATATGTCTTTGATTTGTTTTTTGTGTCTTTTACATCCTCTTCATCGTCAGATATGACACCTTCGATTCGCATCTTTTTGTTCGGTTTCAACACCTCTAATTCTGAACCAGCTTCTTCCGTAGACTCCTCTGAAGAATTCTTCTTCTTTCCTATTGAGAATTCGAATAGTACAACCAGCGATATTAGAAGCACTGCAACAAGTACTATATAACTCAAAGTTTTATCAAATAGACTTAGTAGTGGTACTGATACCCACTGGCCCAGTTTTCCTCCTGCCTCAGCGCTTGTTATCTCAAGTGTTCCAAGAACAGATAACAAAAGGGTTAATGAGAAGAAGATCTTTGTCTTAGCTAGAGAACTCGTTTCTTTGTGGATACTATAGAAGTAGGCCTGTATAGCAAACAGAAAGGGTAGAACAAAATAGCCATATCCTAATAGCCCATGGAACCATGTATATATAGTATTACCTAAGTTACCACCCAATCGAAGTGAGGCTAATATAAAGAACAAACAAAGTACGAAAAAGACAAGTGTCAGAACAGTGTTCTTTACATAGCGGTCTTGAGGTAAGACATTTGGAGTCATGCCTCGTATATATCTAGATATAGAAAGGCTTTTAGGTTCATCAGAGACAGTCTCTTTTTTGGAATTTTTTTTCTTGGGTTGTACATTCTTTTTGGACATATGTCTTATTTTATCATAGGAGCTTTTTTCATCTTGCTTTTTCACTTGTCTTATATATACTGTCAGTTAATGGACACACTACTGGAAACAAAAAAACAAGAACTTCAGATTCAAAGACAGGTGCCTCTTGAGGCAATCTCGAAGGCCTTGTATCTGGTTACTGATCTTATCGATAAAAATGACCCTATCAGACAGTCTCTCAGAACACTTTCAATTGAATTAATTCTATCTGAAGATAATGGACACAAAGATCTTAAAATAAGACAACTCACAAGTCTTATAAAAATAGCCAAAGAAACAAATGCTGTTTCTGAAATGAATGCAGATTTACTGCTCAAAGCACTTATCACAAATATTCCTAAAAATGATACAGATAAAAAATCGATAGTTGCCAATGTCTTAGAAAACCTTGCTGAGGTGAAAGATGAACCAGCCGGTGTCTCTTATGTTCCAGAAAAGGATTTTGGTAGATCTCAAATAAAAGAAAATACCCACACACCCGTCCTTTACAAAAAAAATGTAACACCGGTAGTTGGTAAAAAAGTGACTACGGTCGAAACAGGGTCTCAGAATCTGGGTTCCGATATAGGTTCACGAAGAAAGCGTATTTTGGAGATAGTTAAGGTTAAAGGACAGGTCACCATAAACGAATTTATTGATGAAATACAAGGTTGTAGTTCAAAAACCATACAAAGAGAGCTCACATCTCTGGTACTTTCTGGGACACTTAAAAAGTCAGGCGAAAGACGGTGGAGTAAATACTCGCTAAAGTAGTCTATTTAAAGGACATATCGTTTAAATACACAAAAACCCCTAAAAAAGGGGTTTTTGTGTATTTCCGCTTGATCTAGTCTTAAGGACTGGTAATTCGGACCGAAATAGTGTAATATAGCCTTTATGTACCCGTTTAGATGGGTACAGGTTACGCCTTTCGAGTCCGTTTTGTATATTAGGTCAGCCTTGAGGTAGACTCCGATATTCAAGACGGGTTCGCAAAGATTTAGCCCGAGAATTGTGGTCTGGACTTATAAACTTAATTATTAATAACTCAGACACAAAAAACACAGTTCTTATATTTTAAATCAAATTATGAAAAAATTACTTGCAACATCAATCTTCGCTCTAGCACTTGCTTTTTCAGTAAGTGTAGTAGCAGAAGGTTATATGTTTAACAAAAACCTTAAGATGGGTATGAAAAATGCCGATGTTAAGGCTCTACAAGAATACCTAGCTGACGCTGGATTCTTTAATGGAAACGCTACAGGTTACTTTGGTTCAATCACAAAGAAAGCTGTTGTAGCCTTCCAGCTTGCTAATGATCTTCCAGGAACAGGATTTGTTGGTCCTATGACTCGAGAAGTTCTAAACGCAGGTCCTGCTGATGATAACCAGGGAAACAACAACCAGAACAATAACCAAGGAAATAATAACCAGAACAATAACCAGAACAATAATAATGTTCTAGTAGGTTCAGAGGGATTTGCTGAGGTTCGAGTATCACCAGTAGTTGTTAACAATCCAAACGTTACATCTAACTCAGATGTTAATGTTTACGCTGTTGAGTTCAAAGCTAAGCAGTCAGACATCATGGTAGAGCGAGTTAACCTTGAAGTTGCTGTAGATACATCAAACACATTTACATCACAGGAGAACCCTTCAACTTTGATCAATACTGTAACAGTTAAAGATGGATCAACAGTTCTAGCTACAATCCCAGTTAATTCATCAACATTCTCACGAGATACTTCAGTTACACCTAACAAGTATTACGTACAGATCTCTGGTCTAGGAGTTAAAGTTGCTAAAGATACTATCAAGACATTGACAGTTTCTGTAAACTCAAACTCAATTGACTCAGACCGATACGTACGATTCAATGTTTATGGTACATCAGGTATCCGAACAGTTGATGGACGAGGAATCAGTAGTTACAACGCACTATCTGACTCTCGAACACACACATTCAAGAAACCAGGTACATCTACTATGACAGCACAGGATGATGCTACAACTCTTTACTCTACAAACTACGATGTTAATACAACAGGAAACGGAGCTGAAAAAGTTCTTACTTCTACATTCGCAGTTGAGTCAAAGACAGGAGTATCAAAACTTACATCTGTAACAGTAGCCGTTAACACAGGACTTCTATCTGCAGCCGGAGCAAACGGAACAGGTGGAACACTTCCTTCAAACGTATACCTATACGATGGATCAACAATGATCGACGCTCGATCAGTTGTAGCTTCAACAACAGCTTCAGGTTCAGTAACATTCGATCTTACAAACTACAATGTTACAGTTCCAGTAGATACAATCAAAACATTCTCAATCAAGGCTGACCTTCCTGCAAACACAACTTCAGGAACAGTTGTATCTACACGAGTTGCACAAGTTATGTATGAGAAACCAAATGGCTCAACAGGTATCGCCTCACAGTCATCTCTAATCCCAGGAACAACTGTATGGGCATACTTTGCTCCAGCTGTACCACGATTCGGAAAAGTTTCTTCATCACTTGAGCGACAGACAGGAACAAACTCTGTAGTAACAGGATTCCAGGCTAAATTCGTTCTAAGTCTGACAGCACTAGGTGGAAACATCAACGCTTCAGCTTCATCAACAATTGACCTAGTAAACGTTGCTTCAGGAGCAGTTGTTGGAACAACAACAGCAGCAGTATTCGCAGAAAGTGGTCTTACAACAGTTGCTAAAGGCGCTGTTAAGAACTTCGAGATTACAGCAGCATTCCCAGCAGCTCTTCTAACTTCAGGAGCTACTTACAAGGCTCGAGTTCGAGGTATCCAGTGGACACCTACAGGCGGATCTGCACAAACACAGTTCGCAGGATTCGAAGCTCTTGATACAACAACACTTACATACCTTCCATAATGGACTGGTATAGTAACGAAGGTTGCTATCAAATCGCAAAAGTCACCCGAAAGGGTGGCTTTTGTTTTTGCTGGTTTTTAAACTATCGTATATAATCTTTATACATGCTTGATGCAACTGCTATAAAATTTATTACAAGCTTTCTCACGATCATTATAATTGTAATGTTATTAATTGGTCTAATAACTAGTTAAAGATTTGTTGTGATACAATATAACTAAATATATGTTTTTTAATTTTTACATTCCATTTATCTTTATCTTCGGTTTACTTATAGGAAGTTTTCTTAACGTAGTTATATATAGATATAACACTGGCCTATCTATATCACGCGGTAGATCAAAATGTTTCTCCTGCGGAAGGGAGTTGTCTGCAAAAGATCTTGTGCCTGTCTTTAGTTATCTTTGGTATAAAGGTAAGTGTCGTACGTGTAAAGCACGCATATCTGTACAATATCCTTTAGTAGAAATAGTCACAGCTTTTTTGTTTACTGCAATATATACACATAATTTACTTTCACCATTCTGGCTCATTGGTATAGATTGGATCATCGCAGCACTGCTTATATGCATAGCTGTGTATGATTTTAGACATAAGATAATACCAGATGGCTTGGTATATACAGCAGGAGGTCTAGCTGTACTTAGAATCATTTTAGCTTTCTCTACGCATCAAACAATCATGGCAAGTCCAACTATACAATCTGCACTCATAGCAGGTCCACTGATGGCTCTACCTTTTGCCTTATTATGGTTTGTATCTGGTGGAAGATGGATGGGGTTAGGTGACGCAAAGCTTGCACTACCTATAGGATGGATGTTAGGTATGGCTTACGGCTTTACTGCAATTGTATACTCATTTTGGATAGGTACTGTTGTTATAGTTGCTTGTATGTTGTTTGGTGAGGCTATAACAGCGTTTTCATCTAAAAATAATGCACTGGGCATACAGATATTTAAAGGTCGTCTAGGGGCGTATCTAAAAAGAAAATTTCCAAGTCTGGGACTTAGAACGGAGATACCGTTTGGTCCATTTATGATAGTGGGATTATATGTAGTATATTTCACGGCTAAATGCCTGTTCTGTTTGCATTTTTAGTAAATATATATTATACTGTCTGAGTACCTATTTTAATTTTACCTCGTAGTGGAGGGGGTATCAGTTTAATAAAAGCATAGCGGGGTGGAGTAACAGTAGCTCGTCAGGCTCATAACCTGAAAGCCTTGGTGCAAATCCAAGCCTCGCAACAAGAAGAGTCAGTGTAGCTCAGTCGGTTAGAGCGTGGGACTCATAAGCCCAAGGTCGGAGGTTCGATTCCTCCCACTGACACCAAAATATATACTTTAAGAGATAAAGAGTTGTTTCTCTAAATTTTTTAAAAAAATATTTTGAATAGAAAAAGATATGTGTATAATACATAGCATGCAGTCGTAGTTCAGCTGGTTAGAACGTCCGCCTGTCACGCGGAAGGTCGCCGGTTCAAATCCGGTCGACTGCGCAAAGAAAATAAAATCTAAACAAAAAACTTTTACCCACACGTAAAGGTTTTTTGTTTTTGTATTTTTACAAAATATGGTGATATAATAATCAAGTATGTTGTCGAGCAGCAGATATCCTTTTAAATTTCTATCACAAAAAATGATGCGGCATGATGCTGTGACTGTTTCTGATGACTCTCAAAGTTTTTCAAAGCCGCAAAGATTCCCAGTAGTAGGAAGTATTGACGGGATATTAAAGCCTGTATATGTAGAAAAAAGAACACAACGAAAAGTTGTTTCTGAAACAGTTATCGAAGCTCGAGAAGATAAAAACGTGATAGTTGATAAGGTGGTGCCAGAGCAGGTTGTTCATGAAATTGAAGGCGTAGACCCTAAAAAAAGATCATTTTTGAAACTTGCGAGTATGGCAGGTCTTGGGGCGGTTGCAATATCGATGATTCCTAAAAAGGCTGAGGCATACGTTATGGGAGCAACTCCAACTTCAAGTGTGGTTGGTGTAAAAAATGCTTCAAATACAAGAGTAAATCCTGCAACAGAAGAGACTCTTCAAACTATTATCTCGGGACAAAGTGTTTTAAAGCAGACCGTAACCCTAACAAACTCTGGAACAGTTATAACGCCTTCAAGTGGAAAGAAAATACGGGTTTACAGTACACGTTTTTCATTAACATCTGATCTGGGTTCTGTTTCTTTTAGATTTACATCAGGTGGTACTGATTATGAAAAATACGTGTCGCCTAAGGCTGGAGGGTTGTATGGTGCGAATAATCACCCTAACTTTGTTGAAGGTGGTGTAAACCAAGAAGTCTACTGCGTCTTAAGTGCAGGTGCGACAGTCCAGATCAATGTTGATTATTTGGAAGTCTGATGAAGGGTAGGTTATAATTAGAGAAATTAATTTAAAGATTTATATAAAATATGGCATTACGAGTTGTTGAACAATTAGCTACAGGTACTACCACCGATTATCCGGGTTCTTATAATGCGGCTAATTGGAATCTTGGACCACAGATAAAACAATATACAGGAGCTCTTGTAACTGATAAATTCATCGGTCCAGTTAAGCCAAACCTTGCACGACCTGTTGATGAGTCCACATCTATACCTCCGGTATATATAGACTCAGTACAATGGTCTTCTACTATTGATTGGGTTTTTGGTATCGAAGCCGTAACAACTACGGCAAAAAGAATAACTGCATATACATATAACCGAGCGACTTCAACATACGCCTGGAAAGGTTTTATAACTTTTTCTGTAACTAACGCCACTAACGTACAAAGAGGTTTTCGTATGTGTTACTATACGCACATAACAGGAACTGTTGCAGTATCAGGAACAGCTGTTACAGGAACAAGTACGCAGTTTTCCACACAGCGTATAGCGGTCGGTGCGCGTATCGGTTTTGGAACAACAGATCCAACGCAAGTTACAACTTGGTACTACATATCAGCTATAGGTAGCGATACATCTATAACACTTACACTTACAGCTGGAACCATTTCAGCAGGTACGGCTTATGTTATAGAAGAGCTTCGTCCAGTAATCACTCTTACAAACACAACAACGACTAACGGAGGATTGTTTGTAGGAAAGGGTATAACATGGGATGATTTTACAACAACAGGTACAACTATAGCAGCATCAGCTTCTACTGTTGATAACTTAAAACTAACATATTGGTTGGCAGATGCTGCTACGGTAACTAACACTGTTGCATGTGGAGTTACTGTTGATGGAAATGTAAAAACAAACTTTACTTCAACTTCTCATTTTGCATATGTGCTTGACGGTACGACTTCGTGCAAAATATTTAAATACAACTTACGAGCAAACGACTCCATAACTGCGGGTAAAATGACTCTTGCTGGTGCAAACATAGTTGTAACCGGAGCGCAGTCTGTAACAGGTACTGCATCACAAACAAACAACGGTATCATATGTACCGCATCGCATGGTGCTGGTAGTGGTGTGAAGTCTATATATTTTGTAACCACAACTCGTGTGTATCGAGCGGCAGAAACAAACATAACAGCAGGTAACTTGACTTGGCAATCAGATAACCGTATTGAAATGCCACCAGGAGGAGCTACGGTTCAAGCTGCGTCGAGTGTTATGACTTTTATCAACTATTCACCTGCAGCGGATAGGTTTTATATAACAACAACAGGTGCAACAGGTGCACGAAATTATCTAACTATATATCCAACAACATCAGGAGATGAGTTCGAGTTCATATTTGGAAATGCATTTGTACAGCTTGATAACGCGGCCGCTGATTCTGATTCTGTACCTCTGCCGTATGACACAAGAAACGCCGCCTTGTATATCGAAACGAGTAATGGTATCGCGCACGTACTCCGTGTTGGTTCGGCTACTACAGGTACAACAGGTCTGCATGCTCTTGCTATAGTTGCCGACTGGAATCTAACTTCTGTTACAAACAATGTGGCAATTTCTCCTGAAATATCAACACCAAATAACTCTAAGTTTAAAAGATTTTTAACAGAATGTGTTACAAGTTTGGGTTCTGGTGTTTTTGTTACACCTCTCATGATGTATAGATCCTATTACAGAACATCTGGTATTTCAGATAATAGTGGTTCTTGGACTCTCATCGATCAATCAGGAGATCTATCTTCTGTTACCGGTACAACATCTATTCAATTTAAATTTGAATTTCAAACAATTGGAAACGTTCATGGTATACCAGCCAGACTTTTATCACTGGCTGTTTTGTACGAGGACAATACAACAGACTCACATTATCAGCCGTCAGTCGCGCAATCTTCAACTACTGATAAAAGATTTGCATGGAGATTTGCTACAGCGTTTGGTGGAACAGTCCCAACACTTCGTGTTCGTTTGTATGATGCTGTAACAGGTGGATCATTAGTCGACGATAACTCAGCATCTCCAACAGGTACTTGGGAAAAATCTACAGACGGCGGAAGTACTTGGGGGGCATATAACACTACAGATAAGGCAAACGAAACAACATATATCAGATATACACCTGCATCTCTAGGTGATAACATCAAAGTAAGAGCATTACTAACACAAAACTAATATGATTTATCTTGAAAAAGGACAAAAAGTAAAAGATAGACCAGACCTTGTTGTATATGAACAAACAGGGGAGAGAAATGATTCTGATATGGTTATTTGTGCAAAAGTTGAAACTCCTGATGAGCCTTTTTGCTGGCTTGAGGCTCAGTATATAGAGTATGGTGGTCTTGTGTATACAATAAACGATGAAAAAGAACTTGAAAAAGAGATATTAAAGTTCGATCCAAACACAACTATAAATGATGCCGTTGGTACACCTGTACAGCAAGAGGTTGTTGCACAACCTACTCCTGAAGTACCTCAGCAACAAACTCCTGCTCAAGCACCTGTTCAGAATGAGGTCATACAAACACCGACACCTACCGCTCCAACAGAACAACCTCTTGTTCCATCTGAACCTGTTGCACCAGCTACGCCTGTAGAAAATAATACAAATGCATCAAGTACACCTCCTGTTGAGCCTGTGGTTGTACCACCAGCAGGAGACCCTGTATCTTCTCAGGTCGTGGAACCTGTTGTGGATCCAATACCACAGACTCCAGCCGCTGAGCCGACTCCAGCACCAATTGAAACTCCTGCACCAGCAGAGCCGGTTGTTAGTATAAATAATCGTCGTATTAGAAAAATAATAGTATAATCTATATATGGCTCTGACTGACATTAATTTTCAAACAGGGGAAGGGCAGGATTTTATTGTGGAAATACCTACTGGAACACTTTTTAGTCCTGTTGATATTTTGTTTGAACCATCAAGCGAACAATATCTGGTCATGGAGCTTGTTCTTACAGGCGGAGGAGGAAATATATTTATTATGTCCGAATAAAACATGAGCAAATTAGACGCCTATATAGCAGAATACGGAATTTTTCTCGAGGATTTAAAAAGGCGAATAATCATACTGGTTAAGCTTTTTGTCGCTGTCTTTATTGTAAGTTTTTTGGGTACAGGTTTTATTGTCAAAACTGCAATACGTCTTTTGAACTTTGAAAATGTGTCTATAGTGATTAGCTCACCGTTTCAGATGGTGGATATTGCCATGAGTACAGGTTTTTTTATTGCCAGCGTATTTATTACTCCTGTAACTATATACCATATATATGCATTTTTAAGTCCAGGTCTACGCTCAAAGGAAAAGAAGTTGTTTATTTTATTAATACCAGTCGCATTGTTGTTATTTTTCGTTGGTTTTATATATGGTTTTTTAGTTCTCTATGTAGGTATAAATATGATAGCTCAGATAAATGTGAGTCTGGGGGTTGTAAACTACTGGGATATAGGGAAGTTTATATCTGATATTGTAGTTACCGCGTCTCTTCTTGGATTGATATTTCAATTTCCAATCATTATCACTTTTTTGTCAAACATCGGAGTTATAAATCCAGCAACACTTAGAAAACATAGACGCCTCGCATATTTTCTTATTTTTATCTTTGTTTCTTTACTTCCACCTACCGACGGGTTATCATTAATACTGATGGCGCTGCCTATGTTACTTATTTACGAGTTAACTATTTTAGTCAACCGAAACAAAGGACGTAAGCCCAAATTAATATCATAAAACTTTTTATATAATATATGCTCGGACTAGGAACAAAAGAATTAATAATCATCTTGGTTATAGCTATATTGCTATTTGGATCAAAGAGAATACCAGAACTTGCCAAAAGTCTTGTTGAGGCTGTAAAGCACATCACAGGAGCGTTTAAAGGTGGTTCTGATGAGGGTAAAAATAAAAAATAATTTTTTAAAAAAATATGTTTGGACTAGGAACAAAAGAAATAATAATAATTGCAATTTTGGCTGTACTATTGTTTGGTCCGAAAAAAATACCGGAACTAACAAAAAGTGTAGCCGACGCAATACGACACATACTTGGAGCATTCAAGTCTGTTGATGACTCGAAGAAAAAATAGTTATATTGAAAATAAAAAATAAGTCATGGTCTACTTGAAAAAAGCATACAAAACAAAATTTTTCCGTTACGTACTACTTACGTTTTTAATTGCACCATGCTTATTGTTTGCTACTTCAAATGTCTATGCACCGGGTGATGCTGTTACTGTAGGTGAGTTTGTATTCGATGATGATCTTACACCGACATCAGATGTCTGTTCGGTTTTGGTTTATAATCCAAACGGAACTGTGTTTGCTCATGCATCAACTACGCTCGGTTCAGCTGGTTGGCAGTACTACAACTTAACAGCACCGGGTACAAACGGTACGTACCCCTCTTTTATTATTTGTGGATCTACTGCGGCAGGAAATCTCATAAAATCTGAAAAAACATTTATAGTAAAAACACCTGATGTAACAAACGCATCTATTGCAAGCTCTGTTTGGGGAAACAGTGTGAGAACTATAACCTCTCTTGGATCAGCAGCTGCTGATGTTTGGAACGATTCATATGCTTCAGTTCGACGTTTAACAGATAAAGTGCTTTCTGGTGGTGGATCTCTTGCAACAGAAACATTTGTTTCTTCATCAACAAATGCCATAGTATCGGAGATACTTACAAATAGAACTTTGATTCAGGCATTGAATAACATCTCAGCTGCTGATGTTTGGGCATACGGAGCTCGGTCTCTAAATACAAACGTTGATCTGTCTACCGCGTCTAAGCAGGCGATATGGGATGTTGCTGCATCTGCGCTCACAACTTCAGGCTCAATAGGAAAAAGAATTGCAGATAACCTCGACGCACAGATATCTACACGAGGAACAAGTAATCTAACAGCTGCGGACGTCTGGAATGCAGCAACAAGAACACTGTCTGATTATGCAACTTCTTCTATTACAACAGCAGTGTGGTCTAGTGGATCACGAACTCTAACTAACTATGGAAATGATATCACCGCTGCTGATGTTTGGAATGTTCTGTCCTCAAGTTTAAATGTTTCTGGTTCAATCGGTAAACAGTTAAAAGACAATGTAAATGACACTATAACTAATGTTATAGCAGAAGTTCAGACAAACCGAACACTTATTCAAGCCCTTAACAACATCTCTGCCGCCGATGTTTGGGCATATGGAGCACGAACAATCACAGGAAATGTGAATCTTTCTACCGCTTCAAAACAAGAGATTTGGGATGTGGCAGCTTCAGGATTAACTACTACAGGTTCTATCGGTAAACGTATAGTTGATAACCTTGATGCTCAAGTATCATCACGAGGAACAAGTAACTTAACAGCAGCCGATGTATGGAATTCTGCTACTCGAACCCTTAGTGATTATGCCACATCAACACTTACAGCAGCGATCTGGTCAAACGGATCAAGAACTCTAACTAACTATGGAAATGATATTACTGCCGCTGATGTTTGGAATGTTTTATCTTCATCACTTACAACAACAGGAAGTATAGGTAAACAATTAAAAGATAATGTTAATGATTCTGTAACAAACGTAATATCTGAAATACAAACAAACAGAACCTTAATTCAAGCACTTAATAATGTCTCAGCTGCCGATGTTTGGTCATACGGTGCTCGAAGTTTAACAGGTGATGTAAATATCTCTACAGCATCAAAACAGGCGATCTGGGATGTTGCTGCCTCTGGTCTTACAACAACAGGAAGTATTGGAAAACAAATTGCAGAAAAACTAGATGCGCAGATATCTTCTCGAGGTATCAGTAACTTAACTGCTGCAGATGTTTGGAATGCTGCAACTCGAACACTTACAGATTATGCGACATCAAGTATAACTGCAGCAGTGTGGTCAAACGCGGCGCGAACCCTTACAAACTACGGAAACAACATCACAGCCGCTGATGTGTGGAATGTGTTGTCTTCAACACTTACAACTCCTGGAACTATAGGTAAACAATTAAAAGACAATGTTGATGGATCAATCTCAACTGTAGTTACAGAAATACAAACAAATAGAGCGTTAATACAAGCGCTAAACAACATTTCAGCCGCTGATGTTTGGGCGTATGGAACTCGATCTCTAAACTCAAACGTTGATCTGTCTACTGCTTCAAAACAAGCTATCTGGGATGTTGCTGCATCAAGTCTTACAACTGCGGGATCTGTAGGTAAGCGTATTGCTGATAATATAGACGCACAGATATCTTCTCGGGGTATCAGTAACTTAACTGCGGCAGATGTGTGGAGTGCCGCAAGCAGAACATTGTCTGATTACGGAACTTCTTCTATTGCAAGTGCTGTTTGGTCAAATGCTGGTCGAACTCTAACTAACTATGGAAATGATATAACTGCCGCTGATGTTTGGAATGTACTAACTTCATCTATCACGACGGTTGGATCTATCGGAAAACAAGTTAAAGACAACTTGAACAACTCTATTTCAAATGTAATAACTGAAATACAGACAAACCGAACTCTCATCCAATCTTTGAATAACATAAGCGCTGCAGATGTTTGGACTTATGGTGCACGATCACTTAACTCAACCGTAGATATCTCAAACACATCAAAGCAAGCTATCTGGGATGTGGCGGCTTCAGGATTAACAACTGCAGGAAGTATTGGAAAGAAGATTGCTGACAACTTAGATGCACAAGTCTCAACACGGGGAACAAGTAATCTTACAGCAGCCGATGTTTGGAATGCAGCAACGCGAACACTTAGTGACTACGCGACATCAAGTATAACTGCAGCTATCTGGGCAAACGGTTCAAGAACTCTAACAAGTTATGGAAATGATATAACTGCGGCTGATGTGTGGAATGTTTTGACATCATCTATAAACACAACAGGCTCAGTTGGAAAACTTTTGAAAGATAATATAAATGGTTCAATCTCAACGGTTATATCTGAAATACAGACAAACAGAGCATTGATACAAGCGCTTAATAACGTCTCAGCTGCCGATGTTTGGGCATATGGCGCGCGATCACTTAACTCAACAGTCGATCTCTCAACTGCCTCAAAACAAGCGATCTGGGATGTTGCTGCATCTGCACTGACAACAACAGGAAGTATTGGAAAGAAGATTGCTGACAACTTGGATGCGCAAGTATCATCTCGAAGTACACTAACAGCTGCTGATGTGTGGAGTTCTGCAACTAGAACATTGTCTGATTATTCTACATCAACTATTGCGGCAGCCATCTGGGCTTCAGCTTCACGAACACTTACAAACTACGGTAACAACATCACGGCCGCGGATGTGTGGAATGTTTTGACATCATCTTTGTCTACAGCGGGAACTATCGGAGCGCAGTTGGCAGGCAATGTAGATGTTGCGGTTTCAACACGAGCAACGTCTACTGTTTCTGTTACAAACTCAAACTGGTTTGTTCAGATGTCAAATGTAGACAGGGTTCAAACAGGAAAAGTGTATCGAACAAAAGTGTTTATATTAAATGCTGATTCTGTGCCAACAGCTCCATTTGCTGTGCCTACAGTAAGTGTATATGACGAAGCTCGAAATCTTGTTGCAACAAATATACCTATGAACTTGGTAAGTACAGGTGTGTATGAATATACATACACAGTTTCAACACTTGCACCTCAAGGTTTGTGGGAGACAGTTGTCTCAACACAAGTTGAGAGTGGGAAAACTATCCAAACAAACGATTATTGGGAAGTATCTGGGTCTCCAGCACAGGTTATTGTTAACTCTGTAACAAGTCCTACAACTGACAACATATCAGCAAACGTAACTATAACAAACGAAGGTTTGACAGGTTACGAGTATCAATACGAATGGTGTATTGTCGACAATGTAAATAATCAGTGTGGAGGAGGAGATGATACTTTCTATAGTCTTGCTGCAAAATTCATAAACCCTGGAGAATCTTGGAACACAGCACTTACAGGTACTGTGACAAATCCTGGAACATACTACTTTAAACTCGTGGTACATTTTGGAGCTGATAGTTCAACTGCTTCTCGAGTATTTACTGTTGAAGGTGGTGCTAGTTCAGGTGGAGGTGGAGGTGGAGGCGGGGGTGGAGGAGGTGGTGCTGGATCTGTGACAAGCAATACACCTGTAGTACTTACAGGTAAAGGTTGCGGTCTAACAGCTGACTTTAACCTCGATTGTAAAGTTGATACGGTTGATTTCTCAATCATGCTTGCATACTGGAAAACAAATCCTCCATTCAAAAATGCACTTGTTGATATAAATAAAGATGGAAAAGTAAATGCGGCCGATTTCTCAATCATGCTTTCACAGTGGACTAAAAAGAAATAAAACATATGAAAAACATATCTTCACACATCAAAATATCTGCACTCATGATACTGTTTGTATTGCCATTTATAACACAGGCAGTCAGTATAACTGCAAAAGTTAGCAAAGAAGTTCGGGCAGGTGATACGTTTGTAATAGATGTTATGGCAAATACTGAAGGTCAAAATATTAACACTATAGAAGGAGATATTTTGTTTTCAGATCGAACTAAGAATTTTGAAGTTAAAGATGTGAGTCTTGCAGGATCTGGTCTAACACTTTGGCCACGAAGGCCATCATTGTCTGGGGCAGGAGATCAAATATCTTTTTCAGGAGGTATTCCTGGAGGAATAATAGGAGAAGTGCCCTTGTTTAAAATAGTTGTGACAACAAAACAACCGGGTGAATTTCGTGTTGGTTTTGGAGAGATATCAGCTTACGCCAATGATGGCAAAGGAACAGCTTTGGCTGTTACTCGTGTTGACCAGCTTGTTCCAGTCATGGCACCTGGAGCAGAGAGTGTTGATCAGTGGAACAGTATGATATCGACAGACAACATACCTCCACAACCTTTTCAGATAACACTATATAAAGATCCTCAGTTATATGGCGGTCAAAAGTTTATATCATTCCCAGCAATTGATAGCGAGACAGGAATTGCATACTACGAAGTGCAGGAAGGAAATACTCTTCCTATACGATCAGGAGATCAGTACGTGTTGATTGATCAGAAAATAAAACAACCAATAACTGTCACAGCCTTTGATATTGCAGGTAATGCACGTAGTGGTGTGTATACAGGTAAAACTGCAGTAAACTGGTATGCTGTTATTTTCTGGACATTGATACTGTTTATTATTAAGAAAAGAAAGAGTATTATAAAGGGTATAAAGAAAATAAAACTATTTAAGCGAAATGCTCGCAAAAACGTATAAACATTTTATAAAACTCATTCTTGTCCTCGGATTATTCTTTTCTCTTGCTCCTTCAGTACACGCCGCGTCTATCACAGTTTCACCAACACAAGTTCAAACAGCTGTTGGACAAACTGTTCGTTTTCAAGTTGTTGTAAATACACAATCCGTAGCTATCAATGCTGTTGATGGTATTATAAGCTACGATCCAAATACGCTCGAGGTTACTTCAGTGAGTCGTGCAGGTTCTGTGTTAAATATATGGATAGAGGAACCAAACTTCTCAAATGCTACGGGAAAAATATCTTTTGCTGGAGGTGTTGCTACTCCTGGATATACTGGATCTAATGGTCTGGTTTTTTCCATAACAGCAAAAGCTAAAAAAACCGGAAGTGCGACATTTGATCTAAACAGTATTTCCATAAGACAAAATGATGGTGAAGGTACAGAGGTTGTTAGTTCAGTAAATGATAGTGTGATAACAGTTGCCAAAGCGTCGACTGTTGAAGAAAAACCTGCCGTAAAAGAGCCTGTAAAAGAAACTCCAAAGCCACAACCTCCAGTTATTGCTGTAAAACTTTCAAAACCAGAACTCATATCAAGTACTCATCCAAATCAGGATGTTTGGTACAATTCAAAGGATGTTATTATAGGTTGGCCTAAAAATCCAAACGCTTCAGGTGTTCAAACTGTATTTGATTCAAAACCTGATACTGTTGCCACAGGTCCGGTGCAATATGGTCTAAATCAAAAAGTTTTGAAAGGTGTTCGTGACGGTATTTCATATCTCCATGTTAGATATGTTGCCAAAAACGGTGTATCAGAAACAGCACATTATGCTATACGGGTAGATACTGCAATACCTACAGATATAAATATTCAAACAACACAAGGTGAAGCAAATACACGATTACTTGAAATAACAGCAAAAGATGCTCATTCAGGTGTGGCATTTGCTGACGTTTCATTAGATGGGGGTCCGGCAATTAAGATTTTGTTTGAAAATGGAAAAGCTGTATATTCTATACCTGAATCATATGAAGGAGGAAAACATAGTGTGATTGTTGAAGTCTATGATGCTGCAAACAATGAGGCCACTTTAACACAGGAAGTTGAACTAAAAGATGTGCCAAAGGTACAAATAGTCATTCTTAATAAGAATGATATAAAAGTAGGAGAGTATGCACAAATCTCAGGAAAAACATCTAAGTTAAATAGTGATGTTTCTGTAACTGTTCAAACACCATCACGAAAAGTTGAGACGTATATAGCAAAGAGTGATGATTTAGGAAATATTGCCATAGAAATTCTTCTTAGAGAATTTGGAACACATAAAATATGGGCACATATAGGAGATTCTGATGTAAGCGAAAGTCAGACTGTTGAAGTCTATAAAGATTGGCTTAATACAGTTAATGATTGGGTAAGTACACATAACTGGATATACGGTCTCGTATTTATCCTCTTCGCAATAGCAATATTTGTACTGTATCTAAAAGCCTGTTTCTCAAGAAAAATAAAAATAGACATCAAGGATCAAGATAAGTTGGAGAAACAGCTGCAAATTTCAGGAGAAATGTTGAAAGAAGAGGCTATAAAACAAGTCGTGTATCTTGAGAAAATAGCTGAAATGCGACCACTTACAAAAGAAGAGAAAAACATGTACAATCTGTGTCAGAAGATTTTAAACTAATCTAGACGACATTATGCCTAAAACTCCACTTATCATATACTGGTCAAGACGTGATTTTCGTCTCAAAGATAACCCTGCGTTACATACAGCTTTGGAGTGTTCAAAAAAGGAAAATACAGCCTTTCTGCCTGTATTTATCCTAGAGAGATATATGACCGGGCTTCATCCAGATCATCAGTTCGGATATTCTGCGAGACTTCTCTTAAAAAAATCACTCCCTGCATTTGCCAAAAACTTTAAAAGTTTTCTAATCACAAAAGGTACCGTAGTAAAAACTTTTAAGAAGTTGCAACAAAAATACGATATACAAGTTCATGTGAACGATGATATATATCCTGACTTTTATTCTCAGATTGATAAATTAAAAAAAGAAGGTATAGATGTTGTTGTCCATGATGATGCTCTAACAGTATCCAAAGAAACAAAAACAGGACAGGGAAATATATATTCTATATTCACTCCATTTAAAAACGCAGTGTGGGATGAGTTTACAAAAAAAAGAACAATACAACAATCAAATGTAGAAAGTGTTACATATCTCAATCTTTCGGATTTATCTGACAATATTTTACACGCTGATCTTGAAAAAGATATTTCTGATTTACGTATTATTCGCTTGCATGAAAAAGGTAAAAATATTGACATAGATCTTGACAAGTATGACTTGCAAAAACCAAGCGTCTCAGAACTCTTATATGTCGACGAAGATGGTGCTGTAAAACATTTTAAAAAGTATGCAGTGCGAATAGATTCATACAAAGAGAGTAGAGATATGTTAGCAGAAGACGGAACGTCTCAGATGAGTGTTGCTCTAGCTTGGGGCTTTGTGTCTGCTCGAATGCTTCTTGAGATGATACGACAGCATCACGGAGATTTTAGAGGGAATGGTGTACAAACATATATATCCGAACTTATATGGCGTGAGTTCTATAGATATCTATTATGGCATCATCCAAAACTGTTACACGTTGAGTTTCAGGAAAGATACAGAAAGATTGATTGGGTTTATGAAAAAGAGGGTTTGCACAGATTTACAGCCTGGTTACAAGGTAAAACTGGATATGAACTTGTTGATGCTGCTATGCAACAGATACAACAGATAGGGTGGATGCATAACAGAACTCGTATGGTCGTTGGAAGTATTTTAACCAAAAACCTTGGGGTTGATTGGCGATGGGGACAAGAGTATTTTCGACACTTTTTGTTCGATATAGACGAAGCTTCAAACAACGGTGGTTGGCAGTGGTCAGCTTCGGTTGGTGCAGATCCAAAGCCTATACGTATATTTAATCCAGAGCTTCAGGCTGAGCGTTTTGATCCAGATAGTATATATATTAAAAAATGGCTTAAAGAAAAAGTTGAACCTATAGTACCTCACAAAGATGCACGCGAGGAGGCTCTTAAAAGATATGGTTTGGCAAAATAAATTTGCGCAGTACTATGTTGTTGTGAGATAATAATAAGTATGAAAAAAATAATTATCGCACTCATATTGGTTGCAGGAGTTGGCGCTCTTGTATATTACAATATGCAAAGTGCAAACTTATCAAAAGTAGAACGTGATCAGGCGGGAGTGTTGTTAGCAGAACTAGGTGAGCCTTTGCGTGTGAATCTAAGTACAATCAATACAGGTCCAACCAAACCTGCAAAACCAGGTTGTCGAAATACACTAGCTTGTAACTACGACAAAGACGCTACTGAAGACGGTGGAGTGTGTGAATACTCCTTCTACACACTATCAACTGATTCAGATGAACTGTTTACTTGGTGGAAACAGTTAACAGCAAAACTTGAACAAGAAGGTAAGTTGAGTAAAACAAATCAAGCGAGTGTGTTGTTGGCAGGTTTTGATCCTTCAGAAATAAAAAATATTCCTCCACCCCCACCCCCATCTCTGAGTAATGTTCTTGATTCTAAGAATAAGGATACTTTAGAGAGTATTCTAAAACCTCTAAAGAAATGTCTCGCAGGAACAAAATGTCAACTTGTATCAATTGTTACCTGGAACGCTCCTGCAAGTCAGATTGATCCACTATCAAATATTACCTTCACACCATTTGGATATGTTGCCAAAAGAGATGATCGTCGAACTCCATCAGATATTAAAGATATCGAAGGAAGAAAAGCATGTAATCAAGTTGAAAAACCAGCAACTCCTGTAAATAAAAAGACTTTTCCCACAAATTCAAAAATCAAACGATAATCTAGTTATCTAACAAAAAACCGAGAAGAGATTCTCGGTTTTTTGATTGAATATTAGTTCAAACTCTTTCTCCACTCATCCAACAAAACTGCAGTTGCAACACCTGCGTTTAGTGACTCAGCCTCACCATAAGAAGGTATTGTGATTTTATTTTTCACTAGATCGAGTACATCAGAAGATAAACCGTTTGATTCATTTCCGATAACAAGAACTCCATTTTTTGGCCATGCATATGTATGCGAATTTTTACCATCAAGAACTGAAGCAATAGTTAAAATATTTTTAGAACCACATTCTTTCAGAAATGTTTTTACATCTCCGTATTGCACTTGAACACGCGCGTATGATCCCATGGAAGCAAGTATAGTCTTGTTGTTATATATATCTACTGTTCCAACAGATGCAAGTATCTGGTGTATGCCATACCAATCAGCTATACGAACTATTGTTCCGAGATTTCCTGGGTCACGTACATCTTCTAAAACGAGCACTATGTCTTTTTGAGCGATAGATATAAGATCGGTGGCTTCTATTTTTGGTTGTTTTACAACAGCAAGTGCACCATCGTTTGCTTCGAGACTTCCAAGATGTTTTAATTCACCAGCCTCAACCAGCTGTGGTTTAAGCCAGATCTGTTTTTCTGCTTGTCTCTTTGCTACAGCATGAAGCTCTCGCTCATATCGTTTAGCAAATTCATGAGTAATATAGATCTCTTCAATTACAAGCTCTGTTTTTAAGAGTTCGGCTACGCTTTTTGTACCTTCAACTACAAAAACACCTTTGGCGTTTCGGTGCTTTTTGTCAGCGTATGATCGTATAGTTTGGATTTTGCCTTTTGTTAACATGTAGGGGAGTATAGCATATATTTAAAAAATAGTGTATAAAGAATGTCAATGACCACACAATTTTGGAACAAGGAATATAAAAGCTCTAAACACCTTACTTTGTCAGAAGATCCTGCGGAGGACCTTTTAACATTTGCTAGATGGGCTATACGTAACTCAGAATGGGATCCTTTTCCACAAGGTGGCTTCGTATTGGATATAGGCTGTGGCAATGGACGAAACATCGGTACCATGTGTCAGGATTATAAGATGAAAGGTTTGGGTATAGATATATCAGAAACAGCGCTCCAGCAGGCGAATGATAAGTTTGTTAAAAGTCTAAAAATACCAAATCTTGAATTTAGAAAAGGTGCAGTTGGAGATAAGCTTGATCTGGAAGATCAGAGTGTAGATATAGTACTTGATATGATGACTATGCATTTTTTAAATGACGCAAAACGCAAAGAATATATAGAAGAAATAGCTCGAGTAATGAAACCATTTGGGTGGATGTTTTTGAAAACATTTATCTTGGAAGGTGATGAAAATGCAAAACGTATGATACGAGAATATCCGACACCTGACAAAGAAGAAAATTCATACATACATCCACGCATGAAAGTGTTAGAGCATGTGTTTACTCACGATGAACTTGTTGAATTACTATCACCGTATTTTATTGTGCACAAGATGATAAAATCATACAAACATATAACTAAAGAAGGTAAGCCTTTTAAACGAAGGACGATAAGTGTGTATTTGGAACGAAAAAGAGATTAATATATAAGCATATGTTTATATTTATTCTCGCTATTATTTTCGGATTTAGATTCTGGTGGGCATATAAAGTTGATTATTTTTCCGACGAAGCTTTTATTGGACTTTTAGTTCAAAACCCCATACATAAGATAGTTGATTTGATGGCGGCTGATTATAATACTTTTTTATATCCAGTACTGCTCAAGTGGTGGAGCTTCGTGTTTGGTTTTGGTCATATGTCACTTAGATCAGCAACGATCGCGCTTAGTGTTTTAAATGTCTGGGTGTTTTATAAACTCTGTTTATTCCTATTTAAAGATAAAGCATGGTCTAAAGTCGCAACTATTTTTTATACGATTATTCCCGCGGTGCTGTATTACTCGTTCGAAGTACGTTACTACGGTTTTCTTACATTCTGGGTATTGCTGGCGATATATTTTGTATACACAAAAGTGCTACGTGAGTACACAACAAGAAATATGCTTTTATTTGCCGGGATTATGATTGCAGGATTTTATACACAAGTGTTGTTTGTTATACCAGCTATTACGATTGGAGGGTTTCTTTTGTATAAAGCTCGTTCGTCAAAGTATATATATAAATATCTATATTCATACCTATATACAGTATTGGCATGTTTGTACTGGCTACCTATTGCTTTTGAGCACTTGGCTGATAAAACAGCTGGAGGATGGCTCACATTTGAGTATTTAAAAACAGCTTTTTATACACAAGCTCAGCTATTCCTATCTCCGATTATTTTAAACAGTCTGGCTATGTGGCAAACGATTACTGCTTCAGTTATCTGTGTAGTGGTCTTGATAACATTTTTTATTGTCCGCAAAAAACATTCAGATATGTTTATAGGGTTGTTTATTGTGGTACAACATATCTGTTTCTACTTAATATCTACAAAGACACCATTATATTATTACAAATATTTGTCTTTCCTTATTCCGCTGTATGTTATATGTTTTTTTGTATGTATACGATATGTACGCAAGTTGCAGTTTATATATGGAATAATTGCGATTATGCTTATGCTTGGTTTCGTATATATCGTATGTATACCTATAAACTTTAGATACAAAGCTAGAGATATATTGAATTCCGCTACTACAGTATCTGAAAATAAAGTTCCGATCATATATAATGATTTTCCCATGTTCTTATCATCTGCATACTATGCATCATTGGATGGTCGGGTGGTATATATGAATTCGTTAGAGTATAAAATACCTCGGTATCTTGGAAAAGTAGTTATATCACCATACATGTATGTGCCAAATGTAGATAATAAAAATTACATATTTGTTAATAACACCGAGCGGGGTGTTTTAATAGAACAGCGTTAGTTGTAATACGAAGGGATTTTGTGAGTTTTGAGTAAAGCCTCAAGTACAATAGAGAAATCTAATTTTGATTTTCCTGCAACTCTGTTTTTGAAAAAAATAGGTATTTCAATAAAGTTCGAAGTTTTTTTAGACAATGCATATTTTAAATGAGCTTGAAATATATAACCTTTTGTTTTTTCTAATTTTGTTAAATTATTTTTAAGCATATAAAGAGGGAAGAGTATAAATCCAGAACTATAGTCAGTTATAGGTAGACGAAGTATTTTATGAGTATAAAAATTTATACATTTTGAGATTAGATTTCTAAAAAAGTTTTCAGGCTGGAAAAGGGTTGAATTTACAACTCTTGACCCTATAACAACATCATATTTCTCAGATTTTTCAATAAAATTGGGCATTTCTACTGGGTCATGGGACAGATCCGCATCCATACATAGTACATGGGTAACAGAAGTGTTTTTTGTAAGGTGTGATAAGGCTTCGGTATATGCCGGCCCCAGACCCATTTTTTTTGGCTGTCTTAATAGGTGTACGTTCCTGTCTTTTTGCTGATGTTTTTCTATATTATCCTGAGTAAGATCTGTAGAGTTGCTATCTATAAAATAAATAGGTATATCGGGACAAATTCCTCTGATCTTTTGTAGTAAGGGTGCTATATTATCGGCCTCATTGTATGTTGGAATAACTAGTGCTATTTGTTTCTCCATAATAAAGTACACATATTGTACCATGTAATAAGTTGTGTACTTAATTTGATATGGTGTATATTCATAGGTATTGCCGATGTAGCTCAGATGGTAGAGCAACTCCATGGTAAGGAGTAGGTCGCGGGTTCAATTCCCGCCATTGGCTCAAGATTTTGTAAGAAATTGTTTTATTTATCTAAATAATTCTCCCAAAATATCGATTTTCTATAGGTTTTTTGGAGTGCTGGAAAATAGCCCCAAAAAACCCTTATTTATCAAGGTAAAAAAGGCATGATTCGCTCTTGACTTTAAATCGCATCTGCGTATAATAGGGAACATTGTTGGTAAGACTCTTCTAACTCCGAACGCTTTGAAGAAAAGCAAAAAGGAAAGTGGCAGAAACCTGACGATAAAAAGTTAGGTCAACGTATTTCAGAATCTTGAAAATTTAATAGATGAACATACATCACAACAAATACGCAAGAAGTTATATTTTCTAATTGAATCCTTTCTTTTGTTCTGTTTGAGTTTTTTAATTAGAGTTTGATCCTAGCTCAGGATGAGCGCTGGCGGCGTGGATAAGGCATGCAAGTCGAACGGGACATATTGAGATTACATCAAGGTTATGTCTAGTGGCAGACGAGGTAGTAATATGTAGGTATCTTCCCTTAAGTCAGGAATAACATATCGAAAGATATGCTAATACTTGATAGTCTCTACGGAGTAAAGTTTTAACGCTTAAGGACGAGCCTGCACGATATCAGCTAGTTGGTAGGGTAATGGCCTACCAAGGCAATGACGTCTAGAGGAGCTGAGAGGCTGACCCTCACCGATGGGACTGAGACACGGCCCATACACCTACGGGTGGCTGCAGTCGAGAATCTTCCACAATGGACGAAAGTCTGATGGAGCGACGCCGCGTGGTTGATGAAGTACTTAGGTATGTAAAAACCTTTTATGAGGGAAAAAGTTTATTGATGGTACCTCATGAATAAGGGGTTGCTAAACTCGTGCCAGCAGCAGCGGTAATACGAGTGCCCCGAGCGTTATCCGGAATTATTGGGCGTAAAGGGTGCGTAGGTGGTGGTATTAGTCTTGTGTTAAAACCCCCGGCTTAACCGGGGAATCGCATAAGAAACGGTACCACTAGAGAATGTGAGGGGTGTGTAGAACTCATGGAGTAGGGGTGAAATCCGTTGATATCATGGGGAATACCAAAAGCGAAGGCAGCACACTGGCACATTTCTGACACTGAAGCACGAAAGCGTGGGTAGCGAATGGGATTAGATACCCCAGTAGTCCACGCCCTAAACGATGTACTCTAGTTTTACGGAGTATCGACCCTCTGTGAGACTAAGCTAACGCGATAAGAGTACCGCCTGGGTATTACGGCCGCAAGGCTAAAACTCAAAGGAATAGACGGGGACTTGCACAAGCGGTGGATTATGTGGATTAATTCGTAGGTAAACGAAGAACCTTACCAAGGTTTGACACCTAGCTGAAAGCTTTAGGAAACTAGAGCCCTCGCAAGACAGTTAGGCAGGTGATGCATGGCCGTCGTCAGTTCGTGGTTTGAATTGTTCCCTTCAGTGGGGTAACGAACGCAACCCTCGTCGTGTGTTATACGTGTCACACGAGACTGCCCAGCCTAAAGTTCATAAACGATATCATTGATATCGATTTGTGAGTTCTAGGCTGGGAGGAAGGCGAGGATGACGCCAGGTCCGCATGTCCCTTTGACATCTTGGGCTTCACACATAATACAATGGGTAGTACAACGCGACGCAATGAGGCGACTCGGAGCAAATCGTTAGAAAACTATCCTCAGTTCGGATCGAAGTCTGCAACTCGACTTCGTGAAGCTGGAATCGCTAGTAATCGCGGGTCAGACATACCGCGGTGAATACGTTCTCAAGTCTTGTACTCACCGCCCGTCAACTCAAGGGAGCCAGGAGTACCCGATATCTCACCATGTGTGGGACTACGGTAAGCTTGGTGACAGGGAGTAAGTCGTAACAAGGCACGGGTAGCGGAAGCTGTTCGTGGATTTATTCAAGTGAAAACTGTTTTATGGTCTCGTTATGAGGCTATAAGATTAATAACGGTCGTTCGCATAGCAATATGCACAGGATCTTACCCTGCCGTATGTAAGACGTTCTAGTACGTAAAACTATGACCTCAGGAAAGACTGGCCGAACAGAACAAAATAAAAGATTTAATTAGTTCTATAACTTTGGCGCGATGATGTTCAACTATTAAGGAGAAAAAACTTTTGTGAATACTGTTCATGAAAGTTTTTTCTTTTGGTGTCGTGAATATATACAAATTAAAACACTGTGTGCAAAGGCTGATCAAACCTCCACACACAGTGGCGATCAAACGTTGGGCTACCAAACCCGCCGTTGACATGATTTATAGTAATCATACAAGTTTAGATTGTCAAGTATTCAATTGCCAAATGTTGATTTTTATGTATAATATCGTTTATTGCGCGTGTAGCTCAGTTGGTAGAGCATTCGACTGATACTCGAAAGGTCCTTGGTTCGAACCCAAGCACGCGCACTAGATAGAAAAACTCGGAACGGTCCGAGTTTTTCTATATATCACAGAAGAAAACTATAAATATTCAGGGTTGTTTGATATGATGGAATATATGGGTATTTTTTCTAAAAATTCTTTTTTGCTAAAAGGGGTATTCTTACTAGTTATATGGGTATTGTCTATAGCTCCAACAAAAACAGGTGCTATTACCACAAGCAGTATGTCTGATGGAAACTGGACAGCGACTTCTACTTGGAACCCGGCATACGTAAGTGCTATAGGAACTTCAACTGCTTGGGCACAGATTTCTGGATTCAGTAGCGGTTATCCGTCAAAATTATTTGTTGATTCTACTAGTAATAGTCTGTATGTATCGGACTCTAACCGAATACAGATAACAACACAACCTGGAAATGTTACAACTGTTTTTGGTAATAGTTATTTAACTTCGGTAACAGATACTGAGACTGATTCGTCTGGAAATTTATATATTGTAGATTCTACTAACTCTCGTTTGGCCAAGTTTAATTCGTCAATGCAATTTGAGTGGATGGTAGGTTGGGGTGTTGCAACAGGAGCTAACCAGTTTGAAAAATGTACAGTTTTGAATACGTGCCAAAATGGTACGTATGGTTCAGGAGATGGTCAGTTAGGATCAATTTCTGGAATAGCTATCGATAGTTCAGGGTATATTTATCTGGCACAATATGGTCAACATAGAATTCAAAAATTTGATTCTTCTGGAAATTTTGTTACCAAGTGGGGTACGCAAGGATCAGGTAACGGTCAGTTAGATGCACCTAACTCTATATCAATTGATTCAAGTGATAATGTGTATGTTTCAGAAATTAATAACGCCCGAGTTCAAAAATTTTCATCTACAGGTACTTATATTACAAAATGGGGTTCATTTGGTACAGGAAACGGACAATTTCAAGCTATCGCGGGTGTTGCTGCTGACTCTTCTGGCAACGTGTATGTTGTTGAACAAGTTGGTAACCGTGTCCAAAAATTTAACTCATCAGGAACATATGTTACCCAATGGGGAACATCAGGATCAGGCAATGGACAGTTTTCTGCCCCACAAGGAATAGCTACGGATTCTTCTGGAAATGTATATGTTGCAGATACTAACAATGCCCGAGTGCAAAAATTTACATCAGCTGGTGTGTACACCACAAGCTTCTTAGGATACCCTGCTTATGACGCCGTATTTCAACCAAAAAACTCAGCAATAAATAGTTCACAAGAAATATATGTAATTGAAAATGCAAACTTTAGAGTTCATAAGTTCGATAGTTCTGGTAATCATATAACAGCATGGGGATCGTCAGGTACAGGTAATAGCCAGTTCCAATCTCTTGATGGTATTGCAGTGGATTCTACAGGTAATGTATATGTTGCTGATTCTATAAGAAAACGTGTCCAAAAATTTAACTCATCAGGAACATATGTTACCCAATGGGGAACATCAGGATCAGGCAATGGACAGTTTTCTTCTCCTATAGGTATTGCTATAGATAGTTCAGATAATGTGTATGTTGTTGATTCAGGAAACAATCGTGTCCAAAAATTTAACTCATCAGGAACATATGTTACTCAATGGGGAACTTTTGGTACGGGTAATGGTCAATTTTCAATACCTCAGGGAGTTGCAGTTGATTCAACAGGTAATGTGTATGTAACGGATATGAATAACAATCGTATCCAAAAATTTAACTCATCAGGAACATATGTTACCCAATGGGGAACATCAGGTACAGGCAATGGACAGTTGTCTGGACCAAAACATATCTGGGTTGATGCTCAAAACAGTGTATATGTTAGTGAATATTATAACAACCGAATACAGAAGTTTACATCTTCCGGTGTGTATATAACCAAGTGGACCATAGGTGCTCCAGGTGAGTCTAGCTATTTTACAGAAGGATTGAAAACTGACAATCAAGGGAACTTATTTATAGCAGACAGTTCTAATCATAAAGTTAAAAAATTTGCATCACAAGTTCCTTCCACTACGGATGATGTTACTATAAACAACTCGGTTACTTTAACTGCAACGACGACTGTAAATAATCTAACTGTAGCATCAGGAGCAACTTTAAATCTTAACGGGTTTCCTCTTATTATAAATGGAACTATTGATAATCAGGGAACTATCTCAAGCTCAACGACAGGATACGTAAGCTTTGCTAGTTCTACATATGACTTAGCTATTTCATCAGCTTTACCAGTATCGGGGTATGTAAGAAGCGTATCTATTTTGTCAGGAGGTACTTTATTTGTTGCAGGGGCTGGACTGCAAACGGCAACAACCACAGTATATTCGGGTGGAACCTTGAACCTGAACAGCACTCCATTTACCGCAAGTAGTTCTCTTGTGATAAGTGGATCTTTGATCGGTAGCGGTGATGTTAATTTTTCAAGTTCTTCAAATGTGACTATAGGGGGTAGTAATAATACAGTAACACTACTTTCAGAAACGACCGTTCACAACCTTGTTATTTCAAGTGGGGGTACACTAGATTTGAACGGAAACACTTTAACAGTTACTGGTGATTGGACAAATGGCGGTGTGTTTATTGCTAATCAGGGAACTGTGATATTTTCTGGTACAGAGAACACTATTTCAGGAGAAAATACTTTTTATAATCTTATAAAAACTGAAACATCATCATCGACCCTATATTTTAGTCCATCGGCGTCTACAACAATATTAGGTCAATTAAATTTGTCTGGTACAAGCGGAAACCCTTTGGTGGTGGGCATGCAAGGTTCCACTATTCTTATACCACATTCAACTTTCGGTTCTCTTGGAACAGGAAACGGTCAGTTTAACACACCTCACGAAGTGGCTGTTGATAGCAATGGAGATCTGTATGTATCAGATACTAAAAACAATAGAATACAAAAATTCACTTCATCAGGAACTTTTATAAGTAAATTTGGTTCTTCAGGAACGGGGGCTGGTCAATTTGCAAACCCTCTTGGAATAGCTTTTGATTCTAGTGGAAATATTTATGTTGCTGATAATAAAAATTATCGAGTTCAAAAATTTGACACCAATCATAACTTCTTAAAGATGTGGGGTTGGGGAGTGGCAACTGGTGCAGATCAGTTTGAGGTATGTACATCTAGTTGTCGGATCGGTCTCACTACCAGCAATCGAGATGTTAATGGTATGATGTGGAATCCTCACGGTATAAAAGTTGGGCCAAATGGTAATGTTTTTGTTACGCAGTATTATGGTAATAGTAGGCCTGCAAATTCAGTACTAGAGTTTACCCCAGAAGGTGTCTTTGTAAGTAAGTGGGGACCTTGGCCTTCTGGCCAATCGTATGAAGGTACGCTCAACGGTGGGTATGGTATAGGTTTTGATTCTGATGGTGATATATATGTTGTAAACGCTTATGGTTACAGAGTTGATAAATTTGACTCCAATCATAACTTCTTAAAAATGTGGGGCTGGGGAGTAGCAACTGGCGCAGATCAGTTTGAGATATGTACATCTAGTTGTCGGATGGGTACACAGTCATACGGAAATGGTGGTTTTAGGTATATACCAACAGGATTGGCTATTGATAATGATAACAATATATATGTTGCCCAAAACTATGACAGTAATATACAAAAATACAGTTCAGAAGGTGTCTTTATGGGTAGATATGAATCATTCGGTTCACAGCTCGGCCAACTAAACAATCCGTACGGTATTTCTTTTGATGCAGGTAAAGATTATTTGTATGTTGCAGATGGTGACAATAATAGAATTCAAAAATTTATCAACGGATCAAATGCGGTGATACGGATAAATCCTGTGGGATCAGTTACTGTTTCAAATATATCTGTTTCAAATGTTGTAAATACTGGACCAGTATCAATAATCTGTACATCTGGATGTGTTGATAGTGGAAAAAATTCTGGTTGGGTATTTAGTATAAGTTCTAGTCCTACAGTCTCAGCACGAACACCCGTTATCGGTCCAGTTGGTGGAAGTAGTTCTAATGCGGATAAAAAACGTTTTTTTGATACTGAGACAAAACAAGGCTCAGATAAAAACAGGAGTTCAGAATCTTCAAAACTAGCTTTAATCCCTCCTCAAGATAAGCCTTCTTCGACAGGTAAAGGAAAATCTCCCGCAGTTGTATCAATTCAAAAAATTCTAAACTCTGATCCGGAAACACAAGTTTCTAAAAAAGGACCAGGTTCTCCAGGCAAAGAAACAGATATATATGGTCCCGCTACAAAGAAAGCTGTAGGTAAATTCCAAATAAAATACGGTATAGTAAAATCGCCTAAAGATCCTGGTTACGGAGTGGTTGGTCCCAAAACACGAAAGAAGATGAATGAAATTGTGAATGATAAGAATCGTAAGTTATAATAAGTAAATGTTGTATTCTTCTTCAAACTTAAACCCAAAACTCTTCGATGCTGACGTCGAACAGGTCTACACCCGAAAAGGTTTCGGTGATGGGCTTCTTGAAGCAGGGGAGAAAGATACTCGAGTCTTTGGGTTATGTGCCGATCTGACAGAGTCTACGCAGATGCATCTATTTAAAAAGAAGTTTCCTGAACGTTTTATAGAGATAGGTGTAGCAGAACAAAATCTGGCCTCTGTAGCCTCTGGATTGGCTGCTATGGGTAAGATACCAGCTATAACGTCCTATGCCATGTTTAGTCCAGGTCGTAACTGGGAGCAGATACGCACAACTATCTGTTATAACGATAGAAAAGTAATTATTGCGGGTTCGCATGCAGGTCTTTCAGTTGGTCCTGATGGAGGTTCTCATCAAGCGCTTGAAGACATAGCTCTTATGCGAGTTACTCCAAATATGCAGGTAGTGTATCCATGCGATGTCGTGGAAGCACGAAAAGCAACCGTCGATGCTTTGTTGCATCAAAATAAACCAACATATATTAGACTTGCTCGAGAAAAGACACCGGTCATGACAACTGAAGAAACTCCGTTTGTATTTGGTAAAGCAAATGTTATGTATCAAACACCTGGAAGTGAGTTCGATGTACTTATCTGTAGTACAGGCCCTATAACATACAATGCACTTGTTTCTGCAAAAATGTTAGAAGAAGAGCATTCTAAAAAAGTTGCAGTTTTGAATTTTCATACTATAAAACCTCTTGATGAAGAAACGCTTATAAGTTTTGCAAAAAGATCAAACAAAATTGTGACAGTGGAGGAGCATCAGATCAACGGAGGTTTTGGCAGTGCTGTTTGTGAAGTTTTAAGTGGACAATGTCCAAAACAAGTTACACGAGTTGGTATACACGATAGATTCGGTCAATCAGGAACACCAGCTGAACTTATGAAAGAGTATGGTTTGACAGTTGATGATATTGTGAAAGTTGCTCTGTAGTAGTTTTCATTGATACAATATTCACTATATGAAAAAAATAATTATCGCACTCATATTGGTTGCAGGAGTCGGAGCTCTTGTATATTACAATATGCAAAGTGCAAAACTATCAAAAGTAGAACGTGATCAGGCGGAAACATTGTTAGCAATAGATCCTTCAGTATTTCGAACTGTTCCACCTCCACCACCTCCTACTAGTGGTGATGTATCAACCAAACCTGCAAAACCAGGTTGTCGAAATACACTAGCTTGTAACTACGACTCAACGGCGACGACTGACGGTGGAACATGTGAATACGCTTTTTGGTCAGTTCCAAAAAGTACAAGTCCAGGTGATTTATTCCCTGACAAGTTTGAATCAAACTCTAATGCTGAAATATCATTCTTTAATGAGTTGGCCTTCATGGAGATAAATGCATCTATAGACAATAATGATGATTCAGTTGTTATACAGCCTAAAAAGGGTGTTTGTACCAAAACTGGTTGTACAAATATAAGTATAGTACGAATGTCTGGAGTGGCATCAGATTTTCCAAATCCTGATGTGTTTTTAGGTTCATTTACATCTAGCGTTGAGCCGCAGGGTTTTGTATCCAATCGAGTGGCAGAATTTGCGACAGGTATGAAAGCTTGTGATTATGTTAAGAAACCTGTAAATCCAAAAACTCCTCCAAAAAATTCCAAAGTTAGATAATTTTAAAACAAAAAAACAGTGGTTTAGACCAGTGTTTTTTTGTTTTATTTGTCTTACAAAATCTCACTCTTCCAATCTTCAGGTGCTTGTTTTATATATTCTTCGATCTTATCAACAGTAAGAAGTCCTTTTTGTGCACCGATCTCCTGACATACTGACATAGAGTTTATAGATCCCCACATCATTGCTTCCTCGATAGATCGACCAAGTGCAAGTGCTACAGTAAATGTAGAGGCAAAAGCGTCTCCTGCACCTGTTCGCTCAAGAGGTTCTTTGATATCTGGATATATCGGCATATGTATGATAGGTGAACCTTCGTCAAATGTCGCTGTGTCCACAATACGTATATCAGTATCAAATGTGTATGCACCGTTTGGTCCGTCAGTTATAACAGGGAGCTTCGGTCCGAGTTTGCGAAGTCCAAGTAGAAGTTCTCTCATACTGTGCTCTTTGTTTTCATCGAGTTTGAGTATATGAACAGCTTCTTCTTTATTACAGAAAAATATGAGTGCTCTCTCATACAGTTCTTTTAATGCATCTGTTCCAAATTTTATTTGAAATGTTCCAGGTTGAAAAATGAGTTTTGTTTCAGGATGAGCTTTGAGGTATGTAGAAAGTTGAGTATGGTAGGGTAGAGAGTTTTCTCCAAGTGAACTAAGGTATAGATATTCTGGATATGAAGTCGGTACGGGATAGTTAAACTCTTCGTGTTTTATGAGTATTGTTCTTTCGTGTTCATACCAAAGTACATAGTGATAGTTTGTATTTTTTCCCTCAATTGTGTGTATTTCAGATGTGTCTACAGAATCATTGGCAAGTTTGTCTAAACATTTTTTTCCATTTTCATCTTTACCTAAACAAGTAAGCAGAGAAGAGGCGAGACCTAGTCGTGCTGCTGATACTGCAGCGTTTGCACTGTTTCCAACACCTACAACCTCAGTAGTTTCCTCAAAAGGAAGTTTTTCGCCAAATGGCATACATAGGGTCTTGTGCTCTCCGTTAGAATCTTGTTTTATTTCAGCAATTTTTAGTTTTATAAAAGCATCGATAACTGTGTCTCCGATGGCCAGAAAAGTGTTTGGTTTCATATTGTGTATTATCGTACAGACCAAAGACTAATTCAAGTTGCTCATATATATAAAAGAGGTGTACAATATAGCCATGTCAACTTTAGAAACTATGCAAAATCCTGCAGGATCAGGACTGCAGTTTGATGAATCAAAATTTAAATTACGTTCTCGAAAAATATTAGGTGCACCTGAGGTACCTACTATGATCAAATTCCTTGTTACAAAAGGAATTGTTAAAAATGAAGGCCAAGCAGTTTCAATACTCCTAGGTTTATGTGTTGTTATCATCGTGACAACATACTTCATTTTTAATTCAACCGAAGTGGTAAAAGCTGTTATTGATCCAGCTCTTAATATTTAAATTAATTAATATCTATGTTTCCTAAAAAAATACAAACAAATAGAGGATTCACCCTTATAGAACTTCTTGTGGTTATCGCCATAATAGGTTTGTTGAGTTCTATTATAACGGCTAGTCTTTCTGGTACTCGAGCTAAAGCACGTGATACAAAAAGAACAGAGGAGATTCGTAGTGTTGAAAAGGCTTTATATCTCTATTCACTAAGTAACAATGGAAAAGTTCCTGAGTCTGCATTTAAACAGTATTCGGATATTCGTAAAAACCAGGATGGAAGTATCGACTGTCTATCTCCGGGTGATCCTGCAAATATAACAAACAAATACAACAATGAACGATTGTTTGATGCGCTTGTTCCAAAGTATCTATCTTCTCGTTTAGCTGATGACCCTCAAGCTGCGCAAGGTTATTGTTATATCTATATAACACCTACAACAGCACTTGGTACTGTTGAGAATCAAAAGATGATCGCCGGAGCGTTGTTGGATCAAAACGGTTTTATAGGTCAACCAAGTACTCCTATATTGCTTGCGGCAAACTGGCAACCAAACTCTAGGGGAGCGTTGTTTGCATCATATTTTGAAACCAAGAAAACTTTGACAGGAACACCTGCACTTGAAGGTATAACATATGGTGACATTGGTTTGGAACTAAACTATAACTATACAACAGGAGTTCGAATAAACGTTCCTGTAAATAATAATGCGGGAGCAGGTTCAGGGTCAGAGGCTGGTTCCGGAAGTGGTGCAGGATCAGGAAACCTTGTAGGAGAAGGTTTTGGTTCAGGTAATGGTAGTGGATCTGAGGCTCCACTGGGAAGCGGGGATAGTTGTGAGCCAGGTGGAACAGCGGATGGAAGTGGTGGATGTAACTGTAATATAGGCTTTAGTCCGGTTGGTAATACTTGTGTAGAAGATAATCTGGGAGGAAGTTGATTCTTCTAAGTTTAATCTCTAGAAAATCTAATTTTTAAAATAGTTTTGAGAGCATAAAAACCATCTTTGATGGTTTTTATCTTTGATGTAGTAAGAACTCGTAAATCTTTTCGTAGAACTATAGGTATTTGTTTCATAACTATTTTATTTTTAAGACCTTTGCATATCATTTCATTGGCAAATGAAAAATCATCGTGTCTAAGGTTTAGTTTTGTGACAATATCTTTTTTAAAAACTCTAAGTCCACAATGAGAATCAAAAGACTCTGGCGCTCGAAAAAGAGTGTTGGTTACAAAGTTAAGGGCTGGAACGCCGATAATCTTATGTAAAAACTTTATATTATGGGTATCTCCGCCAGAAAATCTATTTCCAAGTGTCAGATCTGCCTTGTGTATATGTAGTAGTTGTAGTAATGGTTTTATGTATACAGGATTGTAACTGCCATCTGCATCTAGTTTACATATATGATCATGAACTGCATGTTTAACACCTGTTCGTATGGCTATTCCATAACCAGGTTTTTCACAAAATACAACTTTAACTCCAGGAACCTTCTTTGCTTCAAGTGCACTGTTATCTGTCGAGTTGTTGTCTACTACCAGTATTTCGTGCTCTACACCGTCTTTAATCAGTATATCTCGTAACTCTGTGAGCATTGAAAAAATGCTTTCTTCTTCATTTTTACAAGGAATAACTACGGATAATGGAGGCATAAATGTGTGTGGTTTTAGTCTACCACATCTAAGAGACGAAACCAGCTCCTGTGACCCACCAAAATATGGCAAATCCTTGAATTACTGAAAATATACTAATCAATATGTATTTTGTTTCTTGGTGTTTAACCAGAGTAGAAAGTGCGAGTGGAAGTACGAACAAACTCGCTATGTACCTACTTGATCCCAAAACCATTCCTGTTGCGGGTGTAAATAGGAGTACAGCTATTCCATACAAGGTGTATGGAAGAGGTATTTTTTTACTTGCTCCAAGTATGATGAGTAGTGCGGTCAGTGTAAACCACCCATTCCAAAGTTCAGAGAAATTTCCAGCAAATGCACTATTAAATATCTCAATAAAAGGATTTACCCATGAGTGACTAAAGAACTTTTCTTGTATATGTATGTATGCAAAAGCATCACCTGATATGTAAAACATGTACGCACAGTATGATATCGGAATAATTAAACCAACAAGTATGTATTTGAGTAGTTTTTCAACATGTATATGTTTCTTTTTGTGTAATATATGCCAAGCGATCGGGATTATAAGAAATATTCCAAATGTTTTTGTCATACATGCTAAGCCGAACAATATGAGCGCTGTGTATATTTTGTTTTTTTCTACCGCATAAAATACAGCAATGCTTAAAAACAAAAATAAAGATTCAGGATATATTGCAGAAAGTATATATGCTGTAGGAAAAGTTAAAATGTAAAAAAGAGTATCTCGCCTCGTTTCTATATGTTTTGATAGGGTAGGATGTTCTTTTATTAATTTAAACAAAAGCATTAATCCGAGTAGGAGGAATATGTTTGATATAACAATACCTGCTAAAAAGAAGTTGCCAAAGAAAAATAGATTTCCAAATATATAAAGTAATATAGGATATAGAGGCAAAAAGCCTTTGTTATCTGTGGTTTTAAAAGGGTACGGTTGTTTAGAATACCCATCATCAGCAATACTGATATACCACTTGGTATCCCAGACGGCCCACATATGTAAAAGCTTGCTATCGGGTTGGGTATAGGTGTAGATGTAGGATCCTTGATTTATAGGAAAGGTTTTTGAGTCTCCGCGCATGAGATGGCTTTTGGTACTTGTTGCCAGAGTCAGTGCAAAAAAGGCCAAAATAACTATAAAAATACGGTTCAAAACAAAAAAGGAGAATATTCTTTTAAACATAGGCTTTATGATACTACGACTTGAAAAATATAGAAAATAGTGTATACTTCGATGCATTATGACATATACACTAAATGCAGTAAAAGTCGAAGCTGGTCTTGATATGGCCGGAAAGATTAAGGCTGTTTGCTATGGTCCAAAACAACCTTCAACTCCTATAGCACTTGATCTAAAAGATTTTACAAAACTTTACAAAGATGCTGGAGAGTCTTCAGTTATAACACTGAAAGGACTAGGTGCAGATCTTGATGTTCTTATACATGATGTGCAGAAAGATGCTGTAAAAGGAACTATTGTTCATGCTGATCTATATGCTATTGAAAAAGGTAAGAAGGTTCATGTGCATGTACCACTTGTTTTTGTTGGAGTTTCAAATGCCGTAAAAACTCTTGGTGCTGATCTTGTTAAGGTTTTGCATGAAGTTGAGATCGAAGCAGAGGCAAAAGATCTTCCACATGAGATTGAAGTTGATCTTGCTAAACTAGCAGAGTTTGAAGATCAGATCTTAGTATCAGATCTAAAAGTTGCATCAGGTGTACGTGTCGTTACTGGAGAAGAAGAGGTTATTGCCATCGCCGCAAAACATAAAGAAGAAGAGGAAGAGGCTCCATCATCTATCGATATGTCAGCGATCGAAGTTTCAGACCAGAAAGGAAAGAAAGAAGAAGAGGCTGCGGAATAACATTCAACAACAAAAACTCCCGAAAGGGGGTTTTTGTTTTGTTGACGACTTGATATACTTATATACGTATATGAAATTTGTGTTTTCTTTATGGTTGTTTTTATTTACAGTACTTGCTTTCTCTGCGATAGGTACCAAAGCACTTGATTGTACAAATCCTGATAATCGTCAGGCGTGTTTGGCAGAGCTCGAGAAGGCTGAGGCTGAGATAGATAGTTTGAGCAAACAAAAGGCAGTGCTTGAAAAGGAAGCTAATTCTATTCAGCGTGATAAAAAACTTCTAGAGATAAAAACACAGCAGGCTAAACTAAAAATACGTGCCCACGAACTGTCTATCCTTAAACTGGGTAAAGATATAGTAAGTAAGGAGAATAACATAGAAACACTAAAAGGCCGTATTAAAAAAAGTAAGGCATCTCTCGAAGAAATTGTTGTTTTAAGTCACGAGTTTGATGATTATTCTGTTGTGGAAGCTCTGCTTTCAAAAGACGACATTTCATCCTTTTTTGAAGATTTAGATGCATATGTTTCCATACAGTCTCGTATTCGTGATGAGATTGGGTATATAAATAAAGACAGACAAGACGAAGAGAGAGAAAGAAATGAGTTGGATGAAAAACGTGATCAAGAATACGATTCAAAATATGCAATAGAGGCAGAGAAAAAAGTAATCGAAAAAGCAGAGGCAGAAAAACAGCGACTTCTTAATTTAAATAAAAAAGAACAGACTCAATACAACCTGGCTATCAGTGAAAAAAAGAAAAAAGTTACCGAGATAAAAAATGCTTTGTTTGCACTTCGAGATTCAGGCTCTATTAAGTTTGAAGATGCTGTTCGTTACGCCAAATCTGCAGGAAAAGCTACGGGTGTTCGTCCTGCATTTATACTTGCCATACTCAAGCAGGAAACAAACATAGGTTCAAACCTCGGTTCTTGTTATCTTTCAAATGAAGAAACAGGTGAAGGTGTAAAAGTAAGTTCAGGTGCCGCGGTTAAAAACGTAATGAAGCCGAGTCGTGATGTTCAACCATTTTTACGTATCACAAAGAAGCTTGGAAAAGACCCGTATAAAACGCGAGTATCCTGTCCGCTTTCTATAGGCTACGGAGGTGCTATGGGTCCATCACAGTTTATCCCTTCGACATGGGAAATGTTTGAAAATCGAGTGGTTTCTGCCCGAGGTGGTGGTGGATACGCCAACCCTTGGAATGCTCAAGATGCCTTTATGGCCACAGCCCTCTATGTGGCTGACCTAGGGGCTTCTTCTCAGACCGCATCGGCTGAGAGGAATGCTGCTTGCCGATACTATTCCGGTAAAGCCTGTGGTTCTGTGACTGGAAATACAAGCTACGGAAACTCAGTTATGGCCCATGCTCTAAAGCTCCAGGCGGATATTGATTTAATCACAGAATGATGTATAATAGGGGACTATGAAGAAAACAACTGAGTTATCACACCCAACATACTTCCCAAATGCTACATTTACATGTGCATGTGGTGCGACATATACTATTGGTTCTACAAAGGAGTCAAACTCTATCGAAATTTGCTCTGCATGCCACCCATTCTACACAGGTATGGAGAAAGTTTTGGATACAGCGGGACGAGTAGAGAAGTTTAAAGCTCGACAGCAAGCCGCTGGAGCAAAGAAGACTACAAAGAAAGCTTCAAAATAACCACGATTAAAAAGAGCCCATTTAAACCATGAGCTCTTTTTAATTTGCTATACTTAAACAAATACTATGGAAGACCTAAATCTAGAAGAATTAAAAAAAGATTTTAAGACTAGTTTTTTTGCTGGTGAGATAGAGCGTTTGCAAAAAGAAAAAGAGTCTCTTTTAGAAATGGCACAAGATCCTGAAATGAAAGAGATGGCAGAGTCTGATATCAAAACAACTGATGAACAGATAGATGCGATGGTTGCAAAGATCAAAGATATTATCAAGGAAGATGAGGCTGCTGATATGTATCCGAATGAAATAGTACTTGAAATACGAGCCGGTGTGGGTGGAGACGAGGCTGCTCTTTTTGCTGCTGATCTTTCGGAAATGTACAAAACATATGCTGCGGAAAAGGGTTGGAGAGTCGAGACTGTTGATATATCTGAAAACGGTATAGGAGGATACAAAGAAGCCACATTCGAGGTTCGAGGCTTTGAGGTGTATAGATATTTTAAATATGAGATTGGAGTACATCGAATACAACGTATTCCAGAGACAGAAAAGTCTGGTCGAGTTCATACATCTACTGCTGTTGTTGCCGTACTTCCTATACGAAAAAAAGTTAAATTTGAAATAAATCCAGCTGATATAGAGATGGAGTTTTCACGTTCAGGTGGTGCTGGAGGTCAAAACGTAAACAAAGTGGAAACTGCTGTACGTCTTATTCATAAACCTACCGGTATAGATGTTCGATGTACGTCAGAGCGAAGTCAGCTTAAAAACCGAGAAAAAGCAATGACTATCTTGCAAGCAAAGTTGGCTCAAAAGAAAGAAGAGGAAGAGATGGCTAAGTTCTCAGGACTTAAAAAGTCACAGCTTGGAACAGGTGATAGATCTGAAAAGATAAGAACATACAATGTTCTTCAGGATCGAGTAACAGATCACCGTCTCAAGGAATCATGGCATGGTATACAAAATATCATGGCAGGCCAGATAGATAAGATGATTACTGAGGTCGTGGGGTATTTTGAGGCAGGAGGTTCTGCTGAGGTTGAGGACGGTGAATAGTATAAAAATAAAAAGCGGTCGCCAAACTTCGTTCGGCGACCGGTCCTATGGTCTAGACCCTTTTGTTTCATTCCCCCTACATCCGGCCCTAAGCCAAAGTCGGTTCCGAAGGTTTGAACAAATAGGTATAGTACCCAAGACGTATACAAAATAGCATATATCTATAAAACAGTCAATAGTCCTAAAAGCTAGGGTTGGCAAGGTAAAAAACCCTTGATTTATTGCCTTAAATTTGGTATACATAAGACCTATATGACACAACACAAAACAGCAGACGCACAGGCTATGTTTGAGGCTGGAGTTCACTACGGAACACTACGTTCTTCTCGAAATCCATCAGTTGCAAAGCATGTGTATGGAACAAAAGGTAATATGGACATCATTGATGTTGAAGTTACTCAAAAACAATTAGCAGCAGCAAAAGAATTTCTTGCTCCACTTATTGCGGAAAAGAAACCAATCCTTTTTGTTACAAGTAAAAACGAAGTTAAAGATCTTGCTAAAGCATATGCCGAGAAATTAGGTCAGATGTATGTAGCAGGTCGATGGGTAGGAGGTCTTCTTACAAACTTCGATAACATTCGACGACGAATCGATCGAATGCTTGAGCTTATAGACATGAAAGCAAAAGGTGAGCTTAAAAAATATACAAAGAAAGAGCAGTCACTTATGGACAAAGAAGTTGAGCGACTTGAAAAGTTGTTTGGTGGAGTTCGAGAGATGAAAGCTCTTCCAGCTGCCATTGTTGTTGTTGATCCTAAAAAAGAATTTATTGCTGTACAGGAGGCAAATGATACAAAAGTTCCTGTTATAGCTATCGCAAACACAGATTGTAAGATTTCAAACATTACATATCCAATACTTGCAAATGATTCAGGACGATCTGCAGTAGAGTATGTACTGCACCAGTTACTTGCATAAATATTTATAAAATCTAAAAGAAACTTGAAATAAAAATATGGTAACACCTGAACAAATCAAAGAACTTCGAGAAGAGACAGGTATCTCAGTGATGCAATGTAAAAAAGCTCTTGAAGAAGCTGGTGGGGATAAAGCAAAAGCACTTGCTATTCTTAAAGAAAAAAGTGCTGAGCAAGCAGCTAAAAAAGCTGATCGAGAGCTAGGCGCAGGAGTAATACAGTCCTACATACACTCAAACGGTATGATGGGCTCTCTAGTACAACTTGCTTCAGAGACAGACTTTGTATCAAATAACGCAGAGTTTCGAACTATCGCATCAGATATCGCTATGCATGTAACAGCTATGAATCCTCAGTATCTAAAAGCTGAAGAGGCAGTAGCTGCTGGCGCGAGTGAAGAAGAGGCGCTTCTAAGTCAGCCTTTCGTTAAAAATCCAAGTGTAACAATACAGGGATTGGTTGATGGAGCTATGCAGAAGTTTGGTGAAAAGGTAGAACTTGTAAGATTTACAAGATTTGAAATCGGAAAATAAATAGTGTATAGTGTAGGTGTCGCAGAAGGGGCGTTGAGACATTGTCTCCCCAAACTATTGCCTCTCCTCGCGACACCTTTATGCCACTTTAGCTCAGTTGGTAGAGCAACTGTTTTGTAAACAGTAGGTCCCCAGTTCAAGCCTGGGAAGTGGCTCCAAAAACGTGATACAATAGAAAAAGTATGTTTGGTATCACAACACCTCCAACAAGAAATAATTCGCAAAATCAAACTCACACCAAACTTGAGGATGTGAGAGCAGGAACAAGTCATAGTTCTAACTATGATGCTGGCGCGGCGGAACGGATGAAAATGGAGTATCTGAAGAAAGAACGAGAGCGTCGAGAACGAGAGCGGGCAAAACTGGAGTATGATAGTAAGAGTCGTGAATATCACGCTGCAGAACAAAACTATGAGCGACTTGAGTCTGAAGGAAGAAGATTGAAATCTGAACTCGATAGATACGAACAAGATCTTGCACATGCGGAACGTGAGGAAGAGCGAAAATTTGAAGAGCTTCCGAAAAAAAAGAAAGAAGCTGATGATATTGCGCAGAAAATAAAACAACTCGAAGCAGAAGTTCAGATGCTTAAAAACAAACACCTACACCTTACACAAGAGTCTCAAGATATAGAGAAAAGACAGAGATTAAGTGTGAGTGAATTGCAGAAAAAAAGAACATACGCACAAGGTTTAAAAACAAAATTTGATGCAACAAAACGTAATGTCGAATCATTTAAAAAAGATCTTGATAGATTACACCCTGATATTGAAAAATTAAAACATCTTATCTAAAACTATGCAGAACTCAGAATATAAAAAAGTTGCCCTTATTATTATGGATGGTTGGGGTCACAGAGAAGAGTCTAAACACAATGCTATAAAAGAGGCTAAAACGCCATTTTTTGACCAGATATGGGCAGAACAACCACATACCCTCTTAGAAGCTAGTGGTCTTGCTGTGGGACTTCCAGACGGTCAGATGGGAAATAGTGAAATAGGTCACACAACTATAGGTGCAGGATCTGCCATCGATACTGATTTGGTGACTATAGAAAAAGCTATTCGAACAGGTACATTTTTTACAAATGAAGCATTTGGAAAACTGTTTGATCATATACAATCCAAAGGATCAAAGATACACATGTTGGGACTGTTAGGTGATGGTGGTGTGCATAGTCATAACTCTCACATCTATGCGTTTTTAGAGTTGGCAAAACAAAAAGGATTAGAAAAAGACAGAGTAGTTTTACATCTCTTTACTGATGGACGTGATACTGCACCGGGAAGTGCAAAAAAATACTTTGAAGAACTCGAAGCTAAAATACAAGAGATAGGTGTTGGTGTGATAGGTAGTTTTGGTGGTAGATATTTTGGTATGGATAGAGCTGGAAATCAAGATCGTATAGATAAAGTTATGGACATACTTTTTTCTTGCCGAGGAAATGTTTGCCATTCAACAGAATATACTCCGGCCCAGTTCATGCAAATGCAATATGAGCAACATGATCCAACAGGAAAGATAGATGAATATCTAGAACATCAATTGTATACTCATGCTGACGGTAAAAATTATTTTATTGAAAATAATGACGGAATATTTTTCTTTAATTTCCGAGCTGATAGAGCACGCCAGCTAACACAGAGTATTTTGAAACACAAAGAAGAGATGAATTTGTACTTTGTAAGTATGACTCAATACGGTGAAGAGATAGATACTGTTGTTGCTTTTCCGCCGGCTGATATACAAACAACACTTGCAAAAGAATTATCAAAAGGACATATCGTACAAGCTCATGTTTCAGAGTCTGAGAAATTTCCGCATGTTACTTTTTTCTTAAATGGGCAAAGTGATCTTGTACAGGTAGGCGAGCGACATGTAAAAATAGATAGTCGAACAGATGTCGCGACTCATGATCTAGCGCCGGAGATGAAAGCGAAAGAGATCGTAGATGCATCTATAGAAGAATTAAAAGTTGCGGATTTTTTGGTTATAAACTTTCCAAATGCTGATGTTGTAGGGCATACAGGAAATATTCCTGCAATCATCGAAGCGGTAGAGGCTGTTGATCGAGAGTGCAAACGTTTGGTTGAACATATCGTTGCTATAGGAGGAGTGGCTCTTGTTACTGCTGATCATGGAAATGCTGAAGTAACCATAGATGAGACGACTGGTGCAAAACATACCGCACACACAACAAATCCTGTCCCTTGTATCCTTATAGGCGCTGGTACTGAAGTAAAACTCCGTTCCGGAGGAACTTTAGCTGATCTCGCTCCAACTGTTTTAGATCTATTCGATCTACCAGAAGCAGAAGGTATGAAAGGTGTAACTCTTATAGAAAAATAATTATGATTCAAGTTTTACACGAAGAAAAAGATTTTGTTGTGATATCTAAACCTGCTGGTTTGGTAACACATCCTGACGGAAAAACTGACACAAAAGGTCAGTCTGTTTCGGAGTTGATAGCTGATATGTATCCCGAGATTCGAAAGATTGGCGAACCTCTGGTTATGACTGGTAAAGGTGGAGAAGAGATTGTTATAGAGCGACCAGGTATAGTTCATCGATTGGACACAGAAACATCGGGTGTGATGATTATACCTCGAACAAAAAAGTTTTTTGAATTCATGAAAGAACAGTTTCAAAATCATCAAGTTCAAAAAGAGTATAAAGCTTTTGTCTGGGGTTGGTTTAAAAAAGGAACTGAGAGAGGTATTATCAATGCTCCTATTGGACGAAGTAAAACAGATTTTCGGCAGTATTCTGCTGGGCGTTTTGCACGAGGTGAAATGCGTGAGGCTATAACAGAGTACGAAACACTTTCTCAATTTGAAACAAAAAAAATACAAGGATCTTCAATCACTCCTCGTTTTTCATACATGAGTATAAGACCAAAAACAGGCCGAACTCATCAGATACGTGTGCATATGAAGCTAGTTAATCACGTGATAGTTTCAGACTCTTTGTATGCCCCATCACATCCGCACGTGCTTGGTTTTGATCGACAAGCTCTTCATGCCCATATTGTTTCTTTTATTGACATGAAAGGTAAGTCTCGAGTATACGAAGCGCCATTGCCAAAAGATTTTGAACAGGCTATTAAGTCCCATGTTGGACAGATGTAGTATAATAGATATCGTCTTATGAAAATCTTACAAATCATAACTCAAGGAGAAAGAGGTGGTGCTCAGGTTCATATACGAGATATGGCTGTACTTATGCGAGGTGATGGTCATACGGTACACGTAGCAACAGGTGAGCAGGAAACCTCTTCAGATAGCTGGTTATTTGGAGAGCTAACAAAGGCTAAGTTTGATATTCATAATTTACATGTCGTTAAAGGTTTACAGCGTAGTGTTAGTCTGTTTAAAGATATCAAAGCTTTTTGGAATATTTTTAAATTAGTACGAAGAATTAAACCTGATGTTGTACATCTACACAGTTCCAAAGCTGGTACTGTTGGAGCTGTTGCGGCGCGTTTGGCAGGTGTAAAAGTTGTATACACCGCTCATGGTTTTGTCTTTAATGAACCAATGAGTAGTTTGAAAAAAAAGTTTTATATTGTTTCAGAGTTTGTTGCACGCTTTTTTAGAAATTATACAATCACTGTTTCAAAATATGATCAGCATGTTGGTAGAAAGATGCATGTTATACCAAGACATAAAGGTGAAGTTATCTATAATGGTATAGATGATGTACTGATGGAAAAAAAGATCTTAACAAAAAAAGAAGCGCGGAGAACTTTGTTTGAAAAGATCGGTTTGAGTTTTGGTGAAGAGGTTAAAGTTGTTGGACTTGTTGCAAACCTGTATGAATCGAAAGGGGTGACCCATCTTATACATTCTGCATATCTAGCAAAGAGATATAAAGATTTGAAAAACACTGTATTTATAGTTATAGGAGAAGGTCATCTGCGAAAAGAATTAGAAAAAGAGATTGAGGAGCTTGAAATTGGAACAATATTTTTCTTAGTAGGTGCTGTGCCAGAGGCCTACAGATATCTAAAAGCGTTTGATGTATTTGCCATGCCGTCAGTTAAAGAAGGTTTTCCGTATGCATTGCTTGAGTCTATGTTGGCCCATGTGCCATTTGTGGCTACTGAGGTGGGTGGTATTCCTGAGATAGAGCAGTATGCAGCCACTTCACTTGTTCCTGCGGGTTCAGCCAAGTTTTTGACTGAGGCTATCGTTAAAGTGTTGGACATGCCTAAACATAAGAAAACAGTTAAGGAGGAATTTCCTGAAAAGTTTACTTTGAGGCATATGGTGGATAGAGTGGAGAGGGTGTATGAAAGGGTTGTATAGTGATATACTGTATATATGAAAGAAACAGCTCATATTTCCGAAGAAGGGATACAGACAAGAGGTGTTGAGTCGAGCGCAGAAACAGGTCAACCTCAGTCAGCCGGTCATGCAAAAGCGTTAGAATATCTATCTCGAATAAACGGAGGTGAAGAGGTGGAAAAAGTTTTAGAAGGATTAAGTCCTGAGGGTTTTATGCATAAAGAGGTTTCTCGTTTGTTAAAAGAACAGGAGGCGAGATCTTTTCCTAAAAGTGAATTATTGGCACTTGTTCCTGCACAATATATAGATATGGCCGATGCTTGTGCTAATACAGAAGAGGGTGTTGAAGTTTTTATTGATCTCATGAATTCAAGAAGAGCTGTTTTTGTTGACGAAGTAGCAAGAAGAGAATCAAATGAAAGATTTGATCAAATGATTTTGGACTATAGAAAATATGCAAAATTAAAACAGGCTGGTAAAAAAGTTGAACAAATAAAAAAAGATTTAAATATTAAAGATGCTGTCAACGCCACAGAGCAAGCACAAGATAGTATCTTTGTTGAAAGAGGTAAGCTCATTTCAGAAGATCTTGATCCAAAAGAATTACATAGAGTAACTGGAGCTGTCGATGGATTGTATTTTAATGGTCAGCATGGTCAAGATGCATTTGCTGTTGAAGATGGGGAGGATTCATTATGTGTGGCTGTATGTGATGGAGTGTCCAGTAGAAAAAGCTCAGGAGCTGTCTCTTCAAAGTTGGCAAAGAAAATCGTATCTTCTGGAGCCACACATAAATTATCAGATATTATTTCTTCGGAAAAATTAGGGGAATCTTTATCGGACATAAATAGTGAAATTAGACAAAATAGTATATCAATAGAAGGCGGTGGTAGTTCAACACTAACATCTGTACGAATAGACAAGAAAGCACAGACCATCGAATGGTCAAGTGTTGGTGATAGTCCTATTTTTGTTGTTGATACAGATAGTGAGGGAAAAATATCCTGGGAGATTGTGACGGAAGATAAAATGATAAATAATTCAAACTACACAGATAAAGATATCGTTGAGGATTTAAAAAATCCAGAAACACAATCTCTGTCCATAAAAGAAAATGGTGAAGTTCGATCTATTGATGATAAAAATATTAAACATGGTTCAATCGAATATAAACCAGGAAGAAAAATAGTTGTTGCCTCTGATTTTATTACAAAGATGCTTCTACATGATCCAAGGTTGTGTTTTTCAAGAGGCGAGATGTGGAAGAACTCAACAACTGATGATTCGGGAAGAGTATTATCTGATGAGACGAAAAAGGCTAGGGAGGAAATCTGGAAACAGGTGGGTGAACGAAATAAGAATAAGTATCCAGAGTTTTGGGTGGTGGATAAAAAAACTGGTCAGAGCTATCTGAACCCTGCATTTCTATTAAGTTTAGATAACGTACGTGCTCGTAAACTTTTGGAGGATTGGATGGCTGATAACGGTGTTGCTTCAGACGATGCGACAATAATGGTTATTGAACTAGATAAGCATATAAATACTGTTAAGTAAGGTGTATGAGAGGGTTGTATAGTGATATACTGTGTGTATGAAAAAAATATTATTTTTAAGTTTGGCTTTAGTTTTAATATCAACCCAAGTCGTTGCAGCTGTAAAGAAAAATGTATATAAAGATCCGAAAGGTTTTTCTATAGAAATACCAGCAGGATGGGAAGCGAAACCAATGGATTTGTTGGGAGGTAATAGTTTGAGTACCGGTGTTAATATTATTGATCCATCAGGAAAAGTCACAACGGATCATCTGGCTTTTTCTGTAACAGTTACTTCGCGAAAAGAACAAGATGATGCCTATTTTCAAGCGTATAAAGTAAAACCTACAAATAAAGATCTCTGGGATATGGTAATGAAAAGCCTTGAAGGTACAATGCCGTACTGGGAAATGCTAGATAAAAATATCACAAAAGTAACAATAAATGGAGTTTCTGGATACAGTGCAAATATTTCTTATGGAGAAGATGCATATGTTAAGGCTCGATATTATATGTTGTTCGATAAGAAGAATATATATGTCATGAGTATACATGCTCCAAATAAAGAGTTTGCAAAAGCTATAAATCAATATAGAAAGTATGTAAATTCGTTTAAGGTTGTAAAGTAGGGACTCGGTCACGGATAAAATTGCCCATACAAGACTCGAAGCTTACAGCTTCAGTATACCTTTGCGGTTTGACTCGGACAAACGTCCTCGCAAACATCGCAAAGCTTTTCGAGTCACACCCGAAAGACGCATCGGCGTCTTTCTCCTCAGCACACACAAAAACACTCCCGGAGGGGAGTGTTTTTGTTCATGTGCCTCGGGTGGGACTCGAACCCACACGGCATTGCTGCCAAGGGATTTTAAGTCCCTCGTGTCTACCATTCCACCACCAAGGCTTATTTTGTTTTGAGGCGTAGGCCGGATTCGAACCGGCGCATATCGATTTTGCAGATCGCCGCGTTAACCAGCTTCGCCACTACGCCGAACCTTCTTTCCTATATATAGCACAAAACCTAAATAATCTCAAAAATGCTTTGGCGGTGTTTTTCACCCCTATCTATCTCAAAGGTAAGAAAGGGGAGTATGCCAAGTGATGAATTTTCTTTAATATAATCACGGATTTCTGTTGCGTTTCGTCCTAGGAAATCAAGAACGGCTTTTTCTTGATTTTCAGGTAATACAGAAACACGAACAGTCATGTGGTTACTTCGTTCCGCCTGTTCTATAGATGTGATAGTAATAAGAGATTGTCCACCTGAGTTTCGAGATATGTATTCATCAACTAACTTTCGTACGATAGATGAACCTCGTCCCCGAGTAACTTCTTTATTTCTTGGATTTGTATTTTTCTTCATAATTATTTTTCTGAATATGAAACTGCTGACAATACATCACCTGCAACGATGTCTATTTTTGATTCAACCATAAGACCGCACTCTGCTCCTTCCTCAACACTCTTAGTTGCAATACGCATCTGTTGTAGTTCTATGACTTCTCCTCGGCCGATTTCATTATCTCGTCGAAGTATCTTGACTGTATTGCCAAGTGAGAGTGTTCCTGTCTCTACACGACCTCCGAGAACTTGTTTATGCTTATTTGCACTAAATACTTTAAGGACCTTAAGTGTTGCGTGAGATTCTTCAACTTGAATACGAGGAGCTTTGCTTTTAGCTTCTTCAGTAACCCACTCGATAAGTTTGTAGATGATATCAAATGTCTCAATAGTTGTTTTTGTTGTTTCTGCTAGTCGTTTTGCTCCAGCATCAACTTTGGTGTTATATCCAACAACTACAGAATCTGTACTTCCTTGCGCGAGCTTTATATCATTTTCATTTATATCGCCAGTTTCTGCCCGTATAACTCGTATGTTGATGCGATCAAGGGATATCTTTGCTATCTCTTGTCTTAATGCATCAAGTGTTCCTACAGAATCAGCTTTTAGTACAATAGGAAGTGTCCAGATGTCACTTTTTTCAAGTCCGTATAGTACGCGGATATTTTGAGGAAGTCTTTGTATACCTGATGGAGCAGGTTTGTCTCCCTCTTCAATCTCTTTAGACAGAGCCAGCATTTCTTTTTGTTCAACGGCAATAAGTTCAGCCTGAACCTTGTCTTCTGCCATAATACACATGTCTCCAACTCGAGGCTCAGCAGTCCATCCCATGATACGTACAGGCTGGCCAGGTAGCGCTTCTTTTACTTGTTTTCCTTCAAAATTTTCTATGATTCGAACAGGTGATATCTCTCCACCAGAAACTATGTATGCACCAACTTTCAATGTTCCGTTTTTAACAATTACTGTTGCTTGTATTCCTCGAACTTTATCGCGACTTGCTTCTATAACAAGACACTCTGCAGGTACATCGTATGATGCTTTGATGTCAGCCACGTCTGCCATAAGTAAAATCATATCAAGGAGATCATCAACGCCTTTTCCTGTTTTTCCCGAAAAAGGAATGATAGAAATATCTCCACCGTATCCTTCGACATACACACTATTTTCAGCAAGAGACTGTTTTGTTTTTTCTATGTCAGCATTTGGTTTATCTATCTTACTTGCACCGATAAAGAAAGGAGTTTTTGCATCAGTGATAGCTTTGAGCGCATCGAGTGTTTGTGGTTTTACACCGTCTTCAGCAGATACAACAAGTATTGCTATGTCGGCAGCATTTGCTCCACGTGCACGCATAGTTGTAAATGCTTCGTGTCCAGGTGTGTCTAGAAACGTTATCTTCTGTCCATTATGTTCTACTTCGTATGCAGACATCTTCTGAGTAATACCTCCAACTTCTCGGTCCGCGATATTTGTGTTTCGAATGTAGTCGAGTAGAGTAGATTTTCCATGATCAACGTGACCCATAATAGATACGATAGGGGATCGTCGTTCGATCACTGAGCCTGTTTGTCTAACGAGCTCAACTTTGTGTTGCAGTGATTTTCCACTCACACGTGTTTTAAGTGTTGGTGCATTTTTAACTTTTGATCGAGGTGCAGGTTTGAAGTAAGGTTTGTCTGATGCAAATCGATTTGGTCGAGGAGGAAAAGGTTTTTTGTTTTTATGTATAAAAGTTTTTGCAAATGCAGTACCTCTATCTTCAATCGCTGCTTTGTTTACTGGCGCTGTTGAAGTGGGTGTAGGTGCTTGTGTTACTGCTTTTTGTTTTTCCAACTCTTTGTCTTTTGCAGTAAGTATCTTTGATCGAAAAAAAGTTGGTGCGGAAAATGAAGGTGAATCTTGAGTTGTAGGTTGAGGTGAGGTGGGCGTAATATTTTCTTCTGATGGTGATACTGTGGCTGGAGTGCTGTTTGCTGTTTTATTTCTTCGCTCTATACCTCGAGTAAGTTCATCAACCCAAGCCTCGTTGCTCTTTGAAAGAGTTTTCTTTGCAGAATCTTTTGTTTCATCTGCCTGCACACTAAAAGTTCTAGATGATGATCGTAGGGGGGTTGAAAGAGCCTCTGTTTTGGTTGCTGTAGCCTTCTTTGTTCGAACTACTTTTGATTTTGAGGTAGAACCATCAGTATTGAACTTAACTTCTATACCATCTCCAAAAGCGCTTCCAAATGCTCCACCAAAAGATCCACCAAAAACACTGTCAAAAGCACCTCCTGTGTCCTCCTGTGTGCTTTCAGGTATATCTGTGTTCAGATCTTCGGTGTCTTTTGACGATTTTAGATTTTTTTTGGCTGGCATGTTATAACTAAATATACATATTTTTCAAAAAAATACAATGTTTTCAAGGTTTTCATCTACAAAAAAATATTTCGATTACGCCTCTATTACACCACTGGATAACAGAGTTGTAAAGGTTATGCATGATATTTTGATAAAAAAATGGCACAATCCATCATCCTTGTATAGTTCGGGGGTTTTAGCCTCAAAAGAGCTCGAGCAGGCTAGAGCCTCTGTGGCACAGATATTGTCAGGATCTTCAGTACACAGTGTTCATTCTGATGAGATTGTATTTACTTCTGGGGGAACAGAGTCTGATAATCTGGCCCTACTGGGAACTGTGCATGCTTGGAGGCGTCTGTATGGAAAAACTCCTCACATCATCACTTCAGTTGTGGAGCATCCTGCAATCAAGAAAACACTAGAGGCTCTAGAGAAAGATGGCAGCATAACGGTCTCATACATATCAGTGGATTCAGAAGGTGTTTTTGATGTACGTGAATTCAAAGAAGTACTATTTTCATCTGAGCACGTAGCGCTTGTGTCTGTGATGTTTGTAAATAATGAAATAGGGACAATACAACCTCTCTCTGAGATAGCTTCGCTTATAAGAAAATATCGAAAAGAAAAAAATACTACGTATCCATATTTTCATACAGATGCGTGTCAGGCGCCTGCATATATTGACATGCGTATTGACAAGCTGGGTGTCGACTTACTTTCACTCGATGGGGGCAAGATATATGGTCCGCGAGGTGTTGGATGTTTATACAAAAAAAGAGGAGTTGTGATCGATAAGGTTTATCATGGAGGTGCTCAAGAAATGGATGTGCGACCCGGAACAGAAAACCTGAGTGCTATAGCGGGCTTCGCTAAAGCTCTGGAGATATGTGAACAAGAAAAAATAAAAGAGATTAAGCGACTCGCTGTATTTCAACAATACATGTTTAACAATCTTCCTGCTGGTTGTTTTGTAAATGGATCAAAGGATGAAAAAAAGAGAATTGTAAATAACGTAAATATTTGTATTCCAAATAAAGATTCAGAATTTTTATTATTTAAACTCGATGTGCAGGATTTTGAAGTATCAACTGGCACTACATGTCAAAACAAACAAGAAGAGTCACGGTCATATGTTGTTGATGCTTTAGGCGGTGATTGTGGTGCATCATCACTCCGTATTACATTTGGAAGATTTACAAAGTTTGGGGAAGTAAAGAGTTTAGTTAAAGCTTTAAAAAAAGTTATTGAAAAATAATTGTACAAAAAAACACGGCCTCGCCCCAAAGGGCTCGGCCGCTCGTTAATTTTTTTCTGACATCTCGCATTCAGCAAGGACTTTTTGTAGATAAGCCGTCAGCTGATCTCGAGTCATCCTTGAGCAGTCTACGGGTGGAGCAGTCGGCTTAACAACTCGAGGTGGAGCTTCAGGAAGGACTATCCGACTTGGCGGAAGAACCTTTTCCGCAACAACCGGTTCAGGTTGGGTCACGGGCGCAGGCGGTGAAGCTAGATTTCTGAAATGGATTCGATTTCTCATAACCACCTCAGCAAGCCTCAAACGCGCTGCCCACTTTGGCCATTGGCCTGTACGGTGTTTATGGATACGCGCTACCAGCCTTCGTGTCGTTGCAAGGCCTCGAACAACATCCTCTGAGGAGGGGAAGTTAGGGTTCCAACAAAGGGTTTCTTCAGCCTCGGCATCAGACATGATGCCTTTTCGAGATTTGGCGTATTCGGGTACGCCTTGTGCATCGCGTATCTCGGCGATGAGAGCGATCATGGCTGCCCGTTGCTCCTTAGTCTGGAGATGTCCGAGTATAGAAATCTCGGCTTCTACGTTTTGGACTGCTTCGAAGATTTCCCACAGTGTTACCCAAACAAGTTTGTCTGTGTTGACTGTGAAAACAGGCATGTCATCTCTCATCTCGATAAAAACTGCAAAATCGATATGTCCTGTCGGATAAACTATTGCGCAGGGTTGGCCAACCGTGAAGTCACCAACCCGGAAGTTTGGTAAGTTCATGGTGCAGATGGTTTTGATTGATCATCCTACGTTGGATGTGTTTTCATACTGACACGATGATAGGTGTTTTGTTAGCTTGATTGAGTTTGTTTGTCGTTTTGTAAAATGTATTTTTGAATAAAAAAACACGACCGGTCCTCGAGAGGAGTCGGTCGCTTGTTAGTTTTTGAGTACGGCCGCGGCCGCACTTATTGCGACGGCAATTCTTTTTTCCATGCAAGGAATTTTCAGTGGAAAGCAGAATGCTGTATGTAGGCTGTGGAGTAGGTGTGCGCGCAGCAAGTCTGGCACATGAGGTGTAGGTAGGCCAGCTTCTTTTATTGCGTGTATCCCTAAGACCCTTTCAGGGTCTACTACAGGACCCCCTTTAAAGGTTCCTAGTCTTGGAACAAGTTTTAGTAACCTGACCGTCTCGCTTACGGCTTCACCCAATAAGGGATCTTTCAGGTTCTGTGTCCGGGGGTCTCTTAGCACATCCCGTGCCCGTTCAACTGATGACGCGGGTATGATGGTGGTTTCTCGAAGGCCTATCACACCCTCAGAAGGAACAAACATAAGCATTGCCCCGTGTCCATACTTCCAGGTCTGACCAAATGATATACCATAGGAGATTGAGCTGGCTTTGGTAAAACAGCATGTTTCTCCAGGTACAGCATTTGCCAACACCGTGTAAGATAGCGGTGAGAGTAGTAGATCGTCCTCCTTTTTCTGTAAACAGTTAAGAAGGTATCTCACCGCTGTTTTGATCCTGTATACATTTTTACCCCATACTCCTTTTTCAATTCGCTTTTTTGCAGCGATAAGAAACTGAAGTTTAGAGGCTCCGTGTATTGCAGGTTCGGATGGTGGAGTATTGGTTCCCGGACAGCCGAGTACATTTCGTGCTGTTTGAATGGAAGGGTTGAGTGAAAACTCTCGCTCCATCTTCGGTTTTGGCAGGTCTAGTATTTGCCGAAGTAGTTTTGTTGTATTAAAAAAAGTCGCAGTTAGTTGATCTGGAACGGCAAGTGTGTTTGCCGTGATAGAGTCAACCACTCCACTCCTAATCATTTCTACAACCGTACCTATACCCACCATAAAACCCGAAGGTTGTCGGTAGGAGGATTTACCGTCTTCGTCATACCAAACATTGTCGTCCCCGCAAAGGGTAAAAAGGAATCTTTCGGGGTGAAGTACTACACATACATCACCCGGCTTAAACATTGTAGTGTTCATGGGTTTCTGTGTGTTTGTACCTCACTCTGAGGTGTTTAAATCCTCCCACAAAAACCCAAAAAGCTCCAGTTGACAGCTATGTTATACTCATTACATGTTACCTTTAAATCACTTCACAACTCGGGCTAAAGAGGCCATCAGAAGAGCACATGAACTGGCTATAGAGCGAGGACAGACTAACGTTCAGCCGATGCACCTACTTGCATCCCTACTAACTCAGGAAGACACACTTGTTATCACCATGCTTGAACGTATGGGGGTTGACTTTATATTGATGACCGATAATGCCTTTGAACTTATCGATTCAACTGAAGCATCAAATACACTAAGTCCTGCATATCAGTTGTATTTAACTCCGGAGCTTGCGGCTATCATCGAAGCATCAGGAAAAGTATCAGCACAGCTGAAGGATAACTTTGTATCAGTTGAGCATCTTTTTGTTGCCTTTTTTGAGACGATGAATCCTGGAAGAGAACTTATAGAAAAATTTAAAATAACTGCTGAACAGTGTATCGAAACACTTGAGTCTTTGAAAACACAAAAGACAACAGGCGGTTCTAGTGTTGCACAAACTGCTGATTCTAAAAAAGCAAAAACTTTAACAAAGTATACTCGAAACTTAACAGCGCTTGCGCGAGAACATAAACTTGATCCAGTTCTTGGTCGAGACATGGAGATAGCACGAGTGATACAAATACTTTCTCGACGTACAAAAAATAATCCCATTCTTCTCGGAGAAGCAGGAGTTGGAAAAACTGCTATCGTTGAAGGTTTAGCAAATCGTATTGCACTCGGTGATGTTCCTGATTCTTTGAAAGACAAAGAAGTTCTTTCTCTTGATATGGGTACACTGGTTGCAGGAACAAAGTACAGAGGAGAGTTTGAAGATAGATTGAAAACTATTTTAAAAGAAATAGAAAAAGCTGATGGAAAGATTATTCTATTTATCGATGAAACTCACACTATTATGGGGGCAGGTGCTGGAGATGGATCTCTCGATGCTTCAAATATGTTGAAGCCTGCATTAGCACGAGGAGAACTCCGAGCTATCGGCGCAACAACACTTCGTGAGTATCAGAAGTACATAGAAAAAGATCCAGCACTTCAGCGACGATTCCAACCTGTATATGTAAATGAACCATCTGTTGAAGATGCGATTGCAATACTTCGAGGTCTAAAAGAAAAGTACGAACTATTTCACGGTGTGCGTATTCTTGATGAGGCTATAGTATCAGCGGTACAACTTTCAAGTCGATATATCACAGATCGACAATTACCAGATAAAGCTATCGATCTTATCGACGAGGCTGCTTCATCACTTAAGATATCTTTGGAAAATAAACCACAAGTTGTTGAAGATGCACATAGAAAGATACGACGATTTGAGATTGAACGTGAAGCTCTTCTTAAAGATCCTGAAAATAAAGCAACTAAAGATCGTATAAAGGAGATAGAGCAACATATCGCCGATGTAAAAGACAGCATCAAAGATGTTGAAGCAAAATGGCAATCAGAAAAAACAGCGTTGTCTGACATCAAAGATATTAAGAAAAATCTAGAATCACTTCGACAGGAAGCTGAGCGCGCTGAGTCAAGAGCTGATCTTGGAAAAGCAGCTGAGATACGATACGGAAAATTACCACTTCTTGAAAAAGATCTTGAAGCAAAGCTTAAGAAACTTCGAAAAACAGATGTCTCAAAACGTATTCTAAAAGAAGAGATAACAGAAGCCGATATTGCTTCAGTTGTGGCACGGTGGACAGGTGTACCTGTTACTCGCATGCTCGAAGAAGAAGTTGCAAAACTTGCACGTATGGAAGAAGTTTTGAAAAGTCAGGTTATTGGTCAAGATGATGCAGTTAAAAAAGTTGTTGATACGATCAAACGATCACGTGTTGGTATTCACGACCCACATCGACCTATCGGTTCATTTATATTCCTTGGTCCAACAGGAGTAGGAAAGACAGAGCTTACCAAGGCACTTGCAAACTTTATGTTTGATGACGAGAAATCACTCATACGAGTTGATATGTCAGAGTTTGCGGAGCGACATACAGTCTCAAAAATCATTGGCGCACCACCAGGTTATGTTGGTCATGATGATACCGGAACACTTGTTGATAAAGTAAAACATCGACCATACTCAGTTATCTTGTTTGATGAGATTGAAAAAGCTCATCCTGACATCTTTAATGTATTGCTTCAAGTTTTGGACAATGGTCGTCTTACGGATTCAAAAGGTAGAACTGTTAACTTCAAAAATACTATCATCATCCTTACTTCAAATATCGGAGCACAGTTTATCGACAAGATGAAAACTATCGGTTTCTCTACAAGTGCTGACGCCGCTGTAAATTATGAAGAGACAAAAGAAAAAGTGATGGAATCTTTGAAAGATTATTTCCGTCCAGAGTTTTTGAATCGTCTCGATGAGATCATTATGTTCAACGTTCTTGATCCTGAGTCTATACGACGTATTGTTGATATAGAGATCAAAAAAGTTCAAGACCGACTTGCTGAAAAAGAGATTGTTCTTGAGTTCAAGGATGCTGTATACGATTATCTTGCCAAAGAAGGGTACACACCTCAGTACGGTGCACGACCTTTGCGACGAATGATACAAAACAAAGTTCTTACACCTCTTGCGTCTATGATGATCGCTGAGGGTCTGACAAGCGGAGCGCGGGTAAGTATAGATCTAAATAAGCAGGGTGAGATGACTTTTGATGTAAAGCACAAGAAAGTATCAACCCGAAAACACACAGTTAGAGATCTGGTCGAGGAAAGTCGATAATTGATTTTTCTCAAAAATCATGTATATTTATAAAGGTATATACATGAGCGCAGATGGCGGAGTGGTCAATCGCATCTGACTGTAAATCAGACGCCTTCGGGCTACGTAGGTTCAAATCCTACTCTGCGCACCAAATCGAAAAGATTTAATTATAAAAATAAGCATAAAAGTATGTCACAGAAAAAATTAGTAAAGCTAAAAAACAAGAAAACTGGTGAGGTTATCTACATGCGAAAGTCAGGTAAGCCAGGTTCTTCAACAATGCCAAAACTAAAGCTTAAGAAGTTCAGTAAAAAGACTCGAAAGCGAGAAGTATTCGAAGAATCAAAGAAATAATTCTTCACTTATATATTGCGAAAACCTGTGCTATATTGATGTAGTGCAGGTTTTTGCACACCAGGGCCTATAGTTTCAATGGTAAAACATCGCACTCCAAACGCGCAGTTCTCCGTTCGAGTCGGAGTGGGCCCGCAGTTACCACAGTACTCTAGAGTTAGGAAAAGCGTAGCTTTTCCCCGACTCGAAAAGCTTTGCGATGTTTGCGAGGACGTTTGTCCGAGTCAAACCGCAAAGGTGTACTGCTCCTGTAAGGAGCGAGTCGGAGTGGGCCCGCCAACAAGGGCGCCTCTGTGGGGTATCCCATTCGGGCGCAGAGTAATCTAGTATATAATTAAGAAAATCTTATGAAAAAGAATTTCGATTATTCTAAAACTAAAGAAATCAAGATTGTGATCGGAGGCAAAGAGATCGTAGGTTATTATTTTGTCGAAAAGGGGATTTTGACAGTCATTTATGATATGCAGGAGAAAAGTACACAGGTGGGGGATATGGTTCCAGAACAATTAGCAAAAATCTTACTAAGAGAATTCTTCGAAAAGAACCTTTAGATATATGGACAAAAAATGGGAAAATGATGTGCGCAACATGTTTGCGAAACTTAAAAATAATCGGGACATTGTCGAATGTATAGTCAATGGGTTGAAAATAAAAGTTTTCCCTGATGTGTTTTCTCCGGGAATATTTTTTGAAAGTGGATGGTATGCAGAAAAGTTGGCCCAGATGGTGAGGCAAAAGAGTTTGTTGGAGATCGGAACTGGTACGGGGATAATTGCTCTTGTATCTGCACTCCAAGGAGCTCAAGTAACTGCTATCGATATAAATGAACAAGCTGTCAGGAATGCAGAATTGAATTTCAAAGAGCACAATGTCGATGCGGTGCTGCACACGGGAAGTGTATATGAACCTTTATCAAATGTAGATAAATTTGATTTTATTTTCTGGAATCATCCTTTCAATAAAAGTGATCAAGATGAAAGTGATGTGTTTTTAAAATCGGTTTTTGATTATCAATATAAAGATCTCGAGAATTATGTATCGAACGCTCGGGAATATTTAGCAGCTGAAGGAAGGTTACTGCTTGGTACCAGTAATATTGCAAAAATCGAAGATTTGGAGGAGATTGCTCACAAATATGGGCATCATCTTGTTCTCTTAGAAAAAATTGATAGGCCAACAGAGGTAAATGGGAAAGATATTGATTTTAGAATTTATGAGTTTGTAAAAAGGGTTTAATTAAACCGCCCGAGTGGGGTCGAGCCGGGCATGCTACAATATTCTCAACGGACATTACAGGGCTTAACCGACCATGGTTCTAGCACGGTTCGGCCCGCCAATTCGAGCTAGTACGAGAGGGGTGGTCATCTCGTACACTTGAGAGATATAATTAGTCTATGAAAATTCAACCGGTAGATCAGGAGATATGGAAAAAAGACTTATTTTCTATATACGATAAAATTCGAAGTCATACCGAACCGTACGTAATTACGTGCAATGGAATTGAAATTACAGTATTGCCAAATGTATTTTCGCCTAAATATTTTACAGACAGTGAATGGTTTGCAAAAACAGTAAGTGGAATTGTTGGCAAGAGATCTCTTCTTGAAGTGGGGTCTGGTACCGGAATAATTGCTTTGTCTGCTGCTTTAAAAGGCGCCGAGGTTGTTGCTCTTGATATTAATCCAGATGCAGTTAGAAATACAAAACTAAATTTTGAAAAATACGATGTCTCAGGAAAGGTTTTTTTGAGTGACATGTTTAATTCTTTGGATGGAAATAAAAAATTTGATTTTGTATTCTGGAATCATCCATTTAATAATTGGCCTGAAAAAGTTGACGAAACTCTATTGTTGGCAGGATTAGATTATCAGTATCAGGCTTTGTCACGGTACATAGGTGAGGCTGATAATTATCTATCAAAAGAAGGGCGACTGCTTCTCGGAACTGGTAATAATGCTGATTTGAAATCTATTGAAAGGATTGCTCAGCAAAATGACTATAGACTGGAAAATATAGCCGAAGAAGTATTTTCACTAGGAATAGGTGGAGAAGTCGTAAATTCCTATATTGTGTTTGAGTTAGTTAAAATTTAACATTGTACGAGTGGGGTCGTCATGCAATACTCAAAACATTATAAACGAACTATACAGGCCTTGACCACCCACAGTTCTAGCACGACTCGGCCCGCCAATTAGAGCTAGCACGAGAGAGATGTCCGTCTCGGGCGCATGATAGTTAGGTTTGATACAATACTTACATCATGAAAGAATCATTCAACGGCCCCGAATTCCTCGGACAAAAATTTCAAGATATTCATACGTCTGAAGAAGCTCAAACTTTGGCTGAGTATACTACAAAAAAAGAGGAATTGTCCCATAAACAAACTAAACATACAATAATCGATCGCTACCTAAGAGGGCTCGACAGGGTTATGAAAAATCGACCATCCGTAGCACAGATGATCGAGAAATCTATTACTGATGATTACGTACTAGATACCAATAATGAGGAACTTGTCCGATCTCTTACTCGAGATCTTTATGAATCAGAAAAGAAAATAGCTATTCAACAAGGTAGAGGGGGTGATATCCAGCAATTGAATGATGAAGAAATTCTAGAACGCTATCGTCAAAACATAATCGAAAAAGCCCAAACTCAAAAAGAATCTCTACAATCATGGATTAGATATCTAAAAGAAGGTGAAGACTATCCGATGTGGTTTAAATACTATGTTGTTCGATCACTCAAGAAGATGGGGCAATTCAATCGTGATACTACGAGCTATTCCACAAGAACAGAAAAAACAATCGCACCATTTCCAGAAATGAATGCTGAAGCTCTTGCTTTTGTTAAAAAATCAATTGACCATCAGCTTGAGATTGAAAGCATGGAATTACCAAAAGAAGTGGAGGAATCAATTCAGCGCGATGTAAAACTAAGTGACGACACTCTTAAAAAGATTGAGTCTTTGCCAGAAGACAAGCGAGATTCTGCTCGTAAAGGAGCACTCCGTAATGCACGCATTGAGGCCACAAGAATGTATATCCATGAGCACAGAAAACTAAAACAACAAGAATATCTACAAGAAATTCAACTTAACGAGGAACGTCAGGAAGAATTAACTCAAGAATTAGAGAAACGTTTATCTGCAAAAGACTTTGCTGATCTGTATGCCTTTGCTCAAGTTGAATGCGCAGGCAACCTTAATCGTGAATCATTGGAGGGAGAATGGGTTGTATACCCTCAGGGTTCCGATTACAAGGAATTAGAGAAAGGGCTTAAGGGTAAAGGCACAGGTTGGTGTACCGCTACAGGTGCAGCACAAGGACAATTGGCAAATGGTGATTTTCATGTATTCTATACAAAAAACAAGGCAGGGATTCCAACTGAACCAAGAATTGCGGTACGGATGGAGAATCGCAATGGTGTACAGACTATCGCTGAAGTTCGAGGCATCGATCCTGGGCAGGCGCTTGAGCCAGCCCTTGTAGACACAGCGAAAGAGCATTACTCTAAACTAGATGGAGCAGAGCGGTATGAGAAGGCAAATCGGGATATGAAAATGCTGACAGGTATTTATGAAAAATGTTTTGAGGTTGATGCAAAGACTGGAGAAAGGAAATATCTTGATCCTGAGTTAAGTAAAGAAGAGCTGATGTTCTTGTATGAGATTGATGAGCCAATTGAAGGGTTTGGGTATGAGGAAGATCCTAGAATTGGAGAGATACAATCTTTAAGAAACAAAAAGACTGATCTTTCAAAAGCTTTTGATTGCAGTGGAGAACAGATTGCTTTTGAAGGTGATGATCCGTTTAAGGGAGATATAAAATATTATGATGGATCAATTTCTGATTATAATCTTACAGAATTATCTGCAGTTTTCCCGGAATATATGCAAAAAGGGATATATCTTAGCAAAGTACTAAATCTGGGAAATTCCAGATTACCAAAACGTGTGTACGCACTTGATCTTAGAGATTTGCAAAGTGTTGAGGGGGTTGAGTTACCTACACATGTAGACAGTTTCGTGTATCTCGACGGTGTAACATCAACGTCACATCTAATCTTACCCGAATATGTTGGAGGTGAGCTTAGTCTAAATGGAATTATGTCTATCGAAAAAGGTTTCAAGCTTCCTCATGAGATTGGAGGAGATTTAAATCTTGATGGTCTGGGCAGTATAGAAAACCTTAATTTGGCTGATACTCTCATACAAGGTGATGTCTATTTGAGGGGATTAAGCTCAGCGGAACAAGAAAAATTCACCCAAGTGTACCCGCATATTAATGCTATATTTAAGAAATAAGTAGACCCTATTGTGCTTGTCTTTGGATTTTTTAGTGGACACTGGTAAGTAGCTTTTCCCCGACTCGAAAAGCTTTGCTATGTTTGCGAGGACGTTTGTCCGAGTCAAACCGCAAAGGTATACTGAAGCTGTAAGCTTCGAGTCGGAGTGGGCCCGCCAACACGGGCGCCTGAGTAGGGTATCCCATTCGGGCGCATGAGACATCAATTTGATAATATACATACATGACCATCAAAACCGCCACAGAATCAGATTTAGTAAGACTAAACAACTTCAAAGAAGTTGAATGGCCACCCATTGATGATTCCCATTATGAAAATCGAGAGTTGGTTGATTTTGATGAACAAGAATTAACCTTTATAGCAGAAGAACACGAAGAGATTGCTGGGTATATAAAGATAAGAACGGAAATGGGAACTTGTGAAATAGAATCATTGATTGTTGGTAGCAAGTTTAGAAATAGAGGTATTGCTACTCAACTAGTTTTAAAAGTTGAAGAATGGTGTAAAGAAATGAAGCTCCATAAAATTTTTCTTGAAACAGGGACTGATTGGGAAGCTAGAAAATTATATGAAAAGCTGGGATATCAAGTTGTATGTACGTTAAAAAATCATTATGCAAATAAAGATTTTGTGTTGATGGAAAAGTTTATTTCTTAAATATTTAAATAATAATATAAAATATATGAAAAATTACCACCCATCAAAAGGCTTCATTCTAACACTACTAGTGATTCTACTTATTGCGGTAGGTTTCCGATATTATATATGGAACTATAGATCATGTATGGAAGTCGCTGGAAAAATGATATTAAAATCGCATCCTGAATTTGTAAACATTCAACAGTTTGATGATCAAGGAGATGAAATTTATTTTAGAGCTATACCCAAGGAAAATAATGGAGCATACTATATTGTTAAGGCAGCCATGTCGTGTGATTTTATAGGAGGGGTCAAAGGTATTGAAATTAGAAGTATTGCTCCCCATAAGAACCATTAAGATAATAAACTATTACTATGAAAACTAACGAATTTAAATCAACAATAGAAAATATTTTTTCCTCAAAAGGTTTTGATGTCTCAGGTAAGGATTTGGGTTTTAAAGGCTCTGAAGCATGTATCTTGATTAACATTCAGAAGTTTGATCAGAACATACAATATTCTATGAATGTAGGGTTTAATCTAAATACTCTTGACGATTCTGTACCCAAAAGGGTGGAGCTATCACATATGTATTTTAGGTTAGAGCGGTTGTTTCCAGAACTAAGAGAAATTATTTTGGATGGTTATGGTATGAAGAAGTTCGAGATTTATAAGCCAATTAGTATTAAATAATTATATGTACAGAAAAGGTGTCTCCGCACTCATAGTTAATAGCCGCCAAGAATTCCTTCTCGTGAATCTAAACTCATTTGAAGAAAAGTATTTTGCCATACCTGGAGGAGGTGTTGAAGACGGTGAATCTTTACAAGAGGCAGTATATAGAGAAATTAAAGAAGAGTTGGGTATAGATAGAGACTTGCTCAAACTCATAGGTGAAAGTAAAAACCCTCTTTTTACAACATTTAAAACACCTAAGATGAAAGATGGTGTTGAGTACATAGGATCAGAACGACACTTTTTTGGTTTTAGATTTGTAGGTAGTGATCAGAATATACAACTTCAACCAGAAGAGGTAAGGGCATATAAATGGGTTTCATTTTCAGATTTGGATAAATATCTGCTTTTTGATAATCAGTTTACTGATACTGTGGAAAAAATTAGTGAAATTTTTAGTTTTACATTAAAATAATATACACATGAAAAAAATAATACTATTAATAATCATCCTCCTCGCAATCGGATCATACATCTGGTTTAAAAATAAAAATGAGGCAGTGATTGTTCCTGTTCAAAACACTGCAACTTCTACACCTCAGGTAAAAATGACTCGAGATACTATGGTTGGAACTTGGCAATCAGGAGCAAGTGATTCAGGGAGTGTGACACTCACACTTGAGTCAACAGGAAATTTTTCTATGAAAGAGATTTATTCATATAGTGAAGCTGGAGATTATCCAGAAGGATATGAGTTTCCAGATCCTACAAAAACCGAAGGTTCTGGTAAGTGGAGCGTAGAGACAAAAGATGGAAAACCGCATTTGTCTTTAAAATTTGATAAAGATTTTAAGTCTATACCTGATACACCTGTACTAATCAATCAGTATAAAAGCTGGGGACAAGAATTTGTTGGTAAAAATGAGATTCGTGTATGGCCTGAGTATCAGAAAAATAATTCAACGCTTATGTTTAGATATGACGGCTATTTGATGGAGAAGGGTAAATAAAAACAAAAAAAACACGGCACGCCGTGTTTTTTTGTTGAGTCTTCTGATTATTTAAACCATTCACTCAACCACTTCTGCATCATGTCTATCTCTTTTGTTTGAACCTGTATTATATCATTTGCCATCTTTTGTAGTTCAGGTCGTTTTGTTCCTTTCTGTAATTCTTTTGCCATATCAACAGCACCTTGGTGATGCACAATCATGTCTGTTAAAAAAGCTTTATCCAAAGCATCTCCTGTTTTTCCTTGCAGGTTTTGTGTCATTCCATCCATCATATTTTTCATGTCATGTTTTTTTGACATCATAGACATTCCTTCACCTCCCATCATTTCCATCATCATTTTCTTGTGATCTCGGTATTCAGCATGTCGTCCAGCTGATCCGATTTGCCAACCGATACATAAGATGAGTATTCCTGCCAATATTATTGTTGTAAGTTTATAGTTCATAGTTTTTATTTAAATTATTTTTTTAATGGGTATGTGCTGGTGTTCCAGGGGGGTCTGTGTGCGGTGAGTTTTCCTGCTGTACAGGTGAATGATGGTCTGAGATTGTGCTGTAGGGCAAATTCAAAGATATAACAACTATACCGAGTGCAATCAATGCAACTACGAGTATGTTTTTTGTGTGTAGTTTGGTTTTGTCTTTTAAAAAGAAAATGATATATGAACACAGTAGACCTGTGGCCAGTAGATATCCTGCATACCGAGGGTTATCTAAATAGTGTTGTATTCCTCCAGAAAAGAATCCTGTTGCTAGAGATAGGGTAGTTATAAGTACAAAATATTTGAAGTCTATTTTCTCACCAGTTTGTTTCGATTCTAAAATATTACCCGAAATCATTAAAACTAATCCAATAATTCCAAGCACGATATAACGAGTTGTTCCATTGTGTAGGGTTCCAACATGTACAACAGATCCGGCAATAAGAGCCACTCCCAGATATTTGAGAAGGTATGTAATATATTTTTTATGTTCAACGGAGATCATATTATTTTCTTTTTAGTTTATATACTTTTAATATTTCACTTTGCATCTTTTGGAGCCTATTTTTATTTTCAGGTGCGGTGAGGCAGTGAGATAAGTGGCTTTCAAGCATCTCATCCTCAAGAGCAGAGATGGCGTTCTTGATGGCGCTTGTTTGAGTGATTATATCTATGCAGTAGACATCTTGTTCTATCATTTTCTGAACACCTTGTAGTTGTCCAAGGATTCGTTTTAAGCGAGTTGTTATTTTTTTATGATCTTTGTGTATCCCGTGCATGTATATATTATATACCTATGGGGGGTATGTGCAACTGTCAAATAATCCATTTTGGTCCACTGTGAAATATCTGCTAATATATACATATGAATAATCTCATCTCACATATAGAATCCTGGCCTGAGAAAGACACACCACCTTTTGCAGATATAGATATCATCGGATGCTGTGAGGAACATGAAAAGTGGGGTGAGTTCAAATGGTATAGAGAGCATTCATGGAAAGATTTCAAAGATTTACTTGTTACAAATCCAGATGCTTTAGGTGAGGTGGGTATAGATGAAAATAATTTTCAAGATCTTCATCCAAAAGTTTGGCGATATTTTTCTAAAGGAGCACTTAGTGCGCTGGCACAGGTTGTAAGTTCAGCTTCTTCATATGAAGATATTTCTTATACGCTCTGGCGGTGGGTTGAAAGAACAAATGATGAAGCTCCACGTAACGAAGAGTTGTCTAAAGAAGAAATACAAGATATATGCTCCATCGTCGATATGATAGAAGCCTTGCCTTGTGAAGAGAGTTCTAAAAAAGAAATAGAGACTACAAAAACAATTTGGAGAAAAGCTCTTTGATAGAAAGGTGTTTGCCTATATAATATATGTATATGCAAACCTCTGGAGAACAAGAGCAAAAGAAACAAAATGAATCTTTGAAAAAAGAAAACTCTGCATCATCTGCAGAGCAAAACCCTTTTGCGTCTATCGAAGAAGAGTTGGCGTATTTACGTGAGCGTGTAAAACACCAAGAGTCTGTTGGTGCAAAACAAGAACTTGATGAGATTATCAAAGAGGAGATTCAAGATTACCACAAACAATCAGGACGTGATTTATTACATGAGGTATACAAAGCGACTCCTGCTCAAGTTGAGAAAGCTGCAACTGAGATTGTTCTCAAGCTATCACCCGAGACCCACGATAAAGACATGGAACAGTTTTTCACTATCATGCTTGAAAAAGGTATTTATAATGCCTTGGCTATAGTTAAAAAAACAGGTAACCCTCATCTTGAGGATGATTTTCATAGATTTTTGGCTGAGTATATAAAAGCAGGAATGCAACCGGTTGGTCTAAAAGAAGGTGAACCTTTACAGAAAACTTTGAGCCACACGTTGTATGAAGTTGCTTTGCCTGATTATGACAAAGAAGGCAAACAAGATAGAGCTCGTCCGCTCAAAGAGATGTTGTCTGCGATGGAGCAGTTTTATGCCGGAATGATGTCTATCAGTGAGGCGGGTAAAAAACATGGTGATAGTCGAAATCATATGACCATCGAAGTTGCTGTTGCTGACGGAAGTGAACAGTTTATCTTCTATGCGTCTGTTCCAAATGATAAGACGGATTTATTTGAAAAACATGTTACATCTGTTTTTCCAGGAGCAAACCTTTTAATACAGCACGATGATTACAATATCTTCAATGCAGAAGGTATAGTTGTTGGCTCTGTTGCAAGTTATGGAAACAATGATGTCTATCCAATAAAAACATATGATCAATTTGATCATGATCCTATAAACGTCATCTTGAACACATTGTCTAAGATAAATAGAGAAGGTGAAGGTGCGTCTATTCAGATTACATTTAATCAGGTTGGAAATTATTATACAAAGCTCTATAAAGAGTCTCTTGATAAGATTCGTAAAGGAGACAAAGTTAAAGAGGCGATTGATATACAACATACTATCTGGGGTCAGTTCAAAAAAGCAGCGGCTGAGCTTGGAAAAGATATGGCAGGTTCTAAAAAAGATTCTGATAAAAAAGATATCGCCATCGATCAGGTTGCAATAGAACAGATAACGCAAAAGATTAGTAGTCCTATTGTTGAGACAAACATTCGTATCCTCGCATCGGCAAATAATCGCTCTCGTGCTGAAGCTATACTTTCTGATCTTGAATCAGGATTCAATCAGTTCACAAACACACTCGGAAATAGTTTTGTTTGGAAAAGACAAGAAAAAGGCAAGCTTGATCAGCTGGTCGAAGATTTTGTATTTCGATCATTTGACGATCAAACAATACTACCGATGTCTCTACGAGAACTTTCGACAGTTATGCACTTTCCGGTTGCCTCAAGTGGTAGTAACGCTCCTCAACTTAAACAATCTAAAGCCGGAACTGCTCCGGCACCATTAGATCTTCCTCGAGAAGGAGTTTTGCTTGGTAAAAATATTCATCGAAATGTCGAACAGATGATATACATGGCACCAGAAGATCGTTTGCGTCACATGTATGTGATTGGACAAACAGGTGTGGGAAAATCTAGTATCTTAAAAAATCTGATCGTACAAGATATCAAAAATGGTGATGGTGTTTGTTTTATAGATCCTCATGGAAATGATGTGCAAGATATCTTGTCAAAGATTCCGCCCGAGCGGTACAACGATGTGATTTATTTTGATCCAAGTTATACAGAACGTCCGATGGCGCTTAACATGCTCGAGTATGATCCTGCATATCCTGAGCAAAAAACATTTGTGGTAAACGAGCTCTTTAGTATTTTCCAAAAACTGTACGGCGGTGTTCCAGAGTCCATGGGTCCTATGTTTGAGCAATATTTCCGAAACGCAACTATGCTGGTTATAGAAGACCCTTCAACAGGATGTACATTGCTTGATGTGTCACGAGTTATGGCAGTCAAAAGTTTTCGTGACATGAAAGTTTCTCGATGTAAAAATCCTATAGTAAAACAATTCTGGGTTGAGATTGCTGAGAAAACAAGTGGAGAGTCTGGACTCGCAAACATGGTCCCTTATATCACTTCAAAGTTCGATGTCTTTCTTGCTAACGATATTATGAGACCTATCATTGCTCAGGAGCAGTCTAGTTTTAATTTCCGTGAGATCATGGATAGTAAAAAGATATTGCTTGTAAACTTGGCAAAGGGACGATTGGGAGAGATTAACTCAAGTCTTATCGGACTTATCATTGTAGGTAAGATACTTATGGCGGCTTTGTCTCGAGTAGACTCTTTTGGTAAAGATATGCCTCCGTTTTATCTATATATAGATGAGTTCCAGAACGTAACAACTCCGTCTATTTCAACTATTCTCTCTGAGGCTCGAAAATATAAGCTGTCTCTAAGTATTGCTCATCAGTTTATCGATCAGCTCGATGATAAGATAAAAAGCTCTGTATTTGGAAACGTTGGAAATATGGTTGTGTTTCGAGTTGGTGCGTCTGATGCAGAGTTTTTGGAAAAACAGTTCGAACCTATATTCAAAGCTAGTGATATTATGAATATAGATAACCTCAATGCTTACATTAAGATGTTGGCTTATGGAAAACCTACAAAGCCATTTAATATACAGATGATGCCTCATGAAAAGGGAAATATGGCCATAGTGGAAAACCTTAAAGAGTTATCATATCTATCATATGGTCAGGATAGAGATATTGTGGAAGACGAGATTATGAAAAAGTATAAAAAAGAAGAACCTAAACCAGCTGAAAGTAAAGGTGGAATAGGGTTTTAAACCCTAGCCTATACAGCCAAGCCCTTTTTGACCCGTCCCCTTGATTATTACCCTCAAATATGCTAAAAATGTCCCTATGGCTATAACACTGTCACAAGTAGATAAAAACGCTCGAAAAGCTCTTGATATTCGATCAGGAGACACTGTTCGTGTACACCAGAAGATCCAGGAAAAAGGTAAAACTCGTCTTCAGGTTTTTGAGGGTATGGTACTCGCTCGAAAACATGGTACAGAAAGTGGAGCAACATTCACTGTTCGAAAATCTTCAAACGGATACGGAGTAGAAAGAATTTTCCCTCTATATTCTCCAAACATTGATAAGGTTGAGATCGTAAAACGATCAAAAGTACGACGAGCTAAGTTGTATTACATCCGAGACAAAGCTGTTAAGGAGATCAACAAACGACTTAAGATGCAGATGGTTCGAACTCCTATCGCTGAAGCAGATGCTGCAGATATAGAAGCAGAAGAGTCAGCAGAATAATCTCATACACATAAAGACCACCTTCGGGTGGTCTTTATGTTTTCTTTGGATGTTCTTGAATACACATATGTAACTATGTGTACATGAAAATATATTTCACGATTATGTGCATACTTTGTGCATGTGCACCAAAACATATATATGCCGAAACCATTGTTGGTGGTTTATATAGTAAACCGGTGGTATGGACAAAGGCTGGTAGTCCATATGTTGTTAAAACTTCGACAACCTTTTTAAATGCTGATTTGCGCATAGATTCTGGTGTCGAAGTCAGGTTTGAAAAATCGATATTTTTTAAAAACTCTTCGTTATCTGTTTTGGGTACAGAACTAAAACCAACAGTCTTCACTGCAAACAATATGTCATCATCTCTTATATCAGGTGATAACTATCGTGCATATGTACAACATGTAAAACTGATAGGAAAAAACAATTCTTCTTTTATGAGCGGATGGAACAAGTCAGATATATCTATAGACAACTTATACACAGACAGTTTTGGAGCAGGCAGATTTATAAATGTATGGAAAGAGTCTAAGCTCATGATAAAACATACAAAACTTAAAAATTGGAAAGGTAAAGGTATAGAGTTGTTTAGCTCAAGTACTGTTGATGTACGGGATTCTGATTTTATTAATACTGATATGGGGATATATGGTTTTGATAACACTACCGTAAACATACAAGACTCACTTTTTGAAGCAAATAATAAAGCCATACTCGTACAGACGTCTAATCTATCTGTACACAAAACAGATTTTAATCAAAATCAGTACGCTATAGTACAAGATGTTGACACCGAATCTTTTCGACCTTTAGACGCAACAGATAACTGGTTCGGCACTTCAACTCAGCCAGATCTTCAACCTCTAAATAAGATGCTTGGTAATATACATTTCACACCATGGTCGAAAACAAAGAACAGAAAAGATCTAACTATATGCTGTTCAAATGTTTTATTTTTTCCAGGACTCATGGGGAGTCGTTTGTATCAAAAAAATAGTCGATATGAAAATCAGCTATGGGAACCAAACAGAAATGCTGATGTTAAAAAACTCTTTATGAATAAATACGGAGAAGCTGTAGAACCTGGTATATATACAAGAGATATTTTATCTAAAACAAATATTTTTGGAGGAGTATTGCTTGATAAGTCTATATACAAAGACTTTGTATCTGATATGAACAGCCTAGTTTCTAAAAAAGTCATACGTCATTTTGATAGTGTTCCATATGATTGGAGATTTGCGCCGGACACCCTGCTTCAAGAGGGAGTATTGCTTTCAAATGGAACGTCAACATTTACTCGATATATACTTGATTCGATATATCAATCAGCAAAAGATTCGAAAACAGGTAAGGTGACTTTGGTTACGCACAGTAATGGTGGATTGATCGTTCGTTATCTATTGGCCTATGCCAAGAAGCACGATATATATCTACCTATAGATAAGGTTGTATATGTTGGCATACCTGAGCATGGAACACCACAAGCCGTTACTTCACTTTTATTTGGCCACGAACAATCTGTTGCGGGAGGGCTTATACTAAAATCTTCTGTGGCAAAAGATCTTGGAAAAAATATGCCAACTGCGTATATGTTGCTTCCTCAAAAAACATATTTTGATTATGTTGGAGATATGGCAGTTGGTGCTAGTGCTGTACATACAGTTGAAGAATTTAACCAAGTATTGCGTACAGGCTCTACTGTTTTTAACCACGACTTATTTGAAAAAGCTAAGGCTATACATTCATATATACAAAGCGAACAGATTCAAAGTGTACAACAGTTTCAAATAGTCGGTGTCGGAGTTCCAACTGTTAGTGGTTTTATAGAACATACTAAAAGAGCTATTCCTTTATATGACAATATGGGAGATGGCGTTGTTGAGCGGGGTGGAGGTAGAACAGGTATAACAACAGAAGTTGATCTAAGTGATACTGGATATACCCATGCCGATATGATGAATGAAGGGAGTATTCGACAACACATATATAATATACTTTCTGATAATATCCCTACTGCATCTAGTGGTTTAGATATAAAAGCAGAAACATACAGTAGGCTTATTATAGAAGATCTTGAACCTCTTGCTGAACCTATTGAGCTGCGCATTTTACCAACGAAAGGAAAGCCTATAACATACAAAAACATATCGAGCTCGTTTATAGAGTCAAAAGGTGAGGTAGGGCTTAAAACTTTTGATAAAGGTTTAGAATATATTGAACTGAACGATAATGATAATTCTTCGAAACATATATCAGTGCAGATACAAAGTAGAGCCATATCAACAACAACTGTTGCTCATATAACAAACTCTCCAACAACAGGAAATATACAAGTTCAAACATATGAGCATATTCCGCTATATATGCCCGCAATCATCACAATGCAAAATAATCATGCGGTGCTATCTATACCAGATTTGCATATAGAGGAGTATATAACTCCAACAAGTGTTATAGATATAACAAAAAACGGTTCCATAGAGATATCACAAGCTACCACGACCACGCAGACATTCGAAGAAAAGCTACAGATTACAAAACAAAGACTCGCATCATCTACCACAGGTTTTTATCTAAAAACAAGATATATAAAATATCTCGATCAGCTAGAAAAAAGAACTATTGATGAACAAAAGAAACAACTAACCCTACTTATTGAGAAGATAAAAAGATCTATCAAAAACATAGATCGCTACTCAAATAATCCAAACCTAAAGGCTAGATATGCCTCAACCAGAGCTGACTATGCATACCTGCTCTTTGTGCTCGGGGGAGTCATTGCAAAATAGCAGAAAATATGCTATTGTTTCGATGTGGCCTCCAAGACCATAGGCAAGCGACCTAGTCGTCCAGAAGCCCTATGTAGAAGTCTTTTCTACCTATTGTTGGTCCACAAAAACACATTAACAATTTAAATCAAAACAACCATGGCGATTTCAAAGTCAAAAAAGAGTGAAATCGTATCAGATGTATCTAAGATACTTGCTGATTCAAAGACTGTTGTATTTCTACAATTTCACGGCATAAACGTTGGTGAAGTTGGAGAGGTTCGAAAAGCTCTTCGATCTGCAGATGTTGGATATAGAGTTGCTAAGAAAACTTTGATCAAACGAGCGTTGGTTGAGGCTGGTGTTACAGGAGAACTTCCTGCCCTTGATGGCGAAGTTGCACTTGTATACGGCGCAGACCTACTTGCTCCAGCTCGAGAAGTTCTTGAGTTTACAAAAAAGTTCAAAGATAAACTTACTATTCTTGGTGGAGTATTTGATGGAGAATATAAAGCAAAAGGTGACATGATCACTATCGCTTCTATTCCAGGTATCAAGACTCTTCAAGCTCAGTTTGTACAACTTATCAATTCACCGATACAGCGATTTGTACTCGCTCTTAACGCAATTGCGGAAAAGAAAGGTTAATCTAATTTACTAATTAATATTTAAGAAAAATTTATGTCAGAAGTAGACACAAACATGACAGAAGTTATTGAAACTCCTGCTCAATTCAAAACAGTAGTTGATGCCATTGAAAAGATGTCAGTTATCGAACTACACGAACTTGTTAAATTCCTAGAAAAGAAATTTGGAGTATCAGCTGCAGCAGTTGCAGTAGCTGGTCCTGCAGCAGGTGGCGCAGCCGCAGCTGAGGAGAAAACATCATTTGATGTTGTTCTTGCAGACGGTGGAGCAAACAAGATCGCTGTTATCAAAGTAGTTAAAGAAGTTCTGGGTCTAGGTCTAAAAGAGGCTAAGGATCTAGTAGACGCAGCACCATCAACTCTTAAAGCTGGTATGAAGAAAGAAGATGCCGACGCTCTTAAGAAGCAAGTTGAAGAGGCTGGAGGTAAAGTTGAGCTAAAATAATAAGTTTAGACTTTAAAGTCTGCACAGACTCAAATTACGCAAGAAAAACCTCGTAAGGGATACCCCTTACGGGGTTTTTCTTTTATCGGTCTGTGATAAAATGTATAGTGTATGAAAAAGAAATCCAGAAAACCTGTTGTCCGAAAAGTGGCAAAAAAGAACAGCAAAAAAGTATTCAAGAAAAAAACTCAAACAAAAACTAAGAAGAAGGTAAAACCTGTAACAAAACGTATCACAAAAGAAGCTCCAGTGATGCAAGAAAGTGTTTTGTCAGGAAAAGTTCCAACAGAGTTAGTTCTCATGGAACAACTTTTTGGTGGAAATTCAAAAGCTAAGTTGTGGAAAATATTTTCTATAAATTCTCATAAAGAATTTACACTAAAACAACTGATTCATTTAACAAAACTTAAATCAGACAAATTACTCCCCGACCTTCGAGATTTTATGCGACAGGGAATAGTGATTGCTTCACGTAAAAATATCATCACTCCAGATGCACAGAAAAATAATTCCGTAGTATATCAGATGAATCCTGATTTTCCGCTTCGACAACCTATTACTGATTTGATTTTATCAGCCGTACCTCGAGACAAAGATCGTATTGTTGAACACGTGCAAGATCTTCCTCGTTTGAAAACGATACTGCTATCTGGATTTTTCATCGACGCGACAAATCATCAATCACCGATAGATATGATTCTTATTTTCGACAAGATTCCTGGTCAGGTAACAGAGGTTGTAGCTGAACTTGAACGAGATCTGGGACGAGAGCTAAAATACGCTGCCTTAGATCAAGAAGATTTTAAATACAGGCACTCTATAGGGGATAGACTTATACGAGATGTGCTGGATTTTGAGCATATCGTAGCAATGGATAAGATGGGTTTCTTCCGGTAAGGATATGGTATAATGAAGATGTTATCAATTTAACATAATCATTATATTTTATATGCCAACACAAATCATGACTACAGGTATAGGAGGAGCAGTAACAACTTCATACGAAAGTGTGAAAGAGGCGTTACTTGGATACGGATTACTTATTTTCTTTGCTTTTATTATATTTATCGCAACATGGATCGTTGCAGATTATATTGGCAAACTTATTAAAACTGTATTTGAGAAAATTAAACTTGATTCTGCATTGCGACAGGCTGGAGCAGAAAACCTTTTGAAAAAAGGTGGTATGGATCTAAACACAGGTCTATTTTTCGGTGGACTTATCAAGTGGTCTATTATTACAGTTATGTTCCTAGCGATATTACAAGTTCTAGGACTAGGTGATGTTTCAGCTATTATCGGAACAATGGTTGCAATATACCTACCAAAAATAGTTGTCGCTGTACTTATACTTCTTGTTGCCGTGCTTGTTGCCGATGTTCTTAAGAAGACTGTTACAGCAGCCGCTGCAAACGCACACCTTTCTTCAGCACGAGCATTGGGAACTGTTACAAAGGCGGCGGTGATTGTATTTGCTGTTTTGTCAGCCCTTGTTCAGCTAGGAATCGCAGTAACTTTGATCAACACACTGTTTATTGGAGCTGTTGTTGCCGCATCTATTGCACTAGGTATATCTTTCGGATTAGGAGGAAAAGAGATGGCTACAGATATCCTAAAGAAGGCAAAAGAAGAGCTTACATCTCGAAAATAGCAAAAACTGGCCTAATATTTGACTTTTAAGATCAAATATGCTAGTATGGCTGTATGTGAGCGCCAGAAGCAATTCATGGCAGGCTCCTAAAACGAAATGTCATAAAACCCTGTCGCAAGACGGGGTTTTGTGTTTTCAGGGAGTCTGGGATATACTGGGCTATAGTTGAACTTTATAGGTTTTTCGTAGGTATAGTCGACCGACCACTGCACTCACATTTGACATTTCGTTTGGAGCTCGCATTAGGTCGGTCGACTATGGCTAAGAAGGCCAAGATACAACCAATTACATTTCACTTCATAACTCTCTTTGGCGAGGCTTTTACGTCGTATATACAGGCTTCTATAATAGCTCGAGGGATAGAGGAGGGGTATATTAAAACTGAGTTTTATAATCCTCGGGATTTTGTAAAACCAAAGGGTGCACAGCGGTTTAAGGAGAAACCTTTGCGTATGGTGGATGATAGGCCGTACGGAGGAGGTCCTGGTATGGTCATGAAAGCCGAGCCTGTACTTAAGGCTATAGAAAAAGCTGACAAAAAGATAGGAAAAAGAAAAGGTAAAAAACTGATAATCTTTCTGTCTCCTGGTGGCGAACAGTTTACAACAGAAACAGCTCATACCTGGGTTCAAAAATACACAGACATTATCATCTTGTGTGGGCGATATGAAGGTATCGATGCACGAGTTAAAAAAGCATACAAGATGGTGGATGTATCAGTAGGCCCTTGGGTTGTTACAGGTGGTGAGTTACCAGCTATGGTTATGATGGATGTTATTGCTCGACAGGTTCCAGGCGTGCTCGGTAATTTTGATAGTAGAGAAGAGAGTCGAGTTTCATCTCATGATGTATACACTCGACCAGAGGTTTTAGAGTGGGGCGGTAAAAAATATAAAGTACCAAAAGTTTTATTGAGTGGGGATCATAAAAAGATTGATGAGTGGAGGATGGGTGGAGGGAAAGTTTAACTTTTCTTCAGAATTTCTTGATGGGTGGGGTGGTAGGATGGTTAAGTGTTTTTGTTACAAAAAATAATTGAAGAATTAATAGTGTTTGATAGGGGTGATCAAATACCAGATCCTCACAAACTTATTTATTTAAATATGTACATTAATTCAGATTATGTCCCAAAAGGTAAAGTTTTTTGTACTAGGGTTTCTCTAAAACATATTTTAGAAAAAGATGAGATTGGTTTATATCTAATACATAAACTAACCTTGATAACTTTTGCACACCAACAAATTTTTATTTCAAAAAATAAAGATAAAAGATTCTTGTTTGTTAAATATATCGATCGTGAATTTAAAACAAAACCCCATGTTGCTGTTTTGGAATACGATACAAATATAAAAGGTTATATTTTGGTAACTATGTTTTTGGCAAAAGAAAAATACTTCAAGAACTTAAAACTTCTCTGGGGTACGACGTTCTCCCCATCTCAATAGTCTAAGACTAGTGGCAGTAGCCGTTTTTCTGCTCTTAGAGAAGTTTTAAATACTCGAAGTACGATGTTATTATAGTGTTTTTGTAAGTGAAGTCAAATAATAAAAAGTGCCCCGAAAAACCCTCGGGGCTGGGTGTGATATGGTCGTGTCTGCACTATTGCATCGCCTTTTCGATTGCACTGTGCAGAATCTGTGAAAAAGGAGTGCTTGGGTGAACCAGTGCACATATCTTTACGGTCGTCCGGAGATCGACTCCGATGTTGCACTGGCCAGGGATAACGACCCTGAAGTTGGCAGCAGGACAGACCTCAAGGCAAACTTTCCTTCCTTCGACAGTGGGGATAAGTTCGCAAAGTACGATCCCGCGAGAGAAACGGTCGAACATCATCTTTCGAAACGCTTGTGAGTTCTCGCTTCTTGCGGAAGACTCGAAAAGTTCGGCGATAGGGGTTTCTTCAGGGTCCTCAGGTATGGAGCATTGTTGATCTTGTGCAGATCGGATTACCCTTTGAAGGGCTGTTATCAGAGCGGGGTCAGCTGGATGTAGCAGTTTCATGGTGCTGGATTGGTGGTTAAGTTCACCTCACATCATACCAAACCCACCACACAAATCACCCTTGTATTTCCGCCATCTTATTTCGTAACTTGAGCACTCTATATGCCGCTTCATCAAGTCTTTTTTGAGATATTTTTCCTTCATCTACTGCTTTTTTCAGAGCTTCGATAATTACAAAATGGTTCGTATCATTTGGAGTACTGATAATCATATCAGCTCCTGCAACTATAGCATCAACTGCATTTTTACCCTGATCAGCTCCAACTGATGCCATGTCTAGATCGTCGGTTATGACTACACCTTGATATGAAAAATCATTTCGTAACATGTCGGTCATAAAGTAGGGCTCTTTTGTTGCGGGTAAGTTCGATACCCAAGGGACTTGTATATGAGCAGTCATTACAGGTATATCTTTTTCATTTTGTAAAATGTTTTTAAATACTTCTATGTTTTGATTAAACATTTCTCTCGTTCCATCAAATACCGTCATCGCTTTATGTGGATCTATAGTACTATTTCCATATCCAGGAAAATGTTTAAACACTGGCATAACACCTTGTGCCATATATACTTCAGCCGCTGTTTTTGCGAGAGTTATAGTGCCTTCAGTTGTTGTTGCAAAAGTTCGGTTATATAGAAAACTTTTTGTATTTGTTATATAGTCAGCAACAGGTGCAAAATTCATATTTACTCCGAGTGATTTCAGTTCTTTTGCACGACGTTTTGTTATTTCGATAACTTGTCCAACAGTCTTCATGTCAGGCTGTGCGGTTTTTTCATTTAAAAATTTAAATCTAACAACAGTTCCACCTTCTTGATCGGCGGATACGATGAAAGGTAAGTTGTTATGATTTTTTGTATATAGATTTTGCAAATCAGCGGAAAGTTTTTTCATTTGATCGGCCGATTCGATATTCCACTTAAGTAGGTTTACTCCACCAACATGATGTTTAGTTATCAGTGTTTGAATATGTTCATTTATCACAGGCCCTCGAAATCCGAGTATAAGTAGAGAGCCTATCTTTTCTTCGATCGACATCTGATCAAGCTGTTCCTGTATAGGATCTTTTTTAGACTGTTCGGCAAGATCTGTGGTTGTGGTTGCGGTCTGTGATTTGTTTGAAGTGCTTAGTTTTTTATCGATGGTTTTAGTGATGATAGATAAAAGAGATAGGCCGATAAAGAGGTAGAGGATATTGAGGCTGAGTTTTTTCATGGGTGTATTGTAGCAAATATTCTATTTGTCTAGTATCAGTGCTCTATGTGTCCATTCTCGGATATATATGTTATAATCAATATTATTAATAAACTCACTCCTCATTCACATGAATAAACTATTTTTTTTAGCAGTACTTATTTTTAGTTGCAGTATACAGGTTTCGGTTTTTGCACAAGATACAGATATCGATCCTGAAGGAACTAGTTCTTGTTTAGATATTAAAAATAATCTTCGCTACCGATCTGTAGACTCACTCACAAATGGTGAGGTTTCTGTCCTTCAGGATTTTCTACAAGAAAATAAGTATTTAAATACAAATCCCAGTGGTTTTTTTGGTCTCGCAACTGTAAGGGCTGTAAAAAGCTTTCAATCTGCTAATCAGATATCCCCAACAGGATATGTTGGACCATCGACACGTCTGAAAATTAAAAATATTTCATGTAATAATATTTCAACACCATCAACGGACCAGACTTCTGGTTCTAATAATAAAGACTATCTGAGAGAATATGTGGCAGGTCCATTTGTGCAACTAATCACTCAGAAATCTGATGAAACATGGGAGCTTGGTAAAGTGTATGAAATTCGTTGGAATCATATATACAATATAAAAGGTAATCTTCACGCAATACTTGTTGACACAGCTTTTAATTCACAAGGAAAACTTTACTGTGATCTCGGATATTTTGATGTTGCTGCAGGTGTTGCACGTGTAGATCTAACAAAAGTTGGTTGCAAAGTGCAAAATGCATTAGTGTTTAACACGGTTCCAGCAGGAAGATATAATATAGAGCTATATGACGAACAAATTGTACCTACTATAAAAGGTGGATATGGTAGAACTGTAAGTTCTGGAATTATTAGTGTTTCAGCGCCAGCAACTACAGTTGTTGCCATTGATCAGTCTCCATATATCAATACAAACCTTGAAATAGGCATGACAGGTAGCGAGGTTCTTAAGTTACAAAGATTTCTGGCACTTAAAGGTTGGTTAAATATAGCGCCTACAGGTTCATTTGATTTTGAGACAAAAAAAGCGGTTATAGGTTATCAGTTAGCAAATAATATTCAGCCTGGTGATGGATATGTTGGGCCAATAACACGTGCGTTAATAAACAGTCAGATAGTCCCTGGATCAACAACCAATCCTACTTCTACAGCAACTCCTACGGTTCCTGTAAGTACAAATATTACAAGTCAAGATGATTCATTCAGAGCATATACTATCTCAGTGGAAGCTGTGGGTGGAAATGTACAACTTGCTCGAGTAAATATGCAAACTACTTTAACAAATTTAAAAGGAGAAGTTCTTAATCCTGCAGAAGTAATAAAATCTTTTGTTGTTAGAGATGGAAATGTCGTATTAGCAACAATTCCTGTTAATACTTCATCATTTACTAAATATGAGGGAGTGTATTATATTCAATTGGCCAGTCTAGGCTTTAGTGTTCCAAAAAATAGTCGAAAAAATCTAAACATAGATGTTTTTGCCGCCAAGTTAACTGACACTTCTTACAATATTAAATTTCAAGTATATGGACCTACGGGACTTAGATTTATTGATGATGCGGGTATAAGTTCATTCTACGGTGTCAGTGAAATAAGTAGTGGTACGTTGTCGCCAACATCTACATACGTTATTCCTGCAACGGCACGGATCAGCGTTCCATCATCAGTTGTTTCACCTCCTGTGGTAACCCAAATTTCTGAGCCTACAATTCTAAATCCATCAAATTTTGCAGACTGTCCTCAAAGTGTGTTAGTAGGAGCAGTAACATATACACTTGACCAGTGTACTCTTGATCTAGTAATGACTGATGGTGAGGGTAATAAAGATTTTACTATTAAAATAGTATCAAGTGATACAAATAAAACTTTTGGATTTTCGGTATATGGCTATGGTGAAGGGTTGCCTACATATGGTTCTCTGGGCACATCGAGCGGTGGTGCACGAGGAACAGCGACTATTAATAGGTATTTAAATGATTCATATCTAAATAGTGATGGGACAACACCTAAAGTGTACACCGGTTATTTTAAAATCAATATTCATGAAGGCGGTGATTATGGTAAATATTTTTTATATCAAAACTTTAAAATAACAGTAAATCCAAAGATTCAATAATAATATTGTTACATAAAAAGCGCCCGTGCCCGTTTCCGGACTCGTGCGCAATTGATAAGTTTGGGGTACTTATCGACCCCGTTACGGCTTCCACGTGAAGCCGAGGTAGAGCATTGCATCGGTTTCTCTTCCGTCGTCAACATCAAACGGCACATAGTACCGTCCGCCGATATTGGCGGTGAGTGTTTTCGACAGGGTGATGTCTGCGCCCAGGTTCCCACGAAGGAACCAGCCGGAATCAAATCCGAACCCACCATCATCGTAGACGGCAGAGATCGAGAAGGGGAAGGACAGCCGTTCTGATGCTTTGAAAGTTTTTGCCAACTCGACTGAGTACAGGTTTCCACCGTTGTACTCAGTGTTCGGCATGGTGATATAGCTTTCAAATGCTGCTGATGCGGTCCATCCACGGCCGATATCGCGACCAGCCTTCAGGTGCACATACAGGATGTCTTCTTCGCCGAGATGTCCGACTTTCCCCATGTGGGGTTCGTCGAAGTAGGTGACACCGATGTCGATGCTCCAGCCTTTGAGGTTGCCGGCCCAACCTAGCCCGAGATCATACTCGTCCCCGAGTGAGCTTCCGGGCCGACCAGACATATCAGTGGAACCCCATAAAAACAGGTAGGTGCCATTATCCCAGTTAAGGGTAATGGAGCCTTGCAGAACAGGGTCGTCTGTGAGGTTTATCCCCGCCCCGAAGGCGAGGTATTGTTGAGCCCACTCGACGTGGGTAGTGATGGAGGGTTTGCCAAACCCTCCATCCTTCTCAGCGGTTGCTGAGGCGGTGCTGTTGAAGAGCAGGGTGATGAGGATGGTCACGAGGACCAGTAGAATGCGGATTTTCATGGTGATGCATGCAACAGAAGGGTTTTGGTTGATGAATTTTTGTCTTCCATTGCATGATTAAAATCACAAAAATGATCTTAATCATGCAATGAAAATAGTGTTAAGGTGCGCTCGTATAATACAGCATTTAGTGCTAAAAGTCAAGCAAATAACCCAGCAAAATACAGGTAAAATGTATTCATGCCAACTAGCTTAACCTATATTTTATTTTCCATCATTGCTGTTATTTTCGTATTTCTTTTTGCGATTGAAAAGTTTAGTCGACAGCTCGAAAGACTTGCAGGAAATAGATTTAAATCAATCATACAAAGTATAACCTCAACACCACTACGAGGAACTCTGATAGGAACAGTGATCACTGCGATACTACAGTCTTCAACTGCAACAACAGTCATTGCTATCAGTTTGGTACAAGGTGGTCTTATGACATTTAGGCAAAGTCTCGGAGTTATCTTTGGTGCAAATATCGGAACAACCATCACAACACAGTTGATAGCATTTCAACTACTCGAAGTTGCGCCGTTTATACTCGTGCTTGGATTTTTGTTAATGAAAATAAAAACAGCCTTTAGTCATCTTGGAAAACCAATATTTTATTTTGGATTGATGTTCTCGACACTGTTTATCATTTCAGTTCTCGTTGAGCCTTTGAAAAATGATCCGTGGATAATGAAACTATTAACAGATAATGCAAATATATACATCAGCCTTTTGATAGGATTGCTTATAACTGTTGTACTACAATCAAGTGCTCTTATATCAGGAATTATGGTTATACTAGCAGGAGCAGGACTTGTTGGATTTGAGCAGGCATTTGCAATACTTCTCGGAACAAATGTCGGTACAACCTCAACTGCACTTATCGCAGCAGCTGTGATGGATAAAGAAGCAAAGAGGGCAGCGATGGCACATTTTGTATTTAATGTGCTCGGAGTGATACTTGTCTTGCCGTTTTTAAAACCAGTGTCAGAATTTATCATGTCACTTTCAGATAGCTCAGCTATGCAGGTTTCTCTAGCGCACATATTGTTCAATGTCGCTTCGGCTATACTTGGTTTGATATTTATAAAATGGTTTGAGAAGTTAGTGTTGAGGATGGTGAGGTAGGGGGGAGACCGTATACTTTGAAGCACATCCTGATAATGATTCAAATAATCTAAAAAGTCTCCTTGGAAGAGGAGACTTTTTAGGCAAGGTGCCCGACCGTGATCCTTAATATTATCAATCTAGGTTTTATAACCATGCCAGAGGGGGTTTCTGGTGTCATTAGATAACTGCTCATATATTATATGAAGACTGGGAGTTGGCCAATAAATCTACGGTAAAGTAGATATTAAATAGTTTAAAGCAAAGTATAGCCATACAATAAAGTAAGTGCTCGATACAATACTAAGTGAAATCACAACATTCTTCAATGTAGGATACCACCTAGGTATTTTTTGAGATATATCTTTCTTTAATATATGCAAGAAAAGATTACCTAAAATAAGAACCATATACAATACTCCAAAGAATCCAATCCTTGGTGAGTTTGCAAAAAACCATAAGAAAAATCCATACAAGGGAATAAATACAATGTTTAAAATTGATACTAATTTAGTTGTTTTCATTTTAAATAAAGCTACCCATACCGCCTGTTTAAGGTGACCCCACGGAGAATCGAACTCCGATTAACAGATTGAAAACCTGCTGTCCTAACCGTTAGACGATGGGGCCTGACGGTCTTAAATATAGCAATAATCCCTTGTTAAATCAAGGGAAGTGTGGCTCCACAGAATAGCCCTTCCATGATACTATGGAACCTATAGACGGGCGATTAGCTCAGTTGGTAGAGCGTGTCTTTGACGTAGACAAGGCCACAGGTTCGAGTCCTGTATCGCCCACAAATATCACAATACTGTATAATTAAAAAAGCGAAGCTTTTTTCAGGACTCGAAAAGCTTTGCGATGTTTGTGAGGACTTTTGTCCGAATCAAACCGCAAAGGTGTACTGACCTCGTAGAGGTCGAGTCCTGTATCGCCCACAAATATGATCATTAATCATACACAACTTTCTCAAATACGAGATCAGCATAGAGATAAAAAAATAGTTTTTACTGACGGTGTTTTTGATTTATTGCATGTAGGACATGTGACAGGTTTTAAAAAAATGAAATCTTTAGGCGATATTCTTATAGTGGCTGTATTAGCAGATTCAATGGTTGTAAAGAAAAAAGGTAGTAAAAGGCCTATTATAAATGAGAATAATAGATTGCTTAAAAGATGTTGATTATTCATTTTTAGCAAAAGACGAAATTTCAGGAGAAAGGATAAAAACAAGTGAAATAGTTGCAACACTTCGTCCTGATATTTTTATTTCACTGGACCGTGATACATGGGAACCGTTTCGTCAGTCTTTTAAAGATATAGGTGTTGAGCTTTGTATATCAGAAAAAGACAGTGTCATAAACAATGACAGACAAATATCTACAACTAGTATTATCGAACAAATAGTTCAGAACTATAAAGAATAATTTTATCTACCCCTGCAACCAAACATATGCATCCTCCAGCGCTTTCACCGCGTCTCCAGCTGCGATATTGTTCTGATGATACAAACCATCAGTACAATCTCCAGCAGCCCAAACACCGTCAACAGAAGTTCTTTGTGTTTTTGGATTAACGATGATATTTCCAACTGTATTCATATCAACTAAACCTTTTACAAAATCGGTATTTGGTTCTTGTCCGATCTCGACAAAAACACCATTCACAGCAAGTTCTTTTTTCTCACCTGACTCTGTATATAGAAGTTTTTCTACAAACATACTTCCGGCAACTTCATCTGTTGAGGCGTTTGTGATGATAGTAAGATTTTCTTTTTTACGAGCTTTTTCAACTGTTATCTCATCAGCTTTAAATGTATCTGTTCTATTTAACAAATAGACATGAGAACAGTATGCAGAAAGCTGCAGAGCTGTTTCAAACGCTGCGTTTCCGCCACCTATAACAGCAACTGGCATGCCTGAAAATACAGGACCATCACATGACGCACAGTAGGTAACACCTTTGTGTTCAAATATATCAGCGCCTTTTGCTTGTAGTTTTTTTCTTTTGCTTCCTGTGGCGACCAGCACAGCACGAGAGGTGAGTGTCTCTACTGATCCACTTCTATCTTGAACGTCAACAGAAAATGTCATGCCATCTTTTCGAACAGCAACGACTCGGTGATGATCATATATAGTTGTGATATCACTTGCATATTCTCGAACATGCGCTTCAAGACTTTTTGCTAAAGCATCTCCACTTATATGAGGAGAGCCTATCCAGTTTTGTATATCTGTTGAGACAACACTTTGTCCACCAAAAGAATCTGTTATGAGAGCTGTTTTTAATCTTTTTCGAGAAGCGTATACACCTGCTGCAGCTCCAGCAGGTCCTCCTCCTATGATAATAAGATCAAGCATGATGTAAGTATACATCATGCTTGAATCTCATGGTTTGATTTTTTATGGTCTAGTTTAGTTTCGACCTTTTGATCTTCGTAGAAAAGCTGGAACAGCACTCCATTCATCATCGTCTGGAGCAGGCTTCATTACATTTGAGTTTGTAGTGTCATCGATAATCTCCTCAACTTTTGTTGGAGCTGGAGTTGGAGTAGGTTCTTCTTTAAAGATGTTGCCGATAGAGTTAAAAATCTTTCCTTTTGTAGGGGAGTCTGATTGAGAGTGGCTATCTTGTATCATGGCATCTCGATCTTTGAAGATGTTTCGAACGGCTGTGAGTTTATCAGGAAAGTTGGCTGCGATAACAGTGATTTTTATTTCATTTTTCTTTAGACTTTCATCTTTGACTGTACCGAAGATAATCTTGGCATCAGGGTCAACAGATTCTGTAATAACTCGAGCTGCTTCTGAGATCTCATACATAGTTAGATCATCGCTTCCGGCGATAGAGAAGAGAACTCCTTTTGCACCATGTATAGATACGTCGATAAGAGGTGATGATATTGCTGCTTTAGCGGCGTCAGTTGCACGATTTTCTCCACTTGCTGTTCCAATACCCATAAGCGCTGAGCCTGCATTTTCAAGAACGGCTCGTATATCAGCAAAGTCGATGTTTCCGACACTTCCAGGTGTTGTGATAAGTTGTGAAATACCTTCAACGGCTTGTCGAAGCACCTCATCGGACATAGAGAATGCATCCTTGGCAGTAGTATTTTTATCTACAACAGCAAGAAGTTTGTCGTTAGGCACAACAACAAGAGCATCAACTGAGCGAGATAGCTCAGCAAGACCTTCTTCTGCAAGTCGCATACGTCGATTTCCCTCAAAGGCAAAAGGTTTTGTAACAACTCCGATAGTTAGGGTACCCATCTCTTTTGCTAGTTTAGCAACAACAGGGCTTGCTCCTGTTCCTGTTCCTCCTCCAAGTCCACCTGTAACAAATACCATGTCTGCATTTTTTAGAGATTCTTGGATCTCGGCTCGAGTTTCTTCGGCGGCATTTTTTCCTACTTCAGGATTCATACCTGCTCCGAGGCCTTTTGTTAAGTTTTTACCTATATGTATCTTGCGAGGGGCAAGAGAATTTTGTAGATCTTGAGCATCTGTGTTTACGGCAAGGAAATCAACACCTTTAACTTTTGCTTCGATCATGTGGTTTGTTGCATTTTTACCAGATCCACCCACTCCGATAACCATAATTCTGGCAAATGTTTGAACGTCAGTTTTTACTTGTGGCATGGTTGGAATAATACCACAAAAATATGGATTGGGAAGTTTGATATACAAGAAGAACGTGTCGTGATTTTGCTGCCGTACTAAGGCAAAAACTGCTTAAACCAGCCTAAAATCTTGGTTCCTAATGACTCGTGAGGGTGGTATCGACTTGGTTCTTCTGTCTGAAGATATACAACAGCTGTACCGTACAAGGAAAGATAGTCTGGTGTGTAAAAAGGAGGGTTTGATTCATTACTAATCTTGTGTTTACTGATAGTTTTATATAACTCAGTATCTTTTACTATCTGAACAGGGAGGTGAAGTATTTCTTTTGCGATGATATCTATATCAGCAATCTTTCCTCCTGATCCGCAGATATGCACTCCGGCAGGAAGAAGTCTATCTTTTTTTATTTTTCGCAAATGTCCTTGCACAAGTTCAAATATATCTATCAATCGAGCAAAAACTACCTCGTGATATTTTTCTTCCAAGTTCATGTACAAAGCACGCTCTCGTTGATCGCGTTTAACGGTTGTTTTGTGTTTTTTTAATATTACTTCAGTAAGTTCAGTTGTAAGTTTTTGTAATTCACTCTGAGGATTCAGTTTTATCTGCTCAGCTCGTTCGATGGTTACTTTGAGTCCGAGCGCCAGATCTTTGGTTATATCCTGAGATCCGATAGGTAGTACCTCAAAGAAAAGTGGTACACCTTCGTCATATGTGATAACAGATGTTGTGTCGCCTCCAATATTTACAATACATACACCAGCAAGACGATCCGGTTCTTTGACTAGGGTTTCTGCATATCCATAATGACCGATAAGCACGTCCTCAGGTTGTAGACCACATTGTTCACAGGCGTAGAGTATATTTTCAAGATGTTGTTTTTGCACCATGATGCAGAGAGCTTTCATCTCAAGAGATAATCCACGCAGACCAAGTGCTTTATCTCCAGGAACTCGTTTATTGTCGATGCGGTATTCTTGAGGGATGATCTGAACTATCTTTCTATTTTGGATAATAGACTCAGGGATACGGTCCTCAACTTTCTGCATGAGTGCGTCTAAGGTTCTACTATCAACCACTCCAGTTCGAGGAGGTATCTCTATCTGTGCACTGCTGATAATACTAGTTAGGGAAGTTCCAGATAGTGCGATAACTATACTTTGTATTTTAGGTAAAAATTGCTTTTGAATACTTGAAAGGCCAAGTCGTATAGACTGTATGAGTTCATCAGGGTTGGAAATGATTCCTCGTTTTATATATTGTATTGGTACAGAAGCTGTTGCCAATATTTTCCTCTTTTCAGTGTCAGTGTTGTCCAATACCAAAATACGAAGTGACTTTGTGCCAACTTCAAGCACTGCCGTATTTTGTTCAGACTTCTTCATATACTATTCAGTATACCTGTAAGGATAGTTTATGTGAAGTTTTTGACAATGCTTTTTCTCCACAGCATCCATCTTATCACCGTGATCGTATCCAAGTAGATGAACCATGCTGTGCACAAGAACGTATTCGAGATATTTTTTGGGAGTTAATTCAAACTTTTTTGATTTTGAAATAATCTTGTCCATACATATATATAGCTCTCCAGAACCTTTGACTCCAAGTTCGATAGGGAATGAAAGAGTATCTGTTGCCTTATCTATGTTTCTATTTGTTTTATTTATCCGGCGCATTGTTGTTGGTCCAACAAAACTTACAGATAGATCATACTCTTTTCCTAAGATAGTTTCTTTTATAGATAACAAAAAAGCACCAGATAGTACAGGTGCTTTTTTTGTTGTGTACGTAGCCAATAATGTATCTGTATCAACAAGTACACGCATGAGATAAGTTTATCGAGACTTTTGTGTATTGAAAAACTTTCCAAGCTTAATTTCGGCCATTCGCTCTGCGTTCTTTTTAAGCTTTTTCAATGTTGATTGCTTTGTTTTGTAGTGTGACATAGCTCGCTCAGAATATCTTTTCTCTCGAACTTTGTTTAGACCACCCCACTCCTGCACTTTCTTTGTAAATCGTCGAAGTACAGATGATGGTGACTCACCTTGGTTTTTACTGATTTGTACGTTTAATGACATACAAAGAACCATATCATAATTTGCCTAAAAGGGCAAACAAGTATATAGTTCAAATATATATGGTTAGTCCAAAGCAGATACTATCGAAAAACCTATACCTTGTTCTCAACCTTGCCCTTAGATAGGGTGGGGCTGGTTTTGTATAACCTTCTCACCCGTACTCGACATGTTATTTACTAATCTATTGATATAATAAACCGTATGAAATTTTACGATCATAAAAAAACAGACGCTAAGTGGCAGAAGGAGTGGAATAAAAAACAAACATATAAAACAGCTCAGGATAAAAAGAAGAAAAAAATGTATGTTCTCGACATGTTCCCGTACCCATCTGGGGCAGGTTTGCATGTAGGACATCCTCGTGGATATATAGGAAGTGATGTGTATGCTCGTATGAAGCGTATGCAAGGGTATAACGTATTACACCCTATGGGATATGATGCATTCGGTCTTCCAGCGGAGCAATATGCTATTGAACATAAAGTTCATCCGCGAAAAGCGGTGGAGGTAAATGTTAAAACGTTTGAAAAACAGTTATCTATCATCGGTCTTTCATATGACTGGTCTCGACGAGTAAACACGACTGATCCAGAATATTATAAATGGACACAGTGGATTTTCTTACAGCTATATAATTCATATTATGATGAAAAGAAAAACAAAGCTCGGCCGATCAAAGAGTTGATTGCAAAGCTAGAAAAAACAAAAGAGTGGAAAAAACTAACAAAGATTGAAAAAGAAAAAGAGTTGATGAAATATCGCTTGGCTTATGAGGGCTACAGTGAAGTAAACTGGTGTCCAGGACTTGGTACGGTGCTTGCCAACGATGAGATTATAGACGGTAAAAGTGAGCGAGGAGGTTTTCCAGTTGAAAAAAAGCTGATGCGTCAGTGGTTTATGCGCATCTCAGCATATGCTGATCGATTGCTTTCTGGTTTGGATAAGCTAGGCTGGAGTGAGCACATAAAAACAATTCAGCGAAATTGGATAGGAAAGAGTCAAGGTCACAAAGTTGTGTTCAGATTAAGTACTCCGGTTAATGGGGTGGATTCTCTAGAAGCATACACGACAAGACTTGATACACTGTCAGGAATTACTTTTATGGTTATTGCCAGAGATCATCCTATAGCAAGTGACTATGCTGAACAGTCAAAACATTGGTCAAATAATGAGCAGGATTTAAAAGAAAAAATTGGTATTCTGGTTGAAGGTGTATCAGCCATTCATCCTGATACAAAAAAACATATTCCCATATATGTAGCAAACTATGTTTTATCAGGGTATGGAACAGGTGCAGTTATGGGTGTGCCAGATGAGGATGATAGAGATAAAGAATTTGCTCAAAAATACAATATAGATATAAAGACTGTTATTTTGGAAGATGCTGAACAGGTAGCAAAACGTATAGGTGCTCAAAAAACATTTCAGTACAAAATGCGTGACGCAGTTTTCGCTCGACAGCGATATTGGGGCGAACCTGTGCCTATAAAGCATGATAAAGATGGAGTTGTTGTACCTCTTAAAACATCAGAGCTTCCATTAAATCTACCAAAAGTAACTTCATATGAACCGACAGGAACAGGAGAGTCTCCACTCGCTGCTATTTCATCTTGGATGAAAGCTGGGTACGAAACAAATACTATGCCAGGATGGGCAGGCTCTTCTTGGTACTTCTTGCGATACATGGATCCTAAAAATAAATCAGCGTTCGCAAGTAAAAAAGCGGTAGAACTATGGAGAGATGTTGATGTGTATGTAGGTGGTGCAGAACACGCAACTGGGCATTTGCTGTATTCACGATTTTGGCATAAGTTTTTGTATGACCTGGGGCTTGTTCCAACTGATGAACCGTTTAAGGTTTTGAAAAATCAAGGCATGATACTAGCCTCTGACAATCGTAAGATGAGTAAGCGATGGGGAAATGTAGTTAATCCTGATGATTGTATAAACACATACGGAGCCGATGCGTTTAGATTGTACGAGATGTTTATTGGTCCATTTGATTCTTCATTGCCTTGGAGTACTGACAGTATTATCGGAACACGGCGTTTTGTTGATCGTGTATGGCGACTTGCTGAAAAAGTTGATAGTAAAAATAAAACAAAACTTGATCCTAAGATCGTATCACATATACATAAAACTATTAAAAAAGTTACAGAGGATATCGATACATTTTGTTTCAATACTGCAGTATCATCACTCATGATTTTGTTAAATGAATTAGAAACATGTGAGAGTGTTCCGCAAAAAGATTTTGAAACATTCTTAAAACTTATTGCCCCATTTGCTTCACATATATCTGAAGAGTTGTGGACTAAGTTTGGAAATAAAAAATCTATTCATCTAAGTGATTGGCCAAAAGTTGATATGAAAAAGATATTGGCGGACACTGTAGTTGTTGGTATTCAGGTAAATGGAAAATTGCGAGGTGAGATAGAGATAGAAGAGGGTGAAGAAGAAAAATCAGTACTCGACAGAGCTCATAAGATAGTCGCAAGTCATCTTGACGGCAAGGAGATTGTTAAAACTATCTATATCAAAAACAAGATTGTGAGTTTTGTGGTTAAGGGCTAAACATAAAAAAATACACCCCTCCGTCCAGAAGACGAAAGGGTTCGTTAGAAATCACGGGATTTTTCAGAAACATCGAGGTGTATTACTCGTCGACTGATTGGTGGAGAGATGACCCCTTTAAAGGGCGTGATGCATATGCCTTGTCGGCTTACTCTGTAAATATGACTGCGATCATGAGGGTCAAAATCCCAACGTACCCATGTTTGGGCTATGGTTCCAGGAATGTGGTGAGAAAACCACTTATCGAGCAAGTATGCATATTGGTGACGCATACCCCATCTGCGAATTTTCTCGTAAACCCAACGAAAGACTCGACGGCGTTCGAGGATGTGTTCATGTTTTTTTCCAGAAAATAAATCCTGGGTTTTACGATGATTTGTCCATTTGTCGAAATCTATATCGTCCCAAAAAGCTTTTTGTAGTCGACTCACATACTCGGCGATTATTTGAGGCGTGGCATCTTGCGTACCTTGTGGCCAAGTTCCCGCTTCCTCCATTCCTTGTCTGACCTCTGCTGTGAATTTTTCCCATACAGGTCCGCGAACTGCATGAAGGGGTCCACGATTTTGAAGACTGTTGAGAAATTTCACAAAAACACTTCGTTTCGGAGTCTTTTGAGGCTCTGATTTCCTCACTTTTTTGTTTTTAGGTCTGATATAGTGAGTTACAGACCATTTAACAGGGTTACGGTATTTCATTGTAAAGGTCTGTGTTCGTAGAAAATGTAACACTCTTAATTATAAAAAGCTATTAAAGCCAAAAACCCTTATGTGTGCTATACTATAAGACGTTATGCATAAAGAGATAAGTATTCGTGAATTTGATCTCAAAAAACATCCAGACGTACTCGACGAGTTCAACTCTACCGAGTGGTCTTTGTCTGATGGAGATCATGTAGGCGAAGTTACAAAAGAATACCCAAAGCGAAAGGCTGTATACGTTGCTCGAGATGAAAATCAAGCCATTATAGGCTATGCTGTTATGGAGACTAACACCGGCGTTGCTTCCATAGATGCTGTTATAGTAAAACAGAGCGAGCGGGGTAAGGGTGTGGGTAAACTTTTGGTTCAACATCTTATCGATTCTGCCCGAGAGAAAGAGTGCCATGTTATAAAGCTTGAAACAGGTATGCATTGGAAGGCTAGGCCGTTCTATGAGAAGTTTGGTTTCAAGATACGTGCGGTGCTTCCAAATTATTATTTAAACCAAGAATTTGTACTGATGGATTTGCGATTGCAGGGTCCAGAAGTCCTCTAATTTCATCTTATAAATAAAGGCTTTTTTTAGGCCTGAATACTTGTAATATATATACATTTATTACGTTATCTTATATGAAGGACGATCAGTATATACAAAAGCATATGTCAGACTCGCACACACAGGTGACAACAGCTCACGATATACGATCTATTTCAGAAACGGAGTTTTATCAGTACTTTGAACAATTGTACAGAGAACATGTTGACGCGTTGATAAAGTTTGCTTTTTTCCGTCTTACTGACAGAGATAAAGCAACTGACGTTGTTCAAGATGTGTTTGTGAACTATTTTGGTCACCTTAAAAAGGTGAGAGACTCAGAGTCTGAGCACTCTCAAGGGTTAAATCACAGAGCTTTCCTTTTCAGATCTGTTCGAAACGCCATCATAGATCATTATCGATCAAAGAAAAACCATTCACTAGACGCACTTATCGATGAAGGTTTCGAGATAGATTATGATGATGAGGCCTTTGAGGCAGTAGAGGTAGGTTTAGATCACAAACATCTTTTGGGCAAGATCAAAGAACTTAAACCAAAACAGCAGGAGCTATTGTATATGAGATATATCGAAGATATGTCCGTATCTGATATAGCTCAAGCACTTGGTGAACGTGAAAACACTATCTCAGTACAGATTCATCGTATTATTGAAACTCTAAAGAAAAAATATGACAAAGCATAATTCAAACATTGAGAATATGTTGAAGGATCTAAAAAATCCTGTATCTCGACGACTTGAAAAGTCTGCGTCTTTGTCTGTTTCTGAAAAAAACTCTCTCTTTGCTCGTATCACACAAGATATAGAATCAGGTGCATATAAGCACAATGTCAAATCTCCATTTGTAAATATTCAGAATCCTTTCGACATATTGTTTAAAACAAAACTACAATATGCGTTTTATGTATTGCCGATAGTGCTTCTCGGTATTTTTGTAAACTATTCACATGTATTCTGGACAAACTTTTCTCAAGTGGCGGGAGAGGTTGCAAGTTCAGAATCAAGTATTCAAGCAAAGATGTCTCTATCCAAAGCTCAGCGAGAGATATATGCACTAAAAGCTGTTACAGATAGTGAGACTAAAAAAGATATACTTGTTGCCCAGCTATCAAACAGATCTCGTGAGGTTAGAAACAGAGTGGCTGCTCTTGTTAAAGAAAATAAAATAACCGAAGCAAAAGAGATAGTTCTCGATCTAGAAACTGCTCTAAAGGCTGATCAGCTATATACAGTTTCTCCAGTTGTTGTTGAAGAAGTTCTTGCTGCAACAGATCTACGACTTAAACTTGAAAAGAAAGAAGTTGTTAAACTAGCTATAGAACCAGAAGATGACATAGCATCTTCAACGCCAGAGACTGTAAAGAAAAAGATATCAGCTTTATATACAGAGCTAGATTCATTTAAAGTTACCGACGATAAAAAAGAGTTAGTAGATACAGCCAAGGCAGCCCTTAAAAAGTCAGAAGACTATCTAGTCTCATCTGATCTAGAGCGTGCAGTTATAACACTACAAGCGGCAGAGCGTACAGTTGCAGAACTTCGTGTGTCTTTGGTACAGTAGTTCTCATATGGCATTTTTTAAAGATTTCCTAACAAAACAATTATTAAAACGGCAACTTAAAGACGTTCCTGCTGATCAACAGGAAAAGATTATTGCTATGGTTCAAAAGAATCCTGAGTTTTTTAAACAGATAGGTGACAAGATACAGGAGGAGATGAAAAAGGGAAAAGGACAGATGGAGGCAACTATGGCAGTGATGAAAGAGCATCGAGAGAAGTTGGCTGAACTTATGAAATAAATATATCCAATGCTTCAGACTGCGATTTCGGAGCTTCGCTCCTGCAAATGCAGTCTTTCACAGTAGATATATAATCAAAACTTGAGTTTTGAAGAAAAAGGCTTGCCGCAGGAGCTTGGCTCCGAGGCAGAGGAAATTTTTCAGCAGAAAAATATTCCGAACTTTTTCTGAAAAACGAAAGTTTTCGCCAAAGTAGCTCAGTTGGTAGAGCAATGCACTCGTAGCGCATAGGTCGCGAGTTCGATCCTCGCCTTTGGCTCCTAGTGTGCTATATTTACACCAATGTCACTTGCTCTGACAAAAAAACGTATAGAAGAAATAGAGGTTGCTATGGTTCAGCCGGATTTTTGGGTTGATGCTGAAAAAGCAAAACTTATGATGCGAGAGCTTCAGGATCTTAAACAAGAACTACTGGCTCAAGACTATTCACAGATGGATGCCATCATAACTATCATAGCCGGCGCAGGAGGTGATGATGCTGAAGATTTTGCAGGTATGCTTTTTTCTATGTATAGAAAATATGCAGAAAAACAAGGTTGGGGTTTGACGCTTTTGCATGACCATGAAAATAGTTTAGGTGGATATAAACAAGTAATGTTTGAGATAAAGGGTAGGGGTTCTTATGGTAGGCTTAAACACGAGTCAGGAGTTCATAGACTGGTGCGTGTTTCTCCATTTAATGCAAAGAGTCAAAGGCATACTTCATTTGTTTTAGTTGAAGTGGTACCAAAAGTAGAATTTAAAATAGATGCTTCGATCCCAGAAAGTGATTTGGATATATCATTTGCTCGAGCAGGAGGTCCGGGTGGACAAAATGTAAATAAAAGAGAAACTGCGGTACGTGTAGTTCACAAACCAACAGGCATATCGGTACATGTAACAACCGAGCGATCACAAGGTCAAAACAAAGAAAAGGCTATAGCTATCATACAGGCAAAGTTGCTCAAGAAACAAGAAGAAGATGCTTTAGCAAAAGAAAAAGGTTTATCAACCACATCACAGGTGAGTGTAGAGTGGGGAAATCAGATACGTTCATATGTGCTTCATCCATACAAGATGGTTAAAGATCATAGAACTGAGTACGAAACAAGTTCTGTTGACGATGTGCTTGATGGGGATATAGATGCATTCTTGGACGCAGAGCGAAACATGCTATAATAATACCCATGCTGAAGTTCAATAAAGTAACTAAGCTGTATCATACAGGTGATATAGCGCTTAAAGATATAAATATTCATATTAAACCAAAAGAATTTGTGTCTATTGTCGGACATTCAGGTGCAGGAAAGACTACACTTCTTAAACTTATACTTGCGGAAGAGATACCTACAGAGGGCGAGATGACTTTTGAAGAGGTAAATATTCACAAACTTAAAAAGCGACAGATAAATGAATATCGTCGACGTGTTGGAACAGTATTTCAGGATTTTCGTTTGTTGCCAGATAAAACAGCCTATGAAAATGTAGCATTCGCCATGGAAGCAGCAGGTCGTCCTGACGAAGAGATAGAGTCAGATGTACCACATGCACTTGAGCTTGTTGGTCTTAAACATAAAGCGCATAACTTTCCTGATGAACTTTCAGGAGGAGAGAGACAGCGTATTGCTATTGCTCGAGCGATCGTTAATCAGCCAGATCTTATTATTGCTGATGAGCCTACAGGAAATCTTGATCCAGTAAACACATATGAGATTATTCAGTTGTTGAAAAAGATCAATGATCTTGGAACAACTATTATTCTTACAACACACAATGTTGGTGTGATAGATAATCTTGGTCGAAGAGTTATAACTATGAAAGATGGCCGCGTAGTTCTCGATAGTCCAGAAGGTAAGTATATTTTATAAATCAAATATTTAATACTATATGTTTTTCACAAAGCTTAAACGAATTATAAAATCAGGAGCAATCAGTTTTTGGAGAAATGGTTCTGTTTCTCTTGCATCTGTTCTTATCATGACAGTTACTCTGACTGTTATATCAATGATTGTATTTTCAGGAGTTGTACTTTCTTCAACCCTTGAAACTATAAAAAGCAAAGTTGATATAAATGTGTATTTTGTAAAAACAGCAAGCGAAGATCAGATCTTGGCATCCATCAAAGATGTGCAAAAGAGACCAGAAGTTGCTGAAGTAGAATACATATCTCGAAAAGATGCATATGATCGTTTTCGAGCTCGACACCAGGAAGAAGAAGCTACACTCCAGGCTCTCAATGAGATCGGGGAAAATCCACTTCCTGCAAGTATGAACATTAAAGCTAAAGATCCCTCACAATATGATGCTATCGTAGAGTATTTAAAACAAAAAGAAAGTGGAGACAGTGATATCATTGATAAAATAAACTACACAAAAAACAAGCAGGCTATCGACGCATTGTCACGTATCATCACTGCATCAAACAAACTTGGAGTTCTTCTTGTCATATTCTTTGCTATAGTTTCTATACTCATCACGTTTAACACAATACGACTCGCTATCTATATCTTCCGTGAAGAGATATCTGTTATGCGACTTGTTGGAGCGAGTGAGACATATATACGAGGTCCATTTGTGACGGTTGGCATACTGTATGGAGTTGTGTCGGCGATAGTTACTGTGCTTATCTTGTTCCCATTATCACACTGGGCAGGTGAGTGGACTGAAAAACTTGGTACAGGTGTAAACTTGTTTAGTTACTATCAGGACAATCTGCCACTACTCATACTTAGCCTTGCAGTTGTTGGTGCGTGTCTCGGTGCAGTTTCAAGTTTCTTGGCGATACGAAAATATTTGAAGATATAGGTTTTGGTGTATATAAAAAAAGACCCCCGGGTGCCACAGTGTGAGTGTGGTCCGGGGGTTTTGGCAGATAGGGGGGCAGGGTTTTACAACCCACCCCATTTTGAGGTCGAGAACCTCATTTCGTTCTTTTCTGCCTGGGTCCACGGGACCCCTACAAATCCGGAGGTTTCCTCCGGATAGGCCCGGCCATTGGGCCGGTAGGGGGTCTGGGGCCGGACCGTCGGGGCCGGCCGGCCGTAGTACCCTCCGCCTTGATAGGTGTAGGGGTTTCCGGTCAGCGGGCGGACCACGGGTCCGCCACCGCTGTAACCTCCCCGGCTCTGCACCTCGATGGTGCAGGAGCTGAAGGTGGCGGCGGTCAGGACGGCGAAGAGAATTTTAACAAGTTTCATGGTTCGTGTGCTGGAGTTTTGGTTGAGCCTGGATCGTGGTACTTTTCCACGATTTGTCAGGATGTATATATTATACCATATTTGAGCCCATTGTCAAGTTATATAAACCCTTAAAAAACCTTGTAAAACAAGCATAAAAACAGATACAATATACATATGAAAAAAATAATATTTAGCCTAACAGTGTTCCTTTTGACGTTATCATGGGCGACGTCTGCAAAAGCCGGTATGTTAGAAGATAAAGTAATGGAGTTGTTTAAACAATCACCACTCCTTTCTGAAAGTTTAAACGGTACTGAACAGATCAGTTTTAAAGTTGACTCAGTTGAAACTATAACTGAGCCAGGTGCAAAAACAAAAAAAGATACTTCTAAGGTAAAAGCAGATTTAAAGATTTCTACAGATAATATAAATAATCTGGTGGAGCTAAAAGGTACTATGTATATTACATCGGAATATATGTTGATGTATGACTATGCGATTCCGTTTGATATCATAGTTGCCATTGCAAATGATGATACGAGTTTAAAAGCGATGTATGTATACATGTATCCAGAGTATGTAAAAATCGCACAGCAGAAACTGTACACAACAGCCCTTGATCAATACAGTGGAGTATGGCTACGTGTTGATGGTTCAGAATTTAAGAAAACAAAACAAAGTAATTCAGTTGATACACTAAGTGCTGTTGATGCTATATGGACAAATACAAACTGGTTTTCTGTTACAACAAAAAAAGTTGGAACAAAAACTGTGTATTCTATAAAAGTTAAACCAGCAGTTTTAATCGCAAACGTAAATAAACTTGCTAAAGCAAAAAATAGAAAACTTACAGCAAAAGAGATTAAGAACAATAAACAATTCGCAGAAAACCTTGCAAAAGGAAAAATAGAGATCACTGCAGAAGACGGAAAACTTGCCGGCTATCTTGTACAGTTTACATCTACAGGAACAGATACTCGTCAGGCATACAACAGTAAAGGAAGAAAGATTACAAAGACTGTAAAATATTCAGACAAATTTGGCCTACAAGGATCAGTTATTGCAACAGAGCCTGTTGTTGTACCAACTGCAAATGTGAAAGATTTTTCTTTTGAAAAGTTTTTTGAAGAAATGTTTGGAAAAACTACACGAGAAGATGCTGGAAAAACAGGTGACCAAATCATAGCTGAACGAGTTGAAAAATTGACAACTCTTTCGGTTAAAGAGACACCCATTATCTATACCATTACAAGTATAGAAGAGGTAAGAAAGACATCTGTTGGAAAAAATAGTTTGTTTATGTATGCACAGGATGGAGATGTTATCTTGCTCTACGAGAAAAACAACAAAGTGTTTTTGTATAGACCTGCATATAACACTATAGTTGGTGAGGCTAAATATGATGGAGTTAATGGTGTTCAGTAAAAGGAGGGTTGGTTGAGTTATATAAAAAAATGGACCCCGCCCGGCGTAATGCCGAGGCGGGGTTTTGGGTTGATAACGATCTCAGTGCCGCTTCTTGGGAGGCTTTCGGCCTTCCCAGATGACAGCGAGAGCTTGACCTGAATGGGGGGAGGACCCTCCTTTTCTGGTCTGGTGAGATACGTGACGAGGTGGTTTGGGTTTTTGTTGGGCCATGATGGTGGCAGGTTGGTTGGAAGTTGGTCACCTGAGGACCGGAAGAGCTCTTCTGAAAACAGATCAGAGAGATTCCTTTGAAGGTGCCGTAATTTAGTCTAGCGCTGGTTTTTTGTGGTGTCAAGAGTTGGTGGAAAAAACTTTATAAATATGTATAATGGGGCTATTGCCAGATCGTCTAAAGGTAGGACAACGGATTCTGATCCCGTTAATCTTGGTTCGATTCCAAGTCTGGCAACAAGTGATTTTGTTAACAAAAAACTTTATAATTTATCGTAATGTCCAACATACATCCTCAAGCCTATTTTGGAAACAAAATCATCCCAATCGAAGACGCTCATCTAAGTGTGGCGAGTTCTGCTGTACTATATGGCCTCAGTGTATACACTGTATTTCCAGTTATTTCTACTAAAAAAGGAATAGCTTCACTCTATCTCAAAGATCACTACACTCGACTCATCAACTCATCAAAAATAATTGGCATTGATACTTTTGAATCAGAGTGGGCTTATGCGCGATTTGAAAAAGCTGTATCAGAAGTTATAAAAGCAAATAATATAACTGCGTTATCATTTGTCAGAGCTACAGTACACGTGGTCGATTTGGTTCCAGGTACTCGATCAAGAGGGCTTAAGACGATGCTAAGTATATTCATATATGAAGCCAATCCGATCATTCCTCAAAATGGTGTGCGGCTGAAAACAAGTGTATGGCGACGTATTCCTGATTATTCAATACCATCTAGAGCCAAAGTTAATGGAGCGTATGTGAACTCAGTATTAGGTAAACAAGATGCACTCGACAGTAGGTATGATGACTGTATATTTTTAGACAATGACGGACATGTGTGCGAGTTGAGTGCGGCAAATATTTTCATTGTGCGAAATAGAGCTTTGATTACTCCAAACTCATCTAATGATATTCTTGAGGGAATTAATAGAAAAATAATTTTTAAAATTGCGGAGAGTTTGAATATTCCTGTGATGGAACGAAATATTGATTTAACAGAATTGTATGTGGCAGATGAGGTCTTTGCTTGCGGGACGTCTTCTTTTGTAGCGCCTGTTATTGAAGTGGATGCGCGGAAGATAGGTGAGGGTAAGATAGGGCCGCTGACTTCAAAGGTGAAAGACATATACCAAAAGATCTTAAAAGGGGAAGACCTTGCCTATGAGGATTCTCTGACATATATGGTATAGAGATATCGATATGCTACTATGAATCTAATGCCGATAATTTATTTGAACAGCTGTGATGGTAGAAAGCCAAAACTCCTATCTAATACAGAGATCAAACAAGACTCGGGTGAGTTGGTTTCGCGGTTGCGTCAGGATATGTCAGTTCTATGGACTGACGTTGACCAACATGTCTATATTGATCAGAATGTTTCAACCCATATTGCATATATTGTTGATATGGTGAGTAAGAACGGAAAACCTATATCCATATTCTTAGATGCCCATGAGGTTTTTTGGATTAAAGATATATTGCAACGAGGAGAGCTGTCATTGGAAGATATGTCATATCCAAACTATGCAACAAAGCATCAATTCACATTTCAGTCACATCCAGTTACAGTATTCGATCCAGATGAGGGACCTATGATTCTGGAAGATGAAGGAATTGTTGTCGTTGTCATTCATTCACATGTATCGAGATTAACCGGACAAGAATATCCAGTTGAGTCTATTTTTAAACATGTAAAAGAAAAATATCCAGATGCTGTATGTATTGCAGATGGAGCGCAGATGATTGGTGGATCAAAAATCTATCCATTGCATTATACGGATGCATACATTGCTACATCATCGAAGTTCATCGGTGCTGAACTACATCTCGGTCTCTGTGTTTTGGAAAAAGGATTTAAATATAAATATATATCTGAGGATTGTGAGTATCCTCAGATTGATCTCGGTGGTTATACCAAGGAGTTATTTTCAACGGTTGAGATGTTAAAGCAATTTAACGAAGTTGATTTTGAAAAACATATACATGATCTTAGATTGTATCTAGTAGAGCAATTTAAATTAAATGGTCTAGAGAAATATATTTATGAGGTGCCACACCAAGTAAATCATATTATTACATTGTCAGTAGGGGATAGAGATCTAACTGCAGATGTAGTTAAAAAATTATTAGATCAATATAAAATCAGTGTATCTGATAATATGGGATATAGTATTGTAGAACCCGGTATTCCACTTATTAGAATATCTCTATCAATATCAAATAGTAAGAAAGATATTGATACATTGGTAATTGCCTGCAAAGAATTATTATAAAAAATGCCTCGCACCAGATTGCTCCGGTACGAGGATTTGTACGTAGTCAGGGTTGCTTACTTTACGTACGGTTGTTGAGGTTTCTGAACTTTTCCGCGATTATACTGAGTTCTTCTGTGTTGGGTAGGGGGTGGAAACAATACCTTGCGGATGATTCCCCGAACACCTCTTGCATCAAACTAAGACGAGGATCGTCTCTGTTGGTGCCCCACTCAACAAAGTCGTGTGACGACTGGTTGAGTAGTGGGTGTTCGGTCGCCCAATTCAGGCTGACTACGCAGGGGTTTTGATATTCTCTCTGCCACTCTGCGAGTGTGTCCAGGTGTAGGAGTCTCTCGAGTTGGCTTTCGCCGATACCGAAGAGAACCGACACTCCGAACTTTAGCCCGATCCTGCTCACGAAGTCTATAGCCTCGGTGTTTTGTGTTAACCACGGGGTATTCTTCTTACGGTTTTTGCTCATGGCTGCCGCAGCTTCAGGGTTGATTGTTTCCATACCTGTGTAGATATAGTACAACCCATATTGCTGTAGTCTTTGAATCTGTTGTTGCACGAGGGGGTTTGTTAGGTCAGCTACGGTGAACTGACCGCCGAACCTCATGTTGAACTTGGATTTCTCCATAAGATCGGCAAGACGTGATAAGTACTGCGGACTGCCGGCGAGGAGAATTGAATCCTCCACGAAGGCACTGACCGAGCACTCGTTGATCCTGCCGATTTCTTGAACTGTAAGAAGCTGTCTAAACAATCGATCAGCACTGGCCGCAGGGTTTTGCATACCTCCGGCCACTGATCGACGTTCGCTGCAGAAGCTGCAGTCTCGCACGCAGCCTCGACTTGAATCGCTGTAGACGTGCGCGGTGTAATCCGTGCCAAAGATAGGGAAGCGCGAGGTGATACCAAAGACCTCTGCCGGGATTGGTAAACTGCTGCGGTCTTGCGGTTTTAAACTACGCACCGTTTCGATCTCGTTCCGAGCGGTGATCCATCCGGCTTGCCAGATTCCTGGAGCCTCGGAAAGTTCGAGCGAGTGATCAAAAAAGTTTCGCACCATTAGATTGTCCGTCGCGACGCGTTGGACAATCTCGGCGATCTTTAATGATATATGCTCTCCATCGCCTGAGACGACCAAGTCGAAGACCTGGTCGATCTTTCCTTGCTGCATAAGTAGGAGCGGTGATCCTTTGTGATGCTTGATTTGATTTGCCTCCGTGTAAAACGTTTCGTTCACATGTCGGCCGCCAAGCACTACGAGAATCCCGTCTCCAAACATTTGCTTTGCTGTGCGGGCAAGTTCGACAGCCCCGGGGAAAGACAGGGTCATTGATCCGATGTACAGGACGTTTGGCTGAATGAGCCGGAGGCGGTCTGCAAAGCTGGCAGCGTTCTCTTCGTAATCATCGAAGAGCATCATTGATTCGTGAACGAGTTCGGGATCAGTCCAATTTGCATTGAGTGGACCTTCTTCGTTTTGAGCTGCTTCAGCGACACATCGGAGAGCGTTCTGCAACGAGAATGGCGTTCGACTGTTGAGGCTGAGGCGACGATTTGGATTCTTATTGCATATCCAGTACGGAGCGGCCACGGCGCAGACTCGCAAGGCGAAGTCGGTATGACGTTTCTTATTGGAAAGCACTCTGATATCACAGATCGGAACGATGTATGCAGGGCCCGGTTTGAAGGATATTTCGGTCTTGGGTTCACCAAGCACGTTAACTGTCCTCCAACCCCATCCGTACTCTACGTACATCTCGACTTCAACAGAACGAGCTTTGAGGGTGATTGGTTTGTCTACGTCCGTGTGGTTGTAGATCATTTTGCAGACGGAGTCTGGTGAGAGATTAACCTCCCAAGATGTGTTGGTGGTGAGGTTCAAGGCCATCATACAGATGACGAGAAGGGGAGCGATTATTTTGTTCATTGTGCGGGAGTTTGAGGGTTTGGTTTCTGCCTGCAATAATACAATCCATAGATACAAATGTCAATGGTATTAGACTTTTTCACATGTCCTCATCACTGCATATTTACCCACCAAAGTATGATATAAAGAGGTTCTAACTTCACGTAATCCGTCCAACAAGTGATTTTGTTAACAAATTGTGTGATATGATCACAATATGCAACCAATAGGAATATTCTTACAAGACGAACATGGGAAAATAATAACCGATTCAAACCTAGATTTCGGTCGTCTTCTTGCTGAAATACATGACAGGGATCAGGAAAAAACTTTCAAAACTCTCTGGGGAATTGATCCTTATGGAGATACAATTTTCAATACACTACAAGTTCCTCAATTGATATCCGAGTTGAAGACGTTCAAGTTCTCTGAAGAATTAGCAAGTGTTTCTTCTCAAATACAAGATTTTATATTAACAATTAATACTCATGAGTATATCTGTTTTTCAGGCAATTAAAGGCTTGATTTTATCAAAGCAGTTCTAACTTCACGTAATCGGTCCAACGAGAGGTTTTGTGGTATTATTTATGTATGTATTATAGATCCAAAAAAGTTTCGCTCACAATTTTATTCATTACTGCTATAGTGTTTTCACTAATATCAACAGTATTTTTCAAATATCAGGAAAATCAAACCATTATTAGCGGATTACTTCAGGCAATTCTTGTGTACACATTGTCGCTGGCAGTATATCTTTATGATCCATCAACAAAGCCTACTGATTTAGGAAACCAGATTGATCCTATCGGTGTGAGTGTTTTGCAACACGCTTCATTGGTTCAGTCTACAGGATTTAAAAGATTACTGTTTACTGTGGGAATTCAGCTGATTTTGGTGATGGGAATGTTCTTGTATTTTAATTAAAACGGTTCTAACTTGTATCAATCCGTCCAACAATGATTTGTAATAAGCTAGACACATCTGTAACGATTGGCTCTACTGACGGTACAGAAATCCTCGCTTCTGCCCAAGATATTTTTAACTATATTAGTCCTGATTTTAAAAATTGGGGGTGCGATAAACCTGAGTCTCCAACTCCTGATATTACGGTAGATGTGTATGAACAAACAGAGGATGCGGAGTATAAAAATATTTTTGAAAGTATTGATCAAAACATAGACCATTTAGTTCTCACAACTCCGCAGATAAAAAGTTTTATCATACATAATGCGAAAGACTATATCTTAAGCATGGAAGAGTGGACATGTTTTAGATTTCTTTTTAAAGCAAATAATGAATTTTTTGTGGCAGATGTTCGTATTATCTCTGACGGCAATCGTGATGTTCGAATCACTAGATTTTTAGATGAGTCTGTTAGACATGCCAAATATAGACATCGTATTGTTGTTCAAACATTACAACATAAATAAAAGATTTTTAGTATGATACACTTTGAGCAAATATGAAGAAGATAAACACTCAAGGTATTCAAATATACACATTTAGACAGGGTCAGGATGATTATATTTCCCTTACTGATATTGCTCGATATAAGAATCCAAATGAGCCAAAAGATGTTGTTAAAAATTGGATGAGAAATTATTCTACTATAGAGTTTTTGGGTGTTTGGGAAAGGGTTAATAATTTAAATTTCAAAGGGGTCGAATTCGACGCCTTTAAAAAAGAGGCTGGTTCCAATAGTTTTACTTTATCACCTCAGAAGTGGATAGAGACTACAGGTGCCGTTGGAATTATCTCTAAGTCTGGAAATGGCGGAGGTACATTTGCCCATAAAGACATTGCATTTGAATTTGCCACTTGGATTTCTGCTGAGTTTAAACTGTATCTGATCAAAGAGTTTCAAAGGTTGAAAATAGATGAAGCCGAACGTCTAACGATTGGATGGGATGCAAAAAGAGTTTTGACAAAAATAAATTATAAAATTCACACAGATTCAATTAAAGAAAATATTGTTTTACCAAATAAATTATCAAAACAGGATGCGGTAGGAATCTATGCAAACGAGGCTGATATTTTAAATAAGGCACTTTTCGGAATGACTGCTCAGGAGTGGAAGAGTAAGAATAAAAATAAAGAAGGAAATATGCGTGATTATGCTGATGTGTATGAGCTTGTATGTCTTGCAAATCTAGAAACATTGAATGCTGAGTTTATAAAAATGGGAATGACTCAATCTGATAGAATATTAAAATTAAATGAAATTGCAATATCTCAAATGAAATCACTGCAGTCTAATAATACAATTAAGAAATTAAAATAATAATATGAACTCACTTAACGTCAAAATCGTCATATTCGTCCCAGAAACTCACACTGATATTGTTCGAGAAGCTATGGGAAAAGCAGGAGCAGGAAAAATAGGTAACTACACGTACTGTACTTTTTCTTCAAAAGGTATAGGGAGATTTAAACCTGAAGTTGGTGCAAACCCTCATATCGGTGAAGTTGGAAAGTTTGAAGAGGTGATAGAAGAAAGAATAGAAACAATCTGTTCGAGGGAAAAACTGCAAGAGGTTATCAGGGCTATTAAAGAAGTGCACCCATATGATGAGATTGCAATGGATGTGTATCCGTTAGAGAATATATAAACATGTCATATACACCCACAGACATAATAAATAAAGTTAAATCCCTCAACTTACCAACGGGTCAATATATGCTCATAGGAGGTTCAAACCTTGCAGTAAGAGGAATTCGAGATACTAGAGACCTGGATATTTTAGTTGCTCCAGATTTATTTAATCGCCTTATGTCAGAGGGTTTTATCCTAGATTCTGAGTACGAACAAAAATGGAATCGTAAACGACTAATAAAAGATGATATAGAAATATATGGAGATGTGTATTTGGAAAAACAAAATTATTTCTTTGATGTTCAAAAAGTTCTTTCAGAGGCAGATTTAATCAACGATATACCTGTTCAGTCATTACCGAATATTTTAGTATGCAAAGCTGATAGTGCTCGTGAAAAAGATTTGCGAGATATTGAATTAATAAAAGATTACCTTAAAGGTCAATTCAAAAAAGACGGATACCTCCACATCTTCGAATGGACAGATGCACCTAACACTGTGTACGAAGAACATGAACATAAAGGAAGAACAGCTTTTTATATACTCAGAGGCTCAGTTACTTTTACCAGTGGTTTTGATAAAACCTTTAAGGCCGGTGAGAGATTTGATGTTCCTTCACATGTAAAACACACTGCAGTGGTTGGTCCGGAGGGTTGTGATTGGATCGTGGCTGAGGATATAGAAGGGGATTCGTGATACATAGGTTTTATGTTACACTCATCCCATGAAAACAATTCTACATACAAATCGTGGCGATATTACTCTCGAATTATTTCAAAAACTAGCACCAAATACGGTTGCGAACTTCATCAAACTTTCAAAAGATGGATTTTACAACGGTGTAAAATTTCATCGAGTGATTGCTGGTTTTATGATTCAAAGTGGTGATCCGTTAACTAAAGATGACGAAAAGATTGATTTTTGGGGAACAGGCGGCCCAGGGTACAAGTTTGCAGATGAAATACATGCAGAGAATCATAACTTGGCAGGAACTATCTCTATGGCAAATTCTGGTCCAAACACAAACGGTAGCCAGTTCTTCATAAACGTAAAAGATAATCTATTTTTAGATACCAAACATACTGTTTTCGGAAAAGTTATAGGAGGTATGGATATAGTTGCTGAAATCGAACAGGTTGCAGTAGATATGGCAGACAGACCGAGAGTTTCAGTTGTGATTGAAACAGTTGAGGTGTGTATTTAAAATAATACTTTGATATACTTGATTCTATAATGAAACAAGTTTCAAAATTTTTATTTATTTTTTCAGTATCATTATTGTCGGTATCAGTTAGCGCAACGACATGGTATCCAGTTGTCGATGATTCATTTACTCGAGCAGATACTGCAACGTCTTCTACTCCAGGCTCAACATCGGGCGCCGGTAATGGGTGGATAGATACGGCAGGAGGTATGTGGAATATATCGAACAATCAACTGCAAGGATCGTCGTATGCAAGTTCAGATTATTTGACAAAGTTTTTGTTACGACCAAGTTCAGAAAATAAACAGGACCAGCGTATCATAGCAACTCTTCCTGCGGGAGAAAACTTTGGTCAGTTTTTAGGACTTGTTTTGCGATATCAATCAGGGACAAATGATCATTATCTTGCACATATCGGAAGTGGTGGAATATTTGTATATAAAATAGTTGGAGGAGTTACAACCTCACTTGGAACAACGGCACTTTCTCTTAACAATTCTATTGGGTATAGTATTGAGTTTTCTGCAACAAGTACAAATGCAACAGTTATATCTGTCATTGTGAGAAATCTTGCTGACAATAGTCTTGTTGGTACTTTTAATACAACGGATAGTTCTGCAACCTTGCAAGGAAGTGGATCTTCTGGTTTATCAACGTGGTATAACAGTGGTGTTCATTTTGTACACTCTACTCGAGTACAAACATATTCTGCCACACCTCCTGCAAACTTTTCTATTGTAGGTGCAGATACAGTCACAGGTACTGCAAATGTGGCAATGCCTATAACTGATGTACAAATAAGCGGAAATGGAGCATCAACAACACCTGTGAAGTTGCGAGTTACAAGTGGAACATTGGCAATGTCAAATACAACAGGTCTTACGTTTACAGGCGGAACAACTGGTTCAACATTGTATTTTAGCGGAACGGTTACGGATATTAATAACGCTCTTTCAACACTTACATATACTCGAGCAAGTACAGGGTCAGACACTCTTGAAGTTTCTCTTGTACCTTCAGGTGAAGTATTTTTTGCAGATAACGGCCATCTATATGAATACATATCAAGTACACTTACATGGCAAGGGGCACAAGCCGCAGCAGCTTCACTTACAAAATATGGTGCTACTGGGTACCTAACAACCATTACTTCACAACAAGAAAATGATTTCGTCGCAGCTCGTTTATCGAATGCCGGTTGGATGGGCGCTTCTGATTCTGCTGTCGAAGGTGCTTGGAAGTGGGCGACAGGGCCTGAGACAGGTACACAGTTTTGGAGTGGTGCAAGTGGAGGATCTACTTTTGGTGGTAATTACGCAAACTGGGGAACTGGTGAACCAAATGATGCGGGTTCAAATGAAGATTGTGGTCAATTCTTATCAGGTGGATCTGGAAAATGGAACGATCTTCCTTGTACAGGAACAACACTGCCTGGATATGTTGTTGAGTACGGTGCTCTTGGAGCCTTGCCAACTGTTATAGCTAAAAATGTATCAATTAGCACAACAAATGCACCAAGTATCTCGTCTCTAACTCCAGCAGACAACTCGACCGGCGTTGCAACATCAACAAATCTAACGATGTTGTTTAGTACGACTGTATATGCAAGTACAAGTGATATTACGATTTACAAAACAGCTGACAATACGGTGTTTGAGACAATAAATGTTGCAAGCTCAACGGTAACGGGAAGTGGTACAAACACTATAGTTGTTAATCCTGTAAATGATTTTCAAGAAGGAGTTGGCTACTATGTAATGATTCCAAGTACAGCTTTTAGAGATGGGTCACATGCGTACTTTGCAGGTGTAAATGCGAGTACTTCTTGGAACTTTACCATGGGTGACACTACAGCACCTGTCATAACATCTGTTTCTGCAACAAGTACTTCCTCAACATCAGCGTCTATAACTTGGAGTACGAATGAAAATGCTTCAAGTCGTGTATACTATGGAGTAGTTAAATTTAGTAGCAGTACAGCGGAAACAGACACCTCACCCAGAGTTACTTCTCATTCTATAGCTCTAACAAATCTAGTTCCTTGCTCAACGTATTACTATAAAATTGTATCTCGTGATGGGTATACAAATACAGCAACGTCATCTGACGATACATTTAAAACAATAGGTTGTGAAGCATCAGTTGTTCAAACATCAGCAACTTCAACAGATGTAACTGTAAGTGCTACAACAACAACACAACTTACAGAGGGTGGAGCAACGTTTATGATTACTACTCCGGCAAACTTCACCTCGACATCATCAAATGTGATTATACAGATCCAATCTTTACCTGGAAATCCTGTTATTGGACTTATTGGTAAACCTACAAGTACAACCGTGAAAGTTGGAGATATAGTTTTTGACGTTAAGGCTATTATAAATTCAAATGTTATTCTCGATTCTTTTGCTTTGCCTGTTACTATAACGTATACATATTCAGATGCAGATATTGCAGGTTTGGATGAGGCGACTCTTCGTTTGTATCACTATGCAAATGGTGAATGGTCAGCACTCAACGATTGTTCTGTAAATACTAGTACAAATACTATAACGTGTACCGCTCCACACTTCTCTATATTCTCTCTTTTTGGTCAGACTTTGTCTGCTGGCGCGAGTGCTCAGGTGGGACCTGGTGCGGGTGGAAGTAGTATAGCTCAACAAGTTGAATATCTGTATAAAATGGGCAAAAAAACAGAAGCAGAGCAGTTGAAGAAAAAATGGCCTCAATTATTTGCCGAAGAAAAAACAAATAATAACGGTGCACCTTTTAAAAAAATAAATACAAAAGTTTTTGTTCGAGATTTAAAGGTTGGCTCTGTCGGATCAGACGTTAAGGATCTTCAACAATTTTTAATTAAGGAAAATAGTGGACCTAAAGCAAAAATATTGGGCCAAGATAAAAGTACTAATTATTTTGGAAAGCTAACAAAAGATGCCTTGATTGAGTATCAAAAAGCACATAGCATAAAACCTGCTTCAGGGTATTTTGGTCCAAAGACCAGAAAGCTGATAAATCAATAAGTTTTGTGTTATCATCTTTATATATTTACTAAACTTAATTCAAAAAAACTATGAAAAAATCAGTCGTTTGGTTCGAAATATATGTAGACAATATGGACAGGGCTACCGCGTTTTACGAAAAAGTTCTTGATACAAAACTAGAACCTCTGGGCAACCCAACAGACCAGTCTATGAAGATGATGAGTTTTCCTGGTCAAATGGATTCTTACGGGGCAGGAGGTGCACTAGTACAGATGGACGGTGTAAAGGCTGGTGGTAGTGGAACTATTGTTTATTTTGGATCAGAGGATTGTGCTATCGAAGAGGCTCGAGTTGTTGAGGCTGGCGGAAAGATTTATAAACCAAAGATGAGTATTGGAGAATATGGTTTTATCTCTATTTGCTGTGATACTGAGGGAAATACGTTTGGTATTCATTCAATGAATAAATAAACATATGGTAAAAATAATTAAAACACAATCAGGTTTCTCTCTCTTCTTTTTGTTTATTCTTATTGCCGCTGTCTGTGCACTGTACTTTTTGAAAGATAAAAACGGAAAACCGTATTATCAAAAATTTATGGATAAAAAACAAGAAGTACTGGATGGTGTAGATAAGTACAAAGATACTATAAAACAAAAAGATGAAGAGATAATGAAGAATTTATAAATTACTTTTAATATAAAAATATGATTTTTTCAAAACAAAAAGGTTCGATATCTGTTCTAGTTGCACTGTCGGTAGGCTTGTGTTTAGGGGCAGGAAGTGTCTTTATATATAATAAATACAGTACTGTAAATAAAGATAAGGTAACGACTCCTGACCGTGCTATTGAACTTGTAAAAAATAATTCTGCAGATATCGAGAAGTGGATTAAAACATTAAACGAATCAAAGAAAAAAAATCCAGCTGTTGGAACGCCGACATTTTCAGCAGAAAAAATTGATGATCATACGTATATGGTACATGTTTTTGAAAACCAGATAGATCATGCAGCTACAAAAGGTTGGTACTATGTAGACACAAAAACAGAAAGAGTCTCAGAGGTAGTTAATTAGTCATGTTTGGAGATTTATTATGAATAGTTTAATAATTCTTTAATATTTATTTATCAAAAATTTAACTAGAATCAGTTGAGACCTATAGATTCCAAAAGATTGAAATATAGAATGGGATACATAAGGTACAATGATTTTATAAATTTAAAAACAAAAATCAGAGAGTTGATTCTCTGATTTTTGTTTTTACTTATTTTATAAAAATAAGAGCGCTTTTAGCGATTTATGATATGGATCATAAACCATAGCGCTTGTTATGTCAACTTTGTGCTATCATAAAAACATGTTTAAAAAAATACTATTCATCACTGTACTGTGTGTTATTCCTTTTGTCGCCTCAGCTCATGTAAAATGGTTTGTTGATAGTGAAAAAGTTTTATCAAGTGGAAGTGTGATGCCTTTTTACGGAATAACAAGTACTGAGGTTTTGATCTGGTCATTCATAACTCTGATAGCGGTTCTTGTGTTTGGAGTTTTGGACTCATATATAAAAACACCACGAAAGCTTTTGGTTTTTGGATATGTACACGAAAAGGGTATAACACGAACTGCACAGGTTGTACTTGGTTTATTTCTGGTATCTGTTAGTTTCTTGTGGAATATCATTTTAATACCAGAGTTTAAAGTTATCGGAACAGTTGCAGAAACCCTGAAGTACACCCAGATCGTCATAGGTCTTATGTTTATTTTAAATATACTACCTCGACTAGCTTCTGTTGTACTTCTTGCAATGTGCATTATGCTGGGGTTTACCCATGGATGGATTATTGTTCTTGAAAATGCATTACTCATATCACTCGCAGTTTTTTTCTTTATAAAAAATTCTCCAAAAGATTCATGGTGTTCATGTAAGTTGGATAAGCATGCAGTGGAGCTCGTTCGACTCGGTACAGGTATTACACTTATCGTGCTCGCGTTCACCGAAAAACTCATGACCCCAGAGCTTAGTGCGGCGTTTTTAAATGCTCATCCTTGGAACTTTATGGCAGATGTATTCCCATGGTTTACAAATAAGCTGTTTATTTTAAGTACTGGTTTTGCTGAACTTATTTTTGGAATTATTTTTATACTTGGTTATCTGACGCGTATAAACACTGTTCTTATAGCCTGTTTCTTTGCCGCGTCTGTGGTGACAATGTTTATGCAATACGGAGCTTGGGAAGTTGAGGATCTTGTAGTATATTCAGCAGCCCTATTGTTTATATTCTACGGTCATGGCAAAACAAAGTTTTTTCATCACATGCTTCCAGGATCATGGTTACACAAGAGGGTAGTGGGCAAACGCGGTGCATAACTTTTTGCATTGCTTGTACGTGCGGGAGTAAAATATAGATGTACGGTATGGTGCCGTACAAAACACAAAACTCGAACAATCCATTTACATGAACACTCTTACCACGTCCGTTGTCGTTATCGTTATCGTTATCGTTATCGTTCTTGCTCTCATTTTTATGTTCGGAAAAGAATTTTTCCTTCGGAGCAGAACAAAACGTTCAAACATGAAGCAATACATGGAAGAGCTCCGTGCTCGATGCAAACAGGAGCAAGGTAGGCTCGCATGGATACTGGCAGGTGATCGATCTGTCACAAATAAAGTCCCTGGTATACAAGCCCTTATTACTCGAGATGTTCACAAACTCAATCAAGAAGAGCTCTACTACTTGATGCAGAGAATAAATGCCACTATTCATAAACTTGGAGCTGGCGAAATCAAACACCCGGATGCTCAATCTCGAGCAGAAGTATTGGCAGGTAATATGGAAAAACTTAAAACTGCCAATGCAAACACTAGTCGAGCAGGTCGCGCCGCTACCCAAGCGGCTAAACAAAGAAGAACGGTAACCTTACCGAAAGATCTTCAGAAAAAATTTTAATAATCCCTAACCACAGCCTGCCCTCGCTACCACCACAGCGAGGGTTTGTTTGTTATTTGTAAATGATATAATGTCTATATGGCAGAAACAAAACGAACCATAGTTATACTTATAACCCTTATCATATTGGGAATCGCTATATTTTTTCTTAAAAAGATAAATAACAGTACTGACACAGGTATTCCTGTAGAGCCAGCTCAAAATATCGCTAGCACATCTACTGCTCCATATGAAATAAAGAGTTTTACATATGCATCGTCATCAAACTCATCCACAGTTGAGTATGTACAGTTTGCAAAACTAGATAATATAAATATAACCCTTGAAAAAGAAGCGCGTGAGCTTTTTAATAAAAATGTTAAAGAGCTAGAAACAAATCTTGCTGAATATGCAAAAAGTGGAGCACCTCTTGATGGACGAGAATTTGTTGCTGATAGGACAGTTGCAAAAGAACTTATTTTTTTAAATGACCAAAAAACTGTAGCATCTATTGGTTATGAAAATTATACAGATATGGGCGGTGCACATGGATCTTTTTTCTTTAGTTCTGATACGATAGATGTTGCAAAAAATAAAAAATTAGCACTTAATGATTTTTTAAAAGACGGATATGAGAAAAATCTCACTCCTTATATCAAGGATAAGATTATTCGTCATCCCGAAACTTGTTTAAGATGTGATGCTTTGGGAGGTGAGATAGATTCTATAGTTGAAACAGTTATTCCGGAAAACTTTGTGCTTCAAAAAGATGGATTAAGACTACTGTATGGTGCATACGAGCTTGGTCCGTATGTTGCAACATCTGCTGGTCAAGAACTTATTATACCTAAAACAGACATAGCTACCGAGCTTGCGCGAGAGTGGTAGTATAGTAGGATATAGATATATGAAGACTATAAAAACAACACTTGAACAAGAGTATATTCTCATAGAATTTGTTGCAGATCTTACACATGATGCACTCGAAGTATTTAAAGTAGAACTTGCGGACGCAAAAGTTCTTATTCAGAAAAAATACGAACAGGATCACAGACCGGTAAAAATTCTACTAGATGTAAGTCATTTTACTGGAGAGTATGCACCTGAGGCATTAGATGCTCTTGTTGATTTTGCTAAAACAAATGCTCCATACGTTGAAAAAACTGCTAGTTTTGGAGGTAGTGATAAGGCTAAGATGGCAGGAGAGGCTGCTATAGCCTTATCAGGTAGAGATAACATTCGCATGTTTGAATCAAAAGTTGATGCCGTTCTGTGGCTTGTTGGTTAATATTGTATTGATATAATAAATATATATGCAAAATAATCAAAACAAAAACTTACTTATAGTTGTGGCAGTTCTTATTGTGTTACTCATAGCAGGAGTTATGTATCTCGGTAAAATTCAAAATGAAACATATAATCAGCCGATAGCTCCAACGTCAGCTACTCCAGGCACTGCATCATCCTCAGTCTCTGCAGGTGTGACTGCGACATATACTGTTGCTGATGTTGCAACTCATAACAATGCTTCAAGTTGTTGGACTATCGTAAATGGAAAAGTTTACGATGTGACTTCATTTATTACAAAGCATCCAGGCGGACAGAAATCTATTTTAAAGATGTGTGGAATAGACGGTACGGCAAACTTTACAGCACAACATGGTGGAAAAAGAGGACCTGAAGCCGCTTTGGCAAAACAACAGATAGGAACACTCAAATAGAAAGTGATATACTTAGGCTATGCATATTTTTACGGAGCTTAGTCTTATAGTAGTTATTACTACATGTGTCGCGGTCATTACTCACGCATTTCGTCAACCACTGGTTGCGGGATATATATTGAGTGGTATTATTCTAGGTCCATATGTTTTAAATACTTTGCATTCAACAGAGTTTGTTGAATTGTTCGCAAAGATAGGTATATCTATACTTTTGTTTATTGTTGGACTAAGTCTAAGTCCGACCGTTATCAAAGAGACAGGTAAAGCTTCGCTTATCATAGGACTTTGTCAGGTTGCAGTTACTTTCGGTTTAGGTTTTTTGATTATGCATGTATTAGGCTTTAATCCAGTACACTCTATGTATGGAGGAGTTGCCTTAACGTTTAGCAGTACTATTATTGTTTTAAAATTGTTGGGCGATAAAGGTAATTTAAATAAACTCTACAGTAAGATAACGATAGGTCTTTTGATCGTGCAAGATCTTGTTGCAACGCTTATATTGCTTTTTGTGTCAGCTTTTGGTTCAAATACAGGTAACACAACCAGCTTATCTGAATCCATGACCGTGTTAGGTGCAAAGGGTCTAGGAATAGGTCTTATCTTGTATCTTGTTAGTAAATTTATTTTACCAAGACTATCTGGTTTTTTGGCAGGTTCTCAAGAACTTTTGTTTTTGTTCTCTGTTGCGTGGGGACTTGGTATGGCGGCACTTTTTTATGTCATCGGTTTTTCTATAGAAATAGGTGCGCTTATTGCTGGAGTAACTCTTTCTGTATCAAGTTATGCGTATGAGATTGGTTCTCGTATGAGACCACTGCGAGATTTCTTCATTATTTTGTTCTTTGTACTACTTGGTTCTCAGATGGTTTTAACAGATATTCCGACGCTTATACTGCCCGCAATAGTTTTGTCTATATTTGTTGTATTTGCAAAACCCGCCATCGTTGTGTGGATTATGAACATGCTAGGATACCGAACGCGAACTGGTTTTTTTGCCGGACTTTCTATTTCTCAGATCAGCGAGTTTTCACTTATCCTTATGACCCTTGGACTATCACTTGGACAAGTTGATCAAAAACTAGCATCTCTTGTAACACTCGTTGCTGTTATTACTATTGCAACATCAACATATGCATCTTTGTATGGAAGGGAGATATACAACTTCTCAAAAAAACCACTGCGCATGTTTGAGTGGAGAAGACACTCTCGTCGTGAACCATCTGCTCACGACCACCATCCTGAGATGTTTATATTTGGATACGATAGAGTTGGGTATGACTTTGTAAAAGTTGCAGAAAAACTAGGTTCATCTTTTGTTGTGGTTGATTTTAATCCTACAGCAGTAAAAAAGATGCAAAAAGCTGAGATACCATTTCGGTTTGGTGACGCTGAAGATGTTGAATTTTTACAGGAGATAGGAATACCCGAAGCAAAGATTATCGTTTCAACAATTCCGGATTACAAGGTTAACAAATTACTTGTTACATATTATCGAAGATTTAATCCCGAAGGAATAATCATGGTTATATCTCATGATATACATCAAGCAAAAGAATTGTATCTCGCAGGTGCAACATATGTGATAATGCCGCATTATCTTGGAGCACATCATGCATCAAACATGATAGCTGAATATGCCTTTGATGTTGAAAAATTTGATAAAGAAAGAAATAAACATCTGGCACGTCTGGCAAAAAGAGAGTCTGTTACAGCTGTATAAAATATAAACCCTTCAACCGAACGAGTCGGTCGAAGGGTTATCGTAGTAGTACGTAGATTATCGCGATAATTATCACAATAAAAACTCCTACAGCAAGGGCTTCAAGGCGATTAAAGCCTTTGAGTCGTAAGCGTAGCAAAAGTGCTTTCATAAATATAATTATATACCACTGTCTAACTTTTGTGGTACTATCAAAATATGGCTACTATAGATGATTTCGAAAAAATAGATATTCGAGTAGGAAAGGTTATTCAGGTTGAAGACTTTCCTGAAGCTCGAAAACCAGCATATAAACTTACTATAGATTTCGGTAAAGATGTTGGTGTAAAAAGATCGTCTGTACAAATTGTTGATCGGTATACAAAAGAAGAGCTTATAAATCGTCTGGTCCTAGGTGTTGTAAATTTTCCACCACGAAAAATAGGTCCATTTGAATCTGAGGTTCTGACACTTGGAGTCCCTGATACGAACGGAAAAGTTATTCTTATAAAACCAGACAATGCAGATGCAGTTTTAGGTGGTAGACTTTTTTAAAAACTTTATTATGTATGGATTCTGATTACTATAAAAAATTAAAAGATAAAATATCATCTTTACAAAAAGTTGTAGAAGAATGCCCGGATCTTGTATATGCAGGACACCCTGCGCTTCGAACAAAAGCAGAGGAAGTTGATCTCAAAAGAGGTTTGGTAGTTGGGCAATATTTGTGTAAGGTTTTGCAAAAACATAGAGAGATATCTGGGGTTGGTAGAGGACTTGCTGCACCTCAGATAGGAGAAAGTGTTGCTGTATTTGTTACATATGTTGGAGATGTGTTTAAGATATATATCAATCCTCGCATCACACAACGATCCGTTGAACAAAACTTATATCGAGAGGGTTGTCTAAGTTGTGCTCCTTTTTGGGGTGATGTTAAACGTTCGAGTTCTATAACCATAGAATACACAGATGAGAAGGGGGATTTTATTATAGAAAAAGCTGATGGATTTTTGGCACGATTATTGCAACATGAATACGATCACCTAGAAGGTATTTTAAATATAGATATCTCAGAAGCACGGACCCTTGAAGTCATGATTGATGACCCTACAAAAGAAACACTTAGGCCTGTTGGTTTGGATAAACTGGATAGTTAACATACAATATATATATGAAAAAACTATTAAAGTTGTCGGCCATATTTTTGCTACTGTTTTCTTTTTCTGTATCCGCAGCTGTAAAATCAACTCCTGTCACAAAACTAAAAGTTCCGTACTACAAACAGCAACTCGCAAACAGTTGTGAGGCGGCTTCTCTTCGTATGGCACTTGCATACTACAAGATTTCTGTACAGCGTGATATGTCTATCATACTAAAGTTCGGATACAAACCTCGTGCTAAAGACTGGGATAAAAACATCTGGGATGATCCACAACAACAATTTGTTGGTCATGCAAATATTGCAGGCAAACCAAAAGGTGGTTATGGAACATATGGTCTACCTGTGGTTAAAGCTATAAAAGCTTACGGACGAGATGCGGAATATGCGACAGGAACAGCTATCACTGCTGACTGGTTGGCAAAACAGATATCAGAAAAACATCCGGTGATCATCTGGGGTGCAACATCTGTAACAGAACCTCCGTACACTTGGACAACGCCTGCTGGTGTTGAGGTTAAGGCTTTTAAAGGGGAACACGCGCGACTTATAACAGGCTTTAAAGGTGACCCTAAAGATCCAGAAGGTTTTTATATACATGATCCATGGAATGGGAAAGCTGATGAATACTGGACGGTGGCTGATGCTATGGAGCATATAAACCTCGTGCCTGGGGTTACAGATCAGGCGGTGGTGGTGAAGTAGAGAATATGCCATAATGGTCATATTATGACTACAGAAAAACTACACGAAACAATCAAACAGATATTTGCAGAAGGAAAAGGATTATTGGCCGCTGATGAGAGCACAAACTCTATTCATAAGCGTTTTGAAGCGCTTGGCATAGCACAGACAGAGGAGAATCGTCTTGCGTACCGAAAACTCCTTATTGGAACTCCAGATGTATCGAAGTATATAAGCGGAGTTATATTTTATGATGAGACTCTAAGACAAGAGATAGAGAAGGGGAAAACATTTGCACAGTATTGTACTGAACATGGTATTGTCCCAGGTATCAAAGTCGATAAAGGTCTTGTTGATTTGCCAAACTTTACAGGAGAAAAACTAACCCTAGGATTAGATGGTCTAAAAGAAAGACTTGAAGAATATTATAAACTCGGTGCACGATTTACAAAATGGCGAGCGGTTGTTGATGTAACGACTTCTACTGACAGTGGAGTTGAGGCAAATATGCGAAACCTTGCGCTCTATGCATCACTTGCACAGCAAGCAGGTTTGGTACCTATCATCGAACCAGAAGTGTTATATGATGGAACACATTCTATATATGAATGCGCCGAGCGATTACAAAATACACTCACGCATCTATTTGGTGAACTAGCTTTATATAAAGTTGATATTACAGGAGTTATACTCAAAACATCTTTTGTGCTTTCTGGAAAAAGTGCTGTTGAAACAGCTACACATGAAGAAGTTGCAAAACACACAGCAGATGTCCTTCTTTCAACTGTTCCTAAAAATATCGGCGGTATAGTATTTCTATCAGGTGGACAAACTCCAACTCAGGCAGCAATGAATCTATCAGAGCTTATGAAGCTTGGTCCATTTCCATTTGCTATGACATATTCATATTCTCGAGCTATACAAGATCCTGTGCTTGCGCATTTTGCCAAAGATGCGGAAAACGAAGCGGAAGGTCAGGCGATATTAAAAGACAGACTTGATATGCTAACTCTTGCACTTAAAGGTGAGTACAGTTTTGATAAAGAGACAGGTTTGTCAGCAAAAGTTGAAAAAGTTACAGGTGGGCAAGATTTGTAAAAAATGTGCTATAACCAAGATATGAAAACCATACATCTCGCTACAGATCATGCAGGATTTGAATATAAAGAAAAAGTTAAAGCTTTTTTACTTGAAAAAGGTTGTCTTGTTATAGATCACGGAGCGGAAGTGTATACAGAAGGAGATGATTATCCTGAGTATATAGCAAAAGCTGCTCGTGCAGTTTCTGATTCAAAAGGAGAAGAAAAGGCGGTTATATTTGGTGGATCAGGTCAAGGTGAAGCCATGGTTGCAAATCGATTTCCTCACGTTCGAGCGGTAGTGTGCTATGGTGGTGAAAAGGCTCAAGAGATAGTCGTACTTAGTCGAGAGCATAATGATGCAAATGTGTTATCTATAGGGGCACGCTTTGTAGATGAAGATGAGCTTACAACTCTTGTTGATATATGGCTCAGTACATCTTTTTCTCAAGATGAGCGACATCTTCGACGTATTAATAAAATAGATAAATAAAAAATGAAAATCATTCCTGCGATTCTCGAAGAATCATTTAATGTTATAGAAGATCATGTTAATTCTGTTACTCAAGCAGAAACTATACATGTAGATATTTGCGATGGTATTTATGTACCACATAAGACATGGCCGTACACAACTCGTGGAGCAGATATAACACGAGATTTTCACGTTGATCAGCTTCTAACTGAAGATATAGGATTGCCACGATGGGACGATGTTGATTATCAGTTTGATCTGATGATTAAAGATGCATATGAGTACATAGAAGTGTATGCACGCCTTGGTGCAAGTGTTCTTATATTTCATCCGACAGCATTCGGCACACAGGCTGGTTTACTTAAGGCCATAGAGGATACTACAGCTCTCCTGACTGATGTTGGCATCGCGTGTACATATGATGAGTGGGTTACTGATAAGGCTCGTATAGAAGATCTATTACACTCAGGTTCTGTTAAGCTTTTTCAGTGCATGTCCATAGAACACGTGGGGGAGCAAGGTGTATCTTTTGATGATAGATGGTTGCCACATGTTGCAGATCTGAAAGAAAAATATCCAAACATAACAATACAAATGGATGGAGGAATACATTTGGACAACATACACGATGTTAAATCCGCAGGTGTGGATGCTGCAGTTGTTGGTTCTGCAGTGTTTGGACAGGGAAATGCAAGTGATAACTTATCTGAACTCAAGGAAGAAGTTGGTCGATAGTTACAAAAGAGAAACCTTCTTTTTTAAGGCGAAGTATCTCTTCTTTTAAAGCTTCTAGATGTTCTGGTTTTTCATATGCACGGTCATGAAGTAATATAACCTCATTTTCTTTTATATTTGAAAAAAGTTTATGTATTTTTTCGGCTGTGTAATCAAGCTTCCAATCTTTGCTCGACACTGTCCAGCCTACGTATTTCATACTTCCATGCTTTTCAAGCATTGATGTTAGTCTCCAAGATGTTTCTCCAAATGGAGATCGAAAAGATTTGGGTTTTATTCCTAGTTTAGCTAGTTCGGTATTTGTTTTCTCAATCTGTTCCTTCATAAAAGATTCGGAGCGCCAGCCGAGCATATGAGGGTGATCCCATGAATGGTTCCCAATGGAGTGACCTTTATCAAATGCTTTTTTTGTTAATTCTCCGCGACGAGATAACTCTTCTCCTATGACAAAAAAAGTAGCTTTAACCCCAACTTCGTCAAGCATGTCGAGTAGCTTGGAGGTTGCAGGTATGGGTCCGTCGTCAAAAGTGAGAGCGATCTTTTTTCCACCAGCGTGTTTGATAAGTAGTTTTGCCCCAAAATGGCTTACTGGTTTATATACATAAATAACACCTAAAATCACTAATACAAATATAATCATCATCCAGACTTTCATATCTCATTAGTATAACATAATAAAAACACCACCTAAGGTGGTGGTATTTTCATATCTTATACAGATATCTATATCAATTTAGTTAACTAGAGGTTCTCCTTTCTCAACATCATTACCGTTTGCTCCACATGCTTTCATTGAAGTTTTGAAAGTTGTGAATGCTGTTTTCTCAGCTTCCATCATAGTCTTTCGAGCCTGCATTCGTCCCATCTTTAGCGCTTGTCGAACTGCTCGCAATGCTTTCTGTCGCTCTCCGTTTGTTGCAAGGTCAAAAGCAGCTTTTTCACCGATAGTACTTGAAGCTATCAATGCAGATATTGTTGTATTGTGTGTATTAAATGCTGTTAATATAGCACTACTTCGAACATCGATAGCTGCTTTAGCACATGTTGCATCTATTGTTGAAGATGCATTTCCATTTTTACCCAAACCTCGTTTTTCACCTTTCTCCATTCGGTCCTCTAGTTTATCCATTTTTTTGTCCACTCGTTCTATTCGAGCATCTCGTCGCTCTATCATTCCTCCTCGATCTTGTCTACCCTCACGCTCTTCAGCTAACAAAGGTGTTGCTGCAAATGCGAAAGCTAGTGTAAATACTGTAAGTGTTCGTATGTTCATATGTTTAAAAGATTATATTTAATAATAATTGCGGTATGTATATAAGTATATGTTATAATTGACGATATGGGAATTCTGAAAAAGCTTATAGGTCTATTTTTAATAGTAGTTATGTTGCTATTGTTGGTAAATCTACCTTCAGTAGTGTCTAGTGTTGGTAATATTGCCATAGGCCCCGTAAAAACTCCGATTCAGGTAGGTTCAACATATTTGACTCCTGGAAATCCTGTGTTTGGTACTTTTGTTATTCGTAATCCGCAAGGTGTTAATAAAACATTTGGAAAAGTTGGTGTAACTCAAATTGACAGTGTTTTGTCTCTAACAACAGAAAATATGGTGGTTCCACAAGGAAACTGGTCTTTGTGGCTTGCGGACACTCCTAATGTTTCAAATCAGACAAATTATGTCGATTTCGGATACATAACCCCTTCATATACATATAAAGGTTATTCAGTCGTAGTACCGGAAAATTTTAATCTAGGATCGTATAGGTATCTCATGATTGTTAACTCTCAAGATTATAATGTGTTTGCTATAGCTCAACTTAAAAAATAAAATTTATGTCACTTAACTCTGATACTTTATTACATATAAAAACAAAAGCTCGAGATATAAGAATATCTATTATAGAAATGCTCGCAAAAGCAAAATCAGGACACTCGGGAGGACCTCTTGGTTTAGCTGATATATTTGCGACATTATATTTTGGGGTAATGAGGCATGATGCTAAACATCCGTTTGCACCAGAAAGGGATCGTCTTGTTCTTTCAAATGGCCACACATGTCCAGTATTGTATGCAACTATGGGTCATGCAGGATATTTTTCTCTAGATCAACTTATGAATTTGCGACAATTCGGTTCTATATTGCAAGGTCATCCACACAGAGAATTTTTACCAGCACTTGAGACTAGTTCGGGTCCGCTTGGGTCAGGACTTTCTCAGGCAGTAGGAATGGCTATAGCGGATAAAAGAGAATTTGGCTCAAATTATCCACGTTATATATATAGTATATTGTCAGACGGAGAACATGATGAAGGGCAGATATGGGAAGCGGCTATGCTTGCTCCACGTGAAAAGTTGGGGAATCTTATCGCCATAGTTGATCGTAATTACATACAAATAGATGGAAATACCGAACATGTGATGCCTTTGGATCCACTAGATAAAAAATGGGAGGCGTTTAACTGGCATGTACAACAAGTTGACGGGCATGATATAGAAGCATTGATACGTGCGATAGACGTGGCAAAAAAAGAAACGGAAAAACCTTCAATCATTATTGCAAAAACTATTCCAGGCAAAGGTGTGAGTTATATGGAAAATAGATTTGAATGGCATGGGACTCCACCAGGTATAAGTGATGTTATAGGTGCTCCTAAAAAAGAAGAACAGGTCGCTATAGCTTTGCGAGAATTAAAGAGTGCGATATGATTAGAGTAATCGTATGTCTTTTTTTACTAAAAATATTTTTTCAGCACCAGAAACCAGTGTCATTGGTATAGACATTGGATCTTCTTCGCTTAAAATAGTTCAGGTAAAAAAGAAAAAAGGAAAAGCTGTACTTGAAACGTATGGAGAGATAGGTCTCGGTCCATACAGTAAACTTGCCACTGGACAAGTTGTGAACATGACAACTTCTGAGATTTGCAATGTTATAAAAGATCTTATCAAAGAGGCAGAAATAACAACTATGAAAGGTGGTATGGCTATACCACTCAAGTTAAGTTTGGTAAGTGTTATTGAGATACCTACGGTTGCTGAATCAGAACTTGCAACGGTTATACCTCTTGAAGCTCGAAAATACATACCTGTTCCTATAAGTGAGGTGACTATGGATTGGTTTGTTATTCCAACACCTCGAGATACAAGCTTGGAGTTTGTTGAGTCTGACAGTGACTTTAAAAAACAACAAGAAGAGAAGTCTAAAAAGATACAAGTCTTGCTCGTTGCTATACACAATCAAGTTCTAAATAACTATACAACCATAGTTCAAGAAACAGCTCTTCAGACTAGTTTTTTCGAAGTAGAGGCATTTGCTACGGCCCGTGCGTGTCTTTCTGGTGAAAATGCACCAGTCATGATTATTGATCTAGGTGCCTCATCTACAAAGTCATACATAGTCGACAACGGTATACTCGTATCATCGCATATTCTTACAAGAGGAGGACAAGATATCACTTTTTCTATATCTAAAGGTCTTGGAGTTACTTTTGATCAAGCTGAACATTTAAAACGAAGTCTTGGTAAAGGAAATGTAACAGATCAAGATAAAATAATTGAACTCATGAGTATTCATCAAGAATATATCATCAGCGAAGTGAGTACAATGATAAACCAATTTCAAAAAAGGTTTGGAAAAACAGTACAGAAGATTCTGTTAACAGGTGGTGGGGCAAATTTATACGGTTTTATGGATATAGCCAAAAAAACATTTGCCTGTGAGGTTTCATTAGCTGCACCTTTTGCCAAACTTGAGACACCTGTATTTCTGCAAGAATCATTATTAGCATCTGGAACAGCCTTTGCTGCTGCGATCGGCCTTGCACTTCGTGCATTGCAAGGTTGAGTTTGATATAATTAAACATAGATTATGGAAACAAGATTTCAAACAACATCATTTATACCAAGAGCATCACTTGATAATGTTGTAGATGACAAAGGTCATATACAAAAAAGAAGTAGCTCTATATTTAGTGGAGGAAGTTTATTTACTCTCATTTCTTTCTTTGTTTTTATATGCAGTTTGGTTGCTGCAGGGGTAGTATTTTCACTCGATAAGCTTTCTGTTTCAAATAAAACTACTGCCGAAAAAGCTTTGGCAAAGTACCAAGAAAGAAGCAATGCTCAAACCATAGAAGATTTAAAAGCAGTAAATGACAGATTGGAAATATTAAAAACTCTTCTTGATAACCATGTTGCTGTGCGTCCATTGTTTGCAGAGGTAGGAAGAAATACTTTGGACAGAGTCTCTCTTACAGGATTTTCTCTTAAAAGAAAGCCTGATGGTACATTTTCTTTAGGTTTAAAAGCTCAGGGAGTTGGATATGAATCTATAGTTGTACAGGATAAACAGTTCTCAGAAGTTGTAGCACAGAAAACATTTAAAAACACAAGTATTAGTGATTTCAGTAAGGCAAGAGGTCAGGATTTGGCCGTGTTTAATATAAATACAACAGTTGTCGAAAATGCTGTAAACTTCTCATCACTTATTCGTCCAGCACCAACAGCTGAAACTAAGACAAATAATACACAACAATAGTCAAAATTATGAAAACGATTTTATCAATCATACTTCTCATAGCAGCAGGACTCCTATATTTCTTTTTTACTGCTGATAAGTTGGCAGCTCTTAAAGATCGACAGGTAGAGGTTCAAAGATACGAAACAGCTCTACATAATGCTAAAAAGCTCGATGCACGTATTGATAGCTTGCTCAAGGCACAGAACAGTATATCAGAAGCAGATAGGGCAAAAATGAAAACCATGCTTCCTGATAACGTCGAAAATGTAAAATTGATTATTGATTTCGATAATTTATTGCAATCAGTTGTGTCAGATAGGGGAACAATTGCTCAATATAAATCAGCAGAAGGTTCTGTTAAAAAACTATCTATTGAGAGTCCGAAAATTGTACAATCAACAGGTGTACAAACTGATGCGTCAGTAGAATCTTCTAAACTCGGAGTTGCAACGCTTTCATTTTCTGTAAGTCTTACATATGGAGACTTTATGGAGTTTTTGAGACGTATTGAGTTCTCAAAGAGAATTATGGATATAGATTCTATAGACTTTAATGCTCCAACTGGTAACGATCCTGATCCTGTATATAATATAAATATGGTTATAAAGACATATTGGCTAAAATATGACGCTTCAAATAATGTTAAATAAATAAAAATATGTTTAGTAAACACAAAAACATTCTCATAATCTTAGTCCTTATAGTCATAGCATTCTTTGCATACTGGTATTTTGTTTTATCTAAGAAAGATACATCTCAGACTAGAAATGTATCAACAGGAGGTTTGGTTAAAGTAACCGATCAGCCTGTAACAGCCTCAAGTAGTGAACAATTGAAACTTGATAAACAGTTTGTAAACGGAATACTTACTCTTAATTCCGTTAAGATAGATGTTAGTCTGTTTAAATCTCCAGCATTTCAGGCTCTAAACTATCCAGATAAACCTTTCGAAGTTGATTACAAGCTCCCAGTCGGTCGAGAAAACCCATTTCTTCCTATAGGTCTAAATTCAAAAGCAAGCCTCTCTACAGGAACACAAGTTGTCTCAACTTCAACACCGCAAGTTGCTCCTACGGGTACAAGTACCGCAACAACAACTCCTACAACTCCAAAACCACCAGTCGTACAGCCAAAAAAAGTTAATCGTTAAAAAACAACATGTCATTTGCCTCTATCCTTGTAAAAAAGAATATTTTGGACAAAGACACACTTGAAGCTTTAGAGAAAAAGGCTGTCGAGTTGGGTCAGCCTCTTGAGACTGCTTTGCGTGAGTATGGTATTAAGTCAAATGAAATTCTTCAAGCTAAGGCTGAATTTCTGAATCTCGAGCCGTATTTTATAGAAGATAAAAACATACCGTATGAGATTCTTAACTATATTCCCGAAGATGCTGCGCGAAATTATCAAGCCATTCCACTTGAGATTAAAAGTGGTGTTTTGTCTGTCGGACTCGTTGATCCTGACAACATACAGGCGCGAGATGCTATAAACTTTATAACTGCCAAGGGTGGAATAACCTATAAGATATATCTTATATCAGAAGAGGATTTCAACAGGGGTATTGAGATGTATAAAGGTTTAACAGGTGAAGTTAATCAAGCTCTGTCTGATTTTGAAAAAGAGTTTGGAGATATAGGTGAAGGTATTGAAACTATCGCAACTAAAAATGACCAAACTGCAGAATCAGCTTCAAATACAGGCACACATATTATTGAGGACGCTCCTGTTAAAAAGATCGTGGCTACAGTTCTTCGATATGCCATAGAGGGAGGTGCGTCAGATATACACATCGAACCACTTCGGGAAAAAGTTCGAGTTCGATATCGAGTGGACGGTGTTTTAAATACAAGTATTGAACTTCCTAAAAATATTATCGACGCTCTCGTTGCTCGTATCAAGATATTGTGCGATATGAAGCTAGATGAAAAACGAAAACCACAAGACGGACGTTTTTCTGCTCGTACCGACGGAAGAAAGATTGATTTTCGTGTTTCTACATTTCCTACATATTTTGGAGAAAAAGTTGTGATGCGAATCTTGGATCAAGATAAAGGTGTTCAAAAACTTGATTCTATGGGTATGTTGCCGGATCATTTGGAAATGCTTAAGCGAGCTCTCAAGAGACCATACGGTCTTATACTCATATCCGGCCCTACAGGATCTGGAAAAACAACCACGCTGTATTCTATGTTGATGGAGATAGATCGAGAAGGTCAAAATGTTCTTTCTCTTGAAGATCCTGTTGAGTATAACATGGAAGGAATAAGTCAATCCCAAGTCCATGCGGAGATTGGATATACATTTGCTTCAGGACTTCGAACCACGTTGCGACAGGATCCAGATGTAATCATGGTGGGAGAGATTCGAGATAAAGAGACAGCTCAACTTGCCATACAAGCTGCCCTTACAGGTCACTTAGTGCTTTCAACTATCCACACCAACACGGCCGTGGGTATTGTTCCGCGTCTTATAGATATGGGTATAGACCCATATCTTATCGCACCTACTCTGATACTTGGTATGGCTCAGCGTCTTGTTGGTAAAGCCTATGAACCCGCTGTCCAAGCTGTTCCTGTGAGTGATAGTGTAAAAGAAATGATTAATGCCGAGTTTAAAGATTTGCCTGATCAGTATAAAAAAATATTACCGGCTCCAAATGAAATATACAATATAAAACCAACCCCCGAGTGTCCTCGAGGAGTAAAAGGGCGTATGGCCGTGTTTGAAATGTATGAAATGGATAAAAACCTTGAATCAATAGTATTAAAAGATGCTACGGAGCCAGCTATCTATGGGTACCTACGAAAAGAAAAAGGTATGATAACAATGAAAGAAGATGCTATAATTAAAGCATTAGAAAAGAAAGTTCCGTTTGAAGAAATAGGTAATTTATAATCAATACATATGAATCCACAGATAATCATAAATCAAAAAGAAAAACCTGAAGATGTTGAAGTAATGATAGTTGATGATGATCATTTTATATTGAACATGTATAAAACAAAGTTTGAATTGTCAGGGTTTAAAGTTAAAACTGCCTCAAACGGACAAAAAGCTTTAGATATGGCTCGCGGCGGATATACACCAGATGTTCTGCTTATAGATATCATTATGCCAGTTATGAACGGTCTTGATTTTTTGAAACATATACGAGAAGAAAATATTTTCGAACATGTGCCTATTATCGTATTAAGTAATCAGAGTCAAAGTACTGACATCAGTGATGCTATGAAGCTCGGAGTTAAGACATATATTGTTAAAGCAACTACTGTGCCGTCTGAGATTGTGGATGAAATTAAAAATATGTTTGGTATTCAAAAAAGTTAGCGTATAATAATCATTATGAACTACAAAGAGGAACTTGATAAATTATTAGAGATAATAGTGCGAGAAGGAGGATCTGATCTTCATTTATCTGAAGGTCGTCATCCTACCATGCGAGTTTCCAGTGAGCTTATACCGATGATGAGAAGTGATGTTCTTACTCATGAGGATATAAAAGGTTTTGTGGCAGTGATGGCTGAAACAAATAAAAAGATTAACTTTGAAACTGATGATAGAGAGATAGATTTTTCATATCAATATAAAGATATCGCACGTTTTCGAGGTAACGCATATCACCAGAAGGGAAATCTTAGTGTTGCTTTGCGTTTGATTCCTAAGAACATACGAACACTTGAAGAGTTGATGTTGCCCTCATCGCTTGAAATGTTTACTCAAAAAAAGCAAGGATTCTTTCTGGTTGTAGGACCTGTTGGACAAGGAAAAAGTACAACACTGGCGGCTATGATAGATAAGATCAATCAAGAACGAGCAGAGCATATTGTGACCATTGAAGATCCTATTGAGTATATATATGAACAGAAAAAGTCTATTATTGATCAAAGAGAGGTCGGTATAGATACAGAATCGTTTGAAAGAGGTTTGGTAAGTGCTTTACGACAAGACGTAAATGTTATATTGCTTGGTGAAATGCGAGATCACGAGACTATGGCCGCTGCTGTAACTGCTGCTGAGACTGGTCATATGGTTTTTTCAACACTTCATACAAACAACGCCGCACAAACAGTTGATCGTATTATTGACAGTTTCCCAGCACATCAACAAGATCAGATACGAGTACAGCTCGCCTCTGCTTTGGCGGGAGTATTTTCACAAAGACTGGTGCCACGTATATCAGGGGGTATGATACCTGTATATGAACTTATGATTACAAACAATGCTATACAAAACCTAATTCGAGAGAAAAGAACACATGAGATCAATACGGTTATAGAAACAGGTTCTCAGGACGGTATGATAGATATGAACAGATGTCTGGCTGAGTTAGTGCAAAAAGGAGAGATATCATTGGAGAACGCATATAAACAATCTTTAAATCCAAAAATGCTAGAAAAACTAGTTTAGTTTTTCTGTCTTTGGAGGTATACTTATACATATGATATTTGCATATAAAGCTCTTGATGAAAGAGGTAGTCCAAATAATGGAACCATAGAAGCAGTAAATCAAGATTCTGCATTAAATTCTTTGCAAAAAAGAGGCTATACTGTTTTATCTATAAACGAAGCGGGTACAAACGCAGGAGGTGTTTTGAGTAAAAATATTTCTCTCTTCGGCGGTGTAAAAAATAAAGACATTGTTATTCTGTCAAAACAGATGTCTACTCTGTTTACGGCACAGATATCTGCACTTAGAATATTTCAACTTTTGGCAGCTGAAGAAGAGAAGCCTGCATTGCGAAAGATATTGACTCAGGTTGCTGATGATATACAATCCGGAGCTTACATATCAGCAGCACTGGCGAAGCATCCAAAAGTCTTTAATGTGTTTTATACAAACATGGTTAAGGCTGGAGAGGAGGCTGGAAAGCTGGATCAAACATTTCAATTTCTTGCAGAATATTTAGAGCGAAACTATGAAGTAAGTGCAAAAGTAAAAAATGCATTGATATACCCTGCATTTGTCATCACTACATTCGTTGCGGTGATGGTGTTGATGTTGACAGTTGTTATTCCAAAAATAAGTACGATTATTATCGAATCAGGTCAGGAGATTCCTTCTTACACAAAAGCTGTTATCGGTTTAAGTAATTTTCTAGTAGATTACGGTCCTCTGTTTTTAATACTACTTGTAGTGTTTGGAGGTCTCGGTATCAGGTTTTTGTTTTCAGACTCAGGAAAAAGTTTTCTTTCTCGTTTAAAACTTGGTCTACCATACATATCAAATCTATATAAGAAACTGTATCTGTCTCGTATCTCTGACAACTTAAATACCATGTTGTCTTCAGGTATTCCTATGTTAAAAGCCCTTGAACTTACAAGTGGTGTTATCGACAACGATGTATATGAGAGTATGATGACTGATGTTATAGAAGATGTGAAGTCAGGATTCTCTCTCTCAGATGCTTTTGGAAAACATGCAGAGATTCCAGGTATCTTGGTTGCGATGACTCGAGTAGGAGAAGAGACGGGTGGTATCGGAGATATCTTAAAAACACTCGCACGCTTCTATCAAAAAGAAGTTATGAACGCGGTGGACACACTTGTTGATTTGATTGAGCCTCTTATGATAGTACTTCTCGGACTCGGAGTGGGATTCTTGCTCGCATCGGTTCTTATTCCTATATATAACATCTCATCAAGTATCTAGTTTGTATGATCAAAAATAATTTACAAAACATCAAACAAACACTACAAAAAGGTTTTACTGTTTTGGAATTACTTGTGGTTGTTACAATAATGGCAATTATAACTAGTATAGTGCTGTTCAATAACAGAGATTTGAATAGTTCTATACTGGTATCAAACACGGCATATGAAATGAATCTTCTGATTCGAGAAGCTCAGGCTTACGGACTCGGTGTTCGGGGAACTGGTGATACTGCAAATGCATTCAACTATGCACAAGGAGTGTATTTTGATCTTTCTACACCAGATAAAGTTATATTGTTCAGCGATAAAGATGGAAATGGAACTTTTACAGCAAACTCAAACGAAGAAATACAGGTGTACATGCTGGATTCTAAGAGGGCAGGGACAATTCTAAGTATTTGTAAACCATCAGGAACAGGAGCTTGTGATGCTTTAGGTGTCGCTGTATCTGTTTTGTTTAAGCGTCCAAATCCAGAATCTATTTTTAAAACATCAAACGGATCAACAAATGGTCCCGTTGTAATAAATACAGGTTTTGCAGGATCTCAAGGAATGTGTCGGTCTATTATTATACAAAAAACAGGTGCTGTACAAGTTGGTACACAGTATTGTTTTTAAAAAAGTGATATACTTATAGATATGAAAGGTCAAAAAAGTGGTTTTACTCTTGTTGAAACTTTGGTCGCATTGGCGGTATTTTCTGTTGTGATGGTTGTATCAAGTGGTATCATTTTAAGTCTTATAAACTCAAATAGACAAAATCAGGCAATAAACAGCGTAGTAAATAACTTGAGTTATTCTATTGAAAGTATGGTTCGTGATATAAAAACAGGTTTTTCTTATAAATGTAATTATCCAGAAGGAGATGCGAACGCGTATTTTAAATCTACTTTTAAATCAGCGCCAAATAACTGCACCACAGGAGTAAGTATTGATAATATATCTCTTATTTCAAATATAACAGGAGAAGATACAGTGGTTCGGTATGATTTTATAACACAGGTTGACGCTCCGGGATATATTAAAAAAACAGTATTTACAGAAACAGGGGGTGTTATATCTCAAAATTCATATCCCCTTACTGACACACAGAATATAGATATGATAGATGTTCGTTTCAGAGTAAATCCTGGTAAGCCTTTATATCAGGGTGATGTAACTAACTCAGATCCGTCTCAGCCATCTGTTTTTGTTATGATAAAAGGTACTGCAAAAGTAAATGCTATCAGTGTTTCAGATTTCTTTATGCAAACTTTTATTTCACAACGTCTACCTAATTTTATCTAAAAATATGTCTCTTTCATTTTTTACAAAACTAAAAAATAAAATTGCTTTTAAAAATACAAAGAGTGGTTTTACGTTGCTTGAAACACTTGTTGCTATCTTTATACTGAGTCTAGCCTTAACAGGGCCGATATATATAGCAACATTAGGATTTAGAGCATCAGTAAGTTCTCGTGATGGTATATCTGCTCGATATCTTGCAGAAGAAGTTGTTGAGTATTTTAGAAATCAAAGAGACTACCGGTCTCTTCGGGGTGCTGAGTTTACAAAAGCGGACTGGCTTAAAGATATTACTGGAGGTATTGATTGTCGAAATACATCAGGTGCTTCAACAGATACGTGTGAGCTTCGTCTAAATCCATCAGGACAATATACTGTACAAGCATGTGCTTCGGGTAATTGTAATCCGCTATATTTTAATCCAAACGGTACGCTTGCATACTATGGTGTAGAGGATGCTTCAACTGCCACATCTAAGTTCTCGAGAGAGTTTCATTTTGAAGTATCTCCCAATGATGGAAGTGTAACAGACGCTCCTGCTCGAGAGGTTAAGTTGGTTGTAAAGATTAAGTGGAATGATAGAGGGGAAAATAAAGTATATACGGTTTCAGATTATTTGTTTAATGTAGCATATAGTACTCATGCCCAATAAAAAACAAGTACAACAAAATAAAGGTATAAGTCTTATTATTGCATTGTTTACAGTGACATTGCTTTTAGCGCTATCTTTTTCTATAGGAAATATATTATTGCGACAGTTTAGAATCATAAATACAAGTGTAAGTTCTCAGCTTGCATTTTACGCTGCGGATAGTGCTCTTGAGTGCGCGATATACTGGGACATCATAAGTGATGATGGTGTTATAAATAAACTTAATCCTGAAACAGGGGAAGACACATATATATTCAAGATTGCGTATCCTGACACCGCAAGTAAGATCAAGTGTGGTCCTGCTGGGGTTCCTCGAAGTTTTACAAAAGCACTGAAAACAGACAGTGCGACAGCTGAAGAATATGCAGAATCTTCTTTCTATCTAGATTACTCAACACCTGATTATCCAGCCTGTGCATTTGTGACAGTTCAGAAAAGAGATGGGCGAACATTTATAGATACACGGGGATATAATACAGGGCTTGCTGGAGATGTTTGTGACCTACAAAATGCTGTAACACGTCGTATAGTAGAACGAGGATTACAATATACTCACTAATTTGCTATAGTCGAATTACCTTCATGAAAGCCGAAGAAGCAAAAAAACGCATAGAAAAACTACGTGACTTGATAGAAGAATATCGGTATCAATATCACGTGCTCGATAAAGAGGTAATATCTCAAGCAGCTCTTGATTCTTTGAAACAAGAGTTGGTTCATCTTGAACAGCAGTTTCCTCAGTTCTATGACGAACACTCTCCATCTGTTCGTGTAGCAGGAAAAGCACTCGATAGTTTTTCAAAAGTTGAACACAAAGTACGACAGTGGTCTTTTAATGATGCATTTACTGAAGAAGATATTAAAGATTTTCATGAACGACTCAATCGTTTTTTAAAAAGAGATTTAACAACGCCAATAGAATACACATGTGAACTAAAGATTGATGGTTTAAAAATAGTTGTTGAATATAAAAAAGGAAAATTATTTCAAGCATCAACTCGTGGAGACGGTGTAATAGGTGAAGATGTTACTCATAACGTAAAAACCATACAATCAGTTCCGCTCGAGTTGTTAAAACCAATAGACCTTATAGTTGAAGGAGAGGTGTGGGTTTCAAAAACAGCATTCGAAGAACTTAATAAAAAGCAAAAAGAACTCGGTTTGGAGTTATATGCCAATCCTCGAAATATCGCTGCCGGATCTATACGACAACTTGATCCAAAGATCGCTGCTTCGCGAAAACTCGATGCTTTTATCTATGATATTGCACTTCTAGATCCGTCAGTAGCGCCTCCTAAAACACAATCTGAAGAGTTGGACATGCTCCGTGATCTCGGATTCAAAGTAAATCCTCATGTTAAAGTTGTGCAAAATGCTGAAGGTATAATAGCTTTTTGGAAAAAATGGAAAGATGTCTATAAAAAAGAAAACTATCTTATAGATGGTGTTGTTATAAAAGTAAATGATGTGAATTTACAAAAAGAACTTGGTTATACGGGAAAGTCTCCGCGTTTTGGTATTGCATTCAAGTTTCCAACAGAACAGGTTACTACAAAAGTATTGGATATACATCTACAGGTTGGGCGAACAGGTGTTATAACCCCAGTTGCCATACTCGAACCCGTATCGGTTCTCGGAACAACTGTATCTCGAGCCACATTACACAATGAAGATGAGATAAAGCGTCTCGATGTTCGTATTGGAGATACTGTAGTACTTCAAAAAGCAGGAGATGTTATACCAGACATAGTAAAAGTTTTAGTCGAACTAAGAACTGGAAAAGAAAAAACATATGTTTTTCCAACACATGTAGAAGGTTGTGGAGGTGATGGTCAGATAGAAAGAGTTCCTGGTCAAGTTGCATATCGATGTGTGTATCTTGATACAGGCGCCATATACAGAAGAAAGTTGTATCACTTTGTTTCTAAGAAATGTTTTAACATAGATGGTTTTGGTCCAAAGCAAATAGATCTATTTTTAGATAACGGACTCATAACTACATATGCGGATATCTTTACGTTAAAAAAGGGTGATATAGAAGTATTACCACGCATGGGCGAGAAGTCTGCTATAAACATCATCGAAGCTATAGAAAAATCTAAAAAGGTTGATTGTGCGCGATTGATTTTTGCTTTATCTATACCGCAAGTTGGAGAGGAGACTGCACGGGATTTAAGTAAAGTTGTAGATGGGGATATGGGTCGCCTGCGAAATATGAGTGTTGATGAATTGGCGCAAGTATACGGAATAGGGGATGTAGTTGCTCAAAATGTATATGATTGGTTTAGAGATAAAAAACATATCAAAGAACTCGATGACATACTCGAACAAGTTGAAGTTGTCCGATCAAAAGAAACTGCAAACATAGGCACACTCACAGGTCCGTTTGTTGGAAAAACTGTGGTATTGACAGGTACGTTGACATCTATGGGTCGAGATGAGGCGGGAGAGCTTTTACGCTCTCTAGGGGCCAAAGTGTCAAGCAGTGTGTCAAGTAAAACAGACTTTGTTATAGCTGGTGCTGAGGCCGGATCAAAGCTTGAACAAGCTGAAAAGTTGGGGGTTAGGGTGCTTGGGGAGGATGAGTTTTTGAGCATGGTGGGGAGGTGATAGGTGGAATAGATGCACATTGACAGTGTACTAATACCAGTGTATAACAATAATTGTTGAGGAAGTCATGATGCAATCTTCTGGCGCAGGATTGTTTTAGACAGCCCTTTGGTTCCAAACCTATCCATTCCTCAATAAAGCTTCTAGCCTTTATGGAGAAAGGGTCTGTATGCGCTGGGGAGGGTGAAAACCCCTCCTCTTTTTTTGTGTATGGCTGAAAAAAATAAAAACTTATGCTAAAGTAAAAATCTATGAGTTCTCATAAAACTATTCAAAAAGAAGACGTAGAGCGTCTGGCAAATTTGGCTCGATTATCACTTACGGATCAGGAAGTTACTTTCTTTCAAAAAGATATAGAATCAATACTTAGTTTTGTTGATACTATACAAGACGTTCCGGATCAAACAGGTCAGCCAAAAAGTGAAGGTTTTGCACCAATTGGTGGTATGCGAGAGGATCTAGAGCGAGCTGTTCAAAATTCAGATACTCCAGCGGAGCTAGTTTCCGCAGCTCCTGATCATACGGAGCAAGCTGTTAAAGTTAAAAAGATTCTTGGTTAATTTAATTAGTTATTTAAAAAAATATGTCTATCGATTTTACAACTCACACATTACCAGATTCTATACTGGACTTTCATACACTTTTAGCAAGTAAAAAAATCACTGTCAGTGATGTTGTAAAAGAGTATATACAAATCATCAAATTAAAAAATCAAGATATTAACGCATATCTTGAAGTTTTTGAAGATGCTGTTGAGCAAGCTAAAATATGTGATGAACTTATAAAAGATAAAACGACAGAAGAGATAGAGGCTCATATACGAAAACATAAACTTTTTGGCGTTCCATATGCGGTTAAAGACAACATACTAGTACAAGGAAAAAAGGCAGGCTCATCATCAAAAGTTTTGGAAGGATATACTGCAAGCTATGACGCTACTGTGATTCGAAAAATAAAAGAAGCGGGTGCAATATGCCTTGGCCGAGTAAATATGGATGAGTTTGCTATGGGTGGCTCTACAGAAAACTCTGCATATGGAGTAACTAAAAATCCGGCAAATATAGAATACGTTGCAGGAGGCTCTTCAGGAGGTTCAGCGGCTGCTGTTGCTATGAAAGGATGTTTGTTTGCTCTCGGATCTGATACAGGTGGTTCTATACGGCAACCTGCAACATACTGTGGTGTAACAGGTCTTAAACCAACATATGGAAGTGTGTCACGACACGGTCTTATGGCCATGGCTTCATCTTTTGATGTTATTGGTCCTATTACAAGAAATGTAGAAGACGCAGAGCTTATCTTTGAGGTTATAAAAGGACAAGACGAGTTTGATAGTACAACTCACGCAACAAAACATTTTACCATCGCTGATACTATGTCACGTCCTGGCTTAAAAGTTGGAATTCCTCGAGAATTTATTTTTACAGATGGAGTAACTGATGAGGTTAAGAAAAGTATAGAGCATGTAGTTGCCGATCTAAAAACAAAAGGAGTTGAGTTTGTAGATATTTCTATTCCTCTTTTGACCAAAGCTTTGGCGCTTTACTACATACTTGTCCCAGCAGAAGTGTCATCAAACATGGCTCGTTTTGATGGAGTTAGATATGGACAAAAAGTCGAAGGATCAAATCTACTACAAGACTATATGCAGACACGGGGACAACTACTTGGGCGTGAAGTAAAAAAACGAATCATGCTCGGTACATACATACTTTCTGCAGGTTATCATGATGCCTATTATCGAAAAGCTACCGTTTTGCGAGAGTTGTTAACTGCTGATATTAAAAAAGCATTTGAATCAGTTGATGCAATACTTCTTCCAACAACTCCTGATACAGCTTTCAAGATCGGTGAAAAAGCAGGCGATACACTCTCATTGTACCTTGCAGATATCTTTACTGTAACTGCAAACTTGGCAGGTGTTCCGGCTATATCATTGCCATATAAACCACAACATGATGAGCACGGGCATCCGGTATGGGGAACAAAAAATAACATGCCTCTTGGTATACAATTGATGGCAAATACAGATAGAGAAGATATTCTTTTTGCGCTTGGAAAAATGCTATACTAAAAGCATGGCAGAAGAAAAGAAAGTAGAAAAAAAGGATGACAAAAAAGAAGCACCAAAATCAAAGAAAGTATTTGGTGCAAATTGGGAGGATGTGTTTTTGATTTTGCTAGTTATTGCATCATTGTTTTTGGTTATTATTCCAAGACTTGATTCAAATCAGTCCATAAACCTATTTGAAGGTGTGGAGTCTGGAACACAAACAACTGCTGGTTACGAATATGAAAATCAAGAAGAGCCTTACGGAACAATCAAAGGATTTTACAATAATCTGCTAAATCCACATGAAGAATCTGTTGTTAATGAACAGGGTCAGGTTGTATCAAAAACAATACAGCCAAGTATTGTTGATGAGACAAAATTTAGACTATTGGATTTGTTTAAAAATATATTTTACGCTGTATTTTTTACTTCTATATTTTTATCTCTATTATTTGGTTTGTTACTATATCATAATAAAGTTCGATTAAACTTTATCAAAGAAGGCATGAAGCCTAAAAAGGATGAGTCAACAAAAAACGAGCCTGTAGGTATCACCACTCTTCCAGGATCTGATGAATCTTCGATAGCTGTGCCAACTTCATATGAAGGTGATACGAACGGTATACGTAATCCTAGATGGGAGATTGTTGAAAAATACTATAACTCTGCAAATCAATCAGATTGGCGTATAGCTATCATGGAAGCAGATATCATGTTATATGACCTGCTTGATTCTATCGGGGTTCCTGGAGATTCTATAGGGGAAAAACTTAAAAATACTAATAAATCACAGATAGGAACTCTCGATCTTGCTTGGCGAGCGCATAAGATACGAAATGAACTTGCACATCAAGGGACAAGTTTTACACTCTCTCGAACCATGGTTGAGGAGGCGATTGAGAATTTTAGAAAGGTATTTGACGAATTTTCATATATTTAATAAAGTTACTAATACTGTATGCTTAACTTTCACTCTTATACACAATCAATAAAAAATAATCTTCAAGAGTCTGATACTCAAGAGGTTGCTGTTCCTGTTGCTCCAAGTTTTGCTGCACCTAAACAATCTCTGTTTACTACAAAAGATATTTTTTCTAAAAAAGGTATTTTGTGGATTATTGGAGTTATGATTATTGGAGTATCAGTCGTTGCTTTTATCACCCAACTTGTATTATTGGCATTTTCAAATATTAAAAAAGAAGTATCTCTACATAATCCAGAAATGCATGCGAGTACAACAGCGACCTCTACAGATGTTGATATATATGTAAAATCAGGCATGGATTCTATCTTTGGTACACAAAAAAACGCAGAAGATATATCACGAGTGGATCTTGGTATACCAGGTGTATCTCAGATTGGGGTTGATGCAAATACTCCAAACAATTTTTTGACTGATAATATCAATAAATATGCAGATACAACTCTTGTGATAGGTGGTAGAAATAACGGAACACATCTGATAGGAAGTGATGATTCTGAGGATTTGTCTATGCAAGGTCGTTACTCAGTATTACCGAAAGCTATTGCACCAGTTCTTAGTTCGAAAGCGTATCTAGTTGCAGATCTTGAGACAGGTGAAGTCATTTTGGAAAAAGACGCTGAAGTAGCACATCCACTTGCTTCGGTAAGTAAGCTTATGACGGCTCTCGTTGCCCGAGAAAAGATGGATATGCAAACTGTTGCAGTTGTATCTCGTGATGCTACAAGTGCCTACGGAGGACAAGGAAATCTGGGTTCTGGAGAAAAGATACGACTCGCAGACCTACTATTCCCATTGCTTATGGAGTCAAGTAATGATGCTGCAGAAGTTTTTGCTGATCAGTATGGTCATGCAAAGTTTATGGAAGAGATGAATAAAAAAGCGACAGAGCTCAATATGTTGGACACATACTATGGTGATCCAAGTGGTTTAGACCCTCGAAACATATCAACCCCGTATGACTTACTAAAGCTGGCGCGATATATCTACAAGCACGATCCGCAGATATATGATATGACCCGTGTTAAACAGTTTTCTATCAAAGGCCATACATGGTACAACAAAAATGCATTACTTCTAACAACAGGTTTTGCTGGTGGTAAAAATGGTTTTATAGATCAAGCAAAACAAACAACCGTTTCTTTGTTTGATGTAAATATGGCTAAAGGGGGAGTGCGAACGGTTGTTGTGATCGTTCTAAAGAGTGATAACAAAAATGGAGACGTCGCAAAACTACTTAATTACTTGAAGAAGTCGGTTGTATACGAGGCAAAATAATTCTTCCTTTTATCATTTTACTTTTAGATACTTTACATCCTCCAACACAGTATCCAACCTGCACCCAGTCAGCTCTCTTGGCCTGATCAAGAATATCTTGATTGATCATAAGTTTGTACTGTTTAACTACATTTGGTTTTTCATTGTACACATTTTTTATAAAAATCTTTTTTACAGGATTTGAGTTTGCATCAAAACCAAGTAGAAATATCTCTATCGGAGTTGTTGCACTTGCAGCAGTTCGTATGTTGATACTTACTATGCTGTTTAATTTTACATATGTATCAGGAACAATGGGAGAGTAGTTTAAACGCTCTACTTTTACAGTTTGCTTTGTTGTTTTCTGAGTTGTGGTATTGGTACCTGTTGTATTTGTAGTAGGTGTGTTAAGTAGATTTGGGGTAGAGCTGGTATTTCCACCTGTCATACTGCTATATGCTTGATTAAGAAGTGCCTGTATCTCAGCATCTGTGGTTGCTTGAACTGTAAAACCTGTTGTAAGTACACTTATTCCCAATAGTATTAATACAAATTTATTCATGTGTATATTATATACTATTATGGTACTATATCCATATATGGATAATAGAGTTACCTATTTTGGATTCACGGATTCTCGTAATAGCCAGAAGAAGTTTGGTATCTACCAGGAAGACCGTCTAAAACACATGTACGTTATCGGTAAAACCGGTATGGGTAAGTCGACCTTGCTCGAAAATATGGCCATTCAGGACATACAAAATGGCGAAGGTTTAGCATTTCTAGATCCACACGGTAAAACTGTTGATCTTCTTATGGAGTACGTCCCAGAGCATCGTATAAAAGATGTTATATACGTTGCACCTTTTGACCTAGAGCATCCTATAGCCTTCAATGTTCTGGAGGATACATCAGGAGATGCGGAACTAAACCCTGTTCGGGCTCAGCTTATAGTTTCAGGTCTTATGAGTACATTTAAGAAGATCTGGCAAGATCAGTGGAGTGCTCGTATGGAATACATCCTAAACTATACACTACTAGCATTGCTTGAGATACCAGAAGCGACTTTACTTGATGTAAACCGCATGCTGTCTGACAAGAAATTTAGAAATGATGTAGTAGCCCGAGTCAAAGAGCCGACCGTAAAAATGTATTGGGAAAAAGAGTTTGCGAACTATACAGAAAAGATGGCAGCTGAAGCTGTACCTGCTATACAAAACAAGGTAGGACAGTTTATTTCAAATAGTTTGATACGAAATATTATTGGTCAAAAGTTTTCTTCTTTTGACCTGCGTCGAGCCATGGATGAGAAAAAGATTATTTTGTTCAACCTATCTATAGGACGTATTGGGGAAGATGCAGTAAACTTGCTTGGTTCTCTTTTTGTAACTAAGATATATCTCGCCGCCATGTCTCGTGCTGATAAGACTGATAGAGAGTTAAAACAACTCCCACCATTTTATTTGTATGTAGATGAGTTTCAAAACTTTACCAATGATTCATTTGCACAGATACTTGCGCAGTCTCGAAAATATAAACTCGGCCTTATCGTTGCTCATCAGTATGTAAAACAAATGACTGATGTCGTGCGTGATGCTGTATTTGGAAACGTGGGAACCATGATCGCCTTTCGAGTCGGAGCCGAAGATGGAGAGGCTCTCGAAAAAGAATTCCAGCCAACTTTCACAGTAGAAGATTTTGTAAATCTTGGAAGATATCAGATGTATCTAAAACTTATGATAGATGGCGTGACTTCAGGTGCGTTTTCTGCGGTTAACCTGGGCCCTTGGCCAGAATCAAAAGAACAATATGTGCAACAGATACTAGAAAGTTCTAGAAATACATATTCACGCCCACGAGCAGAAGTTGAGAAGCATATTCTTGAGTGGACACTTGGCAATAGTGGTAGTAGTGCTGGAACCGGAGCAGGGGCAGGAAACTCTGGAAAACAAGATCAAAACAAACAACAAAAGCAAACTGAAAAACCGAAATTGGCAGACACTCCTCGGTATGTCAAGGAAGAAAAGCCTCGTGTAGATACTAAGGTTGGTGGTGATACCGTAGAAGTTAAAATGCCTCCTATTCCAGAAATACCTCGAGCAAATAGACCGTCTGAACCTAAGAAGAGTGAGCGGGTACATAATCCGTTTAAAAAAGCATTTGCTGAACTTGGAAAAGAAAATAGTGCTCAAGCTACAACAGACTATCCTGCGCAAAAAGATGTTCCGAGACAAACACCACCTCCGGTTCAGGGTACTGCACCTGTGTCACTAACTCCAACAGCCGAAGAACTTAAGAAGGAAGTTGATGAGAATACGTTAAAAGATATATTAGGGGTTTAGTTTCAGAGCTTTTGCGATTTTTTGCATTGTATTTTGTATCATCTTTCTACCACTGTCCTCAACAAGAATGTGAACTAGATATGAAAGTATTAGTATAAAACCTGTTACAAGTACAAGTGAAGCGTATTGTGACACGCTGTCTTTGTATACATTAAAAAGTATATGACCTATTTGTTGATGCAGGAGATATACAGGGTAAGTTAATAACCCTGCAAGAGACAGCCATTTATTGTCTTTGAAAGATATCGTTTTTGTGGCTATGAGCATAAAGGCTGTATAAAAAAGAATAATGGAAGTTCCGACTACAGAATCTTTAAATACTGTATTATAATTTTCTGTTAAGTTTCTGCTGTATTCAAGAGCGGTGTGTATATTTATCGGCAGTAACGTAAGTACTCCGATCATTCGGGGTATTGTTATACCATCTTTATATATTTTGAAAAAGAGTATTCCCGCAAGAAAATTTACTGCCCATCCTATATGAATAGATGTAAAGCTCATCATCAATATAATAGATACTATTGCTATGTATGAAAGATGTTCTATTTTTTTAAAACCTCTAAAAGCAAGAATTATAAAAATAATAAAATAAAACTTTAGTTCAACTTCCAAAGTCCAATATGATCCCTCTAATATAGTTTGTCCAAATAAACCTGGTGTCATCGTCAGTCCGGCAAAATATCTACCCCACGTGACATGTTCAGACACTAAATATCCTCCAAAAAGAATATATAGCGCAGTGATACTCACACAGGTCCAGAAAATAGGGTATAGACGACTCATTCTTGAGGTTAGAAAACCAAACCATGTTCTGTTTTCTGCACTGAGTGCAATAACAAACCCACTGATGATAAAGAACAGGTCTACTCCTAAATATCCATACTGAGCAATACCACGTAAAGGTCCAAAATCAAGGTAGGATAAGCCCCGTTGATAAAACATGAACATGTAGTGATACAAAAGCACTCCTATGGCTGCCAAGAAACGTAGCAGATTGACGGCTCCTATTTTTTCTTTCATTTAATTTGAACAGTATACCACAAATCAGCTTATAGTACCTGTATAAAAACCGATTATTATGATATAATCCATATCTATGAACAGATATATATTGGGAATTCACGGAGGGCACGATGCTACAGCTGTTTTGATAAAAAATGGAGCCATCGTTGAAGCTATGTCGGAAGAAAGACTTTCTGGGTATAAAAAATATGTTGGGTTTCCATATAAATCTATACAATACATAAAAGAAAAATATTCTATAGAATCTTTTGATCTCGTTGTTATGGTAGGTGAGCGATTAGATAATCAGAGTTATATACTAACAACTGCAGAAGATAATGAAAAAAATAGAAAAATAGGTATTCCAAAAATGAATGCCTTTTATCGAGCGATTACATTACGGTGGCCTTTTATTGCAAAAATATTGGGTTTGAGAGATAGATTTTTAATGTGGAAGATGAGTTGGGGTACAGCTCAAAAAGTTACAAAACTTTTGCAGGATCAATTTAAAGATACCAAAGTTGTTTTTCTTCACCATCATTTAGCTCATGCTTGGGCAACCGTGCCTTTTATGTCAGATGTTAATAAAAAACATCTTATTCTTACACTTGATGGGGCAGGCGATGATGCTTCGGGCTCTATAAATATATTTGACGGAAAAACTATAGAGATGAAACATAAAATGGCGATTCGTGATTCACTCGGACTCATGTATTCTGGAGTTACGGATATTGTAGGTATGAGCAGAAACGAACATGAATTCAAAGTTATGGGACTTGCACCATATGCGAAAGTCTCAAGTGGAGAAAAAGTGTATAAAAAATTTAAAGAATTATGTTGGTGGGATGAAAACTCTTTGAATATAAAATCTGCATTTCCTCTCAACTATACTCCTGGGTATCTTGTTGCATATAACTACTATCACTATCGTTTTGACTCACTGGCATACGGTATTCAGAAATTAACAGAAGAAATTATTAAATCCATAGCGAAAAGTTCGATAGAGAAATATAAAATCCACGATGTTGCTATAGCTGGAGGTGTGTTTATGAATGTAAAAGCAAATCAAAAGCTTCTAGAGATGCCCGAAGTTTATTCTCTGACTTCGACTCCGTCTTGTGGAGATGAATCCTTGGCTATAGGTGCTGCGGTGTATGGCTATTCTCTGACAAATAGCCTAAATGATTTGAAGCCGATCCAAGATATATATTTAGGTTCTGAATATTCAGATGATGAGATTAAAAAAGCTATTGATGCATATGACTTTAAAAATCTTTCTATTGAGATTCAGTATTTTGATCCGCAAGGTCAAAAAAATATAGAACAGCAGGTTGCGGAAATTCTCGCTGGTAATTCTGTTGTGGGTAGATTTAAGGGGCGTGCAGAATGGGGTGCGCGAGCGCTAGGCAATAGATCTATATTGGCCAACCCATCTTCTCGTGAGAACGTAAAACTTATAAATGAAATGATCAAGAACAGAGATTTTTGGATGCCGTTTGCTACAAGTATAAAGTGGGAGAGGAGAGATGATTATCTAGTTAACCCAAAAAACTTCTTTGCACCATATATGAGTATTACCTTTGACACAAAACCTCTGGCTCATACAGATCTCCCGGCAGCACTGCATCCATATGATCTAACTTCTCGTCCACAAATGGTAAAAAAAGAAATGAACGCATCATACTGGAACCTTATAGATGCATTTGAAAAAATAACAGGTATCGGAGGGGTTTTGAATACATCATTCAATTTGCACGGTGAACCGAATGTAGAATTTCCCAAAGATGCTATACGAACATTTGTTGAAAGTGGTCTACCTCATTTGGCAATAGGTAATTATCTGTTATCTAAGAAATAATATCGTGCATACTATATGAAAAAAATCACCTTTATTCAAACATCATATTCAACCCTCGGTGGCATAGAAACATGGAGCAAAGGGCTCGGTAGATATTTTGCTTCAAAAGGTGGCATTGTCTCATATCTGTGTGCATATGAAAAAACACAGGCTCCTGTGACGGGTTTTGAAGAAAAGATAAGTCTAAATATTTTCGTAAAACTATATAAGTTTTTAAATCGGGCATATAAGATACGATCTTATATAAAAAAAGAAAAACCTACCCATCTTGTTGTTTCGGTTGATAATATGATTATTTCGACATCATTGGCGCTTATGTCTATATCTAAAAATATGAGACCTAAAGCCTTCGCTGTGATACATCAACAAATATCGACAACAAGTTTTGTGAATCGTTTTTTACTTGCTTTCATGTTTAGGTTTGTAAAATGGGATGCATATGTCGGAGTCTCTCAAGGGATTACTCTTGAAATACAAGAAAAACTTCCTAAAAAGTTTCAAGAAAAAGCGATATGTATATACAACTTTAAAGAGCGGGTTGATACAGAATCAGAAAAAGATGAGTTGTATAGTATATTTGAAAATCAGGTTCGATCATCATGTTCTAATCTGATCATAAGTGTTGGACGACTTGCTCCCATAAAAGGATATAAACGGCTTATTGATTCTTGGAGCAATGTTGTGTTAAAAAAACCAGATTCAAAGCTCGTTATAATCGGTGAGGGTTCGGAGAGGGGCGTGTTAGAAGAGCTGATTTACAGTCAAAAGCTCAATAAAAGCGTCTACCTACTAGGTGAGAGAAAAAATGTTTTTCCTTATATAGCTCTTGCGGACGCATATGTCTGTTCTTCGTATTCTGAGTCTTTTGGTTTATCGATAGTTCAAGCTATGTCTTTAGGTAAACCTGTTGTGTCTATTGATTGTGATTTTGGCCCACGGGAGATTTTTGGATTCAATAAGAAAGATATTTCAACGTATCCATATAAAACAGTATATGGATATCTTGCTAATGAACAAACACTGGCCCAAAATCTGATTCAGATAATGGAAGAAAAACAATTTTTTAGTTCAGATCATATAAAAGAAAGATCAGACTATTTTTCATTAACACGTATCGCTCAATCATGGGACAGATTAATGTAATATCATATATATGAACAAAAAGATATTTTTTATAGGAATAAATAGTGTAACGCTTCCATTGGTGCATTATACTCAGGATAGAGCTGAGGTGCATGTTTCGAACTCTACATATATTAAAAATGATAAAAGTACTTTTACGTATCATAAATTAGCACATGGTTTTTTTGGCCTTGGTGCATTCTTAGGTAAAGTATTACATAATCAAGTGTCTCTACCTTTTTATCAAAAAGGTTTGTGCAGAAAACTTGAAGAGATTCGTCCTGATATAGTCGTGTGTATGGACTTTTTCAGACTCTGGACTGTCCAGGCTTTGTGGTATAAAGCAAAACATCCAAAAACAAAATTGATCTTACAATGTGAGACAAAAATAACTCCTCAGAGTATTGTTTCCAGATTGGCATTTTACCCGATGGTGTACCTTAATAAGATCTGTAAATCAAAAATTGACCACATAATCGCATATTGTGAACTAGGTCAAACATATCTACAAAAACTATTTGGTCGAACTGTTGATGTTTGTCCTGTGCCTATAGAAGGAACTAGTTTTTTTGATACAGGAGACAGATTCTTACGCAAAGATAATGTTCTTCGCATACTTATGGTTTCTCGTTTTGTTCCATACAAAAAACATATTGATGTGGTGCAGGCTGTACAAAAACTAAAAAAACAAGGTGTTCAGGTTAAAGCAACTTTTGTTGGCCAACCTACTGAGTATATGAATTCTATTTTTAAATATATACACGACGCTGGTTTAACCGCTAACATTTCACATGTCGAGTCTCAGAGTAGAGATGCTCTTAATGAGTTGTATAATTCACATGATGTACTCATACTATCTAGCTACAATGATGCTATAGGTATAGTAGTTCTTGAAGCTATGACTGCCGGTTTGCCCTGTATTGTGAGTGATACTTCTGGGGCGGCGGCATATGTTAGACAGGGTATAAATGGTTATACATATACTACAGGTAATGTCGATGAACTTGTTTCTTGCTTAAAACAAATACATACTTCAGAAAATCTAAAATTAATGTCTGAAAAAGCTGTTGAGCTCACTAAAAAAGAATTTTCTTTTGAACATATGGGACTATTATTTTATAACGTCTTAACAAAATAAAACTATTACAAAATGCTTGATATGTTAAATATAAAAATATTCATTAAAAAACATTTTTCTTTTGTATACAGATGTGTACGAAAGATATTATTGCCCGGGTATGTATATGTTAGAGGTTTAAAGCTGAAAAGATTTACAGGTGAAATGGAATATCCTTTCAAGTACGCAGACGTTTCTTTTCAAATCGTACTAAATGCCCAAAACGGATTCATTGACAATGAAATATACTGGAAGGGTGTATACGAAGAGGATATACTTCTCTTTTTAAAAACACAATTGAAAAAAGGAGATGCGTATGTGGATATAGGTGCAAATATAGGTCAACATGCTCTTTTTGCTTCGCAACTGGTAGGTTTGACTGGTAGGGTATATGCATTTGAGCCTAATATAAACATATACGAACAGTTTAATAAAAGTATTCGTGCAAGTAACATTCAAAATATACAACTGTATAATTTTGGACTCGCTAACAAGGATGAACAGCTTACTTTGCATATAAATCCTATAAATAAAGGAGGATCTTCTTTGGTTGCATATGCTGAGAACATGGAAAAAATGTCTGTTACTATCAAAAACGGAGATGTTGTACTCAAAGATGTTCCCAGGGTTGATTTTGTGAAAATAGACGTTGAGGGATATGAGGCGGACGTTCTTGAAGGTCTGTCTGAACTTATAAGTAGATGTAGGCCAAAGATATTACTAGAATTTACTCCTATTTTTTATAATAAGAAAAATGAAAATGATGGTTTGCGAATACTTAATTTTTTGATCGATAAAAAATATAGCGTACGAGACCTAGAAGGTGAATCTCCTGACAAGATACTTTCTTCTAAGGAGGAATTGTATCAATGGTTTAATGATCTTAAAAAAGATCAAACGAATATATTTTGCTCGTAATAAACTATTTTAATCTAATAATAGCCCACTCTTGATCTTGTATACCACGTTCTCGCAGTAGAACAGACACATCACTTGATGGTATGTTTTTAAAGAAGACAAAGTTTTTCGGCTCTGCATGAGCGAACCGAACAACTTCTACTGTATGGGTAGGGGAGAAAAAGTTAATTACTGCTTCTTTACAACCTGGCACAAGCTCATCATGTAATTCAATGATTCCGTATATAATATTTCCAGCTTCTTCTCTGGGTGTGTTGAATATGGTTTTTTCAGCACCTTCGCAGTCGCAAATAAGAAGAGTTCCCGGTTTTACGTATTTGAACACATTTTCAGATGTTGCTTCACCGAGTATTTCGATAGTGTTTGTAAGATGATTTATAGAATGAAGTGTTTTGATATTTGCACGTCCTTTTTCTTCCATTTCAAAAGCTGTTATCGATGCGTAAGGAAATATAGATCCAAAACCTGTTGTATAGTAGCCTTCAGCTGCACCTATATCAAGTATGTGTTGTATTGGTAAATGTTTTACCTCTTCAACATAAGGTATAAGAACTGCTTCATAGTACCCTGCAAGTTTGTGTAAAAACGAAGAGCCTACTGATTCTTTTACGTACTGTAATCCTTTAAAAGGTCCGTCGGAAACAATGTATCCATGTTTTTCTAAATATGTTTTTGTATAACCGTCGACAAGAGTATTGTTTTTCTTATCAACAAAACGCCCGATTGTTTTTATATACACTTTTCGAACTAAAGCAAATAATGAATCAGGAAGTACTCGTTTTAGAGCTATTTTTAGTTTCTGCATTGTGATTAGATTATACCATTAAATAAGATAGGAATAATCCTTGTCATCGTATATATATTTTAGACCAAACCCAACATCAAAAGATTGATACCCTCGAAGAGCATAGTCATGAGCAATAATCTTGCTTGTAGGCCCTGTTGATACAACTAGGATATATTTATCTCTAGGGTTTTGATTGATAATAGAGTCTATCTGTGTATATATGTCTGAAATAGATTCAAATGAATTCTCTGAAGGTGTATCGATAAAATGTGCGGGATAATGTATTCTATTTTTAATAGATGCGTTTGTTTCTGGATTTGAGATAAAAATAACAGGTTTTTGCTCAATAAACTCTTTAAAAAAAGATATCATCTTATCTCTATAGTAGAAGAAGTGTGCATCAGCATAGCCAGCTTGTTTGTTAAATATTCTACGAAACTCAACCTTAAGAGGAAGCCAACAAGAAAGTTTGCCTCGAGTTTTGTTTAATTCCTTGTTTGTATAGTTCACAAATATTGGAATACTTAATACATATGGACAGGTGGGAGAGTGATCTGTGATAGCTGTTCGCAAACCAGAGGCGAGCGCTTTTATGTATCTTTGGTAGTGTATACTTCGTCCGTGCAATAAACTTATCTCACCATCACCGATACGTATGATCGATTTACCTTTTCTGACCTCATCCAAAAACTCTGTTTCGCTAAAAAAACGGGCAGTATTTGTATAGTATCTTCGAGGATAGGCAAGTATATATAGCAACACAAAATAAGGGTCTTTGAGAAGATATTTAGGGAAGAAAAGTATGGCTTTTTTGATAAAACTGAGTGACATGTATTTTTAAAATCATACTACCATACTTTCTTTATTTTTTGCATGATTATATATCGGAGTTTTTTATCAAAAATACTCATTATGTACGACAGAATTAGTATACTTATTGCGACTGAAAAAGATATCAAACTGATGCGTCCAAATGGCTCAAATAAACTGACGATAGTTTCTCCAATCTTATAGTGGAGAAGATACAGCGGATACGTCATAGCTCCTAGTACTAGTGCTATTTTGGTATACCGTATGGATCTATTCCAGATGATTGCACTGAAGAATAGTGCGGTTAGTACTGTGAGTATTACATACCCTGTGCTATCAAAGATACCAAATAGATTTGTAGATGATGTTGGATTGATTTTAAGCCTCTCGCTTACAAATATAGGCAACGCAAGTGCTGATGCTAAAAGTCCTGATCGTATATATAGAGTTTTTGTAGAGCTCTTGTGTCTTTGTGAATATATAAGAGCAGTCAACCCTCCAATACTAAAGAATCCTGCGTATCGAGCGAGTGCTATTTTTGCAATAAAGAAATGTTCAAGATTAAATGCAAATACAACGTAGGCAAATGCTATCCATAAACCAAAAAACCATTCTATTTTTCGCATACCCCATATGTATGCGAAAGCTCCTATGAGTGTATAGAAAATAATCTCTTGAGTAAGAGTCCAATATACACCATCGACAAGTGTGGCTGTTTGGTTGTTATTTACTAAAAGTAGATTTTTCAAATACACGGCAAAAGGCAGAGGGTTTGCATTAAACCATATGGTTACCAGATAGGTTAGAGTACAACATATCCAAAACAGAGGATATAGACGTACAAATCTTCCGATAGCATACTCTTTAGTACCTTTATGCAAACTAAAGAAGATCACAAAACCTGATATCATGAAAAATAATTCAACACCCAAGTATCCATGGCTTATGTACACAGCGAGTATGTTCTTGCTATCTTGTAGAGCCACTGCAAAATAATGAAAAAACATAACAGATAGGGCGGCGATAAAACGTAGTATGTCTATAAATGGAAAATAGTTTTTGTTCATAGTCCAATATTTGTTTTAAATTTATTTCTTTGTTGAAAAGCTATAACGGGGCTAAAATATTTAATTTTTAAACCAAGTTGTTTTTTTGCCTCATTTTGTATACGATCAGCTGGATATATAAGTTTATCTGATAACTGTAATAGCGTCTCTGCACCTTTTTTTGTTATGAGATAGCAACCTGCAAAATATACATCACGGTGAAAAGAAACAGGTCCTTTGACAAACATATTTCGTATACCCTCATATAAACCGAGCAGGATTACGATCGGCAGTTTACAGATACTGAGTAATATATGTGTATAGCGTGATAATGGATCGGTACGTATATTAAAAGTACGTCTAACTTGATCTAACCATGCTTTAATCCAAGATATACCAGGTTTTTGATAGTCAAATTGCAAGTAGTCCCAAGAATGTTTTTTTAAATTTTCTTGTATTGTGTTTGCTAGTATTTTTTTGAAATTTTTATCATGTATGGCAATATCATCTTCGAAAACTAATCCAAACTCTTCTTGTCCTTGCAGTATTTTTTCGTAAACTTTTTTGTGAGATAAGGCGCACCCTAGTTCAGATGTAGTCATAGGTACTCCATTTTTCTTTACACACAAAGACGCATCGTATTCATTTGAAAAGTCATGTTCTTTCCCAAGAATGGCAGGGAAGCGTTCAAAAGATAAACCAAGTTCAGTGAGTTGTGAACTCATAAATGAAAGTCTGTCCGCGTCTTTATCTAGATTTATGACGTATATTTTATAGTTCATGATTTTACTTTTTACTGATAAACCATCCTAGCCCTATAAGACTCATGATTGCATTCTTTGCAAGAATTGCGTATATAACCCCAACAACTCCCAATTGGAAATTGTATATTAACAAGAAATATAAACCTATCTGTATTGCAGGGTCAGCGATATGGAAAAAGTATGTTTTTTTGATATGTGTTCGAGCCACAAAAAAACTCCAGATAAATGTAAATGGGGTAAAAACAATAATCCAGAAAAATAGTTTTGAAAGAGGGATGACGTCTGTATATTTCGGAAATAGTATACTAAATACATAAGGTGCAGTTGCATAGTATATTCCAACTAGACAAAGTAGGCTGATTGAAATAATTGAAAGTATTCTAATAAATTTTTTTCTAAATGCAGGATCGTGTTCGTCTACTCGTACGATTTTTGGGGTGTATATACTTATGATTTGTGTTAGAAAGCGCTGTATCTCGAGAGGTATAACAGTTGCTATCCAGTATCCAGCAAGAGCTGTTGTTCCAAAAAATTTAAATAAGATAAATTTATCAGCCTGCTGTCCTATAGTGTACGCTATGCCCATCAAACTAAAATGTATAGAATTACGTAAAAGCTTAGGATCACTTGTCTCGTCTGATACAGGTAGTCTGTGATCAGAGTGAACTTTGTATATATAGAGAAGTTGAATAACGGCAACTAAGGTTATGTTTGATATAAGAAGTATGTAAGAGTTCGGTATATGTAATACGTAGACAAACAGTACAATACTTATAAGAGTTGATATTTTATTTAGTACTGTAAACTTGGCTGAAGTTTTAAATTTTTCAGCACCTTGCAGATATGAGTTGTACAGATTTGATATTTCAAGAATAGGAAGAGATATTGCAAGCAATACAAAGTTCCAGAACAATTCTTCGTTCCCACCTATCTTATAGTACAATGCACCTCCAAGGGACACTATAAGTCCAAAAAAAGAAAACCAACTTTTATAGATAAATGCTTTACGTAGTGAGTTGTAACCTTTGGCGGTAGAGATCGTAAGTGCTGATGTTATACCTGAAAGCATAAATGCTCCCAGTACTCCGTACCAAGAAAATACGTATCTATATATACCTGTATGATGTTCACTTATGTTGTTGGCTATCACATATGTGATAAGCAGAGTACATAACACAGAAACTATATATGAAGATAGTGTATAAAAAGAATTTTTAACCAAGAATTTTAAATCAAGGTTAAAAAAACGATTGTTTATATGATGTATGTAGCTTTTAACTTTTTGCATGGCCGAGTATTTTCTTTATAATTTTCATTAAACCTGTCTTTCTCAAAAAACGTCTAAGCCATCGGTAGGATACCCAGCTTTCAGCATACATATTGTCAACGTACGCAAGTTTTAATTTTTCAAGAGTTCTTTTTTCTTGAGCTTCACACGGATTAAAATATGCAATGTCAAAAATCTTTACCTTATCCCATGTCTGACTTTTGTATACACGCGTAACTATCTGAGGACAGGTCTCAAAGAGAGTAGGGTCCGCCTTATCATACGCATCGAGTACGGCGGATATAAAAGGATGATTTACCACAGCGCCTATAACCCCACACCCTATATATCCATCCTGCATCCATCCGAGAAACACATCAAATGCGTCTCCATTCATGAGCTCTGGCCCAAAAGGCTTTAGTACAAGGCTATCTGTATCAAAATACAGACCGCCTTTATTTTTTAGAACCCAAAAACGTATATAGTCAGAAACAAAGGCCCACTTCTTGGCCGTATACATATATTGTATATATGGGACAGACATAGGGCTGTTTGTTTCATCCCATCGAGTGATCTTAAAGTCAGGCATATTTTTTTGCCAACTTTCCAAGCATTTTTGAGCCGTTTGTGGTAGCTCCTTGCCACCAACCCAAACGTAATGTATTTCTTTAGGAATCATATTTTTGCCTTTATTAGTATGCTATCATAGCGCTATGACTACTCAAAATTCACAGGCAAAGTCTATTTTGCGAATAATTATACTAGGATTCTTAGCAATACTCTTGTGCACACCACTTATATTTGGAGGAAAAATGTATTTCCCTTATATAGTAGGTAAAGGATTATTTATAAAAGCTTTAACACAGCTAACTCTCGGACTATATATAGTACTAGCTGTTATAGATCCATCATCTCGTCCGCGCAAGTCTAAGTTGCTGTATGCACTGGTTGCGTTTTTGGTTATTGCTGGTATTTCAAATATTTTAAGTGAAAGCCCTTTTAGAAGTTTCTGGAGCAACTTTGAACGTATGGAAGGTTATTCTCTAATGTTGCATCTCGGAGCCTTATTTATAGCGGCATCAGCCACAGTACGTAAGAGAGAGTGGGCTTGGCTCGCTGGTTTTAGCTTATTTGTTTCTGCAGTAGTTGGTGTATGGTCTCTTGGAGATATAAGCAAAGCTGTTGCTCAGGCTGTGCAGGCTGGTGTCCCAGCATCCCAACTAGAATCTGTTAAGGCCGCAGCTCGTATATCAGGGCCTCTTGGAAACTCATCATATCTAGGAGTCTATGCACTTATACATGCCTTCTTATCATTATTATTTGTTCTGATGTTTGTTCGAGGTAATAGAGAGTCTGAGTTACTTCAACCTGGTCAACATAAGCCTGCTCGAAGATTGGAGTCGATAGAGGTGGTTGGTATTGTTGTTTTTGTAGTTATTGGAGTATTTAATTTATTTATCTTATATAAAACAGGTACTCGAGGTTCGTTTGCTGGTCTTATAGGTGGAATATTTATTACTTCTATTTATCTTGCCTGGAAAGAGAAAAACAAAGTATTGAAATACATAGCGCTAGGTGTATTTACTGCAATGCTTGCATGTGTTGCTGTGCTTGGTATCTCTAAAAATAGTCAGTGGGTTCAGTCAAAACCTCAACTAGCACGTTATGCAAATTTGATTAGTTTTGATTTTGAAAAAATATTTAATACAGTTGGAGGTGATAGAAAGATGTTGTGGGGTGTTGCTTTGCAGGGTATCCAAGAAAAACCTTGGTTTGGTTGGGGGCAGGATAATTTCGGTCAAGTATTTGCAAAATATTATAATCCGAACATGTATGATCGAGAGCATTGGTTTGATCGATCTCACAATGTGTTCCTAGATTGGTGGATCGCAACGGGAACTTTTGGACTTCTTGCATATCTATCTTTCTTCGTGCTAGCAGCTTGGCTCATCTTATCAAAGAAAACTCAGATGACTGTTGTCGAGAGATCAGTTTTGCTTGGATTACTTGTTGCGTATTTTATTCACAATCTGTTCGTGTTTGATAACTTAACAAGTTATGTTTTGTTCTTCTTATTCTTAGCTTATGTTCATGACAGAAACACTCATGATCGAATTTCTACAAAAGAAAAACGATTTGATGATATTGGAACTGTGATACTTGGAACATCATTTGCTGTTCTTCTGGTATGTTGTTATACCATGTACAAATCAGTACTTGTTCCTCTTACGCAAAATTCAAATCTTGCAAAAGCCGTCGCTGTTGCAAATCAACAATCACAAGTTACACCTGAGATAGCTGCCCGTCTAAAAGAGTCTCCTATGGACATATCATACAATCTTATTAAAGAGATATATGATACAGGGCGTCCAACAAGTGAAGTGTTTGAACAGCTTACAAACCTAACTGCTTCAGCTATAAATTCTCAAACAGTATCACAGCAAACCAAAATGAATTTCTATACTCTTGCAGAAGAGCAGATAAATAAACAGATAAATCTAACTCCAAATGAACCTCGATATTCATTTTTTGCAGCAAATATGTATACAGCCATAGGTGATATTAACAACGCGATGTTGTATGCAGAAAAGGCATATAATCTATCTCCAAAGAAGCAGGCATTCGCGTATGCACTTGCACTGCTACATATACGAAAAGGGGAAAAAGATAGAGCGGTTGAATATGTTCGAAAGGCATATCAAGATGCTCTACAAAATGAAGAGGCGTTAACATATTATGTTTCTATGAGTATAGAGGCTGCGCGAAAAAAAGATAATTCATTTGATCTTGTTGCACTTGGTGGTGTTGCACAGATCTTGGCAGATGCATACAAACAGTATGGTCACAAGGTGGTGTTTGATACTAGATTGTGGAGTCCATTCAAAGAGATTAAACAACCTGTTGCTGCAAAAGTTTTGGCCAAGAGACTTGGTGAGCTTATACCAGAAAAGAAAGCTGAGTTTGAGACTCTAGCAAAGTAGTTTTCGATAGATGTATGAAAAAAGAAGTGCTGTTCGCGATGGTTGACGGCACTTCTTTTTAATTGTATATTGCCAATGCACAGTATTTCCGAAGTTGTGCTCTTGGATCCGGGTGGATTTGAGAGTGTGGCTTCATTTTTCTAACGTCATGAACACTATAGTTCGATGGGTGATCGCTCTGTTGATCATCCTCTCTAGTGCCGAACTCGCCCCGGCTAAAGGGCGTACAGTGGATGGGGTTGTATACCCTTCCACCACGCTTACCATCAAGAGTCTTATCGAGGCTCAGTGTGATGAGATTAAAGTCGTGTGTCCGCGTGCGGTGCATACGAACATCAAATGCCTCACGCCTTGTGCGATGGGGTATAGAGCCATCATCGGCCGCAACCGTGTGCTTGTCACTCATATGTGGCCGGCGCGCACTGTGGAGGAATTTCATCGGCGGACAGGGCTTAAGTCTCTGGATAATCCAAACGATGCACTTCCAAGCTTGGAGGTGATTCCACAGGTCATTAAGGATCTAGAAAAAGCTGAGGCGAAAGCTGAAGCTGAAAAAGCTCGCGCCGATGCTCTGAAGCTGGAAGTGGAAGCTCTCAGGGTTGAGAAAAAAAAGACCGAAGATCTGGTCGAAAAACTCAAAGCGGAAAAGATTGCTCTCGAGGGACAAGTCTCCGCTCTGAAAGAAGAGGGAACTAAGATGGCTGAGCAGCTCAAGCTGGCCACCGACACAGTTAGGCTGTTGGAAGAACAGCGGGCACAGGTTGCTGCTCAGCCCCAAGTAGTACCCACAACGCCGGTTACAACTTCAGCTGAGCGCGATGAGAGCACTGTATCTCAAGAACAATTTGGATTCGGGTACTGGTCCTTAGGACTGGTAGTCACGTTCGTATTCTTGGTGATAATTTTTCGCCATCCCATCACCGAAAAGATTAAAGATTGGAGAAGTCGGTGGTCGAAAGATGAGTATGGCGACGATCCTCTTGAGGAAGACGAAGTTGTTACTCCACAAGATCCAGTGTTACTGCCGCAAAGGCCATTCAACTTCCCGCACAAACCTGACCCGTTGCCATGTGTAACAATGGTTGGTGGCGGATCGGCTCCTGTGAGACCTAGTCCGGCACCACCTGTGAGGAGATCTATCCCAATCGATCCTACACCTGTCAGTAGCAATCCACCAGATCCGGATGCAACAATGGTTTTTCCTCCAGTAAATCCGTCTGGAGGCGGGGTGGGTGATGGTGATATAGATGGTGAACCTCCACCTCCGCCGCAAGGTTAACGCGATATTACATCGCAAAATTTTTGCAGAAACAAACTGCGTCATCAAATACACGAGCGCTACGATTGAAACACATCGTCGCGCTTTTTCTTTGTTATACTATATGTATGCGAACCATCATCCTGGCCTTAGAATCAATTAACGTTTTTGTATGGATTATAATTTTACTATTTTCTACATTGTTTTTAGATTCTCCTGGTGCAAAGTTTTCTCATCTTGCATCAATATATATACCACTACTTATAAGTTTGATTATTTTAATTTTGAGTATATTTGTATTTAAAACAACAACCTTACTTATTATAGGTTTTATCTTAACGTGTTTACTGTCAGTGCCGGTTGTTTTTTATACGATTAAGAAAAATTCTCCATCATCCAGCATTTCTGAAAGAAAATCTTTTATCCTTCCTGATGGGTATGTTTCTATCGCAGAATATTTACAGAAAAATGAAGGAAAAGAAATAAGAATAAATGGAAAACTTTTTATTCACAACGAAGATGGTGATATTGAGTACGGCTCTGTCCGTAATGGAAAATTATTTGTAAATCGAATGTCTCAAACTGAAGTTGTGGTAATAGAACTTGTATCTGTTGATAAAAAGTGGGCTAAAAAAGAAATTATTGTTGAAGGAGTGCTGTTGAAAAAAAATTCAAACTGGTTTATGAGAGATTTTAAAATTTTTGAATAAATAATTTTATAAAAATATTTATCCACATAAAAAGTTACAAAAAAAATTTGCATCAAAACTTTTTTTGCGTGATAATAAAGTTACGTGTCGATGAAGATGTTTGTCGGACATCTACATAACACGGTTGATTGCTTTCTTTTTATGAAATATTTTCAGACAAAGAAAGAGCTCTTTCTAAAAATAATTTTTTGAAACAAAAAAATGGCAGCAAAGAAAAAAGCTAAAAAAGCTACAAAAAAAGTAGCTAAGAAAAAAGCTAAAAAAACAGCTAAGAGAAAATAATCTCTTAGTCCCACTAAGCGAAACGCGTTGGTCCTCACGGACCAGCGCGTTTTGCGTTTATATGCTATATATGTATACATGTCATTATTTAATCTATTCGGTTCGCCGACCAAGAAATATCAGAAAAAAGTCAATGAAATCAATGCCTTAGAGGTAAGTCTCCAAGGTCTATCTGATGAAGAGCTTAAGATAAAGTCTATAGCTCTACAAAATGCAATACGACCAAATCTACCAGAAAAGAAGGATAGAGCATCTATTCAGCCCATGTTAGATAGTCACTTAGTTGAGGCATTTGCACTTGTACGAGAATCAGCAAAGAGAACATTAAATCAGAGACATTATGATGTACAGCTTATTGGTGGAATGATTTTGCATGATGGAAATATTGCTGAAATGAAAACAGGAGAAGGAAAAACTCAGATGGCAACACTTCCTACGTATTTGAATGCACTTACTGGACTCGGTGTACACGTTGTTACAGTAAACGATTATCTATCATGTCGAGATGCTGCATGGATGGGTCAGGTGTATTACATGCTTGGGCTTTCTGTTGCAGTTGTAACACAACATCAGGCATACATGTATGATCCAACACATACAACACCTGAAGAAGATAAAGTAGAAGACCAGACAGGTAGTTTTAAAGTTGGTCATAAGTTTTTAAAACCTTGTACTAAACAAGAAGCATATAGAGCAGATATAACATATGGTACAAACAGTGCATTTGGTTTTGATTATTTGTTTGACAACATCAGTATGCAGGTACAAGATCTACGTCAGCGAGATCCTTTCTTTGCCATTATCGATGAGGCTGATTCTATTCTTATAGATGAATCAAGAACACCTCTTATCATCTCTCAACCAGCAGCGGAATCTGACGATCTATATAAGAAGTTTGCCAAGATTGTTCGAAATATGAATGCTGAAGAGCATTATATTGTTGATGAGAAAAACCGGGCCGTAACATTAACAGATGCCGGTATCGCTCTTACTGAGAAAAATCTTGGTGTATCAAATCTATACGATACTGCAAACATACAACTTGTTCATCATCTTGAGACTGCTGTAAAAGCACAGGCGCTTTTTGTTAAAGAAGTTGATTACCTTGTAAAAGATGGAGAGGTTATTATTGTTGATGCATCAACTGGACGTTTACAACCTGGTCGACGATGGTCAGAGGGCATACATCAAGCCATAGAGGCAAAAGAGGGTGTGCAGATACAACGAGAAAGTAAAACAGCTGCATCTATCACATATCAAAACTTCTTTAGACTGTATGTAAAGCTTGCTGGTATGACAGGAACAGGTCTTACAAGTCGAGAAGAGTTTGTAAAAGTATATGGTTTGGATGTAATAGAAGTACCAACACATAGACCTGTTGCACGAAAAGATTTGCATGACCTTATATTCTTAACGGAACTTGGTAAATTTAAAGCTATTGCAAAAAAGATCAAAGAACTTAATCAAAAAGGGCAACCTGTTCTTGTCGGTACTATTTCTATAGAAAAAAACGAACTCCTTTCACAATATCTAAAAGTATCAGGTGTTCCGCACAACATATTGAACGCCAAACCAGAATTTGCAGAGCGAGAAGGAGAAATCGTTGCTCAGGCTGGTAAAAAAGGTGCTGTAACTATAGCTACAAACATGGCAGGACGAGGTGTTGATATAAAACTTGGTGGACCTGCCGCTACAAAAGAAGAAGCTGAAGAGATACGAACACTCGGAGGTCTCTATGTTATCGGTACAGAGCGTCATGAAGCTCGACGTATAGACAATCAGCTACGAGGTCGTTCTGGACGACAAGGAGATCCAGGAGAGACACAGTTCTATGTTTCTCTTGATGATAACCTGATGCGTGTATTTGGAAATAATACACTTATACGAAATCTGATGACTAAGATGAATCTGGCAGAAGATGAAGCTATACAGCATCCACTGGTATCACGAACTCTTGAGTCAGCCCAAAAGAGAATAGAAGGATTTCATTTTGACGGACGAAAACAAGTTCTTGAATATGACAACGTTCTCAATCAACAGCGACAAAGTGTATATCGAAGAAGAAGAGATTTGCTTCTTGCATCTGCTGAAGAATTAAAACAAAAGATAGACATCCTACTTCCTGAAACACCAGAAGTTTTGAATCTAAAAGGTCAACTAGGTGAAGAACATTTCTATCAAGTCGCACGACACATGTGGCTACAAGCAAATGATTACTTCTGGATGAATCACCTTGATCATATGGACCATCTTCGATCAAGTGTTGGGCTTCGAGGTATTGGTCAGCGAGATCCGCTGGTTGAATATAAGAGGGAAGGCTTGATAATGTTCAAAGATCTAGAGCAAAAAGTTAACGAGGAGTTTGTTCGGGCGATGCAACATTTGAAAGTAAATACTGAAAATAAATAACTATAGCCTAAAAATACCTTGCAATGGTATACTGATGCCATGCAAGGTATTTTTAATTTACGAAACATATTTTTTATTGTTTTACTTATACTATTTGGCTTTCTGTCATTTGCCGTCTTGTCTAAGTTCTTGATTGTCTTGGCTCTGGCATATGCTTGTGCACTCATGGTGCTTCCAGTTCATACACGTATACGTGATTTTTTGAAAAAGAGAAAATGGCTTAGCTCTATATCTTCAGCTTCAGCATCTCTTATAACAGTGGTACTCATGATACTGCTTATTATCACACCGTTTACTATAGTTTTGAGTAAGATTTTTTCAGATGCACAAGGTTTTTACTCCAGTGTAACTGAAGGTGGTACGAGTGTACTATCTGCTCGCATAGAGCAAGCACTGCATCCATATTTTCCTAACTTAGATTTAAAGTTTGAACAGATTGCGCAAGGCATATCAGGTTTTGTCGTTGATAATCTAGGCACATTTTTCTCTGGTACATTTGATTTAGTGCTCAAAACATTTTTGTTCTTGATTGCACTATTTTATTTCCTGAAAGATTCTGAGCATTTCAAAGATCTATATAAACGAATAACTCCTCTTAAAGAAAATGATGACAACAAGATATTTTCATCACTTAAAATCGCAGTTCGTTCTATTCTCATAGGCTCACTTGTGGTTGCATTAGCTCAAGGTCTCGTCAGTGGACTAGGATTTACTATCTTTGGTGTTCCAAATCCATTTTTCTGGGGAGCAGTAGCTGGCATGTTTGCTCTTGTTCCTGGTGTAGGTCCGGCTATTATCTGGATACCTGCCGCTATATATCTATATATGACAGACGGTGACGGTTCTATAGCATGGATAGGTCAACTTGTGTGGGGTATCGTTGCTGTTGGGCTTATTGATAACGTTCTTGGGCCAAAAATGATAAATAAAGGTATACAGATACATCCGTTGTTTATACTTTTATCAGTTATCGGCGGTATCGCTTTGTTTGGCCCAGAAGGCTTTTTGTTCGGTCCGTTGGTTCTTAGTGTGTTTGTTGCTATTATTGATGCGTGGAAAGCAAAAGAGGTATAGTGTGCTATAGTTTTAATATATGCATATTCCATATCTCGAAACTTCAGTTTCTAAAGCTTTAAAAAAGATTATAGGTAAACCCAAGCTAGTATTAGCTACACATGATAAAACTTTTCATGCTGATGATGTGTTCGCGTCAGCCTTACTCCGTCTATTTTTTTCACTTGGTCTTCCAGAGCAAAAATACACTATCACTCGTAACCCAGTTGACTCATTAGCACTTGAAAAAGCAGATATGGTTTTTGATTGTGGTCGCATATATGACTCCTCAAAACTTCGATTTGATCATCATCAAACAGGGGGAGCTGATACATATGATAATGGTATAAAATATTCTTCTATAGGTTTGCTTTGGAAACATTTCGGTGCATCAGTATGTGCTCTGTATGTAAAAAAAATATCTGGTAAAGACATAGGAAAACAGATGGCGGAAAATATCGCTATTCGCGTAAATCATAAGCTGATAAGAGGTCTTGATGCGGCTGACAATGGTCAGGATACCTATAAACCGCTTTTTGATAAAACAGAAGTTTTTACTCTGAGTATGTATGTCGCGACCAGTGTAGGGGCGGTTCTTGCGGGATCAGAAAATACTGACACGGCTACAGTAAAAGCTTTAGATAAAAAGTTTTTCAAAACTGTGAGTTTTGCAGAAGTGGTACTTGAAGATGTTCTAACTACTGCATATTATGATGAATTGTATAAGAGTAAGGTTGAAAAGATTTATAGTAAATCTAAAGATAAAAGAGTTATAGTGTGTGATCAGGCCTATAAAATAGATTATTCTATTTTCCCTGAGGCTTTATTTTTTGTGTACCCTCATAGAAGAGGTGGTTGGGGCGCTGAGGTTGTCCGAAAAAGCATGGATTCATTTGAGGCACGTCTTCCATTTCCAAAAGAGTGGGGAGGAAAAGAAAAAGCTGAGCTTGAACAAATCTCTGGTGTTAAAGATGCTCGATTTTGCCACAATGCACTCTTTTTAGTAACCGCTGAAACCAAAAAAGCAGTTCTTCAACTGGTAGATAAAGCTCTACAACTTGCAGGTCTTAAACCTATGATATACTAGAGTGTATATGACAAAAGTACTTATAATTACCGCACATCCGAGTTCAAAAGGTTTTACTCACCGTATCGCTGGTGCATTTGCTGAAGGTGCTCGAGAGGTTGGAAAAGAAGTTGAAATTATCGATCTCTACAAAACAAATCTAAAACAAGATTTTCTTTCATACGAAGAAAAATCCGACATGGCCAAAGCTGATCCTATACGTACAGCCATACAACAAAAGATAACAGAGGCGAGTGAACTTGTTTTCATACATCCACTGTGGTGGATGGGTATGCCTGCCATCATGAAAAACTTTATTGATATAAATATCAGTGCTAAGTTTGCTTTTTATTATAAAAACGGTTGGCCAGTTGGAATGCTTAAAGGTAAAAAAGGTCATGTTTTCATAACCTGTGATGGTCGTATGTGGCTATACTGGCTTATGGCAGTACCATTTCGGACTATCTGGAATCTAGGTATACTTCGTTTCTGTGGAGTAAAACCAGCAACATTTAAGGTTTTACACGAAAAATATAAAAGAGATGAGACGTATTTGCAGAAGTTTTTGAATATGGTGAAGGGAAGGGCGAAGATGTAGAGGGGAAATAAAAAATCCCACCCGCGGACCGTGAGGTCCGGGGGTGGTTGGATTTTGGGCGGTGATCAGTTTGGGTTGGTCCAGCTGACTCCTTCCAACAATTCACCGATGGTCACTTCGTAGTATTCTCCGGTCGGTGATTCTGCGCGATCTGCATCAAGCGAGGCCGAACCCTCGCAGAAATTGATTTCCAGCCAGTATCCGTAAGGTTGTACCTGCTGAGAATATAGCAGTGTTTTCTTGTCTGTTTGATAGATGTCTGGCTGCACTGATACCTGTTGCAGATCTATCCCGGAAACTGAGGTCGTAGCAGTTTGCTCGTGTATAACATCGTTTTTGGGGCACAATAATCCTAACTGATGACAGGAGATTATGCCGATGGCCATCTGCATCAAGTTGCCGATCTGTTGGAGGTTGGGTACTTGGACGGTATTTTGACTAATTATCCAGTTAATGCGTTGCATGTTTTATTAGGCTGTGAATGGTTCATACCTTGACCACTGAGGTCTTAAGGTGATGTTATTAAACCATTTTTATGTACATGTTGTCAACATGCCACCAGTAAACCCACAGAAGACCGCTCAAACCTTCAAAAACCCCTTGCAAATCAAGCCGAAACATGCTACAGTCAACCCTAGCGTAAAACGATTGAGTACCGATAGACTTTTTCGCTTTTATTAAATCTAAAACTACATACTTTTCCGGACATTTTTATGTTGAAAAAGAAATACTTTTCACGGTATCGTGAGGCGCTTGCGCCATTACCAAATCTTGTAGAAAATCAGATACATTCCTACAAGTGGTTTTTGGAGAAAGGTTTGGCAGAAGTTTTTGCCGAATTTGCATCTATCAAAGACTATACTGAGAAGAAGTTCGAGTTCCGATTCGAAGGAATGAGACTTGATCGTCCAAAATACGATGAATTTTATGCAAAGGAAAACAAGTTAAACTATGAAGCTACAATCAAAGCTTCTATAAAACTTGTTAACAAAGTAACCGGATCAGAACATGAGCAAGAATTGTTCATGGCAGATTTGCCTATGATGACTGAGCACGGTACTTTCATTATTAATGGTATTGAAAGATGTATTGTTCCACAGATCGCACGATCTTTCGGAGCTTTCTTTACTTCACAAGAAGCTAAAGGACGAACATATCTAGGCGCTAAGATTATTCCAAATCGAGGTTCATGGATAGAGATAGAGACAGACACAGATGGAGCTATCTATGTTCGAATGGATAAAAAGCGAAAGTTTCCAGTTACAACATTACTACGAGCATTCGGAGCACATACAGATTCTGATATTAAAGAACTGTTCAAATCAAATCCTCACGCAAAGGCATTTATCGAGCATACACTTGCTAAAGACCATGCAAAAACAGTAGACGAAGCATATATCGAAATCTATAAAAAGATGCGAGATGGTGAGCTTGCTACAGCACAAAACGCAAAAGAATTTTTTGAAGCGCTATTTAAGGCTGATCGATATGACTTATCACCAGTTGGACGATTCCGATTTAATAGTCGATTTGGAAAATCAATGGAGCCTAAAGAGCTTGCGCGAACAACTCTAAATCTTGATGATTTTGCAACACTTATAGATCAGATCGCAACTATGACTCACAGTCCAGACGGAGCTGCTGAAGTTGATGATGTAGATCACCTTGGATCACGACGAGTGAAGTTTGTAGGAGAGCAGTTACAGCAAAAAGTTCGTTTTGCATTGCTTCAGATTAAGAAAAACATTCAGAACCGTATGTCTACTATCGAGACAGATGTTCGACAGCCAATGCAACTTATCTCTCCACGACCACTACAGGCTCGTATTAAAGAGTACTTTAGTACAAACCAGTTGTCACAGTTCATGAGTCAGGAAAACATTTTGGCTGAGCTTGAGAACCTACGAATCGTAACAGCTCTAGGACAAGGAGGTCTTACTCGAGATCGAGCTGGAGTAGAAGTTCGAGACGTTCATCCTTCTCACTACGGACGAGTGTGTCCTATCCATACACCTGAAGGACAAAACATTGGTCTTGTATTGCACTTAGCTGCATATGCCAAAGTTAACCATTTTGGAATGATTGAAACTCCATATGTAAAAGTTAAAAATGGAAAAGTTACAAAAGAGGTTGTATATCTAGATGCTCTTCAGGAAGAAGGTTACAAGATTGCTCACGCCGCTGTTCGATATGATAAAGATGGAGTTATTTTGGATGAAATGGTTGAGGTTCGACTAAAAGGAGATCCTATCGTTGTTCCTAAAGGAGAGATCGATCTTATCGACGTTGCACCAGAACAACCATTCTCTATCTCTACAGCCATGATTCCATTTGTGAACCATGACGACGCCAACCGAGCACTCATGGGATCAAACATGCAGAAGCAGGCTACACCTTGTATCGTGCCAGAAGCAGCATATGTTGCAACAGGTATTGAAGAAACAGCTGCTCGAGATACAGGACGAGTTATTCTTGCACCAGAAGATGGAGAGATTGTACAGGTAGATGCATCATCTATTACACTTAAAGGAAAGCGAGAGACAAAGTTCAAACTTGCTATCTTTAACAAAACAAACCAGTTTACAGTATTCCATCAGCGACCAGTAGTGTCTCTTGGACAAAAAGTAAAACGAGGTGATGTTCTTGCTGATACTTCAACATCAGTACAAGGAGAGGCTGCGCTTGGACAAAACATTCTTATTGCCTTTCTTGCATGGAGTGGAGCAAACTACGAGGATGCCATCATTATATCTGAAAACCTTGTAAAGCAGTCTAAGTTTACATCTATACATATCGAAGAGTTTGTAATAAACGTTCGAGATACAAAACTAGGACCTGAGGTAAACACATGTGATATACCAAACGTATCAGAAGCTAAACTAAAAGATCTTGATGCAGAAGGTATCGTACGTATCGGTGCTGAGGTTCGACCTGGAGATATTCTTGTTGGAAAGATTACTCCAAAAACAGAAACACAACTTACACCAGAAGAAAGACTTCTACGATCTATTTTCGGTGATCGAGCTCGAGATGTAAAAGATACATCAAAGAGACTTGAAAACGGAAAACGAGGACGAGTTATCGGAGTAAAAGTATTTACACGAGAAAAAGGAGACAAACTAGAATCAGGAATCATCAAACGAATCTATATCGAAGTTGCTCTTCTTCGAAATATCTCAGTTGGAGATAAACTTGCTGGACGACACGGAAACAAAGGAGTTATCTCTCGAGTTCTTCCTGTTGAAGATATGCCATACATGGCTGACGGAACACCAGTAGATATGATTCTAACACCGCTTGGTGTGCCATCACGTATGAACTTGGGACAGATTCTAGAACTTCACCTCGGTCTTGCCGCTGCAAAACAAGGTTACCAAGCTATCGTTCCTGCCTTCATGGGTCCTACACCTGATGAAGTACAAGACGAACTTGAAAAAGCTGGATACAATCGTTCAGGAAAAATGAAATTATTTGATGGACGAACAGGAGAAGCCTTTGGACAGGATGTTGCAGTTGGATACATGTACATGCTTAAACTTCACCACATGGTGGAAGACAAGATACATGCTCGATCAACTGGACCATACTCACTTATCACTCAACAGCCACTTGGAGGTAAAGCTCAAGGTGGAGGACAGCGATTCGGAGAGATGGAAGTGTGGGCTCTTGCAGGTTATGGTGCTTCACACACATTGCGAGAAATGCTCACTATCAAGTCTGATGATATTCAAGGACGTTCAGCGGCGTATGACGCTATTGTGAAAGGAGAAACATTGAGTGATCCAAACACGCCAGCATCATTTAACGTGTTGCTTTCAAACCTTCGAGGTCTATGTATCGATGTTGGTTTTGATAGTAAAGATGGTAGACCACTTGACATAGGACTTGACGTTGGACATGACGGAACAAAAGTACAAATTCACACTTCAGAACTCGATGGTGTCGACGAGGAAGACGTAGAAGGTCTTGTTGAAGAAGAAGAGATGGGTGCTGATACAAAAGAAGAATAATTCTTAACACATCTATTAATTGATTAACATAACAACAAATAAAATATATGTTGCCAAATAAAAAACCTCAAACAAAATCTTCTGTTGATGATATCGAGTCAGTATTTATAAAACTCGCATCACCTGATCGAATCCGAGCATGGTCTCGAGGAGAAGTACGACGACCAGAAACAATGAACTATCGAACACAGCGAAGTGAACGAGATGGTCTTTTCTGTGAAAAGATTTTTGGTCCAGAAAAAGATTATGAATGTTATTGTGGAAAATATAAAGGAATACGATACAAAGGAATCATTTGTGAAAAATGTGGAGTTGAGATAACACGAGCCATCGTTCGACGAGAGCGAATGGGCCATATCGAACTATGTGTTCCTGTTGCTCATATCTGGTATTTAAAAAACATGCCTTCTCGAATAGCAACTATTCTAGGTATGAATGCCGGAGATGTAGAGAAAGTTGTATACTTTGCTGGATACTTGATTACAAAAGTAGACGAGAAAGAAAAAGGACGACTACACAAAGAGCTTGATGATGAGTTTAAGCTTAAGATGAAAACTATTGTTGACGAGAAAACAAAGAAAGCATTGCTTGATTTGATGACAGCAACAAAACAAGAGATTGATCTTCTACAGCCAGGAAAAGTGCTTGATGAAAATCAGTATCACAAGTTCTCATATAAGTTCGGTAGTGCTTTTGAAGCAGGTATCGGAGGAGAAGCTATACACGCCCTTCTTTCAGGACTTGATCTTCAAGATCTACAGAAACGATTGCTTGTTGATATGGAAAAAGCAGGTGCTGCTGAGCGAGAGAAAATAATTCGACGACTTGGTTTTATCGATGCAATGATTAAAGCTCATGTTCGACCAGAGTGGACATTTATCAGAGCTCTTCCAGTTATTCCAGCTGCACTTCGACCTATGGTTGCTCTTGATGGAGGACGACAGGCTACTTCTGATGTAAACGATCTATATCGACGAGTGATCAACCGAAACAATCGATTGAAAAAACTATTTGAGATCAAAGCTCCAGATGTTATTCTTCGAAACGAAAAACGAATTCTGCAAGAAGCTGTTGATGCTCTTCTTGATAACTCAATGAAAGGTAATAGTGCTGCGTATTCAGGTGTAAACCCTGCACAGAAACGACCTCTTAAATCTATTGCTGACAACCTAAAAGGAAAGCGAGGTTTGTTCCGACAAAACTTGCTCGGTAAACGAGTAGACTACTCAGGACGATCAGTTATCGTTGTAGGTCCAGATCTAAAATTTAATCAGTGTGGTCTTCCAAAACACATGGCTCTTGAATTGTTCAAACCATTTGTAATATCAGAAATCTTGAAAAAAGAACTTGCCTTTAACATCAAAGGTGCAAGTCGAATGATAGAAGATCAATCCGCAGAAGTTTGGGAAATCCTAGAAGATGTTATTAAAGACAAATACGTTCTTCTAAACCGAGCCCCAACACTTCACCGACTATCTGTTCAAGCATTTCAGCCGATCTTGATCGAAGGAAATGCTATTCAGATTCACCCACTTGTATGTTCTCCATTTAACGCTGACTTCGACGGAGATACTATGTCAGTACACGTTCCTCTATCAGCTGAGGCTCAGTACGAAGCACATCAGATCATGGCGTCAGATAAAAACATCTTGAAACCAGGTTCAGGAGATGCAACAGTAACAAACAAAATGTTGGACATCGTACTTGGATCATTCTGGGCAACAAAGATTGCTTCAGATGAGATAGGTGCAGACAAATATTTTGAATCACCAGAGGCAGCTATCACAGCTCTTGATCACGGAGTTGTATCATATCGAGCTCCTATCAAAGTAATGATGCCAGATGATGCTGTGAAGTATGGTGAATACGCAGGAAAACTAATAGATACAACTGTTGGACGAATCTTGTTTAACCAACTTCTTCCTCATGATGTTCAGTACATCAACAAGCCTATTAATAAATCAGTAATGAATGCGTTAATAGATGACCTTGTAATTTCAAAAGGAAAAGATAGTATTGCGCCACTTATTGACTCTATTAAACGGTTTGGATTTGCGTTTGCAACAAAGTCAGGTATCACATGGAGTATTTCAGACACCATTATTCCTGATACAAAATATAAAGTTTTGTCAGACGCCCAGGTTGTTGCTGATAAAGTGCAAGATGCATATGATTCTGGTCTTTTGTCAGAAGATGAAAAACATATGAAGATTGTTAAATTGTGGCAAGATACACAGTCACAGATTGAGAAATTGATTCCTGTTAACTTTGAATCAAAAAACCCTGTTGCAGATATCATGGCATCAGGAGCTCGAGGTTCTTGGGGTAACATTAACCAGATGGTTGGTATGAAAGGTCTGATCGCTACGGCACAGGGAACAACTATTGAACTTCCTATCCGTTCTTCATTTAAAGAAGGTCTAACACCTATTGAGTACTTCGTTTCAACACACGGTGCTCGAAAAGGTATGACCGATACCGCCTTGAACACAGCTAAGGCTGGTTATCTAACTCGAAAATTGTTCGTGGTAGCACAAAGTGTGATGGTTACAGAAGATGATTGTAAGACAAAAGATTTTATTACTATGACAAAGGCAACGGCGTCAGGTATTCAAACAAACTTTGCTAAAAATCTATTTAGTCGAACAGTTGCCAAAGATGTGGTTGATGTATCAGGAAATGTAATCTTCAAAAAAGGACATGTTCTGTCTAAAGCAGATGCTCAGATTATAGAAAAGGCAGGAGTAAATGAAGTTGATGTTCGATCTCCACTTGGATGTAAAACAAAACGAGGTGTGTGTGCTCATTGTTACGGTGCTGACCTTTCAACAGGCGCGATTATTGATGTTGGAGAGTCTGTGGGAACAGTTGCTGCACAAGCCATCGGAGAGCCAGGAACACAGCTTACAATGCGTACATTCCACGCCGGAGGAGTTGCTGTTGCAGGAGGAGATATTACAGCCGGTCTTCCACGAGTTGAAGAACTCTTTGAAAACCGAACTCCTAAAAATGCTGCAGCTCTTGCTTCAGTAGACGGAGTTGTTACAGCAGTAATCGATAAAGGTCATGAAAAACTTATACGAGTTCTTCCAGATGTTCCAGCCAAAAACGCTAAGAAAGGAAGTGAGATCGAGTATGTATTCCACTATGCACGTATTCCAAATGTAAAAGTTGGACAGCATGTGTCAAAAGGACAAATCATGACTGATGGTTCTGTTGATGTTGATATGTTGTATGACTATGCAGGACGAGATGTTGCACAGGCATATATCATCGATGAGGTGAAAAAGATTTATGAGCTACAGGGAGATGGTCTTTCTCGAAAACATATCGAGATTATCGTTCGAGAGATGTTCAACCGAATCAAAATCACAAACAAAGGTGATAGTGAGTACTCAGAAGGAGATGTTATCGAAACATTTGAGTTCGTTACTGCAAACGAAAGACTGGAGGCAGAGGGTAAGATGCCAATCAAAGGTAGACATATTATCATGGGTACCGCAGAAGCGTCACTTAATCGACAGAGTTTCCTAGCAGCCGCGTCATTCCAAAACACAAACCGAATCTTGGTAAATGCATCTCTAAAAGGACAGCATGATCCACTATACGGTATTATGGAAAACACTCTTATTGGTCGTTTGATTCCTGTTGGAACAGGTTTTGTTGGAAGTATGAAACAGCAAGCTGTTGCTGACATACAAGCCGAGATTGCAGCTCTTCATGCAGATGAATTTGCAGAACCAGAGGTGGGAACAATGAAACGATTTGGCGGAGATCTAGACTAAAGTAAAAAACAAAAAAACACCCAGCTTTTTATCAAAAGCTGGGTGTTTTTGAGTCATATCTATGCTATACTGCCCACATGACAGAAACAACATTATTTGCCTCTATTAAGGCACAAATCAAAGAAGCAATGCTTGCAAAAGACGCAACTCGTCTTTCTGTAATGCGAAACCTTTCAGCTGCTTGTACGAATGAACTTGTAGCTAAAGGTCGTATGCCTCAGGATACATTAAACGATGAAGAAACTATTGCTGTTATCCGACGACAAGTTAAACAGCGAAAAGATGCTATTGAGCAGTTTATAGCTGGAGGACGACAAGATCTTGCTGACATTGAACAAGAAGAGTTAAAGTATCTAGAAGTTCTACTCCCAGCTCTTATGAGTGAAGAAGATGTTAAAAAACATGTTGAAGCTAAAAAAGCTGAACTTGGTATAACAGATAAAAAAGATGTAGGACGATTGATGGCAGAGATCATGAAAGATCTAAAAGGGAAGGCCGACGGAACAGTTGTTAAAAAAGCAGTAGACGATTTGTTTGTATAATCTACAACAGTAAAGAAAGACTAATACAGCGGAGCATCGCTCTCTGTATTTTTCTTTTTCTCAAGAGTTATATCTTTTACCATAGAGTATGTTGGCTCTTGTGTACTATCGCTTGGTTGTATTGATCTATATACACGATATGTAGTTCCTGCTTCTGTTTTATCTTCTGTTACGTAAAATGTATACCGAGTACCAAGCCAAGTACCACTTACTGCATCTTTCGCATAACCAGGAATCAAAAACTTTTTCTCAGGATAAGCCATGCGAGGTACCTGTGTAAATTCACTTTTTATAAAACTATAGATAGGATATTCAACAGAATTAATAACAAGTTTTATATCAGAGATACTGTTTCCAAGATCATCTTTGGAAACATCTTTTTTGATTTCAAAATGAACAGGTTTTTGAAAATTTTTAATATTAAATTTTTCTTGATTTATCTCTCCAGTTTTGAGTAGGTATAAAAAGAATGATAAACCTAGTATGAGAAATATAAAGATCACTTTTTGGAACATGGTTTAAGTATAACAAAAAAATCCCGGATGCAGGAATTTGTTGTGGATGGTACCGACCAGACCAACAACACGTTTCCTGCATCCAGGTTTTGCCATCTTCACTCGAAGTGGCTGTGTTCAGGAGATTTATGTTGTCGATTGTTTTAAACCTCCCGAACACAGTGTGACTATAGCAAAGATCGAGCGCAGATACAATAACAATATAAAAATACCAAACTTTTTAATTTAGTTTGGTATTTTTATTAACCTCTGTATACTATAAGCCGAATTCTGTATATCGATTGCTCGATACGACAATCATTTGTCTCGGATATAAGTCGCCTTATACCTCTAGCGATTCTTACGCATGTCTTTCGACTACGCACACGATCTTGCACTCATGTAAGGATTTAGCCGTTTCACTCCAAGCACCTGGCATTCGCACGCTTGGATTACCCTCGGGGCAGGGTGATAGACGCTTTCGCTTCTATCCGTCACTGTTCGCACCTCTGTGTCACCACAGGCAGGTATTACCTGCTACAAGCCTCCACTTTCGTGGGAGTGTTCGGACTTTCCTCTATATATGTGATATTCTGTATATAACAGTTCCACATACACGGCGATTGTCTGTATACAAAGGCTGATTATTTATACAAAAAGATATAATAAATGTCAAATGAAGCGTATTCATAAACTTCTTCACCATCGGTCAAAGTCAATTTCACAAGGCGCTATCATATTGGCGATATTTACATTTGGCGCACAACTACTGTCTTTGGTCCGAGATCGACTGTTTGCATCACAGGTAGGTGTCGGTGTTGAGCTTGATACGTATTATTTTGCCTTTAAGATTCCTGATATATTGTTTGCCGTATTCTCAGCTCTCGTATCTCTTACTGTTCTTATTCCACTTTTGAGTAAGCATAAAAATACAGAATCCGGAGAAATGAGGCATGTCTATAGTATTTTATTTACTGTATTTTGTGTAGGTGCTTCTATACTGATACTTATAGTTTGTGCACTCATGCCACAACTTATGCATATAGTGGCTCCAGGTATAACTGACCCTGAAGTTGTATCAAAGATAGTCTTGTACTCACGTATATTGCTGTTACAGCCATTTTTCTTAGGTCTCTCAAATCTTCTCGGGTCATATACCCAGCTTAAAGAACGGTTTCTACTATATGCATGCTCTCCATTTATATATAACGCCACAACAGTTCTTGGTTTGATATTTTTGTACCCAAAGTTCGGCATGGCAGGAGTTATATCTGCAGTTGTGTTTGGAAGTATATTGCACGGCTTGATACAGTTGCCGTTTATCCATAAAGAAAACTTTCTACCTGCATTTAAAAAGATCACTAAACATGAATTACGTTTAGTGAAAGAAGTTATTACACAGTCTATACCACGAGCGATTATACTCTCTCTAGTTCAGATAGAATTTTTATATTTGAACAGTCTAACATCGCACATGTCAGAGGGAAGTGCGTCTTTGTTCAACTTGGCAAATAACATACAAGGAGTTCCTGTAACTCTTATCGGTGTTAGTTTAGTTATTGCATCATTTCCAACACTGAGTCGTACACATGCTGAAGGTGAATATGTCGAGTTTAGGAGAGTGTTTAACACAACCATGCGAACTATATTGTTTTGGTCTATTGCTGGAACTGCAGGACTGTTTCTGTTGAGAGATTTGGTGGTACATGTACTTCTCGGCAGTTCATCATTTGATGCACTTTCACTTAAACTTATTATAAATACGTTCGGAATATTTACACTCGCACTAGTGCCACAGTGTGTAAAGATGTTTGTGACGAGAGGTTTTTATGCGGTAGGTAATACAAAAAAACCAGCAGTACTAAATATTTTCGGAACAGCATTAACTATAGGTTTATCATTTAGTCTCTACATACAATGGCAAAACACTCCTGTGTTTACCACAGAAGTGCTTGCGATAGCATTTTTGATAAGTTCTTGGGTGAGTGGTTTTATATTTTATATCTCAGCCCGAAATAATTTATTGATTCGCAGATCCAGTTGATCCAGCATCTCGTTTTGTAAGTTTGTTCAATGCTTTTACGGCTACAAAGATAGAAAAGGCAACGATGATAAAGTTCACGACATTATTTAAGAATAATCCGATCTTCATTTGACCCCACATAAGTGTTCCAAAATCAAATTGTCCAATCATTCCAATAAGTGGTGTGATGATATCTTCAACCGCTGAGGTTACTATCTTGCCAAAAGCTGCTCCAAGAACCACTGCAACAGCAAGGTCTAGAACATTTCCTTTCATGGCAAAAGCTTTGAATTCTTGTATAAAATTTTTCATATACTAACATTATACAACATATTTTTATATTTTTCGATACTGGTTTTAGGTCCAATCTATGGTGTATAGTAGCTACACATGGCCATTTTTTCCAAAAAACTCGGTATAGACTTGGGTACTGCCAACACCTTGGTATTCATGCCCGGAAGAGGGATTGTTTTAAATGAGCCTTCTGTTGTTGCTGTTTCTGAAGATGATAATCAGATCTTGGCAGTAGGACTCGACGCTAAAGAGATGATTGGAAAAACTCCAGATTCAATCATTGCCTATAGACCTATGAGAGATGGGGTGATTGCTGATTATCGTGTGACCGAAGCAATGTTGCGGTATTTTATACATAAAGCTCTTGGAAAATGGAATCTTATAAGTCCAGAGGTGATGATATCTGTACCTGCTGGAGTAACTTCGACTGAAAGACGAGCGGTTATAGAGGCTGCTATAAAAGCTGGGGCAAAAGAAGCATATGTTGTCAAAGAGCCTATCCTGGCCGCTATAGGTGCGGGTATATCTATACAAGATCCGTGCGGAAATATGATAGTAGACATCGGTGGTGGAACGACCGATGTTGCCGTTATATCTCTCGGAGGTATTGTTGTATGTACTTCAGTTAAGTGTGCTGGAAATCGTCTTGATATAGCGATTGTTGATTATATTAAGAAAACATATAACCTCGCTATCGGTGAAAAAACAGCTGAAGATATAAAGATAAAGATAGGCTCTGCCGTTCCTGTAGAAGAAGAGCTTGCTGTTATGGTCAAAGGTCGTGATTATGTCACAGGACTTCCTCGTTCTATAGAGCTTCGTACAAATGAGATCGTAAAAGCTATATCAAAAGAACTTCGAGATATGATCAAAGCGATCAAAGATGTATTGCAAGAGACTCCGCCAGAACTTGCCTCTGATATCATTGATCAAGGTATAACTATGACAGGGGGTTCATCTCTATTGCGAAATCTTCCAGAACTTGTATTTCGTCGAACTGGTGTAAAGGCTCATACAGCTGAAGACGCACTATACTGTGTTGTAAAAGGTACAGGTATCGCGCTCGACCATCTCGACGCGTACAAGAAGGCTATTATTAGTAAACGTTAATCATATCCATGATATACACTGATACTACATTTAAACAACGAATAGCAGGGGGTGAAGTTTTGCTTGTGCATTCAGCACTGCCTTTTTTAGACAGAGTTGCTTTACTTCAAAGTAATAATTTTTTTAATTATTCAGACACTATTTGTCTTTCAGGTGAATCGATGGGTATAGAAGATGTTCACTATGCGATAGAACAGATACAGCGAAAGGCTTCATCTGAGGTTAAGGTTGTATTTTTGGTTTTTGATCAAATGTCTCTACCGGCACAAAATGCATTTCTAAAAACACTAGAAGATATAGCGCTTGATACTTGTATTTGTCTATATGTCTCAGATCAGACAACTCTGCTGGCAACAGTTATATCCCGAGTGGTTGCTATAAAAGCTGAAGGGGAAGTCAAAGAACTCAATCCAGTATTTTTTACATACAAAAAACTTCAAGCTGAGCAGGTTCGAGCGAAGAGACTTGATATGATTAAACCTATCATCAAAGCATATGATGATGAAAAGATTACAAAACAAGATATAGTATCTTGGGTTTCTCGTATGTATGCGCAAGCAACAGAACCAGAATCACGAGCGGTCTTATCTGAGGTTATAGTGCTTTTGCAACAGCAGAGTGTACTTATAAAATATGTGTTGGAGTATATGGTGGTGTTTGGGTAGAGTCTTGCCTTGCACTGATTGTATTTGGGTGTGATAATTAGTGTATGAAAAAATATATACTCGCAGCAGTACTTGTAACTGCTGTTGCAACAACAATACATTTAAGTTTAAAAAAGACAAATATTAATGCAGATGAACTCATGGCGGCTGCTGTTGCTCGACCTGAAGTGACAGTAAAAACACCTGCTGATATAGAAAAAGAAATGGAGATGGACAGACAATCATACATGGAAGATATGGGTTTTATAGGAAACTGTATTAAAAAAACAGCCTGCGATTATGTTGGAGATGAGGCTGCAAAAAAAGGAGCAAAACAAGGTATGTTTTGTACGTATCAAACCTATCTTGCAAAAATAAATCCTGATAAAAAGAGAATGGATGATATTAACAAGGTGAGATATCCTACAAAACCTGAACTGCAAAATGTTGATTTTTGTAAAGAGGGAGAAAAGTTTTGCTATCCTCTGTATGAAATGCAGGTTATAGATCAGTATAAAGGTCCAGAATATAAAACAGTAGAGAGAGTAAGTAGTGTTCATAAAATAATTGGTTATGTTAAAAAAGCTGATCTTGCAAAGTATGATGGATCTAAAGCTTGTAATTGGAAGGCAGATCGTGAGCTTGAAAACGAAGGGCCTGAAGGGGCTTTGATTAAGACGCTTAAAACTTTTGAAAATGGCCAGGATACAACCAATAAATCTTTAGGTGGACCAAACTCCAAAGACAAAGCAGTTAATAATCGAAAATAGTCTAATAAATAAAGCTTTTGTAGTAAAAACCATCGACAAAAACCTGTCGGTGTTTTTTAATACACTATCCACAATAAAAAGTGGGGTAGAAGTGTTTCCAAATGTCTCAAAGTGGTATAAAATGGTATCAAGTGGGACAAAGTGGTAAAACCACAAAAAAGCATATGTTTATTGGCGAATTTACACACACATTAGATGAAAAAAAACGACTATCACTTCCTTCAAAGTTTCGAAAGGAGCTTGGAAAGAAAGTGATAGTAACATACGGCTTCGACAACTGTTTGTTTATGTTTACATTATCTGAGTGGAATAAAAAAGCCGCGACATTTGGGGATCTGTCTTTAGGAAATCCAGATTCTCGAGCGTTCAATAGATTTATGTTTGGTGGTGCTGTTGAAGTTGAGGTGGATAGTGCCGGTCGTATTCTTATTCCAGATTTTCTAAGAGAATACACAGGACTTTCATCAGCTGACAAAAAAGGTTCTCAAAAATTAGTCTTTGCAGGTATTCACAATCGTATTGAAATCTGGGAAGAAACAAAATGGAAAGACTATAAAGCTCAAGTTCTCAAAAAGGTTGACCAATTGGCTGCCAAACTGGGAGAAACTGGTGCGATATAGCAATCAATCGTTATGAAAAATACAGAAACACATTTAGATATACAGATTCATCCTCGACACATCCCAGTTCTTTTACACGAAACATATACATACCTGGTTCAAGAAGTTGCAAAACAATATCCAGGAAAAAAACTTTGTCATCTTGATTGTAATTTCGGAGATGCTGGGCATACTGAGTATTTTGCCGAAACAGCAAAAGCTTCGGGTTACAAGATGGAGATACATGCAGTTGATGCAGATCAACATGCGATTGATAGAGGTCTGTCTTTCTTGGATAAAAACAAAAATATCGATATTGACCATATACATATTCACAAAGGAAACTTTGAGCATATTAAACAATTGGTTGATGCAGATATAAGGTTTACAAGTGTTCTCTTTGATCTAGGTCTAAGTACGTATCAGTTGAGTCCTTCAGGAAGAGGTTTTTCATTCAAATATGATGAGGATCTCGATATGAGGTTCAACTCAGATCCTGTACTTGGAACATCAGCTGAAGAGTTTACAGCTTATGACATAGTTAATCACTGGTCAGTAGAAACAATATCTCTGATCTTGAAAAATTATGCCGATGAATCAAGAGCTTGGAAAATAGCACAAGCTATAGAGAGCAAAAGAACAACTCATGGTCCGATCAAGAGTTCAAAACAGCTTGCGGATCTGATAGTTGAAGTTCTTGGAGTAAACAAAAAAACAGGTATTCATCCAGCAACAAAGACATTTCAAGCTCTTCGAATAGCCGTAAATAAAGAGATTGAGATCTTAGATAAGGTTTTGGATGACGTGTTGGAACTCCTTGAACCAGGAGGGCGTATCGGAGTGATAAGTTACCACAGTCTTGAAGACATGGTGACTAAGCGCAAGTTTAAACAATGGGAAGATGACTCTACAGGTAAACGGATTACTAAAAAAGTTTTAGTTCCAACTGAAGAAGAGATATCTAAAAACCCAAGATCTAGAAGCGCAAAGTTTAGAGTTTTTGAAAAGAAATAATTATCAAATAACACATTATACATTTATGAAAAAAATATCAAAGAAAAATACTGTACGAATAGCTAAAGCGAATGTAGCTCTTCTTGCAATGGTTTTACTTGGTGTAGGTTCTTATATTTTCTTTGTATATAACACAGTTCTTGTTGCTTCAAATATAGAATCAACCAAAACATCTCTACAAAAAGCTCAAGTTGCAGTAAGCGAAAAAGAACATTCATATATAGAATCTGTCTCAGATATCAATCTTTCATATGCGCAATCAGTAGGATATGTGTCAGTCCCAGCTGATCAGATTGCGTATGTTGAGACAGGTGAAGAAACAGCTTTGGCAATGCGCTAATGTGATATAGTTATATCGTATGCAGACATACAGTACTCGAGCACGAATTATTTCTCTTTTGTTTGTTTGTCTTGGTTTATTTTTGATCGCTAAGTTATATATCGTACAAGTTGTAAAACATCAAGTGTATCGAGATATCGCCGATCGACAATATATCAAGAAAAGCAATGCGCCTGATGATAGGGGGGCTATTTACTTTACAACCAAAGACGGTGATGCTGTGCCCGCTGCAACCATGAAGTCAGTTTACACTGTCTACATAAATCCAAAATCTTTTTTTACTCAAGTTAAGGCTGGTAAGTACAACGGTGATACTGGTCCTATACAAGATCAAAATCTGGCGCTTGAGACGCTACAAAAGAAACTATCGTCTATATTGAGTCTTGCAACAAGTTCAGAAGTAGTTCCAGGGGTTGAAGTTGCAAGTATTATTCAAAAACAAAATGATACATACGAGGAGTTATTTAAAAATGTAGAAGAGGAAGATGTAGAGAAATTTAAAGCTCTCAATCTTAACTTTTTAGGATTTGTAAAAGAAAAGAAGAGATATTATCCAGGAGGAGATTTGGCCTCACATGTTATAGGTATACTTGGATATAAAGAAAATACCCTTGCTGGTCGATATGGTTTGGAAAAATTGTATCAAGACAATCTGGTACGAAAACAATCAGCCTATACAAACTTTTTTGCTGATCTGTTTTCTGGTGCAAAAAAAATAGTTTCAGATAAAGAAAAATTTGAGGGAGATATCTATACAACCATAGAGCCAGTTGTTCAAAAAGAACTACAAAAAACTATTGCTCGTATACAAAGTAAAGAAATGTCTACTTTGACAGGAGCTATCATCATGGATCCATACACAGGTGAGATATTGGCAATGGCTCAAACACCATCTTTTGATCCAGGTCAGACAAAAAAAGTAAAAGATATATCTGTATATAACAATGATATGGTTTCTGCATCTCATGAAATGGGATCTATTATCAAACCATTAACTATGGCTGTTGGAATAGATACCGGAAAAGTTCATGCTGATTCGATCTATCGAGATGAAGGTTTTGTAAAAGTAAGAGACAGAACCATATACAACTTTGATCACAAGGGTAGAGGAGACATATCAATGCAAACAGCTCTTTCAAAATCTCTAAACACTGGATTTGTGTACATTGCAAAACTTGTTGGTAACGATACTCTGACAGATTATTTTTATAAATTTGGACTTGGTGAAAAAACTCTAATAGACCTACCTGATGAATCAGCACCACTTACTCAAAACCTTAAAAAGGGTGATGTAGAGCATGCCACTGCATCTTTTGGGCAGGGTATTGCTATGACTCCGGTTGGTACGATTCGAAGTTTGGCAATCATAGCAAATGGTGGATATCTGGTTAAACCTCATGTAACTAAGAAGATAAAATACTCTATTGGAACCGAGAAGGAGTTTGAGATTGTTGAGTTTTCAGATAAAAACAGATTACTCAAACCAGATACGGTCGATGAGGTTCGTCGAATGCTCGTATACAACGTTGATCACTCACTACTTGATGGTAAACGTAAAAACCCTCATTATTCTATTGGGGCAAAAACAGGAACTGCTCAGATAGCTTCACCAAATGGGGGATACTATGACGACAGGAATATACATACATTTATAGGTTTTTTCCCAGCCTATAAGCCAAAAGTCATAGTGTTTATGTACACCATATATCCAAAAACCTCACAATATGCCTCAGAGTCACTGGCAAACAGTTTTCTTGACTTAAGTGACTTTTTGATTCAATATTATGAGATACCGCCGGATAGATAACATTTTTCGGAAAAGTGTAGTAGTATAACGTCCGTTGTGTTATCAAAACACGTATTTAACAAATAATATATTTTATATGAATGAACGAAAGACAAAAATAGTTGCCCGAATCGCAGATAACAATTGCGAGGTGGAGTACCTTACAAAATTATTCAATGCAGGAGTTGATGTTATGTGGTTAAACACTGCACATCAGACAGAAGAAACTTCTATGCAGGTTATTAATAATATCCGACAGGTTTCTGACAAGATTTCCATCTTGATCGATACAAAAGGACCTGAGGTTCGAACAAAAAACGTTGAAACACCTCTAGAAGTTAAAAAAGGTGACATTATTACATTCACAGGAGATTTAGAGTTTTCAGGTGAGAATGTTGTACACGTAGATTATCCAAACTTTCATAATGAAATACCAGTAGGTGAACTTATCACATATGATGATACATCTATCAGTACTATTGTGGTGGAAAAGTTTGACCGAGGTATAAAATGTGAAATTCAAAATCCAGGAACATTTAAAAACAAAAAAAGTATTAACGTTCCAAACGTATATCTAAAACTTCCATCTCTTACACCAAAAGATGTTGGTTATATTCATTTCGCTGCAAAAAATAATGTAGACTTTGTGATTCATTCATTTGTACGAAATGTACAGGATCTAAATGATATAAAGGCTATCTTTGCAGAACATCCAGAATACAAAGGAAAAATTCTTTCAAAAATCGAAAACCGAGAAGGCTTTGATAATATCGAATCAATTCTAGAAAATTCTGACGGTATCATGGTTGCTCGAGGAGATCTTATGGCTGAGGTTCCTATGGAAGAGCTTCCATATATGCAGAAGAAGATGGTTGCGGCAGCTGTTCGAAAGAGTAAGTACTGTATCGTTGCTACTCAGGTTCTAAAAAGTATGGTTACAAACTCAAGTCCAACACGAGCTGAAGTGTGTGACATCGGAAACGCTGTTCTTGATGGAACTACAGCTATATCTATGAGTGACGAAACTGCATATGGTAGTTATCCTGTTGAAGCTACAACTGTTCTAAATAGAGTAACTCGATATACAGAAAAAATGAGAGATGAGTTACATCACTTTGCAGTTCTTCCAGAATCTACAGATGACGCGCATACATTTGCAAAAGAGGTTGTTGCGACTGCAAAAACTGCCGGAGCAAAAGCTATTGTTACAGCATTTACAAATGTTGCTTGGAATAAAGCTCTAGGATCTTTTCATCCAGTGTGTCCAGTAGTTGCAGGTACATCTTCACTGGAAGATTTCCGAGATATGATGATGGGATTTGCACTACGCCCTGTGCATGTCGGAGAACTTAATCTAAAGGCTGTTGCACAAGCTTCAGGTTTAGATGCTTCTGACACTGTTGTTGTATGTGAAAATCTAAATGGCACAGCAACACATAAAACTGTAAAAGTTTCAGACATAGCCTAGTTGACTCTCATGATATACTAGTCTTGTGACTTCACAGACTAAAAGTAAAAAAGAAAACAAGATACTATCCCCATATGTTCAGTTTGAACATGGGGATCTTGTTATGTTGGATAAGTCAGGCACCTATAAAAATCTAAGCAGAAATAATTCTGACGTGTACAAGCTAAAAGATTTACCTGCAGAGTATAAGCCTCGTGAAAAGATGATAAAGCACGGAGTGCAGTCTTTAAGTTTGATCGAGTTAGTTGCGGTACTTCTGGGTACGGGCACCAAAAAAGAAGATGTTATGTCTATATCTGCTCGTCTCATACAAGAGTACGGTACAAGTGTTTTGTCTGGTACAAAAAAGAGTGTCTCTGATACTGCTCGAGAGTTTGATATACCAGAGTCAAAGGTTTGTCAGATTTTAGCTGTTGGTGAGATAGGAAAGAGATTGTTTAGTAAAAATATAAGCGGACTTGCAACCTTGCGTACTCCAGAAGATGTATACGAATACACCAGAGATATGCACAATCTTCCTAAAGAACAGTTGCGTGGTTTATATCTTGATACGCATCACAAAGTTATACATGATGAGGTTTTATCGATAGGAACAGTGAACGCGAGCATGGTTCATCCACGGGAAGTTTTTAAGCCTGCTATAGAGTATAGTGCTGCAGCTGTGATACTGGTACACAATCATCCGTCAGGTGTTTCAACACCTAGTCAGTCTGATATTTTTATAACAGAACAGATAGTTGAAGCCGGAAAGGTGCTCGGCATATCTCTTCTTGATCATGTTGTGGTGACTCGAGATGGATTTGCAAGTGTCCCTGCTTCGTATTAGTCTAAGAGTATATATGGCAGATATAAAAACAGGGATACTTTATATAGTAGCGACTCCAATAGGTAATAGTGCAGATATCACATTGCGTGCTTTGGAAATACTTAAAACTGTTGATCTTATCTGTGCTGAAGATACTCGAGTTATATCAAAGCTTCTCGCAATACATGGCATAGAAGGCAAAAAGCTTATTCCGCTCAATGAATTTGCTAACTCGGCAAAAGTTGATAGCGTCATTGCTGATCTTGAAGAAGGTAAAAATGTAGCTTTTGTTTCTGATGCAGGAACTCCGGGTATTTCTGACCCTGCAGGCCTCCTAGTTGGTCGAGCTCGTCAGGCTGATGTTGATATATCTATAGTACCCATCCCCGGAGCCTCGGCCATAACTACACTTATGTCAGTCTCAGGGTTGCGAGAAACTCCATTTTTATTTTATGGTTTCTTGCCTCATAAAAAAGGAAGACAGAAAATATTGGATGAATTGCTAGATTATCCATATACTATCGTGTTGTATGAGTCTCCGCATCGATACATCAAGTTATTGGAAGAATTAAAGTCTCGAGAGTCTGAAACGATGACGTTATCACTGGTGGTTGGTAGAGAACTTACTAAGATGTATGAGGATATACGAGTAGGGTCCCCGTCAGATATGTTGGATTATGTCACAAGCTGCCCAGAAACAGTTCGAGGCGAATTCGTTTTGATAATTCAAAAGTTACGTATATGATATACATATATGCGTAGAGATTCACCGTTCCCAGTTAAAACATTTATAGGTATTTTGATCGCTGTGAGTTTACTGTTTGTAGGTATTACCTATACAGGTGATTCTAGTTTAAAACCTATCAATGAAGACTTGTTAAAGAAACAAGAAGTAAAAGGTGAGGTGGAAGAGGCTCCTGTACAACAAGCCCTTGCTCCAGAACCTGTTGCAACACATATTAAAACACCCGAAGCTGTTCGAGGTATTTATGTCAGTGCTTTTAGTTTTGTCACACCTTCATTTCACGATCGTTTAAAAAAACTCCTTAAAGAAACATCTATAAACGCAATCGTTGTTGATATCAAAGATGCACCAGGAACCATCATGTATGACATAGGTTATGATCACCCATGTGTTCAAGCTAGTATCTCAAAAGAACAGTTAGAAAAAAGAATACAAGAATATCATGATATGGGTATATATGTTATAGCTCGTGTTGCAGTATTTCGAGATGCATGTTTTGTAAAACAAGATACATCTTTGGCTGTTATGGATACACAGGGTAATCCATGGCGAGATAAAGGCGGTAACTATTGGCTCGCGCCCCATGAAGAGAAGACTCGTGCATATATCAAAGATCTGGCGCTCGCCGTCTACGCTCGAGGATTTGATGAGATACAACTCGATTATATTCGATATCCATCTGATGGAAATATGTCAATTCTTCGATATGAATATGCTCCACTTGAAAAAGTTGGTCTGTCTGCTAGTTCAACACCTACACAACGAAGACGGGCAACTATACGAGATTTTCTCTCATACATGAGAACGGGTCTTAAAGACATTCCTCTGTCAGCTGATGTATTTGGTATGGTTCTAACAAATCCTGACGATTTAACTATTGGGCAACATCTCGATGATTTTGTGCCAAACGTAGACTTTATTTCTCCAATGATTTATCCATCACATTTTCCTAAACGATGGGGAGGTATAGCTGATACAAATAGAAATCCGTATCAAACTATTTATGAATCAACACGACAAGGGCTTGTGCGTATGTATTCAACTATGAGCACATCTTCAGCGCAGATGATGATGAGGCCTTGGCTACAAGATTTTAGTATATACGGAGTAGTGTATAACGCTCCTGAGGTAAAGGCTCAGATAAAAGCACTCGATGATCTTGGTGTGAAAAGTTTCTTATTATGGAACGCATCAAACAGATATACACCAGGTGTGTTATAATAGATCATATTTATGATTCATCACTATATAGACATAGCTATGCGGTACATTGAAGATGGGTCAATGTATCTTGGAGATTATCTTGTGCCTGTAGTATTTCTGGCAGCTCTTTTAGAGTCGACCCCTATCGTAGGAACGCTTACTCCGGGAACGTTATTTTTGCTTTTGTTTGGATATGCTGCTTTTATAAATGGAACAAATCTTGGTGTAATCATCCTTGTTGCAGCTATAGGTGGAGTGTTGGGAGATCTTATAGGATATGCCATAGGTAGATATGGAGGAGCGTGGCTTATTCGTCATAAAAAAATACTCAAAGAGGTTCATATAGAACAAGGAAGAGGTTTCTTTAGTAAGCATGGAGGTAAGAGTATTTTTGTAGGACGTTTTGTTGGTCCTATTCGACCAATAGTTCCTCTTGTTGCTGGAAGTATTCGTATGAGTATTAAACGTTTTCTCTTTTGGAATATTTTAAGCGCGTGTTTGTGGGCAACCATATATCTTGTTGCTGGATATTTCTTTGGTAGCTATGCTCGGACAATAGAGTCATATGTTTCTGAGGCGAGTATTGTTGTAGCTGTTATCCTTGCTATTTGTGGATTTTTTGTATATAGACATAAGAAACGACGGGCAAGGCTAAGTGTATAAAAAAGTATAAAAAAGTCATATGCGAATAGATAAACCTTTTTCCATAAAACATTCACATAAACCTGCAGGAGATCAGCCTAAAGCAATAGAAGCACTTGTTAAAGGGTTAAAGCAGGGAATGCATAAACAGACACTTCTTGGTGCCACCGGAACAGGAAAGACTTTTACTATGGCCAATGTAATAGCTGAAGTTCAAAAACCAACCTTGGTTATCGCACACAACAAAACACTTGCAGCTCAACTTGCTCAAGAGTTTAAAGAATTTTTTCCAGATAATGCAGTACACTATTTTGTATCGTATTACGATTACTATCAGCCAGAAGCGTATATATCAGCCAGTGACACGTATATAGAAAAGGAGGCACAGATTAACGAAGAGATTGATCGACTTCGACACGCCTCAACGCAGGCACTTTTGACACGTTCCGATGTTATCATAGTTGCATCTGTATCATGTATTTATGGTTTGGGTTCTCCAGAGGAATATGAAAAAGTACATATTCCAATGAAACGAGGTGCGAAGCTTGATAGAGCAGAACTTACTCGAAAACTTATACATGTATATTTTACGCGTACTTCAGGTGATTTAACACCTGGAACATTTCGTGCACTTGGAAATACACTTGAGATTATGCCAACAAACGACAGGGTTATTATCCGTATCTCATTTCTTGGTGATACTATCTCGCGTATCGAAGAGATAGATCATATTACTCGATCTATAAAAAATGATGATTTAGATGCTTATTATATTTTCCCAGCCAAACATTTTGTTACCCCAGAAGATGAGAGGCTTCGTGCAGTTGAAGATATAAAACATGAACTTGATGAGAGGTTGGCTGTACTTAAAGAACAAGGAAAAGTTATCGAGTATGAACGACTTAAACGAAGAACAAATTATGATCTTGCTTTGATTCGAGAGGTTGGATATTGCAATGGTATAGAAAACTACTCAAGACATTTTGCTGGAAAAAAAGCAGGTGAGGCGGCTGAGACCTTGCTTTCATATTTTCCTTCAGACTTTTTAACTATCATCGACGAATCTCACGTAACAGTTCCTCAGTTAAATGGTATGTATGCAGGAGACGCATCACGAAAGAAAAACCTGATAGATTTTGGTTTTAGATTACCGTCAGCTGCCGATAACCGTCCGCTCAAGTTTCCTGAGTTTGAAGCTCGTGTTGGGCAGACTGTTTATGTATCGGCTACACCTGGAGAATTTGAATTAAAAGCCTCAGAACAAGTAGTAGAGCAGATTATACGACCAACAGGTCTTATTGATCCAGAACTGGTTGTTCGACCGGTGATCGCAAGCGGGGAGTATCAAGGTCAAATATATGATTTTATAGCTGAAGTAGAAAAAACTATTGCTAAAGGTGAGCGAGCTTTGGCTACAACTTTGACAAAAAAGATGGCTGAAGACTTAAGTGAATTTTTAAAAGATAAACAAATAAAAACTAGATATCTACATAGTGATGTTGATACGCTTGAACGTATTCAGATACTGACAGAACTACGAAAAGGCGAGTTCGATGTGCTCGTTGGAGTTAACCTGCTTCGAGAAGGTTTGGATCTTCCTGAGGTTTCTTTGATTGGTATATTGGATGCTGATAAAGAAGGATTTTTGCGCTCAAAAACATCTCTCATACAAACTATCGGTCGAGCTGCTCGAAACGTTGGAGGTCGAGTTATTCTCTATGCTGATCATATGACAAACTCTCTACAGGGTGCTATCGATGAAACTGAACGTCGAAGAACAATACAACTTGCATACAACAAAGAGCATGGTATAACTCCACAGACTATTAAAAAACATATACACGATATAACAGAGGCTATAGAAAATACACATGAGAAAAGCGTACGAAAAGATCTAACTCTTGATTTAGGTGTTGACAGTCTTGAGGATATTAAAAATATAAAACCAAAAGAGCTTGAGAAAAAAGTAAAAGCACTTATAAAAACAAAAGACAAAGAGATGAATGATGCCGTGGCTATTCTTGATTTTGAAACTGCGGCGCTTTTGCGTGATGAGATAAAAGCATTGGGTAAGATGCTAGAAACTCCTAAAGAAAAGAAAACAGGTTTTGCTGATATGAAAAAGAAAGGGGATAAAAAGGTAAAAGAATATATGCCCAAGATGGAGCCTAAGCATATAGTAGATGTAAAAATAGGCAAAAAGGGTGGGGTGACAAAGCGGAAGGACAAGTAGTTGTCATGGGGTTTTTAAGATGATATAGTTTGTTCGGGAATAGCAATGACGCTGTTCCTAACCACACATGCACTATGAGCCCACTCGACAAGGCTTTGTTGCACACGATAGTTCATGGTCCTGACCATCCGGTCACGACAATGGATGATGAGGTTAAGGATAGACATAGGGAAAAAGAGGGTAAGGGTGAACAGCCCCAACCTCAAAATTCTCATTCGTCTCTTTCCGAAACCTCACAACCGCCATGAACTCACACCAACAAAGACCACCACCCGTCCAGGACCAACAGTATCTCAACTACTGCCTGGCGGGTTTTCTTTTTTTATATATCTGTGGTATAAACGTACATGGATGCACAATGACGTGTGTCTTTTCGTTTGACAACGTAGTCAGCGAAATTCCTCTCAACCAAAAGATAAACAAAGTGAAAAATAATAAAGTTCAGCATGTAGTTTTGATGTTCGGCCCCCCTGTCTCCGGTAAGGGTTCCACTGCAAAGGGAATCGTCGCGGGCCTTACGGCCCCATCCCACACTCTGGAGGCTCGTAAGATGATCGGTTTTAAAAAGCGAGAAGACTCAGGTTTTGACGCGATGGCTACAGCTTTGCAGAGGCGTGGAGAATATCTTCCCGACGAAGTGATGCATAAACAAGTTGTTGAGCCTTTTTTCTCGTTCCCTCTGGAAACACAAGTCCTTATCCTCGACGGTCTCGGCCGTACGGGGGAACAGCTCCGACTTCTCATTGCCTTTTTGAAGAAGCACAATCTTCCGCAACCAAAAGGTGTCTTCTTCAGAATGCAGGAAGATGATTCAATCCGGCGCTTTGAAGAAACTCTGTCTGCCGAAGACAGGGCTGGCAGAGAAGATGCGGAACGTGATACGCACATCAAACGCTTCAGACACCATCAGCAACTTGAGCAGGAACTCGTCAGGATTATGGGCGAAAACGGCCTCGAACACTTTGATGTGTCGGCAACCAGGAAACCTCTCGACAGGGTTCTGCGTATTTGTCGCCGTTTCCGGTTGCCTTTCCATAAGTCTGCCGTCGAGGCTTACTTTGAAGAATGGCAGCAAAGCCGACCAGCCGCCGCCTGAACCTTCCACCCACCACCACGATACCACCCCAGGGACCCTACTAGACCGTCTCAAAACCGGTCCAGCCCTGAGGGTGGTTTTTTCATACAAAACACTGTATAATCGAAGCTTAATATATGGCAAACACAAAGAAACAACGTGATACAAATCACGAAGAAAAAATTGTTATCAAAGGTGCCCGGACTCACAATCTGAAGAATATTTCACTCGAAATCCCACGTAACACTATGACAGTTATCACTGGTCTTTCAGGATCAGGAAAGTCATCTCTTGCTTTTGATACTATTTTTGCTGAAGGACAACGACGTTATGTTGAGTCTTTGTCTTCATATGCACGACAGTTTTTGCGACAAATGCAAAAGCCTGATGTGGATGAGATCACAGGACTTTCTCCAGCTATTTCTATCGATCAAAAATCTCGATCAAATAACCCTCGTTCAACAGTTGCGACCATAACTGAGATATATGACTATTTGCGTATTTTGTATGCACGTATTGGTAAACCTCATTGTTTGATTTGTGGTGATGAGATTAAAAAACTTTCTAAAGAACAGATTATTGATACGATACATCATATAGTTCACGGACTTGATACTGATACACCTGTTAAAGAAAAGAAAACAACAAAGAAAAAATCTGTCATGGGTGTTGTGATAGACAATCAGATGTTTAAGATATATGCACCAGTTGTGATAGGACGAAAGGGTGAGTATTATCAGATGCTGTATGATTTTCTAGGAAAAGGATATGAAGAAGTTCGCATCGATGGAGTAACTCACAAACTACGAGAGCGTATTTCTATTGATAAAAATAAAAAACACAATATCGACGTTCTGATCGATCAGTTTTATGTAACAGAAATACATACACCATCACAGAGTTTCAATGAACGTTTGAGTGAAGCTATAGAACGAGCTCTTCATGAGACAGATGGATTGCTTCGTATTACTACAGAAAAAGAAGATCATCTTATATCTTCAAAGTTCATGTGTCCAAAAGATGGTTTCTCATTTCCAGAGATAGAACCTCGATTGTTTTCTTTCAACTCTCCATACGGAGCATGTCCGGAGTGTAATGGTCTTGGCACAGATAGTTTTTTTGTAAATCGTGTGTGTAAAGTGTGTAACGGTGCACGTCTTCGACCTGAAGCCTTACATGTATCTATTAAAAAAGTAAATGTCATAGACATGACTGCTATGACTATACGAGAAGCTATTGATTGGTTTCTTGGTTTAGATCTAACTCCTATAGAAAAAGAGATATCAGCCGTTATTGTAAAAGAGATTATTTCTCGACTTGAATTCTTGCATGAAGTTGGTCTGGATTATCTACAACTTAATCGTCGAGCACATACGCTTTCAGGTGGAGAATCACAACGTATTCGGCTTGCGTCACAGTTAGGTTCTGGGCTTGTAGGTGCTATGTATGTACTTGATGAACCAACTATCGGTCTACATCAACGAGATAATGATCGCTTGATCAAAACTTTGGTACAACTTAAAGAGATGGGTAATACAGTGATTGTTGTGGAACATGATGAAGACACTATCCTTGAAGCTGATTATTTAGTTGATATTGGCCCAGGTGCAGGTGTTCATGGAGGAAATGTTGTTGTAGCTGGATATCTCGATAAGCTCCTAAAGGATCCTATAAAATCACTACCTGTAAATAAAGACGTAGCAGATCCACAATCTTTCACAGGATCACTTACGCTCGATTATCTACGAGGTGAACACAAGATAGAAGTTCCAGAACATCGTCGAACAGTTGATAAAGGAAGTATTAAGATTGCTGGTGGAAAAGTTAATAACATTCAAAATCTAAATGTAGACATACCACTTGGAAAACTTGTATGTGTTACTGGAGTATCAGGTTCAGGAAAGTCTTCTTTTGTATATGAGATTTTGTATAAAAACTTATTAGGTAAACTTGATAGAGAACATAGAACTGCACAACTATATAACTGTGCATCATTTACCGGTACAGAATATCTCGGCCGAACTATATTGATCGACCAATCGCCGATCGGACGAACACCGCGTTCAAACCCTGCAACATATACTGGAGCCTTCACGCATATACGAGATATGTTTGCTGAAACTGTTGAGGCAAAAGCACGTGGATGGGAGTCGGGACGATTTTCATTTAACGTAAAAGGTGGACGATGTGAGACGTGTCAGGGAAATGGAGCTATAGAAGTTGAGATGCATTTCTTGCCAACTGTGTTTGTGACATGTGATGTGTGTCAGGGTAAACGATTCATGAAAGAAACTCTCGAAGTTAAATACAAAAAGAAAAGTATTTACGACATCTTGCGTATGACAGTTGAGGAAGCTGTAACATTCTTTGAAGATGTTCCAGGTATTTATGATCGTGTTAAAACTTTGCAAGAAGTAGGACTTGGATATCTAGAGCTCGGTCAATCAGCAACCACGCTTTCAGGTGGAGAGGCGCAGCGTGTAAAAATAGCGTCTGAGTTATATAAACCTCACGTACAAAAAACTATATACATACTCGATGAACCAACAGTTGGTTTGCATTATCATGATGTGCGAAAACTGATCGAGATTTTGCAAAAACTGGTTGATCAAGGAAATACTGTGGTCGTGATTGAGCACAATATGGACCTTATCAAGTGTGCCGATTATCTGATCGATATCGGTCCAGAAGGAGGGGATCAGGGTGGATCTTTGGTTGCCAAAGGAACACCGGAGCAAGTGGCTGAAAATCCTAAGAGTCATACAGGGAAATACCTTAAAAAGGTCCTCTAAGACCCTTATTGCAAAAATAGGTAAAATAGTATATAATCCAAAGAACATATGGCTAATACCGCTAAAACAACAAAAACCGCTCCTACAGGTCCTCAGGCTGTCTTTAAGACTGGTGGAAAACAGTATCGAGTTCGAGCTGGAGAGACTCTAAAGGTAGAAAAACTACTAGGTGAACACAAAGTAGGTGATACAGTAACTTTTGATTCTGTACTTCTTACAGATGATGGATCATCTATCGTAGTTGGAGCTCCGTATATCTCTGGCGCAAAAGTTACAGCAACTATCGCTGAGATCGGACGAGGAAAAAAGATCGTAGTAGGTAAATTCAAACAAAAAAGTAAATATTTCGTAAAGAACGGTCATCGACAGCCATTCTTCGCAATAAAGATAGAAAGTGTAAAATAATCACTAAAGAAAAAACTCACAACAACTGTGAGTTTTTTCTTTATGCAAACCTACCTCCTAAACCTCATCGCCTCACGAAGTGTTTCTTGATCGGCGTATTCCAACTCACCACCAGTAGCCAAACCTCGACCAAGAGTTGAAGTTTTTAACTTATCACCATACATCTTTTGAATATATTCACGAAGTATCTTGGCTGTATAATCTCCGTCAGCTGTTGCGTTTGTAGCAAAGATAACTTCTTGTAAGCCTTCAGTTAACAGCTTGTCGATACGAGCATTGAGTAGATTTAGATGAACATATTCTTCTATACGCTCAGCAAAGAGCGGTATGTATCGTCCGAGCACGTAGTACTGTCCATTGAAGGAAAGTGAGTTTTCGAATACATCCACATCAGCATCGTGCGCTACAACAACCAGAAGACCGTTATCACGACCAGCTTTTCGACATACAGAACATACAGGATCACCCTGAAGACTTCCTTGATGAATGTATTTTTTATGACACTGTGAACAGCTCTGCACTTGAGCATGAGTTGCTGTGAGCGCTGCGATGAGTTCTTTTCGATAGGTAGGAGAGGCGTGCATGACAAAAGACACAAAGCGTTTGGCTTGTCGCGCTCCTATGCCGGGAAATTTTTTAAATAATTCAAGGAGGTTGTCCATAAAGTATTAGGCAAAATGATCTTCGAAATCGCCGTACTCTCCTTTTTCAAGAGTAACAAAGCATCCATGTTTGTCGTCAAATTTCATACGTACACTTCCAGTTGGTCCGTTTCGGTGTTTTTCTATAAGTACTTCAACTAAGTTATCTCGCTCGGCATGATCTTTGTAGCGGTCCTCTCGGTGAATAAACATAACGATATCCGCATCCTGCTCGATAGATCCAGAGTCTCGAAGGTCAGACAAACGAGGTTTTCCTTGTCGTTGCTCAACGGCACGAGAAAGCTGTGACAGGGCAAGAACAGGAACATCGAGTTCTCGAGCTAAGTGTTTCAGAGATCGAGATATTTCTGTCATCTGTTGTACTACATTGTCACTATTTCGGCTCTGAGTAGGTGACATAAGTTGTAGGTAGTCGACCATAATAAGACCAAGTCCTTTTTCGGCTTTGATACGCCGTGCTGTACTTCGCATCTTGATGATGTTTGTTCCGGCCTGATCATCGATAAAAATAGGCGCGCGAGAAAGTTCGCCGATACCGTGTTGTAGTCGGTCGTATTCTTCGGAGTTGTTGAGGTTAAGTTTTCCGGTTCGTAGTTTCCATGAATCAACTCGTGAATGAGATGAGATCATACGATAGAGAAGTTGCTGAGCACTCATCTCAAGAGAAAATATAAGCACGGGAACGTTATGATTTACTGCCGCGTTTCGGGCGATATCGAGTGCGAGAGTAGTTTTACCAACAGATGGTCGAGCAGCGAGGATGATAAGATCAGACTTCTGTAATCCTGAAAGCTTGTTGTCTATATCTCTAAAACCTGTAGGAACACCACGAAGCTCTTGATCGCTGTTATGTATTTTGTCGATCTGGTCCCAAGCTGCGATAAGTCCTGTTTTGATATCAGTGATAGTGCTTTTAGTTTTCTTCTGAGTGATAGAAAATATCTCTTTTTCTGCGTCATCTAAAATCTTTTCAAGATCACCGATCTCGTTATATCCAAGATGAGAAATATTTTCTGACGCGTGTATCAATTTTCGCATCATTAGCTTTTTCTCAAGTATACGAGCATAGTACTCGATGTTACTTGCAGAAGGAACAACGTGTACTAGTTCGGCTAGGTAGTGAGCACCGCCAACTTGTTCCAAAACACCCATTTCATCAAGTATTGTTTTAAGAGAAAGGAAGTCTACAGGGTTGCCTTTGGCAAGTAGGTCAGAAACACCTTTGAATATCTGTTTATGTTTCTCACTATAAAAACAATCCTCATCAATAATGTCACTGATCTCAGCATACGCATCAGGACGTATCATGATAGACCCAAGAACGGCCTGTTCAGCTTCTATACTATATGGAGGCAATTTCAAATTAAAAGCATCTCCAGTTTTTGGCGCTGACTTTGCCTTAAAATTTGATTGTGTTTGCATGGGACTATTTTACACCCTTTGAGCAAGTTCTAACAGCCTAAACCTATAGTACGTAACACATATACAAAGATATCCACAGTAGGAGGCAGAGAACGGCTGTATTTAGTATCTCTTTATGGTGTTTTATGAATGAATCTGAAAGGTGATGGTGCTGTTCTTGATATCTGTACAAAGTTTTGATGTGATAATATTTTTGTGTTGCAATAGAAAATACTAAAAGTCCAGAGAGTGTTGTAGTGATCATGTTCCTTACATACACTTGTGTTTCGTATACACCTCCAACATCTGTTATAAAGATCAGAAATAGGTGAGCTATTTCAATCAAGAAAACTAGGATGGCACTTATGAATGCAAAAGATAGTACTCGATTTACTATACCTTTCTCTAAAGCACGTATCTTTTTATATTTTTCAACAACTATCATAAAAATATCAATCACCAGAGAACTCGCTAATCCAAATACAAGGGCTACATGGTGAATAATGTACACAAAAAATAGAGATATCATATGTATATATTGTATCATAGCTTTTCGGTGGGGGTCTACCAATACGGGTCAAAATATGTATAATAGCCCTTATGACAAGAACACGACTTTGGGCGATTATTATTCTGGTTATATCCGGACTTTTGGCCCTATATCTTAAAAACACACAAAATTCAAAACCTTTCAAACTTGGTTTGGATTTAAACGGAGGTATACACCTTGTATATAAGGCTGATACTTCTAAACTACCAGCTGCTGATATCGGAGGAGCTATGGCAACTCTTAAAAATGTTATCGAAGCACGAGTAAACGCTTTTGGAGTTTCAGAGCCTATTGTACAGACAGAAAAGACAACTCTAAATGGTCAAGAGGTTAATAAATTGATCGTTGAGCTTCCAGGTGTAAAAAATACACAGAAAGCTATAAACCTTATCGGTCAAACACCGGTACTTGAGTTTGCTCTGTTACAACAGGTTATTGCAACATCAACTGCTTCTGCAACGCCTCAAACAAAACTTGAATACACAGGTCTTACTGGACGATTTATCACAACTGCGCAAGTTGAATATGACGGACAGACAGGTCGTCCTATGATTGGTCTTGTATTTAATTCAGAAGGTGCAGATCTATTTGCAAAAATCACAAAAGAAAACATTGGCACACAGCTTGCCATCGTTCTTGATGGTCAAGTTATCTCAGCGCCAACTATTCAAAGTGAGATTATTGGTGGTCGAGCACAGATTACTGGACAGTACAGTATCAAAAAAGCTACAGATCTAGTTCGGAATCTAAAATACGGAGCTCTTCCTGTTCCTATAGAACTTATTGGTACACAAACTATCGGAGCTTCACTTGGAGCTGATGCTCTTAAAGCAAGTATGAATGCGGGAGTGTATGGATTTATCATCGTTGCGCTGTTCTTGATACTTTGGTATCGAGTTCGAGGTCTTGTAGCGGCTATTGCTCTTGCTATCTACACTATACTTAACCTAATCGTGTTTAAGATGGGTGGTATCGTGATGACATCAGCAGGACTCGCAGCGTTCATCATCTCTATCGGTATGGCTGTTGATGGAAACATTCTTATCTTCGAGCGAATGCGAGAGGAACTTAAAAAAGGTAAGACACGAATGCAGGCATTACATGATGGTTTTGCTCGAGCATGGCCGTCTATACGAGACAGTAACATCTCAAGTATGATCACAGCAGTCATCTTGTACTCATTTGCAGCATCTCCTATGATCAAAGGTTTTGCTCTTGTGTTCTTGATCGGTGTAGCTATCTCTATGTTTACCGCGGTATCTATATCTCGAACACTACTATTAGCAATATCTAAAAACAAATAAAGAAAATATATGTTTATCATCAAAAATAGAATCGTATTCTACATATTCTCAGTTATCTTATTTGCAACATCTATTTTTGCACTTGCAAAATGGGGCATGAATTACGGTATTGATTTTAGTGGAGGAACTGCGATCGAAGTACAACCACTTGCATCATCTACAGTTACATCACTTGAGGATGTAAAAGTTATACTGGAAAATACATTTCCAGAGACAGTAGTTCGATCATATGGCGAAAAAGGTTTCTTGATCAACGCAAAAGAGCTTGATGCAACAGCGCAAGCATCTGTAAAAGCAAAACTAACACAAGTACTTCCAACATATGAGATCGCACGTATGGATACTATCGGTCCATCACTTGGAGATGAGCTTAAGAAAAAATCAGTTACATCTATCGTTCTTGTTTTGGTTGCTATTGTTCTGTTTATCGCATTTGCATTTAGACAAGTGTCACGACCAGTATCTTCATGGAAATATGGTTTCGCTGCTATCGTTGCGCTTTTCCACGATGTGATTATTCCAACAGGATTCTTCGCTATCATGGGTCATTTCTTTGGTGGATATGAAGTTGATGCATTGTTCGTGACAGCTCTTCTTGTTGTTCTTGGATTCTCCATACACGATACTATCGTGGTGTTTGACCGAGTTCGAGAAAATCTTCGGCTGGATGCAAATAAAGGAAATACATTTGAGCAGGTAGTTGGAAAGTCAGTGTCTGAGACATTTATACGATCTGTGAACACTTCGCTTACAACTATACTTGCACTTATCGCGGTATACATCTGGGGCCCTGAGACAACACGAAACTTCTCACTTGTGCTTATTGTAGGTATTATCGCCGGAACGTATTCTTCTATTTTCATCGGTTCAGCGTTGCTGGTAACTATGGCAGGGAAGAAGACGAAGTAGTTTTTGAAAAAGTTTTATATAAAAACCCATTGCTGTAAAAGGTGGTGGGTTTTTGTTTTTTTAAATTTCTTTATCTATTTTTAAGATTTTCTTGAACATGTAAATGATAATATCTATAACGTGAAAGATTTTGATTCTTGGAATAAAGAAAAAAAGAGAATAGATCAATTTAAAAAGTATCCTCATCCAAAAATTGGAGAAATTTGGTATGTTCGAGTTGGTATGAATGTTGGTAGTGAGATTTATGGAAAAGGAACTGAGTATGTAAGACCTGTTTTGGTATTAAATGCGGATGATTCAGAGAGTTTCATTGGTGCTCCTATTACATCTAAATTAAAAAGAAGAAGATACTCTGAAATTATCAAAACTCAAGATGAAAAACTCCACAGTGTTTTAATGTATCAAATAAAACTGTTCGATAAGAGAAGACTTATTCGAAGGAGATATATATTAGATATGGATCAATATTTAAATTTAAAATCAATATTTTATTCACTGTATAAAATACAATAGCTCCGGCATTAACCAGAGCTATCGAGGCCTTTCGGCAAGAGAGGCAACCTCTCTACAATAAAGAATTGTATTTAAAAATATATATTTGTCAAATTTCTATTAATGCTATACTAACCCTATGAACATCAAAAAACTTGGACACTGCTGTTTGTTGATACAAACCAAAGGTCTGACTATTCTCACTGATCCAGGAAACTTTTCTACTGCACAAAATACAGTAACAGGTATCGATGTTGTATTGATAACACATGAACACCAAGATCATTTACATACAGATTCATTGAAAGAAGTGTTAAAACATAATCCAAAAGCTTTAGTTGTAACAAATACAGGTGTTGGTAAGGTTTTAGATGGAATACATGTTCCATATATAGTTGTTGAAGGAAGATCAAATACTCTCATACAGGAAGTATTGTTTGAAGCATATGATGGAAAACATGAAGAGATATTTGAAGAGATGGGACAAGTACAAAACACAGGATACTTTATAGATAACAAACTTTTTTATCCAGGTGATTCATTTTGTATACCTGATAAAACAGTAGATGTTCTAGCACTGCCTGTAGCAGGTCCGTGGTGTCGCATACGTGATGCTGTTCGATATGCGCTCGCAGTAAAACCACGCGTTGCTTTCCCTGTGCATGACGGGATGTTGGTTGAGGGGAGAATCGGGTCGGTTCATAAAGCTCCAGAAAAGGTGTTGGGTGAGGCTGGAGTGAAGTGGATGGTTGTTGGGGGTGATGGGGTGGAGGTGTAGGGTTTCCTGTGTTACTCTAACCTTATGTATAATCACGCTCCGGAAAATTATAATTGCCCGATTTGTTTGACTATTAATGGTGTAGAAAACGAATCAAATATGGCAAAACAGGCCGATATTGTATATAGAGATCAATATACTTTAGCTTTTGTAAATTCAAAATTTATCAAAAGTAATCCTGGTCATGTAATAGTTGTTCCAACTGCTCATTTTGAAAATATATACGAACTCCCCAAAGAATACATGCACGCTATTATGGAGACTGCGCAAAAGATAGCTGGTGCACTTAAGGTAGTTCGAGCGTGTGATGGAGTGTGGATTGAACAAAATAATGAGCCTGCATCAGGACAACATGCTTTTCATTATCACATGCATATAGTTCCGAGATTTACTGGTGATAACTTGAAAAAAGTTTTAGCTGATGGTGGTACATATGTCGCCGATCCTTCTGAAAGGGTTCCGTATGCGGAAGATTTAAGGAAATATTTTTTGTAAAACCATGGTATATAAGATGAAACTCAACCCAAAACCTTTTGCACAAATACAACAAGGTACAAAGACAGTAGAGATTCGTTTATATGATGAGAAACGAAGGTTATTGAAAGTGGGAGATAGGATTATATTTATACATGTCGATGACGAATCGCAGAGTGTAGAAACTGAAGTGGTCCGTTTGGATGTGTTTAAGACGTTTAAGGAGCTATTTTTGGCGTATGATCCTGTGGTGTATGGGAGTGAGAGTGCGGATGAATGGGTGGATATGTATAAGTACTATACGAAGGAGGATGAGGAGGGGTTTGGGGTGGTGGGGGTTGGGGTAGGTTTTGGTCTAAATAACATATAACCTAGGAAAAGGTATGAAATTATATAAAAATACTTGCAATAGTATATGTATATGGTTATAATATAGATGTGTCAATAAAAACTTATTCAATTAAACAAGCTGCTGAAATCCTCAATGTACATGAGGATACTCTTCGTAACTGGGAGGAAGAGGGTATAATTAAACCTCTGCGAGTGGGAAAAAGACAGGACAGAAAATATACAGAGGAAATGTTAAGCGAGGTTGTTAAAAAAGGATTAGCAACTCCTTTTACTGATTTAAATAAAGATTTTAAAAAAGAATCTGGTACATTAACACTGGCTCAACTGGAAAATTTTTTATGGAAAAGTGCCGACATTCTTCGAGGGAAAATTGATAGTTCTGATTATAAAAAATACATCTTTGGTCTTTTATTCTATAAGCGAATGAGTGATGTTTGGGATGAAGAATTCAACGCTGTGATGAAAGAGTACGATGATAAAGATATTGCTCGTGCAGATTATAATCACCGTTTCCAAGTTCCTAAAGATTGTCGATGGGTAAAAATTACAGAGCAGGCAGAAAACATCGGACAAAAACTCAATGATATTTTTGATAAATTAACCAATGCAAACAGTCCGAAACTAGATAAAATTTTTGATGACCTAGACTTTGCAAACAAAGACCGTTTTCCAAACGAAACACTTCAGCGACTGATCAACCACTTTTCTCAATATAACTTTGGCAATACTTACATCAGCTCTGATCTACTTGGTGACGCATATGAATACCTGATCAAACAGTTCGCAGCGGATGCGGGTAAGAAAGGTGGAGAGTTCTACACACCTCGTGAAGTTGAAAAAGTGATAATGGGTATTTTGAAGCCTCATCAGAAAGATCATATCTATGACCCAACGGCGGGGTCTGGAGGTTTTCTTCTTGAGGCTTATGATTATCTTAAGCAAAAATCTGGCGAGAAAATTGCTAAGACCTTGTACTTGTATGGGCAAGAACAAAACCTTGCTACTTTTGCGATTGCAAAAATTAACATGTTTCTACATGGACTTGATAGTGCTGATATTCGAAAAGGTGATACATTGGCACACCCACAATTTCTTAATCAACAAGGAGGTCTTCAAACATTTGATATAGTAGTAGCCAATCCTCCTTACTCAATCAAAGATTATGAATGGGAGGCATTCAAGAATAAGTTTGGTCGCTTGGAAGGATATGATATTCCACCTAAGAAAAATGCCGACTATGCTTTCGTGCTTCATATAATCAAATCAATGAACACCAATGGTCGTGCAGGTATCGTATTGCCACATGGTGTCTTAACTCGAGGTAATGCTGAAGCAAGAATCCGTGAACAGATACTTAAAAACGATCTTGTTGAGTCAATTATTGCCTTACCATCAAAACTATTCTACGGAACAGGTATTCCTGCTGTAGTAGTTATCCTTAACAAAAACAAGGCTCCTGATAAGAAAAATAAGGTTTTGATTATTGATGCTGAGAAAGATTTTCAAGAAGGTAAAAATCAAAATACTCTACGACCTGCTGATATAAATAAGATTGTAAAAACATTTGATGAATATAAAGATGTTGATAAATACGCACGTGTTGTGGTGCTGAAAGATATTGAGGAGAAAGACTTTAATCTCAATATCCGAGAGTATATTGATTCTTATGAAGAAGATGAAGTTATTGATATAAAAAAAGTAAGAGCAGAGATTGCTTTACTTAAAAAAGATTTATTAAAAGCAGATGCTTTGGTTGAAAAGTATTTAGATGAACTTAATTATTAAAATAGTATGAATAAAGAAATTAAACAATTTGTTTTTTATACCTCACCTGAGGGCACTATCAAGATTGATGTGCTTATTCAAGATGAAACCGTGTGGTTGACACAGCGTAAGATGGCTGACCTTTTTGCAGTAGATGTTCGTACTATTAACGATCATATTCAAAATATCTATGAAACCGAAGAATTAAAAGATATTTCAACTATCCGGAAAATCCGGATAGTTCAAGAAGAAGGTGATCGGGAGGTGGAGCGTGAGATTAATTTCTATAATCTTGACGTTATTATTTCTGTAGGTTATCGAGTTAATTCGACACAAGCAACACGTTTTCGTAAATGGGCAACTACGGTACTTCGTGACTATATCATCAAAGGCTTTGCTATGGATGATGAACTTTTGAAAAATGGTACACGTCTTGGTAGAGACTATTTTGAGGAACTCCTTGAGCGTGTTCGTGAAATTCGTGCGAGTGAACGAAGATTTTATCAAAAAATTACTGATATTTATTCTACTGCAATTGATTATGATAAAGATGCAGAGATTACGCAAAAGTTTTTCAAGACTGTTCAGAATAAATTACATTTTGCTATTCATGGTCACACTGCTGCAGAACTGATTGCGGAACGTGCTAATTCAGAGAAACCATACATGGGCTTAACCTCATGGAAACAGTCACCAAATGGAAAGATTTTGAAAACAGATGTGTCTGTGGGAAAAAATTATCTTGATCAAAAAGAATTGTCTGATTTAAATCGTATTGTTTCTATGTATCTTGACTATGCAGAAGACCAAGCAAATCGTGGTAAGGCTATGACTATGCAGGATTGGCGGGATAAGCTTGACGCATTCTTGAAATTCAATGAGCGAGAAGTATTAGATAATGCTGGATCAATCAGTATGGAAGTGGCAAAGAAGCTTGCGGAAGAACAATTTGAAAAGTTCCGCATTACTCAAGATCAAGAATTTATATCTGATTTTGATGAGTTTGTGGAGAAGACAAAGAAGTTGGAAAAACCAAAAAAGAAAGATTAATTATGAAAATTAACTTATTACAAAAGAATATTCCAAAAGGGTGGGAGATAAAAAATTTCTCTGATTGTGTTTCTGTCCCTTCTAAAATATCCGGCCTAAAAAAAACCGATTATAAAAAATCTGGGAAATTTCCTATTTTTGATCAAGCGAAAAATTATATCAGTGGGTATACGGATAATAAAGAAATGGTGCAAACTAAAGTACCAGCTATTCTTTTTGGTGATCATACGCGTATATTAAAAATCATTAATAAACCATTTGTACTAGGTGCCGATGGAACAAAAATGTTTTACGCAAATGAAGATATTATCCCTAGTTTTCTTTATCAACAATTGCTAAAGCTTGATATCCCAAATACTGGTTATAATCGTCATTTCAAGTGGTTAAAAGATTCTAAACTTATAATTCCTCCAATAAAAGAACAGAAGAAAATTGCTGAAATTTTGTCGTCCGTTGATGAAGAGATTCAAAAAGTTGAAGAGATGATTTCTGTGACTGAAAAACTTAAACAAGGATTAATGCAGAAAGTTTTTTCAAAAAAATATCCCAAAAAGAGAATTGTCGATGTTGCACAAGTTGTTTCTGGGGCAACTCCAAAAACTTCTGTTTCAACATATTGGAATGGTAGTTTAGTTTGGATAACACCTAAAGACCTTTCAATTTTAAAATCTAAGTATATTTATGATTCTGAGCGAGCAATAACAGAGACAGGTTTTAATAATTGTTCAGCGGTAAAGATCCCAGTGCACTCTCTTATTATGTCTTCTCGAGCACCGATTGGATATTTGGCTATCAACAAAACAGAAGTAACAACTAACCAAGGATGCAAAAGTGTTATCCCAAGTAAAGATCTTAATGTTGAATATCTTTATTACTATCTTGATTTCAGTATGGATAGCATGCGACGTCTTGGTTCTGGCTCTACATTTGCTGAAGTGGGAAAAACCGCAGTAGAGAATTTTGTAATTGCGGTACCTGAAATCACAGAACAAAAAAGGATTGCTGATATTTTTTCTTCTGTTGATGAAAAAAATATCGTGAATCATAAGTTAAAAATAAAATTATTAGAACTTAAAAAGGGATTGGTATCAGATCTTTTGAGTGGAAAAGTAAGAACTATATGATAAAACTTATTATTGATACAAATATATATTTGAATTTTTATAGGCTAGATAGCGAGCAATCTTTGGAAATGATTAAAAATCTTACCCAACTTGTCAAAAGTCGTAAATTTCAATTAATTTTACCTAAGCAGATTGAAAACGAATTTATCAGAAATAAAAATAGTAAAAATGCTATTTATACCGATCATATTTTAAGTTTTGAAAAAGGACTGGATGTCCAATTTAAAATTCCTCATTTAATTAAATCTAGTCAGCAGATTGAACAGATTAAAAAAGTTATTAATAAATTAAATGGATTAAAGAAAAAAGCTGTAGATGATTATAAAAATCGAGTATTTAATCCTAGTAGTAAAATAAATCAACATATAAAAACTTTATTTTCACATGCTTATCGGCCAATAGAAACAGAACTTATACTTCAAAAAGCATGGTTTCGTACTCTACGAGGCAATCCTCCTTGTAAGGGTAATTCATCATTTGGAGATGCTATAATTTGGGAAACTATCTTGGATCAATGTGTTGAAGATGACCTAATTTTGATCTCAGGCGATGGCGACTTTGAAAGTGAAATTAACAAAGAAAAAATACATGAACTTTTAAGTGCAGAGTGGCTACAGAAAACAAATAAAAGTTTGAAACTTTATACAAAACTAGGCTCATTTATTAATGAGAATATTACTAATAAAAAGAAGCAAATAAAACAAGAGACAATTCAGGAAGAAAATAGATTAAATTCTATTTTTACCAATTTTGAACAATTAAACTACACCACCACTCCAGTGCCACCCAATGAATCATCGCGTCTTATTCTTGGTCAAGTGGGTGCTTCAGCAACTAATTGGGGTAGAATAAAAAACAGGTGTTATTGTTGCGGAGCTGAAATAGATGATCTAAGTGCTCTCACGGCTTTTAGTTTCGATAAATGTGAAAACTGTAGAAACCAATTTTCTCCAGGTCAAACATGTGGTAAATGTGGTAAACATTTCCATCGTAACTGGCTATTTACAACAATAAACTATTTAAACGATAATAGGTGTAACGACTGTCAAAATATCATATGAAATTCAACGAACTATACACAATAGAAAAACACATCATAAAATTCATCCAAGAAAAACTTGGCTATGAGTTTATTCCCGCTGAAGAGTTTTCAAAACTTCGTGCTTTCGAGAACGAGTTCATTATAACTTCACACCTCCTTGAATCTCTTCAAAAGATAAACGGGATTGATGAGACTTTGGCTCAAAGCGTTGTTCGTGAGATTAGAAAACTTGATACTAATGAAGCATTTCTACTTGCGATGCGAAATGGCGTAAACCTTAAAGATCCTGCAACTGGCAAGAATCGTGATTTTCAGATTGTTGATTTTGATAATATCGACAACAATCAATTTGTTGTTACAAGTCAGTTCTATTTCGAGGGTACTACAGAAAACATTCGCCCTGATGTAATGATTTTCTTGAATGGTCTGCCTATTTCTGATATTGAGGCAAAAAGTCCCACCGCTTCTAGTTCGGTGAGTTTTGAAAATGCCATTGATCAGATCAAGCGATACGAAAAAGTTGCATCAAAACTATTTCTTCCTAATTGCTTTAATATTGCGACAGATGGATTAAAAACGGTGTACGGAGCAACTTATTCCCCAAAGCAATACTTTTTGACTTGGCGAGAAGATCCACACAGCGAATCAAAGATGTTTGAGGATGAACTTGATTCGACACTCTACTTCCTATTTGAAAAAGAAAGACTCCTTGATGTCTTGAAAAACTTTATTGTATTTGAAAAGAAGAAAGACGGATCTATTAAAAAGATGGCTCGATATCAGCAACTCTATGCTTCTAATAAAATTGTAGAGAGAGTTAAGGATGGCGACCATAAAAAAGGTCTTATTTGGCATACGCAAGGATCTGGAAAGACTCTGACCATGTTCTTTACTGCTTGGAAGCTTCGATATGCACCTGAGCTTAAAAACCCAAAGGTATTTATTCTCATCGACCGTATTGATCTTGATGATCAGGTATTTGAAGAGTTTGAAGCTTGGGGTGGTCAGAACCTCATTCGAGTTGAGTCTCGTAAGGATCTCGAAAAGAAAATCAAAGGTGCAGACCGAGGTATCTTTATTTCAACTATCCAGAAATTTACTGAACTAGAAGAAATTGAAAGTATTGATGGAAATGTCATCGTTCTTTCTGATGAAGCCCACCGAGATAACGAGGGAGTATCTGCTATCAAGATGCGTAATGCATTTAAAGATGCATTCTTCTTTGGATTTACAGGAACTCCTATTGATAAACTAACTCTTAATACCCACCGAAACTTCGGCGAGGATGGAGAGCGATATCTTGATTATTATTCTATTCAACAAGCTATTGATGATGGAGCAACACTTCCTGTTACCTATGAAGCTCGACTTTCCAAGTTCTTCATTGATGAGGAAACGGTAGACAAAAAGTTTAATGAACTCACTACCGATCTGAGCAAAGAACAGAAAGAACTTCTTACAAAGAGATATGGGAAAAAGGAAGCTTTAGTAAAACTAGAGAAACGAATGGAAGCAGTCATTCAGGATATTGTTGAACATTACAAGCTGTATGTCCTTCCAAACGGATTTAAGGCACAGATTGTGTGTTATGACCGTGAAGCAACAGCAAAGTATAAAGACTTGCTTGATAAGCTTGTGCCATCAGAATGGTCAGAAGTTGTATATTCTCCCGCTGATCCAAATAGTGATAGCGACGACCTAAAAAAATACAACACTAACAAACAAAAGCGAGAGAAGATAATAGAACAATTCAAAGATCCAACTCATCCTCTCAAGTTCCTACTTGTCTGTGACATGCTTTTGACTGGTTTTGATGCTCCAGTTGAACAGGTAATGTACCTTGATAAGCCACTCAGAGACCACAATCTTCTTCAAGCTATCGCTCGTACAAACCGTGTCTACCCAAACAAAGGATGCGGAAAGATTATTGACTACTATGGTGTGACCAAGAATCTGTATGATGCTCTCAATTTTGATGAGGGTGTGGTTGATAGTGCGATGATCAATATTGATAAGTTGAAAGAAGACTTCAAAAAGGTACTTGATGAAGTCATGAGTCTTTTCGAGGGGGTTAATATTGAAGATCCTTCAATTGAAAATCTTCGTCGATGTCTCAAGATATTTATCGATAATCAAAGCAAGCAACAATTCTTCAAAGATAAATATGGTCGTCTAAAGATGTTGTTTGAGATACTTTCTCCTGACCCATTCCTCATTGAGTACCTACGCAAATTTGAGTGGATTACCAGTTTCTATCTTGCCTTTAGTAAAGAATTTCAGCCAGAAGGAGTTGATGCGTTTTCTCTTGCTGAATATGGAGAGAAAATCAAAAACCTTATCCAAGACAAGATTGATTATGAAGGGATTACTAAGAATTTCCGTGAGCTATCGGTACACGATCTTGCTACGCTTAACAAACTAGATAAACTTCCTGATGAAGATAAGGCTCTTAATCTTGAAAAGATGCTTAAGCGTGAGATTTCTATCAACATAGACACACACCCAGCGTTTAAGGGATTTGGTGAGCGACTTTCTTCAATCAGGCAAGAGTTTGAGAAGTGTCAGATTGATCTTACTGAAAGGATAAAGAGATATTATGATTTATTAAAGGATATAAAATCTAAAAGTGATGAGGCAAAAAAACTGGGTCTAAATCTACATGAGTATGGCTTGTATGTGGTATCACAAGAGTTTGTCATTAATCCTGACAATAAAATATTTTTACAATTTATAAAAGATATGTCTTATAGAATATTGGATGAACTAGATGATGGGTGGCAGGTCTCTTCAAAAAGTGAGGAGTTTGTTAAAGATATCAAAAAAACTTTACAAGAACTTATATTGAAAGATTATAAAGATAGTATACATGTTACCGATTTTCATAAATTTTTAAATCGTCTTGTTGATATTGTAATCAAAAGGTTTTAAATAATGAGGAAAGAAATTAATCTTCACAAAAGAAAAGTTGAGTATACACTTAAGGTAAGTAAAAGCGCCAGAAGAGTGCGACTTGCTGTATATTGTGATGGTAAGTTTGTCGTAACCGCTCCAAGACACGCAGATCTAAACATTGTTGAAAAATTTATAATCCAAAAATCTAAATGGATTTTAGATAAAATTGATTCTTTTAGAAGTTTTTCAAATTTATTTAAATCCGAAAATTCAAAAAATGAGTATATAAAATATAAAAATGATGCACACGTATTGGTTGAGAAAAAGATAGAAAAATTTAACAAAATATATAAATTTAAATTTAATAAAATAAATATTAAAAACCAGAAAACGCGTTGGGGTAGTTGTTCAAAAAAAGGAAATTTAAATTTCAATTACAAAATAGTTTTATTGCCTGAAAAATTGGCAGACTACATCGTAGTTCATGAATTATGTCATTTGGGTCAATTTAATCATTCAAATAAGTTTTGGAATTTAGTGGCAAAGGCTATTCCTGATTATTTGAATAACAAAGAAGATCTTAAAAAAATTGATCTACAAAACCACTGTTAGTTTTTTGTCTAAAACCACCCCTTGACCCCCATGCTACAATAACCCCATGCTCACCACCTTCATCACCATCGCCACCATCCACCTCCTCGCTGTCATTTCACCTGGACCAGACTTCGCCATCGTCACCAAAAACAGTATCATTCACTCACGCAAGATCGGTATCTATACAGCCATCGGTATTGCTGTCGGTATTCTGGTACACGTTGCATATTCACTTCTTGGTATTGGTTTTATCATCGCTCAATCCATCGTCTTGTTTAATATTATAAAATTCGCTGGAGCTGGTTATCTTATCTACATCGGATACAAATCTCTACGTTCAAAACCTACAGCAACTGAAATACAAACAGAACATGCTACTCCTGCAAAAACCATTACTGCCAGAGAAGCATTTAAAACTGGTTTTCTGACAAATGCCTTAAATCCAAAAGCGACTTTATTTTTCTTAGCTTTGTTTACTCAGGTAGTTGATCCTGCCACATCAAAAGTTATTCAGCTGGCGTATGGTATTGAGATGATGTGTATGACGGCTATTTGGTTTTCTATTGTTGCTATATTTTTCTCAAATGGTTTGATTCGCAAAAAAGTTGCCCGTATTCAGTATAGAGTGGAACAGGTGACAGGGGCGGTACTTATAGCTCTTGGCATCAAAGTGGCGTTGAGTAAGAGGTAAAACTTTAACTTTTCTTTGGAAAAAGTTTATGAACATTTAGTTAGTATTATTTGATGCTAAAAAGATTTATTGAATGGATACAAAACAAGATTAATCTAGATACCAAAGAAAGAATTATTGAAATTAATCAAGGGGAAGTATACTGGTGTGCACTAGGAGAAAATATTGGAGATGAAGAAAACGGTAAGGGTGATAATTTTCGCAGGCCAGTTTTGGTACTTAAGAAGTTTAATAAAAATATATTCTGGGGTGTTCCTTTAAGTACAAAGAATAAAGATAATATATATTACATCAGAGTATTACTTAAAAATATTGAACAATCCGCCATGATTTCACAACTAAGAGTATTGGATACTAAAAGGTTAGATAAGAAAATAGGATATATTTCAAGAAAAGATTTTGTAGATATCCAAAATGCGATTATAAAAACCCTTCTGTATAAACGTTAAATCCGAACCTGTTACAGTCCGGACGATCGGGATAACCCATTTGTATTTTTATTTTAATCAAAAGACTAAAGTTGTCAAATAAAAAAACACCACCACATTTGCATGTGGTGGCTCGTTTTAGTCTCATCAGGGGTTACTTAAAACCTTGCCTCATCTTTCTTCTCCAAAACCTGACGAGTTTTCGCACCTCGTATTTCACTTTTTTGTCTTTTTTCTTAAATCTGTGACCAGGGCAATCCTTGTGGTAGAGCCCTGATCCAAAAGTAAGATATACCGATTCTCCAACATTCGGTATTAGAAAAGGTGCGTATGTTATAACCCCAACAGGGTAAGGGTCTATAAAAGCACCATCAGGAGTTTTGAGCCATGAGTGAGAGGCTATCGTTATTCTAAACGCTCTTTCTTGTTCTTCAACCTGCCTAAGTCCTCGGTAACCACCCGTTATGACGGTCAACTTTGGAATGCAAACTGCCAGGGCTCTGCATACAGAGTGGCAGTTGAAAGTCTGAAAACGCAAAAGGTCCATCAAGTGAATTACCAGCTCGTGAAATTTTCTATCATCTTCTGTCACAAAGTCCAAAAGGGCTCCATTTACGTGCAATTTTCTAGTGTTCATCTTGCACCACATAATGCATATATATTTTAAATTTGTCAAATAAAAAACCGGACACCTCTTTTACTACCAACAACCATGCTATAATTCCCTCATGAGCCCAGAACACACACCAGGTCAAAGTCCAATTTTCCCTGAACAACCTTTTGACCCTAACAAATTTCCAAACCTTAAAACTCATGAGTTTCGTCGAGAGCGTATGGGTAAATCGTTTACATCAAATGGTCAAGAAGTAACTGTTGTAGATATTCATAAATTTACTATTGAAGAGTCGCTTTGGTTTTTGCACAAAGATAGACCATATGATGCCATAGATGATCAGATTGCTGATTTGGTTCTAGATGCAAAAGAAATTATAAAAAAACAATCAATAACTTTTGTTGAAGAAGGTTCTGAAGATTATATACTCAGAAATGATTGTGCTCGTCATAGGTTGCAATATTTTCTACAAGAAAAAAATAAAGATTTATTTGACGGCATATTTTCATCTGTTACTGATATGGATTTACATCCCTTTAGAATCAGATTAAGTGAATATCTTAAGGCGGTGAGTCCTGCAGGTGTGACAGGTCCACAATCAATGGCTCTTACGGAGATGTATTATAGACGATTTGGTTGCTACGATTCTGATCGTGAAAATAGTTCTATTATGATGGTGATTGAACTTATTGCCCATCGCAGAGTTCCGGAATTGCTTTCGTTTGAAGAATTTAAAGAACAAGAAGAGCGCAGTTTCCGTTTTTTTGCAGGACTCAAGCCAAGATCTTGGAAGGAGTAGTACTCCTGCAACACCTTTGAAGTCATTCTCCATGCTATAATACCCCCATGCCTGCAGATACGTCACCTACAACCAAAAAAACTCTGCTTCTCCTCGACGCGCACGCGATTATTCACCGTGCGTATCATGCTGTGCCAAACTTACAAAATTCAAAAGGTGAGCCAACAGGTGCACTCTTCGGTATAGTCAACATGCTTTTTGGTATACTTGAACGTTTTCGTCCTGACACTATCATCGCATGTTACGATCTACCAGATCCTACATTTCGTCATGAGATATATGACGGTTACAAAACAAATCGTAAAAAAGGTGATGACGCACTCATCGCACAGATTATAAGTTCACGACAGATTTTTGAAGCATTGTGTATTCCTATGTATGATGCTCCAGGGTTTGAAGCTGATGATATCTTGGGAACTATCGTACATCATGTGTTAGAAGAGCATCCTGATTACAATATCATCATTGCTTCTGGAGATATGGATACTATGCAGTTGATAACTGGAGATCGGGTACAAGTGTATACACTTAAAAAAGGTTTAAATGATACAGTAACATACAATGAAAAAGCAGTTGAGGCCAAGTTTGGTTTTTCTCCGAAACAACTTGTTGATTATAAAGGACTGCGTGGTGATACGTCTGATAATATCATCGGTGTTCCAGGTGTTGGTGAAAAAACAGCAACACTCATCATCAAAGAGTTTGGAACTATAGAGCAGATGTTTGAGTATCTGGAAGAAGTCAAAGAATTTTCAAAAAAAGATGAGCGATTAAAACGAGCCGGCATTACAGAACGTTTTTTCAAACTATTGCTTGAGCATAAAGACGATGCGATTTTTAGTAAAGCCCTGGCAACTATTCGTCTTGATGCACCGATAGATATTGGTTTTGAAAAAATACAGCCCTGGTATGAGTGTGTAAATAGAGAGGCATTCGCTGATTTTATTGATCGGTATGAGTTACGGTCTCTACGTGGAAAACTTGACAAGGTTATTGACATACAGCTCGGACGAAAACCAGTTAAAATCGTTGACGATCTCTGGGGTGTTGATGGTGGGACTCCAAGTGAAACGAAAACTGAGGATGTAACACCTCTGTCAGATGAAGATCGTATCAAAGTTTGGCTTTTGCGTTCGTATATTCAAAATCCAAATATCTACGATAAAGAAGATTTGGAAAAAGAGTATAAGATGTCACTTGACGATATTTTGAAAGAACAGCAGATGTTTGATCTCTATGACAAAGTTGAAAAACCTCTGATACATATATTGCAAGAGATGAAACGTGTTGGTATACAGGTCGATGCGTCATATCTACAAGAGCTTTCAAAAACATATCACACACAAGTTGACGCGATTCAAAAGCAGATTTGGGAGATGGCAGGTGAGGAGTTTAATATAAGCTCACCTAAACAGCTCGGTGTTGTGTTATATGACAAAATGAAAATCACACAAGGAAGTGGGGTTCGTATTAAAAACACTGCAGGAGGTGCAAAATCAACCAAAGAATCAGAGCTTGAAAAACTAGCCGATACTCACCCTATCATACGTAAGATTCTCGAGTATCGAGAGTATAGTAAACTTCTCAATACATATATAGATGTATTGCCAACACTCATAGATGATGCAGGCAGAGTTCACCCTGAGTATATACAAACAGGTGCTGTTACAGGTCGTTTAGCGTGTGAAAATCCAAACATTCAAAATATTCCCATCCGAACAGAGATAGGACGTGCTATACGAAATGCATTTGTAGCCCGACCTGGGTTTACACTTGTTTCTTTTGATTATTCACAAATAGAACTTCGTATCGCTGCTATGCTCTCAGGAGATACAGAGCTTATCGATATATTTACACGAGGAGAAGACATTCATAAAGGAGTTGCTAAACGTATGTACAAAGTCGACTCACTTGATGAAGTGACAACTGAGATGCGACGAAGTGCCAAGGCTATCAACTTCGGTATTCTCTATGGTATGGGAGTTCAAGCTCTCGCCAAAGGACTCGGTGTAAAACAAGCTGAAGCACAAGAATTTTATCTAGCATACTATAGTACATTTGCTGGGCTATCTGAGTATTTGAAAAATTGTAAAATCGAAGCCGAAAAATATGGCTATACAAAAACACTGTTTTTCAGACGGCGATATTTTCAAGATATTCGATCAAATATACCGTATATAAAAGCGGCCGCAGAGCGTATGGCTATAAACGCTCCTATACAAGGAACCGATGCTGATATGGCCAAGATCGCTATGGTTACAGTCTTTGATTGGATAAAAAAACATGGATATGAAGAAAAGATTCACATGATAGCTCAAGTACATGATGAGCTTTTGTTCGAGATCGATGAAAAACTAGTTGATAGTGTGATTTCTGATATACAAAAACTAATGGAGCGAGTTTTGGATGATTTCCCTCTAGAAAAGACTCTAAAAGAGGTCCCAAAAGTGCCTGTTGTGGTGGGGGTAAAGAGGGGTAAAAACTGGGGAGAAACAGAGTGATTTATCCACATATAAAAAAGCTTGATAAAGTGCTTGACTTCAAATTGAATCTGAGTATAATAGAGCGGGTACAACTTATGTAGGAAGTACACGAAGTTTGACAACTGCAAACCATCACATGAAAGCAAACTCTTGAGTAAAGAGTTTGGCTGTCGGGAATTCTCAGGAACGCCCCCGACGGAAAAATATAGGTACATGGAGATGGACAACAACACACATTTTCACGATTGTGGTATATGTATTTCCTAATGGAAATACAAGGGTGGACGGTGGATGCCTTGACACAACAAAGCGAAGAAGGACGTAGCACGGCAACGATAAGCCTCGGGGAGACGCCTAGCAGTCGCTAATCCGGGGATTTCCGAATAGGGAAACCTATGAGAACTTGATTCTCATGTTTGAGCATAAGCTCATTCGCACACTCAGGGAAGTAAAACATTTCAGTACCTGAAGGAAAAGAAAACAAGCACGTAAGTGCACCATTTCCTTAGTAGTGGCGAGCGAAAAGGAAACAGCCCAAACCGTAGCTTTCCAATGGAGAGTGTTATCAGCAATGATAACTCGATCCATTGGGTAGCTTGGTGTTGTAGGGTAACGGACGAATATTTATATTCAAAGAGTTACAAAGTATAACGTTAATAGAATGAGCTGGAAAGCTCGGCCCAAGATGGTGATAGCCCAGTATATGAAAACGTTATACCTCTTCCCGTTATTCCTGAGTACCCCAGGACACGAATAGCTTGGGGGAATCCAGCAGTACTAACTGCTAAGGCTAAATATTTGTTGTGATCGATAGTGAACTAGTACCGTGAGGGAAAGGTGAAAATCAGTCCGGGAGGACGATGAAATAATACTGAAACCGTCACACCTACAAGGAGTCAGAGCGGTTATTTATAACCGTCATGGCGTGCCTATTGAAGAATGAGCCAACGAGTTGATATATATGGTGCGGCTAAGGTTGAAAAGACCGGAGCCACAGGGAAACCGAGTACGAATAGTGCGCCTATATCTTATATATCAGACCCGAAGCCAAAGCGAGCTTACCATGAGCAGGGTGAAGTTTATCGAAAGATAGATGGAGGCCCGAACCCGTTAGTCGTTCAACTCTTTGGGATGACTTGTGGTAAGAAGTGAAAAGCTAATCGAGCTTGGTAATAGCTGGTTCTCTCCGAAATAGCTTTTGGGTTAGCGTCATGTGTTCCTCTTGGGGGTAGAGCACTGGAAGAGTTCGACAGGGAGCAATCTCACGAACTCTATCAAACTCCGAATACCAAGAGTTAAAAACATGGCAGTTAGACCGTGGGGGCGAAGCTTCACTGGTCAAAAGGGAAACAGCCCAGATCCATACTTAAGGTCCCTAAATCTATGCTAAGTGCAAGTAAGGTTGTAAAGTTTCGAAGACAATGAGGAGGTTTGCTTAGAAGCAGCCATCCTTGAAAGATAGCGTAACAGCTCACTCATCGAGAGACTTTGCGCCACAAATAATCGGGGCTCAAGCATAGTACCGAAATTTGGGGCTTACACATTCTTCGGAATGGAGTAAGCGGTAGGAGAGTGTTCGCATCGCGCTGAAGGAGAAGGGGTGACCCACTCTGGAGCATTGCGAAGTAAGAATGTTGGCACAAGTAACCACAATCGATGTGAAAAACATCGACGCCGAAAGATCAAGGTTTCCTCAGCTACGATTGTCGACTGAGGGTTAGTCAGGCCTAAGGGGATGGAGAGATCCGAACCCGATGGACACATGGTTAATATTCCATGACTTTCGTATAGAATGATGGAGTGACGGAGTGTAGTATGTAGGACAGGTTATTGAATTCCTGTTTGTATGATGAGGTAGATGGCTAGGCAAATCCGGCCGCTGGTTTAAATACCGATACCCAATTATATGACGTAAGTCTACAAAGCATGCTTCCGAGAAAACCTTCTAAGTTTATCTATACGAAAACTGTACCGCAAACCGACACAGGTGATCAGGTCGAGCAGACCAAGGCGAACGAGTGAGAGGTCTTCAAGGAACTCGGCAAAAAAGCAACCGTAACTTAGGGATAAGGTTCGCCTACAGCAATGTAGGTCTCAGCAAAAGTTTCTCTGGCGACTGTTTACCAAAAACACAGCTCCCTGCGAAGTCGCAAGACGATGTATAGGGGGTGACACCTGACCAATGCCAGAATATTAAATATTGGCGGTACCCATAGCAATATGGCAGCTGACTGATATAAGTACTGGTGAATGTCGGCCGTAACTATAACGGTCCTAAGGTAGCGAAATTCCTTGTCGGGTAAATTCCGACGCGCACGAATGGTGTAACGACTGGAGAACTGTCTCGAAGACTCGCTCGGTGAAAATACAATAGAGGTGAAGATGCCTCTTACCTGCAGCTAGACGAAAAGACCCTAGAAGCTTTACTACAACTTGGTATTGAGTATACGTTTTTACTGCGTAGCATAGATGGGAGAGGTTGAAGCGGAGATTTCGGTTTCCGTGGACTCGTCAGTGAAATACCATTCTGTAAAAGTGTATATTCTAACCCGAACGGCAAAAACGTTCAGGAACAGTATCTGGTGGGTAGTTTTAGTGGGGCGCTATCCTCCCAAAAAGTAACGGAGGAGTTTACTAAGGTTCCCTAGGCGTGAATGGAAACCATGCCGATAGCGCAATGGCAAAAGGGAGCTTAACTGTAAGACGTTAATGTCGAGCAGATGCGAAAGCAGAACATAGTGATCCGCTGGTACGCTTTAGACGCGGCCAAAGCTCATCTGATAAAAGCTACTCTAGGGATAACAGGCTAGTTCCGCCTAAGAGTCCATATCGACGGCGGAGTTCGGCACCTCGATGTCGGCTCATCTTATCCTGGGGCTGGAGAAGGTCCCAAGGGTTTGGCTGTTCGCCAATTAAAAAG
>CAYVEK010000001.1:0-295575 GCA_964450605.1 uncultured Candidatus Saccharibacteria bacterium | reverse complement strand
CTTATCCTGGGGCTGGAGAAGGTCCCAAGGGTTTGGCTGTTCGCCAATTAAAAAGCCACGCGAGCTGGGTTCAAACCGTCGCAAGACAGGTTGGTCTCCTATCTACTGCAGGCGTTGATATTTGAGGGGATTTGTCTCTAGTACGAGAGGACCGAGATGAACTGACCTCTGGTCTACCAGTTGTCACGTCAGTGGCACCGCTGGGTAGCTATGTCGGGAATGGATAAGCTCTGAAAGCATCTAAGAGCGAAGCCAGCCCCAAGATAAGATATCGTTATGAGGCCCGTGAGAGATGATCACGTTGATAGGCACCAGATGTAAGCATAGTAATGTGTTAAGTCGAGGTGTACTAATGCGCCCATACTATTAGGAAATATGTATATCCAATCGTGAAAGTGTGTGTTGTTGTAATTTGCAGAAATATAAACAAAGATTTTGAATCTTTAGTCTTGGTGACTCATCGGAGGGGCCACACCTGATCTCATCTCGAACTCAGAAGTTAAGCCCTCTTGAGGCGATGGTACAAGCGTAAGCAAGGAGAGTAGCTTGTCGCCAGGACTAAGGATTCAATATCCTAATAATTCGCACTCATAGCTCATGCTAGAGCGCCGGACTTTTAATCCGGACGGATCAGGTCCAAATCCTGGTGAGTGCACAATTGTGTCGGGCTGTAGCTCAGTTGGTAGAGCGGGTGCTTTAAATCACTAGCGTCGCGGGTTCGATTCCTGCCAGTCCGGCCAAATATCCTCCAGTTGGGGGTTTTTCTTTTTTATACACCGTCAAAGTGATATACTTTATACATTATGTTCTCATGGTCATTTCGTAGAAGATTTTTATATATTTTTATACTTGCGCTTATTATAGTTCCACCAACCGCTTTTTATATTTGGAAGTCACAACAAAAACCACCATCATGTTCAGATGGTAAACAAAATCAAGATGAGCATGGGGTTGATTGTGGAGGTATATGTAAACTCGCTTGTTTTTTTGAAGTAACAGCGGAGCCTACTATACAATGGTCTCGAGCGTACTATGTGACAAAAGGTGTATACAACCTTGTGGCGTATTTACAGAATCCAAATGTAAACTATATATCACGACCAGTATCATACATGTTTAGAGTATATGATGAAAACAATGTTCTTCTAGCTACACGTGAAGGAAAAGTTGCGTTTCCAACTGCAAAACTATTTCCTATCTTTGAAGCAGGTATCGATGTAGGTGAACGTATTCCCAAAAAAGTTGTATTTGAATTTACAGAACCTCTAACCTGGATAGAATATAACGGTGATAAGCCGGAGCTTGGTGTAAACAGTGTAGTGCTAAGTCGTCTTGATGAATACCCAAAACTTTCTGCCAAAGTCACAAACAAAACACTTAACCAGTATAGAGGAGTTGAGGTTGTTGCTATACTCTATGATGTAGAAGGAAATGGTTTTGCCGCGTCTCAGACATTTATCGATCGTATAGGAGACAAGCAGACCAAAGATGTCTATTTTACATGGCCTGAAGCATTCAACGCTTCAACCTCTCGTATAGAGATTATTCCAAAGATTGCACTGCCTAAAAATTAATTAAAACATCATGCCGGTTTTTTTGCGAAAAGTTGATTGGTATATAGTGCTACCAGCCATAGTGTTGTGTGCTTTTTCACTTTTTACACTTGCGTCATTTGGCGAAGTTTCAGTTCGTTTTGTTAAACAGTTGATCTGGGTTTGTATAGGTGTAGCGGTGTGTTTACTGATTCATAAGGCTGATCTTTCTTTTTTAAAGAATAGAAAAACAGTTCTCTGGCTTTATGTGATATCTATAGTTTCTCTCGGATTGTTGTTCATAGCTGGTCATGTAGCTAAAGGTGCTCAAAGTTGGATTCGACTTGGTTTTCTCTCTATACAACCGACAGATCCTGCAAAGCTTATACTTATAATATTGTTGGCAAAATACTTTTCAAAGCGATATGTAGAGATTTCTGCATTTAGGCATGTGTTGGTATCAGGGTTGTATGCGGCTATACTCGGAGGATTGGTTCTTTTACAACCCGACTTTGGTTCAGCGGTGACTATATTTGCTATATGGCTTGGTATGATCTTTGTGTCAGGTATTTCTAAAAAACATCTTGCACTCCTGTTTCTGTGTGCGTTACTTGCTTTTGGTTTTGCTTGGAAATTTGCATTTAAAGACTATCAAAAAAAACGTATTATCAACTTTATACATCCTCTAAATGACACGCGAGGATCGGGGTATAACCAGTATCAGGCACTTATTGCTGTTGGATCGGGTGAGTGGTTAGGAAAAGGTATAGGATACGGAACACAGTCAAAGCTACGTTTTTTGCCTGAGTATCAAACAGACTTTATTATTGCCGCTTTTGCTGAAGAGTGGGGATTTGTTGGTTTGATCATAGTCCTTGTATTATTTGGCCTCATATTGACTCGTATGTTATATCTTGCACCAAAACTATCTTCGAACTTTGAAGTGCTGGTGGTTGCAGGTATTGTATTTTTCTTAGGAACGCATGTGTGTATAAATATAGGTATGAATCTCGGAGTTATGCCGGTTACAGGTATTCCACTTCCGTTTATGAGTTATGGAGGTTCACATATTTTGATTGATTTTATTGCGATTGGTATAGCCTCAAACTTCTTAAGTCAGAGAAAAAGTGTAGAACGGGGCAGGGTTAAAAATGAATTTGTTGGTTTTTAAACAGAAAGAGTGACTTAGTCAGAGCCAGGTTTTTGTGGTATAATAGCTTTATGTTAAAAGGCTTATTTTTTGTTGTCAAAGACGCTATTTACCTAGCTTTAGCATTATCACTTGCTCTACTTGTTCGATCTCTCATAGGAGATACAGGTTTACAGTTTGATCGCTATTCTTTTTTAACTCACTTAGCACTCTTTGTTCCAGTCATTTGTATATCTATAGTTTTGTTTTTGATTTATGGATTGTATGATCGTCATGTTCTTCATAAACGAAGACGACTGATACAGCATGCGGTGATTGCAGGAGTTGGCACGTTTATTGCCGGTATTATCTGGTTCTATTTGTTTCCGCTCGCCTTTGGTCTTCAACCAAAATCAATTCTGCTGTTGTATAGTGTGTTTTCTATTGCCGCAAGTATAATAGCTCGATCGCAGTATGTCTTTTTAAACAAGGATGGGGTAAAAGATTCAGGTTCTTTTTTCAACGTTCTTGCTATTGGAAATGGAAATGAATTTAAAGAATTTTTTGAAACACTTCGATCAACAACCTATACTGGATATAACATCGTTGATGTGATAGATCCTAAAAACGTCCCACAATACGATGTTTCTTCTAAAAACATACAATATATAGTCATCGATACAAAAGATGATCAGGCAGTGCAGATGGCACGAAGTTTATACAATCTTGTGTTTAGTGGTGTACGATTTCTCCCATTTCAAGATATGTTTGAGAGAGTTTATGACAGAGAACATCTTTCATATATAGATGAAGATTGGTTTATGAATCATATATCAGGTAAGAAAGATTATGTCTATCTGATTCTAAAACGAATCATGGATCTGTGTATCGCAATCCCTGCGTTTATCGTATCTCTACTGGTCTATCCGTTTATATATATAGCAATAAAACTAGAAGATGGCGGGCCGTTGTTTGCAAAAATGGATCGTATTGGGCAAAACAACAAAATCATAAATATAATCAAGTTTCGATCAATGCATACTGTTGATGATGGAACGTGGGTACTTAAAGAAGGAAAACAAGCTGAACAGGCAAATAGTGAGGCGCGAAAGATGCGTGTTACAAAAGTTGGTAAGTTTATACGAAAAACTCGTATCGATGAATTTCCACAGTTTTGGAATATTATAAAAGGTGATTTGTCTTTTATAGGACCACGTCCTGAAATGCCTAGTATGGTTAAGGTGTATGAAAAAGAAATACCATACTATGGCGTTCGGCATACTATACGACCAGGTCTTTCTGGTTGGGCACAGATACATCATGAGGTTCCTCCGCATTCTGTAGAAGGAACAAAAGAAAAACTTTCTTATGATTTGTATTATTTAAAACATCGTTCAATATTTCTTGATCTATTGATAACACTTCGAACGATACAATCATTCTTATCAGTGATTGGGTTGTAGAGTTATACACAAAATATTTTTTATAAATATTTTTTACGTGATAGACTGTAGGTATATGAAAAATATATATAAAAAAGGTTTCACTCTCTTAGAACTTTTGGTGGTTATAGCTATAATCGGAGTTTTGACTGCGATAGTTCTTGCGAGTTTGAGTAATGCAAAATTAAAGGGTGAGGATACAAGTATACAGAGTATGTTGAAGAGTGTTCATAGTCAGGCTGGTTTATATTATAGTCAAAACGGAAACTATGGAGCAACTTCAGCAACATGTTCTGGTGCAGGGTCGCTGTTTGCTGATACTGGTCAATACGGTTTATCAAAATTAATAGGAGGTTTGCAGGCAAAAACTACTATTGTGTGTGGTTCAAATGCAACAGCATGGTCAGTTACAGCGCAGTTAAAAAATAGTACAAACATAATATGTGCTGATAGTACAGGTGCTCAAAAAATAACAGCAGGTCCAATGCCAGGAACTCAAACTGTCTGTCCATAGCAAATAAATATTTTTCAAAAAACTTTTTTTAAAAAATCCTTTCGAGGATTTTTTTATTTATCCACATTTTTGTTGTGTAAAAAAAATAGTAGGCGTATAATTAATATATCTCTACAGTATTATTTTTTTAATACTACTACAGAGATAAATTAATTAATTTATTTTCAAAGAACCTTAATAACAAATTATATGATAAAAAATTTCAAGAAAGGATTTACATTGATCGAACTCTTGGTGGTTATCGCGATTATCGGTATTCTTTCATCTATTGTGCTTGGAAGTTTGAGTAGTGCTCGAACAAAGGGTGAGGATACAGCTATTCAGGCCGGTCTTTCAAACATGAGAGCTCAGGCAGACTTGTATTATTCAAACAACAGTCACTACGGAGCCCAGACAACTGGAACATGTAGTACTGCTGCAACATTGTTTGCAACAACTACACCTACAGGTGGAGCTGGAAGTTTGAAGAGTATGGTTGATGAAGTTACCGCAAAGGCAGGTTATGCTTTCTGTAGTGCTTCAGGAGGTGGAGCCGGAAGTGCTGCTGCATGGATGGTATATGCACCTCTAAAAGGATCAGTTGGATCACAGTGGTGTGTTGACTCAACAGGTAACTCAAAGAAAATTGGAACAGCAGGAGGTGGAGTTGCTACAACTTCAGCTACTTCATGTAACTAATCCAGTTACGTATATCCCGCAAAAAACAAAAGCCCCTTACGGGGTTTTTGTTTTGTCTGTATCTATATTTATTTTTTAAGAACTCTCACACCTTCTTTTGTATCAAGAATTGTGTATCCAAGACTTTCTACTTGATCTCGAAGACTATCTGCCAGAACCCAATCTTTAGCATCTTTAGCCGTCTGTCTTTTGTTAAGTAACTCTTGAACTTCAGCAGGTATCATTATACTTTTCTCAAAGTCTAAACCAAGTACAGCATTTATATGATCTATATATGAATCAAAATCTGCAACAGAAAGAGAAGAAAATAGTTCAGCTTCAGATAACTGGCTCCAAATCTGCGCAACGACTTTTGGAGTATTTAGATCATCGGCTATATATTCAGTGAATTTTTCAGTCAATTTCTCTAATTGATTTTTATTATCAGTATTATCGGCTAGTACTAAATGTTCTCGCATCCCCAACAGATGCTCTTGCATACGTTTATATGCCACCTCAGAGGCTTTTAAAGCTTCCATGTCAAAGAATACGGGTTGCCGATATTTACTTTGTAACAAGAAGTATCTAAATCCAAGAGGGGAAATGCCTTCTTTTTCAAGATCAGATAGTGTTACAAAGCTTCCATCAGACTTACTCATTTTTCTGTCTTTCCAGTTGAGAAACGCAACATGCATCCATATATGAGCAAGAGGTTCATGATTAGCTGCTTCACTTTGAGCTATTTCATTATTATGGTGAATGGGTATGTGATCTATTCCACCAGTATGAATGTCGAATGTTTTACCTAGATATTTTTCAGCCATAGCAGAACATTCGATATGCCACCCAGGAAAACCTACGCCCCATGGAGAATCCCATTCCTGTTGTCGTTTTGTTCCATCGGTTGGAGAAAATTTCCATAACGCAAAATCATAAGGTGTATGTTTCTCATCTGTATGATGAACTCGAGCTCCAGTTTTTAATCCTTCAAGATCTATATCACCAAGTTTTCCATATTCAGACCATTTTGAAGCATCAAAATATATTCCATCAGATACTTTATAAGTAAAACCGCCAATTTCCAATTTTTGTATAAGTGCTATTTGCTCAGCGATATGCTCACTTGCTTTAGGAAAAAGTGTTCCCCCTGTCCGTATGTTGAGTTTTGCAAGGTCTGAGTAAAATATTTGAGTAAAATATTCTGCTAGTTCTCGAGCTGTTTTTCCGTGTTTCTGCGCTCCTTTTTCCATCTTATCTTCACCATCATCACCATCGCTTATAAGATGTCCTACATCTGTTAAATTTATAACCTGTTTGACGCTATAACCTAGATATTCACAGGCACGTCGCAGTGTATCTGCAAAAATATATGGTCGCATATTTCCTATATGAGGATATTCATATACCGTAGGACCACAATGATACATATACACAGCATCTTTGTGTATTGGTTTCAAAGTGTCGATCTCTTTTGTAAGTGTGTTGTAGAGTTGTAAGTGTTTTAGAGCCATTTTCTGATTTTAAAGAATATAAGCATACCAAATGTAATAATAGCGAAGCCTCCAAGCAGTATCCAAAATGCTTGCTCGTGAGCCACGATGGGCATATTTACAACATTCATACCAAAGAGTGCGGCCAAGAAGTTTACAGGCAGGAAGATAAAGGCAAGTATAGTAAATGTTTGTGTGAGTCTATTTTGTTCAGCTGAGATCAAACTGTTTTGTGTGTCACGTAACTCGTGTACATACGCGCCAAGTTTCGCTAGTTTTTGTGTGAGCCGGTGGTATTCACCTCGTACCTTACTCCATGATCGGGGAGTTCCTTTCTCTGCACCAGGGTGTTCAGTTTCGTGTATAGAAAGGATGATATCTTCATGAGTTGATAGGGCAAGATCAAGAGCTAAGTATGCTCGATGAATAACAGAGACGGCTTTGATCTGCTCTCGTTTAGTAAACACCTTTTCTCGCAATCCTTTTACTTCAACAATAAAGCCATCAACTTGTTGGTGTATATGGTTATACATTTCTGTTAATATATGCCACCACATCTCGGCAGGGTGGTCAGATTTATTTTTTTGAAGTATTTTTTCTATAGGAATGTGTAGGTTTTCAGGAGAAGTGTAGACGATGGTTGTTATAGTTTTACCATCTATCAACACATCAACTTCAGATTCTTCAAATCCACTGTTTGTTTTCTTCGAAGCTATTGGTATATGAAAAACTGCATAGGTTGTATCACCAAATTCGAGACAGAGTGGCTGGGGTGTAGGTGTACTGATTTCTTCAAAATATTCGTTTGGAATATTCATCTCAGTCATGATGGTTTTTATCTCATCGGATGTTGGAGATGTTAGGAGTCGCCATGTTGTTCCGGCGTCATTTGTGTAGCTTTTTATCATAGTACTAAGTATAGCAAAATATACAGAAAATCGAAGCTGTGATACCATAGAAAACATGCTTACATTACGAGAAACACTTACTCTATATAAGACAAGATTTTCTTTCATTTTACAAACTATACGACCGATACTGATATGTCAATGCTTAGCCCTTGTGGTTATTATCGGGGCTGAGTTCGTCTATGTTGATAGTTTTAGTGGTTGGGGAAGAACTGTGCTATGGTTTTTCCGTTTGGCTATTGTGCTTTTGGCGGTTATTCAAACTTTTTTATATACACCAGCTGCTATACGTACATTTCAGAAACATATTGATGGACAGGAGATAGATATAAAACAAAGTGTCCTATTTCAGAGAATGAATCTTCTTAGTTTTGTACAATTGTTCTTGTATTATGTTGTGTATGCTTTATACAATCTCATACTCGCATTTGTTCCAGGTGGTTTTTTGATATATCTTGCTACTATATTTGAAAATTCTTGGGGTCTATGGATGGTGATGCCGGCGGTTATACTTGGTGTCGCTCTTATTGTATATGGTTCATATATAAATTTAAGTAAGATATTTTTTCCTTTAAATATTTACTTTAGTCGAGGATTAAAACCGCTTGATTCTGTGCAAGAGTCTATTCGGCTAGGGGAGGCTCATAGAAAAACAGTATGGAAGGCGGTTCTTGGCTTTGTATCCATCGTTGTTACAGGCGCTTTGGTCACATCGGGTATACATTATCTTATAAGTCCTGTCGAATTTATAAATTCATTTGTGATAGATAAATATACGCCCACATTTTCATATAGAATACTTAGTTCGTTTACAGCTATAGTCATAGGTGTGTTCGCCATAACTCCGTTGACGTATATTTATATGTCTTTGGCATATACGAAGTTGGTTCGAGGGGAGGGGAAATAAAAAAAGCCCTAGCCGATTTTGGTCGGCGTCGGGCGAGTTGGGGGGGTTCACTCAGGAATAGGCATGGCAGCCCTCTGGGTGAGTATATCCAAGGTGCCGAAGAGGCACTTTTGACACAAGAAGTGTACGATCTCTCGAGTCAACTCTTGTGCTGAGATGGATTTCTTTTTGGTCCGGAGACCTTGGATAAAATCTTTCAGGGCACCTTCGGCATGCCACTCACTTGCCAAATACCAATGTTCGGTGTAGCGACTATCTTGACCTCGTTGGCTTCGCATTTGAATGAAGCCGTATTCTTTGAGTTTGGCACACTCGGACTGATATTTCTCAGGGGTGTAGTAGTATCCACAAACGTGACCGATTATTATACCTGGGATGCTGTGCAATTCGACAGCAAAAGGTTTTTCGATCAGTTCGGGTTGCAGGTTGGCTCCACTCGCCGAAAACGAGGCGGCCTGCCAGAACGGTTGCATGAGAGGATCTGCGACAGGATCAGGAAGTGGTTCAAATGGCAGTCGAGATTCCAGCCTGCCATCTTGCCCGACCTTGATCCATCTTCCCCCAAGGAGCATTGCGTCAACCCAATCGTGCTCTTCGCGGGTGAGGTTTTTGATTTCGATGGAGCAACTGGCATTGCCGGTGCTGGAGAATCCCCTACTTATAGGGCGTTGTTTGGAGGGTTCCATATGGTTGGTGTGCGGTATTTGGTTTAGGTAGGTGACCTTTACGGAAGTGTATAAGGTGCTGTCGATAACAATATCACACATATATAAAAGTGTCCACGTTGAGAATCCGTCGCCCTAGGCATCTAAAAATGCTATAATCAACCCCATGGCATATCCAATCATTGTACTTATTGTACTTATACTTATATTTAGTATCCGTATTATCGACCAAAACACTGTTGCAGTTGTTGAATTTTTAGGAAAATATCGTCGAAGTATGACAGCCGGCTTCAATATGATTATTCCTATATTTGAATCCATCCGAGAGCGAGTAAGTTTGCGACAACAAAACTTTGCCCTACAAGGAAATTATCCATCAAAAGATAAAGTTATCACAACTATCGGTACAAACCTCATCTTTTCAGTAGATCAAGGACTCGATGGAGTAAAACGATATGTGTATGAGCTTGATGATCGTGTTCGATCTATAGAAGCAAGTATAGAAAACTCTTTGAGAACATATGTAGCACAAGAGACACATGAGAGTTTGCTTGAGAAAAAAGAAGAGCTTGCACAACATATAAAAGGAGATCTTGAGACACAGTTCAAAGATTGGGGAATGCGTATTCATAGTTTTCAGATCACAAATGTTACATTTCCTGTAACTATCACAAATGCCATGTCAGAAGTAGTTGCGTCAGAACAACTTCGACGAGCAGCTGAAAATAAAGGTGAGGCAGCTAAGATACAGGCAGTCAAAGAGGCGGAAGGAGAGCGAGAGCGTAAGAGACTGCAAGGAGAAGGTATTGCACTTGAACGTATGGCTATTGCAAATGGTTTACGGCAGTCTATAGAAGCGGTTCAAGGTATTACAAAGCAAAATACATCTGAGATTATTGCCACGCTTACTTTGACTCAATATCTAGATACTATTAAAAGTGTTGGTATGGCTGATAATAGTAAAGTTATCTTTATTGATTCAAGTGTTTCAAAAACACATGACATCATGCAACAGATTGTGGCGGGGATTGAGGGTGGGGTGAAGAAATAAAAACCCTTTATAAACAAAGGTTTTTGTGTTATATATAATCTCATGAAGTTAAATATCTATCTATATGTTGTTGTTGCAATTTTTTCTTTTTGTAGTATTCCAGAATACACAGATGCATCTACAAAAGATCAGGTTTTAAGTGATGCGGCAAAGTTGGGAGTAAGTTATTCTCGACCTAGTGAATATTCAAATTTTGGTGTAATTATCGATTCAAATCCGGAACAAAACTATATTTCGATTTCTGATAATACGATAGATGGCGCAGGAATTAAAATAAATGTTCAAAAAATTCCTAAGGATTTCAAAATAAAAGATATAAACACTATTAAAACTGAACAGCAGATGTCTGATGTTGTTTATAGATATTTTTCTGTGCTGAGTGTGGAAAAGATTTCAAAAGACGATATTAATGATATAAAAATTGAAAAGATGGGATCTGATAAATATATCACCGCAATTATTACACCTGAATCCAGAAAATTTGTTATAAAAGTTGCAATTTTGATTAAAAATAACCATTTGTATGGAGTTTCTTTTGTTGACTCTGTTCTTCAGGATAAACTTAAAAACATACTCCTATTTGACTCATTTATGAGATCATTTAAGGTTAAAGATCTTAGTCAAAAAACAACATATGTAGGTAAAACTTTTTCTATAAATGGTGATGTAAGTACAGTCACATATACTGTACCTGAGGGTTATGAAATTCCGGTAGCTGAAAATCAAAATAATGATAATTCTGTCTATTTACAAAATATTCGTAACCAATATATTAATGTGCATACTATTGATTTTGATAAAATAGGAACTTACAGATGGATAATTCAGGCAAAAAACAACACTGAACTTAAAAATTTGGCCATAAATTATTTTGGAAATTATAATCAAAGTGCAATTATTGTAGATGCTCGCATCAAAACAATACGAGGTGACAAAGTGTATGTAATTGATTTTGAAGACGGTGTTTTGGGTAAAAAAAGTCAACACGCATATGTATTTAAAAACGGATCTCTCTATGTTGTCACTTTCGGTGATGTGGATACATATACAGATAAAACTACTGATTTTTTCTTGCGCTCAATGCAGATTAAAAGTTTAAGAAAAAAACCAATTATTACTGCAGTGAATAATAAACTCGTGTCTTCTGATAAGAAGATTGCAAAACCTACGATCACTAAACGTATATCTTTTGCTGGGCCATCCACAACGATTTCGTATGTTAAACCAGATGGATTTGAACCTATTGCCAATAGAACTGTTGGTAATTTTAAAACAAATGCGTATGAAGAAATTTTTTCACTACACAGTGGCCCGAAAAGTTTAGAATTTACCGCTATAAATGCCACAACTTTCGATGCAAGCTCTCTTATTTTCAATGCTGATTCTAACGAAGCACTTGCAAATATGGTAAAGAAACAGATTGAAGATATGAATTCTGAGTTATCTATACAAGATGAACAGGTTAGACAAGGGGCTCTTGTTTCTACTTTTGATAAAGCATATATAACAAAATATAATGGTAATACGTACTATATTCATGAATATTCATCAAAGTTGTATGGTCAAGTAAGCTGGATGCCTGCAGATTATATGGAAAAAACTATCGTGGCGCGTACTCGTACCTCAGGTTATGTGTTTACTATTAGTTTTAATATAAGGGGTGCAGAAGCGGTTAAAAAAATGGATACAGCCGGTTTGTATCAGCTTCTGAATTCATTTAAGGCGGTTAGTGAGTAAAACCCTTTATAAACAAAGGTTTTTGTGTTATATTCATCCCATAAACCTCTCAGTCGGCATGGTATGAACACAAGGCGATATGAGATGGTAGTGTTTGAGTTTGCTATAAACTTGTAAATAAAAAAACCACCGGCGCACCAGAGCTTGGTAGCTCAGCGCACACGGTAGGGTTGGAGTTATTTCTTCTTGCGGTGCAATTTAACGCAGGGAATATAAAGTGAGCGGTCACCGAGCTTTATTTCATTACCTTCCTGAGTATCGATGCCTCTTCTGTCGCCACCAACTCTGTAACCTGAAGATTTCCAGATGTACACTTTCACATCTTTCCCGTCTACAGTGACGTCTTGAAGGCAGAGGATATATCCTTCGTTGAAAAAATCCACCTTGCGATTTTCGGCGGCATAGATGAGTGTTTCGGCGAGTCGGGCAGGACGATAATGAAGGCCTGCCAATTGATGGCTGATGGCGCGTATGGTTGTATCGCGAGGAACACGATACAGACTCACAGGAAGAGTATCTTCATCATATCCGATCTCTCCTTCATCTACTTTTATTTCACCTCTGACACGGACATCGTAGGCATTAGAGCCGTAGATCATACCAGGGGTGCTCACGGCACATTCAGCAATCAACCTGTCGATAGGGAGAAGAGCCTTCTTCAGACTAATGGTTTGGGTTGGAAACGTAAGGGCCGCTTCAACTGCACGAGTCAAGGCTTCGCCGGACTCGTGCAGTAGTTGCCAAAAGGCACGACCGACGTTTTCATTGTTACGAACAGCAACAAGAACTTCGTGGATAAGTCCAAGGTCTCTACCGAAGGGGGAAGCAAGCTGATCTCGTTCAATTTCGTCTATTTTTCTAGGTTCTGGTTTCATGGGGTTGTGGATAGTGACACATCTTACTACTGGTTTTATCCAGGTTCTGACACATCGGGTTCTAAGTGCCCTCGGTGGGCTGTACACAATATAGCAATATATTATAAATATTGTCAACATAGTTGGTGCGAGGGGAATTTTTTATACACATATGTTATAGTCACTATTATGAACTTATCTTGCGGCATCGTAGGCCTACCAAACGTAGGAAAATCAACCCTATTTAACGCCATAACCAAAAAATCAGTACCAGCAGAAAACTACCCATTCTGTACTATAGACCCATCAGTGGGAGTTGTTGCTGTGCCTGATGAAAGGCTCTATAAACTAGCCGAATTTTCACAAACAAAACGAACTGTACCAGCTATAGTAGAGTTTGTTGATATCGCCGGCCTTGTAAAAGGCGCTTCAGAAGGCGAAGGACTTGGTAATCAGTTTTTACAGCATATACGAGAAGTTTCTGCTATTGCTCATGTTGTGCGTTTGTATGAAGATTCAAATCTTATACATGTACATGGAAAAGTTAATCCGCTCAGTGATATTGAAGTTATAAATCTTGAGCTCATACTTGCAGATCTGCAAGTTGTGCAAAAACGACTTGGTTCTATTGAAAGTGAGATTAAAAAAGGAGACAAGAAAGCCATTGCTCTTAAAGAAGTTTTGGAAAAAATAAAAATAGCACTTGAAGAAGAAAAACTAGCACGTAAAGTCGATCTAACTCCTGAAGAACATGAACTTATGAAAACAGTTCAGCTTATAACTATGAAGCCGATGATGTATGTGCTTAACAGAAAATCTGGTGGAACAAATATTGAAGGTGAACGTCTCGATGCTCTTATGGATTTTTTCAAAAAAGAAAATGCAGTGTATACATTTGTCGATGCACGTATAGAACATGACCTTAAAGACCTAGAAGGAGAGGAAAAACAAATGTTTCGTGAAGAACTCGGCGCGCATGATGATGGTGTGAACGATCTGATCAAGGCGGGGTATACACTTCTCGATGTGATTACGTATTTTACAACTGGAGTAGAGGAGACTCGAGGGTGGACTATAAAAAGAGGTTGGACTGCACCACTTGCGGGAACAGCGATTCATACTGATTTTAAAGACAAATTTATCAGAGCCGAAGTGATTTTCTGGAAAGATTTGATTGATGCGGGGTCATACGGAACAGCTCGAGAAAAAGGATTAGTTCGAACAGAAGGAAAAGAGTATATTGTGAAGGATGGTGATGTGATGGAGTTTAAGGTGTAGGTAAGTGTTAAATTGTATTAATTATTGATATAATCCATCTTATGGATTATCAAATATTAGTTTTTCCGGCACTACTGTTTATAACAGTCTTATTTTTTATTTGTAGTTTTATATCTGTATTGGTGTTGTTGATAAAGTCATACAAATTACGAAAATCTTTGAAGAATGCTGGATATCCAGTAGAGAATATGAAAGGTGTTATACTACCTGCTCGTAAGCAGATGGTTAATTTTAAAGATTCTTACGGAAAAAGCTTGTTTAGCTTTGATAGTTATATGATAATGAGTTTTGGTAAAGATGTATCGGACGTTAAAGATGCTTCAATTCAGGCTTCCATTTCTGTATTGAAAAAGAATTACAGAATGTATATGACATTTTTTGCCCTAGCTGGTATATTTTTAAGTATTTCAATACTTGTTCTTTTTATAATTTGAAAAATAGCATTGCTATAGAGTTTAAGGTTTATTTTTAATAAATAGTAAGGAAAAGTTAAAAATCCCTTGACCTAAAGTCATATTATTTTTCTATTTCTATAAAAACTTGCATCAACACAAAAGGAGAATATAATTGCAATAACAAAACACAAAATCCTACTACGAACTTGACTACGAGACGCAAAATAAACATATTATAAGCCCTAACTATAATAGAAAAAAATAATAATGGTAGAAAACACTAAACAAAAAGAGGTGACTTTAGATACCCTAGCGCAAATGATGCAAGATGGATTTGGAGGTATGCAAAAACAGATTAACGAACTCGGTGAGATTATGACCCGAGGTTTTGATCAGATTCATGAAAAATTTGAGCAAGTTGATGGTAAGATAGAAAATCTCCAGGCTGATATGTCAAAGGTAAAAGATGATATCAAAATCCTTGATTTAAAGGTGGATTTGATGGGTAGACAGTTAAAACACGTGGCTACAAAATCAGACCTAGATCTAGTGGAAAGTAGGGTTACTCTCCTCGAAGCAAAGGCTTAAAAATAGGCTTGAAAAATAACCCTAAAGTGTGGTATACTGCTAGTCATGCAAAAAAAGGAATACGTCTCACAAGAAAAATACGATGAACTAGTAAAAGAGCTTAATGAGCTCAAAACCGTACGTCGAAAAGAGATTGCTCAGGACCTCGAGTACGCTCGATCACTCGGAGATCTCTCAGAAAACGCTGAATTTAACAAAGCTCGAGAGGATCAGGCTATTGTCGAAGATCGTATTGCTCAACTTGAAAATGTTATTGCTAACGCCGAGATTGTTAAGGTACACCACTCAAACACAGTAGAAGTTGGTACAAAAGTACACCTACAGAAAAAAGGAGAAAAGAAAGCGGAAATATTCACTATTGTAGGTTCAGAGGAGATAGATCCGTCTGAAAATAAAATATCTACAAAATCACATATTGGAGCTGCTGTAATAGGTAAAAAAGAGAAAGATGTGGTTACTGTGAAAACACCAAAAGGTGTACTAGTTGAATACACTATTGTCGATATTGAGTAATCCTGCTTTCGAGAGTATAGTGTATACATAACGTATGTCCTTGTCTCTACCTGAAAGAATTAAAGAACGCCTCAACATTGTTGACATAGTTGGTCAATACGTCAAACTTACACGTGCCGGTATAAATCATAAGGGATGTTGTCCGTTTCATCACGAAAAGACACCGTCTTTTTTCGTTTCAGAATCACGACAAACATATACCTGTTTTGGATGTGGTGCAAAAGGTGACATGATTGAGTTTGTTCAACAATTTGAAAGATTGTCTTTTCGAGAAGCGTTAAAAGTTTTATTTGATAAATCAGGATTACCAGAAAGTGATTGGGATGAAGCACGAAAAAAGGATGTTAAAGAAATAGAGGAAGATACAAAAAAGAAACAAGCACTTGTTGCGATGGAGCAGGCGGTGCAGGCGTATGCGCAAGAGTTGTGGCAATCAACTCGTCCACTTGAATATGTTCGAAAGAGAGGTCTTACGGATGAGACTATAAAAAATTGGTCTATCGGTTTTGCTCCAGACGCTTGGCAATATATACAAGCACGAACAGAAAGTTCTACAGAAAGTTTACTTGGTGCAGGACTGATAAAAACAAAAGAACAGACTCAAGAAACCAATCGTATACATGGTCACACGTATGACTTCTTTAGAGGACGTATTACATTTCCTATCTTTGATATACAAGGAAAACCGGTTGCTATATCAGCACGTATCATAGATCAGGGTGAGCCAAAATATTTAAATAGTCCAGACACAATTATCTTTAATAAATCTCAGACACTATATGGTTTACATAAAGCAAAAGATGGAATGCGAAAATGGAAATTTGCTCTGCTTGTAGAAGGGCAGTTAGACTTACTCTTGTGTCATCAGGAAGGTTTTGATCAAGCTGTTGCCACATCAGGAACGGCACTTACTGACGAGCACCTTCGCATGCTTAAAAGGTATACAAATAACCTGATGCTGGTATATGATGCGGATCAGGCAGGTATGAAAGCGACTATCAAGGCTTGGACTATGGCCCTTAAGCACGGTCTTGAGGTCAAGGTTGCTCTTCTTCCTAAAAATGAAGACCCAGCATCTCTACTTGTTGATAGGAAAGGTGTGTTTGTACAAGCTCTTAAGCATGCCATGCACGTTATAGAGTATGTATTATCGAAAAGTGATATAACGAGCCGATCTGGCAAAAAAGACACACTAGAGAAGCTTATACCGCTCGTTGCGTCTCTTGACAGTGCTGTTGACAAAGAGCATTTTACAAAACGTATCGCCGACACCTTTGAGATGTCTCTTGATAGTATATATACCGAGATATCGCGCTATGAACTAGCCGAAAAACAGGGCAATAGAACAGGTGTCCAGTCAATAGATACATTGTTAAAACAGGGGGATATGCTACCCCCGGTAGATAAGCATGAAACCATACTCCAAGCACTTGCAGAATTACGCGCTTTGTTGTATATTTACACTCAACAATTACATAGCCCCGACAACATATCTGAAGGCGAGCCTCGTCCAGATATTTATGAAAAAATAAAACAATATTTAAGTACGGTAAAAGAAAGCTTTTTGGGTAAGATACAAGAGATTATCGATCCAGAGCTCAGCGCTCCACTCACGACATTATTACAAGAACTTGAACAAAAGAAGGTTCAGGTTGATGAAAAACTTGTCTATAATTTAGAAAACATACACAGTCAAAAACAGATCGATATTCATTTTTATGAAAGAGAGATAGACATTGCATTTGCAAATGTTGAACAAAAGATACACGACCTTATTTTCGAAACGGTAAAACAAAAATTAAAAAAAGCCGAACTTGCTAAAGAAAAAACAGACATAGATACATTCACAGAATATATTTATAAACTTTCAATACATAAACATGTCAAAAAATAAAACATCAAAATCAACAGCTAAAAAAGTAGTTAAGAAAGCGGTTAAAAAACCTGCTCCAAAAAAAGTTGTTAAAAAGGTAGCTAAGAATGCTAAACCTGTTAAGGTTGCAAAAAAAGTTGCTCCTAAGAAAGTTGTTGCAAAAAAGGCTGTTGCAAATGCAAAAACGGTCAAAACAAAAACTTTGACACCAGAGGAAAAAGCAAAACTATTTGCTCCTGTTATCGATGTTAAGTATGACAAGAAAGCTGAGAAGTTGATGGTTAAAGGAAAAGAACGAGGATTTGTTACATATGATGAGATTCTAAAAGAGTTTCCGCATATAGAAGAAGATATAAACTTCTTGGATTATTTGTATAAAAAACTACAAGGCGCAAACATAGACATTCTTGAAAGTGGTGGACTTCTTGATGTTCAAACAGAACAAGATGACTTATTAAAGAAATATACACAAGGACATGGACGAGGCGATGACCAGTTTGACTCTATACAGATGTATCTAAAAGAGATTGGTCAATACGATCTTATCTCTGCACATGAAGAAAAAGAATTGGCTCGGCGTATCGAAGCTGGAGATCAAGAGGCAGTCGCTCTGCTTGCGCGAGCAAACCTACGTCTTGTGGTTTCTATTGCCAAGAAGTATGTGAACCGAAGTCAGGATCTGACACTTCTTGACCTTATTCAAGAAGGAAACATTGGTCTCTTTAAAGCTATTCAGAAGTTTGATTGGCAAAGAGGTTTCAAGTTCTCTACATATGCCACATGGTGGATACGACAATCTATTACTCGAGCACTTGCGGATCAGTCTCGAACTATCCGTGTGCCCGTACACATGGTTGAAACTATTGCTAAATACAAACAAACAGTACGACGTCTATTCCAAGATCTAGGACGAGAGCCGATGCCAGAAGAGATTGCGCTTGAGATGGGTGTTGATGTTGATAAGGTGTATATGATCGAGAAGATCGATCAGAGTACTGTATCTCTTGACACACCAGTTGACGACGAAGACAAATCTGTATTTGCCGACTTTGTTGCAGATGACAAAGTTATGACACCGGACCAAGATTCTTCACGACGTATTCTTCAGGATCAGGTAAAAGAAATACTAAATGATCTAAACGAAAAAGAGCGAGAGATATTGATGCTTCGAAATGGTATGGTTGATGGTATTCAGCATACTCTAGAAGAGGTAGGAAAGATGTTTGGAGTTACTCGAGAGCGTATACGACAGATAGAGGCAAAAGCACATGAGAAGATACGACAGCATGATAAGGCAAATCGGTTGAAGGGGTACTAGGAATGAATTATAATATAAATTATATGGACATCATTGGAATCATAGGATTAATGGTTTTAATTTTTTTCACTCTAACTTGGGTGTTAGGTGTAAGAAAAAAGTTTGACCTACAAATAATGACAATTAATATTGCTTTATTTTTCGTTTTGTCTGTGGCTGTACTTCTAACCAATAATATTAACTATATGTATAGTTGGGTGGTTCTTATCTGTGGACTGTTTGTACTACCTGTTTTTTTGGTTTTATTAGTATATACAAAATTCCCATATTATTTTCACTGTTAAAATTTACAGCATCAATTTTTGCAGGTTTGGTGCGAATAGGTATTTCTGCTGAAAAAATTAGACAGAAACAAACAGAAAGTAATATAGAATTTGTTCAAGAATTTATAAAAAATAAAGAGAAAGAAAGTGGTACAGAAAATTAAAATTTATCTGTTTTAGGTGATAGTTTTTATCACATGTTATATAATTAACAAAATGCCTTCAACTTCTTTTAAAACCGCCTACACACGCCTCAACAAAGCCCAGAAAAAGGCCGTAGATACTATCGACGGACCTGTTTTGGTTGTTGCGGGACCAGGAAGTGGAAAGACACAGGTCTTAACACTGCGTATTGCTAACATTCTTGAAAAAACAGATACAAAAGCTTCAAACATTCTCTGTCTTACATTTACCGACTCAGCTGCTCATAACATGCGAGAGCGTCTCTCTACCTTTATGCATGATGAGGCCTATCGAGTTCATATTCATACATTTCATAATTTATGTACAAGTATTATAAATGCACATCCTGAGTATTTTTATAAAGGAGCACAACTTCGTCCTGCTGATGAAGCGACTAAGTATAGCGTTATGCAGTCATGCATAGAATCACTGCCGTATGATGCAAAGATGAGATCGTTTCATCCTGAACAAGGTTATGCATACTTGCGCGCAGCACTTGATACTATCTCACATATAAAACGAGCAGGTCTTTCACCGGCTGATTTTAAAACTGTACTTGATGCAAATGACCAAGACATCATACGAATACAAGAAACACTGATTCCTATCATCTCTAAACGAATCACAGAAGATACATACCAAGAATTTTCAAAAGCACTCACAAAACTGCACAAAGATTTTGGTAACAAACATGTATTGTCATATCATTCATTGATCGATGCATTGTATTATAACTTCACCACAACAGTTAAAGAGAAAAAAGATTTTACAAAATGGAAAGATAGTAAAGTTGATAAAGATGACAACGGTGAATCTGTATTTGCTGATGCAAAACGAGCGGGTTTACTGCGAGAAGTTTTGACAGTCTACACTGCGTATTCAACTGAGATGTATAGACAAGGTTTCTATGATTTCGATGACATGATTTTAGACGTGATACAGACATTGGAAAAAGATATTTCACTTCGATCAAAGTTACAAGAACAGTATCAATACGTTCTTGTTGATGAGTTTCAGGATACAAACGATGCACAGATGCGGTTGATCTGGCTTTTAACCAACAACCCTGTGTCTGAAGGTCGACCGAACATTATGGCTGTAGGAGATGATGATCAGGCTATATACAAGTTCCAAGGAGCTGAACTTTCAAATATCATGGAGTTTACTCGTATGTATAGTGGTGTGGAGATCATTGTACTCACTGAGAACTATCGTTCAAATGAACAGATTGTGTCAAGTGCTTTGTCAATGATACGAACAGGTGAACACAGACTTGAACAAATGCTTGCGGATTTTACAAAAGAGTTAAAGGCAAATAAGATATTTGATCATAAAAACAGACTTGGCAAAAAACACTCTATCGAAGTTAAAGAGTTTGATACTCGTTTACATGAATACGCGTATGTAGCAAAACAGATACGTCATGCGCTCGATAGCGGTGTAGAAGCTGAAGATGTCGCTGTTATCGCCCGAAGTCATAAGGATCTCATAAGTCTTGTTCCGTATCTACAAGAAAAAAATATACCTGTTCGATATGAACGAGAGCAACATGTTTTGTCAGAGCCTCACATACAGCAACTCGTAACTCTTGTTCGCTATGCAGTGAGTTGCTTAGAGTCTTCCAAAGATGAACTTTTACCAAAGATCTTTACTTATCCATTTTGGAATATAGAAACACTTGATATCTGGAGACTTTCTCGCGAAGCCTATGAAAAACGTGTGTCATGGATAGATGTTGCAAAAACATTTGAGATTCCTGCTGTACAAACTGCAACAACTCACATACTTGAGATAGCTCGTCTTGCTACATATGAAAATGCTGAGCATGTCCTTGATTATTGTATAAATAAAACAGGATTTAGAGATTACTATTTTAACAGTGATAAGTTTTCTCACGAAAAATCAGAGTATCTTGTATTCCTATCAAGTCTGCGAACATTTATACAAGCAGTGCGCGAATACCGACGAGGTAAAGAGCTACAAGCGAAAGATCTCATACATTTTGTTGATACTTATGAACAAAATGACATCATACTTTCTGATCTTAGTCCTTTTGTAAATGCACGAAACGCAGTACATCTCTTAACTGCTCACAAATCAAAAGGTCTAGAGTTTGAAGTTGTGTGTATTGTTGGGGCAACTGATAAAAATTGGGCAACAAATAAAGGACGAAAACTGATAACTCTGCCAGTAAACCTGCCCATTGCACCTGCTGGAGACAATGAAGATGATTGGCTCCGACTATTTTTCGTTGCACTGACTCGTGCCAAAAATCACTTGTATATCACATCGCATCGAGCAGGAGATGATGGTAAAAAAACAAATATCTTACGCTTCTTGAACTCTATCGGAGTTTCTGTAGAAGAAGGTGATTTGGATACAGAAGCATCGGTTGAAAAACTCTTGGAGTCAGCCATGATATCTGCTGATAGAAAATCAATACATCTCGGTCCAAAGTTTTTGGACACAGAACATGCGCTTCTCGATACATTAACAAAAGACCACATACTTTCAGTTACACATATAAATAACTTTTTAAATGTTGACGAGGGTGGCCCGATGCTTTTCTTGGAAAATAATCTTTTACGTTTTCCTCAGGCCAAAACAGCTTCTGCTGGATATGGAACAGCGATGCATGCTATCTTAAATCGCTCTGTACTGTATCTAAAAAAAGAAAAACACCATCCAAAACTTGAAGAAGTAAAACAGTGGTATACAGACAGTCTGACCCATGAACGATTGAGCCGAGATGATCATACTTTGTATTTAGAAAAAGGTTTGAGCTTATTGCCAGAGATATACAAAGAAAAAATACTGACCTTAAAAGGTGATGAGCTAACAGAGGTTGATTTTCGACACGAAGGAGTTGTCTTAAAAGATAGTGATGTGTACGTTCCTGTTTCAGGAAAGATAGATCTTGTGCGCTTTGAAGAGGGTGGTGTTTGGCTGTGTGATTTTAAAACAGGAAAAGAAAAGAAAAGTTGGACCGGAAAAGATGCATATGAAAAAGTTCGACTGCATGCAAATAGACAACAACTCGCATTTTACAAGATGCTCATCGAACGCTCAAAAACATACAATGGTTTACACGTACTCGGTGGTCAGCTCGAGTTTTTGGAAAGCAAAGGTTCGCGATTGGGAGTGCTTGTAGCGGAGATAACAGATGAGGAAGTGGAGAGGCTGGAGAGACTCATCGTGGCGATATATAAACGTATACAAGCACATGATTTTACCGTGCCAGAGAGTGTAAAGGCCTTGAAAGGGTTGGAGGCAGTGGAGGCTTTTGAGGAGTTGCTTTTGGGGGAGTAGAGGTGTAGATTTATGTTGACCGAATGAAGGTCGTAAGAACCCCATGATTATCCACCTACACCGAAACGTGCGCAAAACGCTGAAAAAACCTGTCGTAACCCGGCAGGTCCACGACATAGGCTCTGGCTTTTCTCCGTCCAGAAACCAGGCAAGAGCCAAATGTCGCAGTGTCTGGGCCACAAAGCAACTCCGGAAGCGTCCGTACGCATTCAGAGGAGAGTCGCCGCCGGTTGAGACTCCTAAAATTGTGTGGAGTCCTCCGCGTCGAACGATTTGGGGCTGATTGGGGCCCCCTCTTACTACATCCCAATGTGCGCGAAAGTGCGCAGAGGGATTTTTTTATATATCCTCTCTCAACTTGATAATATGCAAATGAAAATGCAAAGGTATAGTTTTATGTGGTTCTGTACTCTCTGTAACCATGTCAAATTCGGGCGAGATGAGAAGCTCATGTTTTATCAAACGTAACTCTTCTTGTTCTTCTGGTGTAAAATCTTGCTCCATAACATGTCTTTTTGATACAAGCATGAGGTGTTTTTCTGCTAGCTTGTCATAAGGGAAATCATTTTCTATAAGGAGCCAGTGTGTGTATTCTCTCAATGGTTTTGCATTACAAAGTCCACATTCGTTTGGTTTTAGGGTAGAGAGGTAGTCGTGGTATTTTTGTTGTAGTTGTGGTGTGCGTAGGGTGGGCATGTTAGATATATGATAGCACAAAAACTTGTTGTGTTCTCCGGTCTAGAACTATTTGCAATGAGACCCCGTAAGGATATTTTGGCAGAAAATACTGAACCAAACTCACCCGTCTCGGTCTATCTTATTCTCTGTTATCGAAATGGAAGAGGCACTCGAGTTTTGCTGCAAGCTCCAAACTGCTTTCTCGGGCCTTTTTGTGATCAGCATCTATAGGATGCGGGTTCTCTGTTACAGCTTTTCGAACCTTCTCAAAATCCTCGGCTTCCATGAAGTAGTAGACGTATTCACCATCTTCAGAGATAAAACAAGACTCTGAGACAACGCCTTCATTTTTAAGGGTGGCTATCACCTCGTCCTTTCGACGCTTCAATTCTTCCGACCAATCGAGCCAAATCTGCTTTGCTCCTGGTTTGAACTTGAGTTTTACTAATTTTGCTTTTGTCATGATTGTGTTGTTTATTATACGTTTTGACCCATCTCGGTCTACAGAAACTTTTTCCAAATTGTTGCCAGACTTGGAATCGAACCAAGATTAAAGGCTTCAAAGGCCTCTGTCCTACCGTTAGACGATCTGGCAATACTCGCTATTATATCAGAAAAAAGACCTTTAGGCAAAAGGGTAAAACTTATCTATTCTTCGGTTTTTCTTTAACCTCAAAGTGCTACTTTTATGAAGTGAAAGATTTTGATACTTGGAATAAAAAGAAAAATATAATAGAACAAAAGTCACAGAGCATCCATGTTCAAGAAAGAGAGATATGGTGGTGTTCTTTAGGTATAAATATAGGCCAAGAGCAAGATGGAAAAGGAAATTTATACGAAAGACCTGTTTTGATTTTTAAAAAATTTAACAATAATGCTGTATTAGTTATTCCAATGAGTAGCAAACCTAAACAAGGACAATACACGTATTATTCGAGTGAGCATTGTTCAACTTTTATTCTCTCTCAAATAAGACTTATTAGTACAAAGCGTCTAAATAGAAAAAAGGGGAAACAAATTTCTCTAGATTTGTTTGATTTATTAAAAGATCGTCTTATTTCAATATTAAAACTCAAAAAGCCCTCAGGATCTGCTCCTAAAGACTTTTTTACGGCGTCGTCATTTATATACGACAATTGTATTTGTATTATACATCCTGATGTGTCACTGTCAAATATTGCAAATTTACTACTCTGCCAGAGATTGGTCCGTATGCTAAAATACAACCCATGAACTACTGGCTCATGAAATCAGAAGGAGATTGTTATCCCATAGATCAACTCAAAAAAGACAAAACAACATCATGGAGTGGTGTCCGCAATTTTCAAGCACGAAACTATATGAAAAGCATGGATATAGGTGACATGGTTTTGTTTTATCATTCAAATGCAAAACCTTCAGGAGTCTACGGTCTTGCAAAAGTATGTAAACGTGCACACCCAGATCTTTCAGCTCAAGATCCGAAAGATGAGCATTATGATCCTCGAGCAACAAAAGAAAATCCTATATGGGAATGTGTTGATGTTCGATATGTGAAGACGTTTAAAAAACCTGTTTCGCTTGAAGATATGAAGAAAAATCAGAAGTTGAAAAAGATGAGAGTGTTGGAAAAAGGGTCGAGGCTGTCTATAACTCCAGTGACGGAAGGGGAGTTTGATGAGGTGTGTCGGGTTGGGTTGTGATAATATATATAAACATGTCAAACGTCTTTTTCGATTTGGATAAAACACTGATCACTAAACAAAGCCAGTCTTTATTACTTGCAGAATTAAAACAAGCAGGTTTATTATCTAGTGTTCGTTATTGGGTTTTGTATGTATTTTTTGTTTTCTATAAACTTCACCTTGTTCCCAAAAAGATTTTAGATAAAATCTATACATTCGCAGCTCAGTCATTTAAAGGTCATTCTGTACAAGAAATAGATATTTTTACCAAAAAATTTGTAGAGGAAACATTTCCTAAAATAGAAAATCAAAAAGCTGTTTATGCACTAAGAAACCATCAATCAAAAGCAGACATTATTGTTCTTATAACTGCAGCGTTTGAGCCTATGGCAAAAAATGCTGCTTTATACTTTAATATCCCAACATATACTTGTACGAAGCTCGATCATAAAGATGGTGTGTATACAGGTGGTTTAAATGGTAAGCCAAACTATGGTCATGAAAAAATAGAAAAACTCTCAGGGTATGATTTTACAAATTCATATGGGTACTCAGATCATCATTCTGATATTCCTATATTGTCTAAAACTACGTATCCAATAGTTGTTGATCCGACAAAGTCTCTAAAAAAAACCGCCATAAAACAAGGGTGGAAGATTTTGTAATAAATCTAAAATGATATAGACTTAATCTATACAACTATGAAAACCCACAGTCTACCCATAAAAATCAGTTATTTCTTTACCCGAATGGTGCTCGGTCCTATTATCCGTCTTGTTTGGGTGAAAAGTCATAAAAATATTCATCATATTAAAAAACATAAACACGGAGCTTTGATAGCGGCAAATCATCAAAGCTTTTTTGATTTCTTGTGTCTCGTCGCTGTTTCAAAAAGAAATATTCATTTTTTATCAGCTGAAAAGTTTTTTAAACATCCGCTTTGGAATATTCTCATGAGACTTACAGGTCAGATAAAAGTTGAAAGACATGCTGAAGATAAGAGTCGTGTTCATGCCTCTGTAAAAGATCATTTATCTAAAAAACAGTTAATAGGTATTTTTCCAGAAGGAACAAGGTCTCCTTCAGAGACGGAAATGTTAAAGGCGTTTACTGGTGTTGCTAGATATGCGTTGGAGCATAAAGTTCCTATTATTCCAGTAGGTATAAAAGGGGCCCATGCTATTCAGAATAGACATGAAAAAGTTCCAAAGCTCAAAAAACTTGTTGATATAGAAGTTGGTGAGCCTATGTATTTTGAAATGCATTACGGTAAGCATAAGGATGAAAAGATTTTACTTGAAGTAACTGAGGCTGTTATGGCACAAATAGAGGTTCTTTCTGGTAAGGTGTATCCACATTATGAGACAAGAAAGGCAACTGTGATACAATAAAAACACGTATGTCACCGTTTAGTCTTTCGAGTTTAATTCTTACATTAACAACACTGATGTTCAGTGTTATTACTTATCAGGCAGATCGTACAAATAGGGTAAATAGAGCCTGGTTCTATTTTTCAATACCATTTGCGATTTGGAGTTTTTCATTGTTTCAGATAACGAATACGTTTAGTGAAAAAACAGCTTTGATATGGCAATATATTCTCGATGTCTCAGCGATATGGATTCCCGCAACATATTTTGCTTTTATCGCAGCCTTGTTGAGATATAAAAAATCATATACATTGCGGGTGTTGTATGTTGCAACAGGTATTATAACAGCCTTAAGTGTAACGTCTTGGTTTAAAACAGGGGTCGGTCGCATATTTGATTTCTATTGGGTAGAACCAGGTCCTCTGTATATAATATTTCCAATATTTTTTGCACTTGTTGTTATTATTAGTATTGCTCATATTATTGTCGCACTTAAAAAAACACAAGTTGCAAGTAGCTACTCTTCGCAGTTAAAAAATACTATTTATGCAGGACTCGTTGGTTTTATTGCTGGTAGTACAAACTTTTTTCCTCAAGTGTTTAACATATATCCGTTTGGAAACTATATCGTAGTCGGATACGTTGTTATCATGGTCTATGGAGTGGTTCGCCACAAACTTCTCAGTCCAAAGGTGGTTGTTGCACAGTTGTTTACTTCTGGTCTTATTTTGGTTTCATTTATAGAAGTTGTATTAGCAACAAGTAACAGATTGCTGCTATTTCGTTCTTTGATTTTGGCAATTGTTTCTATATTCAGTATTTTGTTTATTCGAAGTGTTAAAAAAGAAATAAAAACCAAAGACGAACTTGCGGAAAAAGAAATCGAGCTTACGAAGAAAAACTCCGAACTCGCCCGAATCTCAGCTGAGAAAACAGAATTCGTATCACTCGCATCTCATCAAATTCGTGGACCACTCACATCTATCAAAGGATATAGCGCCATGTTGCTTGATGGTGATTTTGGTAAACTGCCCAAACCTGCAGAAGAGGCTGCTCATATTATGATGGATTCATGTAATACGCTTGTACGTGTGGTAAATGACTACCTCGATGTGACTCGTATTGAGCAGGGTCGTATGAAGTATGAGTTTACAGATGTTGATATACGCGCACTTATTGAAACTTGTGTAAAAGAGCTCACTCCGTCTATAGAGCGCGCAAAACTTGTGTGTAAAGTTAATCTTCCAAAGATATCAGCTGATGAACAGGCAAATGCATGGTGGCATATAAAAGCTGATGGTCCAAAACTAAAACAGGTTATATTAAACTTGATTGATAACGCTGTGAAGTACACCCCTAAAGGATCTATTCATATTCATTTGTTTGAAACTACAGATAAAAAGATTCGTTTGGAAATAAAAGATACAGGAGTAGGCATTGCACCACTTACTATGCCTAAACTGTTTGCCAAGTTTTCTCGAGCGGAAAATGCTTCAGAGACAAATATACTCGGAACAGGACTCGGTCTCTATGTTGCCAAGATGATGGTTGAGGCTTTTGAGGGTAAAATCTGGGCCGAATCAGAAGGTGAAGGAAAGGGGTCTACGTTTGTTGTGGAGTTGAAGGAGAAGAGGTTTTAGAGCGTTAATAAATATTATATTGTACTAACAATGAAACCTAAACTTTATTTAGCTGGTCCAGAAGTTTTTTTACCAAACGCAATTGAACATGCTCAATTTCAAAAACAGCTGTGTGAAAAATATAATTTTACAGCACTGCATCCGATGGATAATACGATAGATTTTGGAGATAAAGATTATGATACTGCAACAAAAATCTACAGATCCAATATAATTCAAATTGAACAAGCTGACATTATTATTGCAAATTGTAATACTTTTCGTAGTAAATGTGTTATGGATGATGGAACTGCGTATGAGTTAGGTTATGGTAAAGCTTTGGGCAAAGTCTTGTACGGATATGTTTCAAATATGGATAAGCTTAAAAACAAGACCATTGAAAATTACCCAACAAAATTTGACGAGAAGCATAAATTATATATAGATATCGATGGATATGCTGTCATAGATGATTATCACACATCCATAAATCTAATGATGCAGTGCGGTATGACTGATAGTGAAGGTAGACTTATTCAAGGAGATTTTGAAGACTGTCTTAAGGCAATACGTGAAGATATCGATTCTGGAAAAATTAAATTTTAGATTAATTATTTTGATGTAAACAATCTATCTTTTTCATTTTCAAATCTACCTAGCATTTCCTCAAGTAGTTGGATTAGTTCTTTGCTATTTTTTACTTTATTACGTTTCTCTGTACTTATTTCTTCTAGGGTTATGTTAAATTTATTCCAACCATGACCATTATCTAAATAAGCATTGAGAGGTGGTAGGATTTTATCCAATTCATATATGAATACAGACTCATCATCTTTTTTTGATTCATAGGATTCGATTGTTTCTATGAAGTCATCAAAATGTGAAAATTCTTTTTTAAGATGTATAAGTGCTCGAGCCTCACGTTCTTTTTTAGTAAAATGTGTATTTGTTCCTATGTGATTTTTTAAAAAAACAGGCGTGTCCCCAGCATATACTTCAACTAAATCATGTACTAATCCGTACTTCAAAAGTTTTTCTTGAGATAATGGTAATTTAAATTGTTCTGACAGAAACCAGCTCATCATTGCAACTTGATAAGAGTGTTCGACATCATTTTCAGCCCTGTCGCCATCTCGACGAAATAATATTCTTTCAACTTTTTCAAAATCTCTAAGTAATTTGAGGAATACAAGGGTTTTATCAAGCATATATCGCTATTATAGCATAACAATAATAGTAAAATTTTTCCATTTAAAAACCCCAAAAAACATGCTACAATAACCACCATTATGACAGAATCCATAGACGAGCGACTTGATCGTATCAAAGCTTTAGAAAATATGAGGGCTCAAGGGCTCCAACCATATGCTGGTAAGTTCAAACGTACTCACATGCTCAATGAGGCTAAAAACTCTCCTATGGACTCTACAGTGACTGTGGCAGGGCGTATCGTCCTTTTGCGAAATATGGGCAAGCTGGCTTTTGCCCAGTTGCAGGATTTTACAGGCAAATTACAGGTTGTTTTTAAAGTTGATGTTATGGGGCAGGAGGCATTTGACAAGGCACTTGACGTTATACAACTAGCAGACTTTATCGGAGTGACAGGTGAGATGTTTACGACTCAAAAAGGTGAGATATCTGTACTTGTAAAAGAGTGTACTTTTTTGAGTAAAGCCATTCGTCCACTTCCTGAAAAATGGCATGGACTTACAGATCAAGAAACTGCGTATCGAAAACGATATCTCGATCTTATAAGTAATGAAGAAACTATGGCTCGTTTCAAGTTTCGATCTGATTTTATACGAGAGCTTCGTAATTTTTATGCAAAACATAACTTTGTGGAAGTAGATACCCCTGTTCTTCAAGTTTCTGCCTCAGGTGCTCTTGCAAAACCGTTCAAGACTCATTACAACGCGCTTGATCTCGATGTATATATGCGTATCGCGCCGGAGATCTATCTAAAAGAAGCTATCACCGGTGGTTTTGACCGTGTGTTTGAGGTTGCGCGAGTATTTAGAAATGAAGGAATGGATGCAAGTCATCTTCAAGAGTTTACTATGGTTGAGCACTATGCATCATACTGGGATTTTGAGGACAATATGAAGTTTACCGAGGAGATGTTTGTTGAGATTATCAGTAAACTTAAGGGAACAATGAATATCACCATTCCAAACCGTGATGGTGAAATGATATCAGTTGATCTAACTCCTCCATGGGATCGAAAAACATTTAAGGAACTTATCCTGGCTGATTCAGGACTTGATATCGACGCGTATCCTACAACTGAAGAGCTTAAGTCTGCTATTCAAAAACTAGGTGTTCAGATAGATGATATCGACACGCTTGGTCGTGGAAATATGATCGACTCATTATACAAAAAAGTTTCTCGACCAAAACTTGTTCGGCCTACATTTTTAACACATCACCCTATCGACATTTCTCCGCTTGCTCGTAAAAATGATGACAACCCTGCTGTAACAGATCGTTTTCAGCTTGTGCTTAATGGTTGGGAGATAGTAAACGCATACAGTGAGCTTGTTGATCCAGTTGATCAGGCAGAACGATTTAAAAAACAAGCAGAATACCGAGAAGGGGGTGATGAAGAAGCTATGGAAAAAGATGATGAATTTGTTGAAGCTATGGAACACGGTATGCCACCGATGTCAGGCTGGGGTATGGGTATAGAACGAGTTATAGCTCTCCTTACAGGACAGCCAAACCTTCGAGATGTGATTCTGTTTCCATTATTAAAACCTAAAAAATAATACACGTACTACACGTTATGAAAAAAATAGTATTAACTGGCGATAGACCAACAGGAAGACTACATCTTGGTCATTATGTTGGTTCTATTAAAAATCGTATCGCTCTTCAAGAAGATGCTGACGAAGCTTTCTATATGATTGCTGATGTGCAAGCTTTGACCGACAATGCACAGAATCCTGAAAAAGTTACTTCAAATGTAAAAGAGGTTATACTTGATAACTTGGCTTGTGGTGTTGATCCTAAAAAAACGCATTTCTTTATTCAGTCACAGATACCTGAGATAGCGGAGATAACTGTATTCTTTTTAAATCTCGTAACACTTGCACGACTTAAACGAAATCCAACTGTTAAATCAGAAATGCAACAGAAAGGATATGGTGAAGATGTGCCCGCTGGTTTTCTGGCCTATCCAGTAAGTCAGGCTGCGGATATATTATTTGCAGGGGCAAATACTATTCCTGTAGGAGAAGATCAGTTGCCGGTTATAGAACAAACAAATGAACTCGGACGAAAGTTTAACTCTATCTATGGAGATTTTTTTCCTGAAGTAAAAGCGGTTATATCTGATACTCCACGTCTTGTTGGTATAGATGGGGGAGCTAAAGCAAGTAAATCTTTAAACAATGCAATCTTTCTAAGTGATAGTGATGAAGAGATAACTAAAAAAGTTATGAGTATGTATACTGATCCTGATCATATACATGTACAAGATCCAGGAAAAGTAGAAGGCAATGTTGTGTTTGAATATCTTGATATATTTGATGACAGAAAAGAAGAAGTAGAAGAACTAAAAAAACAATACCGAGCAGGTGGATTGGGAGATGTGGTTTTGAAAAAGCGATTGATTGAAGTGCTTACACAACTTATCGGACCAATACGAACACGACGAGAAGAACTTGAGAAAAATCTTCCTAAAATTATGAAAGAGATAGCTAAAAGTACTGAGGCTGTGCGAAAGATCGCCGAGGCCCGCATGAAAGAGATGAAACAGTTGATGAAGATCGATTATTTTGCATAGCATGTTATAATACAAACCATATGAAAAAAACAACAACAATTATTATTGCAGTGATAGTTATTATAGGACTATGGATGCTGGTATCTTACAACGGACTTGTAACAGCTCGAGAATCTTACACTTCACAGTGGTCTCAAGTTGAAAACCAGTATCAGAGACGAGTTGATCTTATTCCAAATCTAGTAAGTTCTGTCCAAGGTGCCATGAAGCAGGAAAAAGAAGTGTTCGGGGCGCTTGCTGAAGCTCGAACTCGATATGCAGGAGCATCTACACAAGCTGATAAAGTTGCAGCTGCGAGTGGTGTGGAGTCGGCTCTATCTAGACTTCTTGTTGTGATGGAAAATTATCCTCAATTAAAATCTAGTGACACAGTACGTGATCTCATGACTCAACTTGAAGGAACAGAAAATAGAGTTTCTGTTGAGCGACAAAAGTATAATGACCAGATCAAAGGATATAACCTTCGAGTACAACGAATCCCAGGCTCTATCTTAGCAGGACTATTTGGTTTCGATGTTGCTCCATACTTTGAAGCAGCTCCTGGATCAGAAAAAGCTCCTGAAGTTAAATTCTAAAGATATAAAAACGTATGAAAAAACTGCAGTACATAGTTTATATATGCTTCTGTGGTTTTTTGTTTGCTTATTTTGGGACCACAGCCAAAGCTTCATCTGTCGGCATGCTTTCCGCTCATGTAACTGATCAGGCAAATATTCTGACGCCAGATGTCGAGACAGTTCTTGAGCAAAAACTAAAAGATTTTCAGGATAAAAAAGGAGACCAGATTGCTGTGGTGACTATTCCAGAACTTCCAAGCGGTGAGACTGTGGAGACTGAGGCTTACAATATCTTTAATGAAAACGGTCTCGGCACAAAAGGAAATAATAATGGGGTACTATTATTGGTTGCAGTTAAAGATCGCAAAATGCGTATTGAAGTTGGATATGGCCTTGAGCCGGTCCTACCTGACATACTTGCTGGTCGTATTATACGAGATACTATCGCGCCAGAATTTGTGGCTGAAAAATATGCTGAAGGTATAACAAAAGGTGTTGATAAGATTATAGAGACTCTTGATAATGGAGAGGTGTACACTCAAGACGGTGGTAGTAAGACTAGCATGGAAACAGTACTTGCTTTGATTTTTATAGGCTTGCAAGTAATAATTCATTTTCTGTTTTTCATGTCTAAGAGTAAGTCTGTGGTTGCGGGAGGTATTTTTGGGGCAGTACTCGGTGTTATTGGATATATCATAACCTTAAATATCTTCATGTTCGGGTTTATTTTTGTAGGTATTTTGTTGGATTGGTTTATATCCGGCCCTGTAGGTAAAAAATTATTTAAGGGTTGGAAATCCCGGCGAGGGGGAGGTTTTTGGATGGGTGGAACTGGGGGCGGGGGAGGAAGTTTTGGAGGTTTTTCAGGAGGGGGTGGTTCATCTGGTGGAGGTGGTGCGAGTGGTGGTTGGTAATATGCAACATAAATATGTATGTGTCTATGTTGCAATAATCATACAGAAGGTTATACTACATAAGTACTTGAGTTGATGAGAGCAATCTTAACAAGTCAAGTACATGAAAAACACATCGATAGTAGCAATACTAGAGATGTGTTTTTCACATATATAGATATGTTTTTATATATAGATACGGTATAATATTTTATATATGCGGTTAAAATCTCTCCATATAAATGGATTTAAATCATTTGCTAAAAAAGCTGATTTAACATTTACAACTTCTATCACTGGTGTTGTTGGGCCCAACGGTTCTGGTAAGTCAAATGTGGTTGAAGCTTTTCGTTTTGTACTCGGTGAGCAGTCTATAAAAAGTATGCGAGGAAAGAAAGGTGAGGACATGATATTTAATGGTGGAAAAGATTTGTCTCGTTCAAACCGTGCTCATGTGAAAGTTGTTTTTGATAATAGTTTACAGTCTGATGACAGACGTCTTTTTAACACAACTAGTTTTGATGAGGTGGTTATAGAACGTGCTGTGAACCGAGATGGTACAAACGAATACATGATAAACGGCTCTGCGGTGCGTCTCAAAGATATATCAGAACTCTTAGCAGAGGCGAACATTGGTGCTTCAGGACACCATATCATATCTCAAGGAGAAGCTGATAGACTTTTATCTTCATCAAATAAAGAGCGTCGAGAGATGATCGAGGATGCTCTTGGTCTTAAGGTGTATCAATACAAAAAAGAAGAGGCTGAAAAGCGTCTTGATAAAACTCGTGAACATATGAAGGAGGTGGAATCACTTCGACGTGAACTTGCCCCACATATCCGCTTCCTGAAAAAGCAGGTAGAAAAACTCGAGAAAGCAAAAGAAGTTCGAGGAGAACTCACAGAGCTGTATAAGGTATATTTTGCGCATGAAGCTCGAGTGCTTGCACAAGAAGAGCAAGAATTTAAAACTGCTCGTGTAGAACCTGATACAGAGTACAAAAACTTGACAGAGCGATTGACAGAAACAAAAAAACTCCTAGCTCAAAACGAAAGTCAAAACGCTGGTACAGACAGACTGTTTGTTTTGGAAGGAAAGTTACGAGACGCACGATCTGCTAAAGATGCATATTCTCGAGAGATAGGACGATATGAAGGAGAGATAACATATATCAGCCGTTCTATAGAAAAGAAAAAGGCTGAGGCTCTTCGTGCAGAAGAAGAGTCTTCACCTGATGTACAGGTCTCTCTTCGAGAAGTTGAGGTGTTGGTTAAAAAGATTAAAACTGTTTTGCATGATATTGCGGTTGGTAATTATGCTTCTTTTGAAGAGGCTAAAAAAGCATCACAAGATCTTGTTCATGAGTGTGATTCTTATGTACAAGCCCAAAAAAGTAAAAGCTCAGTTGATGTCTCTCGATATGATACAACTGAAGAAGAATCTGAGTTGCTTCGTATTCAAACTCTTGTAAAAGAAGTTGAACAAAAGATTGCACAAGCAGGATCTCATGAGCAGGAGGTGTTGCGAGATTATGAGGAGGCAAAAAAAGAGATAGAAGCTGAAAAAGAAAAAAACGTAGAGGCCGAAAAAGAATTGCTAAAAATTATGTCTCGACAACATGAGCTTACTGCCATCTTGGATAAGATCAAGATGCAAGAAGATGTATATATCAGTCGAAAAGAAGCATATGAAAAAGAAATGATGGAAGCAGGCGTATTGATCGGAGTGCAAGCGCTTCGATATGATGACGTTGTACTTGACGAGACGGTTGACAGACGAGTACAGCAAGAAAAACTTCATACTATAGAAAAATACAAGATTCGTCTGGAAGAGTTGGGAGGTGCCGGCGATGAAGCTTTGATGAAAGAATACACCGAAACCGAAGAACGAGACGCTTTTCTTTTAAATGAGTTGGAAGATTTAACAAAATCCCTAGCTGATCTTGAAGTACTTATTGCTGAAGTAAGTGAACAATTAAAATCAATGTTTACTGAAGGTGTTGAAAAAATAAATAAAGAATTTGGAGCATTCTTTAAACAAATGTTTGGAGGTGGTGAAGCAAAACTAGTAATAACGGAAGAGCGAAAAAAGAAAAAGAAAATGACAGATATAGATGACGAAGAAGGCGAGATGGATATGGAAGATGACGAAACTTCTCCTGTTGAGATCGGTATTGATGTGTTCGTATCTTTGCCACACAAGAAACTTAAAGGCTTGTCTATGCTTTCAGGAGGTGAAAGAGCTTTGACATCTATCGCACTCCTCTTTGCTATGAGTCAGGTAAATCCGCCACCATTTATCATTCTCGATGAAACAGATGCCGCGCTCGATGAAGCGAACTCAAGACGATATGGAGATATGATAGAACTATTGAGTAAACATTCACAACTTATCTTGGTAACACATAACAGAGAGACTATGTCACGAGCCGGAGTGTTGTACGGAGTGACCATGGGCGGATCTGGTTTTTCTCAGTTGCTGTCTATTGGGTTTGAGGAGGCGGCTGCGGTGGCGAAGTAAAAGAAAAAACCACCCGAGCCGACGGATTGAACGTCGGTGGGTGGGGTGCGTGAGGCTGGGGGTTACAGGTTTACCCTGACCTCGATCCAGGGAGCGAGGCTTTTAATCCGAGCAATCCCTTGGTCGAGAGTTTCGGGACGGTTTCCGTTTCCGAGCTCTGCCTCGAATACGATATTCCTCAAATCACACTGCCGAATAATCGGAACATAGATGGACAAAAGTCCACCCCAAACCTTCCGCTGGAAGAAAAGGGGCTGAGAAAAGTCCGTGATAGGTTCACCGACTTGCTCAAACTTACCATGTGGATTTTTCCGGAAAACTTGCTTGTCCGGATCGGTTGTGTAGATCAGCCTTTTGGGCTGAGGTTTGCTGCCAGAAGAGGGTTTGGTTAAGCTCCATTGGACGAGGAGAGCAGTAGCTCCGACAACTAACAGAATGAGTGTTTTCATGGCGGTGTTAAAGTGCATATACTTTATAAAGTATATATGGTTAAAAGTCAAGCAATCGATCAAACCCCCTACATGTTTTCAAAAACCATTACCCCAAAACCTCAAAATCCAATGTCTTTAAATCAAGATCAGCTCCTTTAAGTTTAACTCGCAACTTGTCTCCGAGGTTATATACCTTGCCTGTATTTTGTCCAACAACTCGAAACGCTTTTGTATCAACTTGATAAAAATCAGTTCCTAGATCTTTTAATTTAACTAATCCCTCAGCCAGAGATTCTGGTTCTTGTAAAAATAGTCCATAGTCAGCAACACCAGATATTGTCACTAGAAATTCTTGTCCTATCTTATAAGACATGTACTCAACTTGTTTATATTTAACACTTGCACGCTCTGCTTCAGCAGCTTTTATTTCTTGAGCTGATGAGTTTTCACAAATAGGTTTAAGAGATGCTAAAAAGTTTTGTGAAGGATGTTCATGAGTTAAGACTTTTTGTAATATTCGGTGAACTGACAGGTCAGGGTATCGTCGTATCGGTGAGGTGAAGTGGGTGTAGTATTCAAAGGCTAAACCAAAGTGTCCTGTATTGACTGTGTCATATGCCGCTTTGGCCATAGAACGCAGTGTAGAGGTCTTTATAGTGGCTTCTGCGGGGTGTCCAGATGCCTGTTCTAGAAGCTTTTGTATATCTTTTGCGTGTATCTTTTTGCCAGGATGAAAATGTAGACCTAGGGCATTTACCAATATCTCAAGTTCGCTGATACGCTCTGGATCTGGTAGGTCGTGCACTCGATATACTCCGGGAAGTTTTTTGCCTCCATCAAGAAAATGTTTAAACACATATTCAGCAACCTCTTTGTTTGCCAAAAGCATGAACTCTTCAACAAGATGATGTGTTTCTACTCGTTGTTTTTTGTATACCGCAACAGGTACTCCTTTTTCATCGAGTGTAAACTTAATCTCATCACTTTCAAAATCTATAGCACCGTCAGCTTTTCTTTTCTTGGCAAATATTCTACCAAACTTTGCGAGTTCAAATAGGGCAGGAAAGACAGATGTGTCACTTGATTGTAGAACTTCGTATGCTTCTTCGTAGTTAAATCGTTTATCTGAATGTATTACAGTTTTTCCAAACCAACGAGATATAATATGTCCTTCTTGATTCATTTCAAATACGGCAGAAAATGCAAAACGATCTTCATTTGGATTTAGACTGCACATTCCATTTGAAAGAACTTCAGGAAGCATAGGTATAGTTCGATCAACAAGATATACAGAGAAGGCTCTCTTCCGCGCTTCTTTATCAAGAAGTGTTCCTTCTCGTACAAAATGTGATACGTCAGCAATGTGTATACCTATTTCTACATTTCCATTATCAAGTGTTCTATATGACAAGGCATCGTCAAAGTCTTTTGCATCTATAGGATCAATAGTGCATGTCCATACTGTACGCATATCACGGCGTAGTTTGAGTTCGTCTGCAGTTAGGGCGCCATGTTTCTGCACACTTTCTGATGCTTCTTTTTCTATTTCGGTACTGTGTCCTATTTCAAATCCCGCACTAGCAACGATGGCCTCCATCTCAACATTGTGTTCACCGTGTTTACCAAAAATCTTTTGAATATGTCCAAAGAATACTCGCTCAACTTCTGTTCGAGGATATCCTTCAGGTGTTACTGTTTTTGTTATAGTTATTTTTGGTTCAATATTCCAATCGATGTGTACAAGAATTTTGTCTCCAACTTCAGGTTCTCGAGAAAGCTCTGTTGCGTGTATGTGAGGGCGTGCCATCTGAAAACGACAAGAGAGTTTTTGATTGTCGGGACGTGCAGTGATATGTTTTCCGTCTTCTTCAGTTATGACTGCTACAAAAGCAGAAGTGTTTCGTTCTATGATTTTTGTGATTTTTCCTTCTATTTCACCTCGTCTATTTGGCTCAGGAAATGTTTGTACTTCAACTGTATCATATGGAAGCGCTCCAAGAACAAATTGTGGTTGTACGACTATTGTTTTGTCGTCTGATTTTCTCTCGCCAGGTATTCGCACATAGCCCATACCTCGCATATTAAGTGTTAAAGTTCCTTGAAAGCTTGCCATATAAAGTTTTTAAAGTAATTTTTTAAGATAGTCGATAAGATTATTTAGTTCTACAGATTCTTGAGATAGGTTTCTCATATTTCGAACGGTAACTTGATTTTGTAGCGCCTCTCTGTGTCCTACAAGAAGAAGGTAGGGAACATTGAGTTTTTCTGCGTGTGCTAGTTGAGCACTGATCTTTTCTTTTGAAATAGCGTGATGAACTGGTATTTTTGCACAGCGCATCATGTCTATAACTTTAAGAGTTTTAAATCGCGCCTCAGGACCAAGTTGTGCATAGAAGAATTTTACTTCTGTATGAGTTGTTATCTTAATTGTTCGAGTGGGTTTTGAAACTTTTTTAAGACCTCGTACTTCTACAGATATAGTAGGAACTTCTTTTTTGTTTAATACTTTTTTCCCCAGAATATCATTTCGAACACCAACAACCGATAAAGCACCTTTACTGCCATCTTCCATCTCGTGAATGTTAAATATAACACCACTTACAACATCAGGTGATTCAAATAAGAATGGTTGAATCTGAAAATTCATATCAAGACTTTCTACATATTCAAGTATCTCTTTAAATTCTTTTCGAGACTCTTCACTTAGGTAGTCTATAGGATTTGGAACAACAACTGGCTCAGGTTCACCACCTTTTTTAGGGGCTTTAGGTTTTATTTCTACACCTTTTAGTTCTTTATATGCACTGATTAGATCTTTTTTTGCAGTAGCTAATATGTTTTTAGGTACAACAGTTACATTCTTCTTGAAAAAGTTTTGCAACTCTTTTGTAAATCGTTGTACAGATTCTTTGTCGCCAATATAGTTTATTTCAACAAGTATCTCTTTTCTAGCACCTAGAAGCTCTTGTAAGATACTGTATCCAGCCTCGATAGCTAATGCGTCATATATATTTTTCTTTGTACCAACAATGTGATATCGATATGTATCTTTGTCTACTGAATATCCAAGATGAACAGGGAAGTTGAAAGAGTAAAATGATTTATCAAGAACTCCTCTTTGTATCGCTAAACTATCTGTAAGAAAAGATAACTCTGTTTTCTTTGAGACGAGTTTTTCTTCCAAATTTGTAGTTGTTGGTTTATATGTAGCGGAGAAACCAAAGTGTTGAAGCGTTTTATATACCTGCGCATGTTCTTCTACTACGTATATTTTTTCTACTGGTTTCTGTTCTTTTTTAATTGCTTTCATATATTTGTATTAATTTTTTCCAGGAAATATGTTTATGTTACTAAAAGGGTATAGTCTCAAAAGTACTTGTCCTTTTATTTCTGATTTTGTGATAGGTCCCCAACTTCGTGAATCGTAACTACCTGCTCTGTTGTCTCCCATGACAAAGTACTGATCTTGACCAAGTACAGTTGATGCAGAGGTTTTACTTGGATGTGTTACAAAAGGTTCTGCTTGAGGAATATTGTTAATGTAAGTTACACCATCTTGTACTCGTACAGAATCCCCAGGAACACCGATCACTCGTTTGATAAAACGTTCACTCGTTCGCTCCTCAAGAGGTGGATTAAATACGATAACATCTCCTCGTTTTGGGTTTGTAAATAGGTAACTCACTTTCTCTACGAATAGATAATCATTATCATGAAAAGTCTCGAGCATAGAAGATCCTGAAACACTATGTGGCTCAAGAACAAAAAGGCGTATAGCTACAACAACAAGGAGATATATAAAAAAAGTTCTCCAAGACATATCTTTTTTAGGCTTTGAGGTACTAGGAGAGGGTATATTTGTTGTTGTAACTGTCTGATCCATAGGATTTGTAAATTTATTGCAAATTAAGGCTAATACGCCTATTATAGCATATATATGCTTACCATCATAGGACTAGGAAATCCCATACCAGAGTACTCAAAAACTCGTCATAACATAGGAGAACACATTATATCCACCATTGTCAATAGTGAGGAAATAGACATGGTTTCCAAAAAACTTTTTGAGGCTTTGATTGGTAAAGGCGACCTTTCGGGCACTCCTGTGACTTTTGTTTTACCTCAAACATATATGAATGATTCTGGTAAAACTATTCATAAACTATTTGGAAAAACGTCACCTGACGCTGAGCACAAAGAGCTCATTGTTATTCATGACGATATAGACATGCCGATCGGTACTGTAAAGATGACATATGATCGTGGTTCTGCGGGACACAAAGGTCTAGATTCTATAGATAACACGCTGAAAACCACAAAATACTACCGTATAAAAATCGGTATCATACCTACAGACGAAGAAGGTGTTATGAGAAAGCCAAATCACGACAAAATGCCAAACTTTGTTACGGGAACTTTTACAGATGCTGAGTGGAAAGCCCTACAACCTGCCATTAAAAAGGTTATAGAGACTTTGCACATCTTTGCCAAAGACGGACCGGTTAAGGCTATGGAGTTTGCGAATACAAAGTAAGACAACTCAATACAAGCAAAAGAAAAACCCGGGACAATATCTCGGGTTTTTCTTTTAGTAGTCTTATAGACTATTTATTTTCAACTAGATGCAGAGTCATTCGCTGTTCTCGTGGCTCAAACATATTGATTTTAAATGTATAACTTTTTCCGATCTCGATCTTTTCTTTCATCTTAGCTTCGTTGCCGAACTCTGAGATGTGAACTAGACCTGAAACTCCTTCTTCAACACTTGCAAGTGCTCCGTGTCGGTTAAACTTGATGATAACTCCTGTTACCTCATCGTCCTTTTTGTACTTAGCGGCTGCAGCTTTCCAAGGATTTTCTTTTCGAGCTTTTAGAGATAGAGATACTTTTCCATCTTTTACGTCGATGATTCGTGCTTTAACAGTATCACCAACTTTGAAGATAGTTCGAGGATCTTCTACTAGACCCCAATCAAGTTCTGAGATGTGGGCTAGACCCTCAAGCTCATCATTGATTTTGATAAATACTCCGAAGTCTACTGTACCTGTAACAACTCCATCAACATCGTCACCGATAGAGTATTTACTACTCATCTCAAGTGCTTTAGCGTTGAATCCTTTTGCTCCAGCACCATCCATACCTTTCTCTGAGAAGATAAGTTTTCCTTCTTTTGAGTCAGCTGTGATGATAGTAACAGAGATCTTTTGTCCGATAAGCTTTTTAAGCTCATCTTGTATCTTGTCTTTGTTTCCATCTTCAACTTTTGGATAATGCTCAGGTTTTAGCTGTGAAGCAGGAAGGAATCCATGAATACCTTGCCATGTAACCATAAGACCACCTTTGTTTGCATCTTGTACTGCTACATCAAAGGCTGTTTTATCTAGAACAGCTTGCTCAGCTTCTTTCCAGATAAGAGCTTGTTTAGCTTCTTTTAGAGATAGTTCTATATATCCTTCTTGATCATCAAATCCGCAAACTTTTGCTGTGATAAGATCACCAGCATTTACTTTTCGGATGATGTCTCGAGCTATCATAAACTCTTTACCAAAGATAACTCCTGTACCAAATGGTGAAAGGTCTACGAATAGACGACTTTTGTGTAATGTAATGACTTTTCCTTCAATATCGTCTCCGATTTTTGGAGGATTTGCGATGTCTGCAAAGTGTGCAGTCATCAATTTGTTAGTTTCTTGTGTACTCATTGTGTTTTAACTAATACGTGGTCGTATCTGTCTGGCGTATAAGGTAGAGATACGGGTTACAGGTATTAGGTTTTTAATAAATTATTTTACGTGAACGATTTTTTTAACTTTCACTTTGTTGTCGATCTGAATCTTTCGTTTTGTTCCGAAAGATACAGTACCTTCTTTAACTGCGTACAGAGTATGGTCTCGTCCCATTTTAACTCCGTCGCCGGCTAAGATTTTACTTCCTCGTTGTCGGACGATGATAGCTCCTGCAGAAGCTTTTTCTCCTGCATACAGCTTTACACCCAAGTACTTTGGCTGTGAATCTTTAAGGTTTTTGGCCGATCCGGCCGCCTTTTTTGTTGCCATGGCTGATGTTGATTAAAAATTGATAATTAATTTAACTTTTTTTGTCATAATCTTTAACACAAATGTGATATAGATGTGAGATGAGTATATATCATTTTATAAGAAAAATCAATGCTGATGCGAGGAGAATAAGTCGTTCTCGGTGGGTGAGTAGGGTGGTGCTGGTTGTGCTTGTTGCGCTTGTTATAAGTCAGTTTATGTTGTGGGGTATGTATATAAAATAAAAAGCACCGGCAGGTACTAGAGCATTTGCAATCGGCGTTAAGAAATGTGTGAGCCTTGCATATACCCTAAGTCCCTGACGGTGCAGATGTCCGAGATGCCCAAGTTTGGGGCCAAATTGACAAGGGTCCCTGTACCCTGTCTTTCTGGTATCCGTGAAGATCCTGGGCACCTCGAACTAACTATATAGTAGCATATATAAGATATTTGTCAATAGTCCACGTTTAAAACACCTAAAATGGCTCAAAATGTCAAAACTACGAGGTTCTAATCTTTTGTACAAAAAGGCATAAAAAACCTTAAAAATCGGGGTGTCGAGCCAAGGTATAAAATCCTTATTTTATAAGGATAAAATAGCTTTTTGGATGTTCTGGAACTTGCTTTTTTGACCAGGGTATGCTAAGATATATATGTCACTGTAAGAGTGGCTATTTAATTTGTGCAACATGTTCATTCCTTTAGAGAGCTTCAGCCCCAGAGTTAGATTCTTACTTAACCTACTGATTGAAGCCATACAGACACAGGTAAGGCAAAGAACATAGATTACAAGTTTAGTAAAAGCTTATTTTACAAATCGCAACAATCGGTTTTGCAGCCCTATTATCAGGTTCATCAATATCAATGCCTGAAAATGCGGTTCAAAACCAAACACCAACTGCTCCAGTAGTAGTTGAGGCTCCACAAAGTTCATTACAATCAAATGAAATAGTAGAAGAGGTTCTAAACAAGAAACTTCCTAAAGACCATATTCTACGACGTGTAGCATTTTGTGAATCAACAATGCGACAATTTGCAGAAAATGGCTCTGTACTAACAGGTAAGGTTGATCCTCGAGATACTGGTTTATTCCAGATTAACTCGTATTATCATGCCGATACCGCAAAGCACAAAGGAATGGACCTCTCTACAGTTGAAGGAAACGTGGATTATGCTATCGATCTCTATAACCGAGAAGGTACTAAGCCGTGGAATTCTTCAAAACCTTGTTGGGGAAAATATGTAACTGTAAACAATATCTAATAGTTGCAAACAAAAAAACACCGGGAAACCGGTGTTTTTTGTTTCATAGCTTTGAGTATTGAAGAAAGAATAAATAGGTGGGATTGATTTATTTATAATATTAGTGTATAATAATATACGCTATGACTACAGAACTTTACCACTCCGCCTGCGTCCTTATAATTCTGTTCGCTCTGCTTATATTGGTGGGGTACTATCACTTGTCCACTCGAAAAGGTTGCCCGAAATTCAATGAACGCTTCGGCACCGCCTGTGCGTTTGCGGGCAAGCTATGCTTGTTGGTGGCAGTACTGTTGATAAAGGGATAAGTGCCCCAACTCCGGCCGTAGTGTTTGCAGGTTCAATTACTGCCACTACGGTTTTTTTATTTACACCAACGGATGATATTTTACATACTCCTTAAAATCCAACTCTGTTTTTCCTTCAGGTGTCACTCGGAGTATTTCATCTCTATTCATCTTCTTAATCTTTACCCGTTTATCGTTGTGCATAAAAAATATACCTGGCCAGTTTTGATACGCTTGATATTTTAAATATATCGAAGAGATGGATTCAGTTTGTGGAAAAACTTCAGAATCAGCCTTATCTATCATCTTTACATATGTCGCTTTGTTATGATCTTGCTCTACAGGTATCAGATCTCCATGCACATATGCTGGCAGTGTTTTTATTAAAAGCTCAGCACCAACAACTGCCAAAATTTCAAACAACTCCTCGAGTGATACAGGCCAGATGGCGGTGTCTATATCTTTTTTCTCTTGTGCGACTATAGGACCATGATCCATGAGATGATCCATCTTGATAATAGTGACTCCTGTGTGAGGGTTATTGTTTAGTATAGTTGCTTGTACAGGTGTTGGACCGCGGTATTCGGGCAGTAGAGATGGATGAATATTTAAAAAACCATTTGGAGATAAATCTAGTATGTTTTGTGGAATTATCTTTCCGTAATCAGCAACAACAACAGCTTCGTGTTCGGTTATGTATTTTTTGATATCTTCAAAGACTGTTTCATTTTTCAAACTTTCTGGTTGATATACAGGTATGTTGTTTTCGATTGCAAATACTTTTGTGAGAGGTGGTGTGATGATCTGATGTCGTCCCACAGGTTTGTCAGGTGAGGTGATGATGAGGGAGGGGAGAAAACTCTTTTCCTTTAGATGTTTGAGTACAGGAAGGGCAAAATGACCTGTTCCAAAGAATATGTATCGCATGTGGATAAGTATAACATAAAGTCTTGACTTTGTTTGGTGGGGTGGTAGTATAGTAAACGGAGGTTAGGTCTTAAGTGGCCAGCCTCCCCAAGCCGAAAGGCATTGGAGACATCCCATAAGGGGAAGTCGTCATACGAAAAACAGCTCTGCTGCAGATGTATGGCGACTTGCTCCGGAAGTCTTCAAAATTGAACTTTTTATCCAGACTCGGAATCTTCGCTTCGTGCGTAAGAGACTGGGTCTTTTTTTATTGGAAAAATAATAGATTGACTAATTTACGATAATATGGTACTATCGTTAGTACCTATGAATAGTGTACATTTAGCCCAGTTCGTCATCTGTCTCTTTTTTGGTACAGCGTCCATCCTTATGGGGCGGTACATAAGCAAAGAGGGGCAGAGACGAACAGCTGCGGAGGCAAAGGTCTCCCGAATCGGAGGTACAGGCGCAGTCCTGCTAGGGGTAATCCTGATCGTACTCGGGGTAATAGCCCTCATGCACTGAGCATCACTGTTCAGTCCGGCCGTAGTGTTTGCAGGTTCGATCCCTGCCGCTACGGTTTTTTTATTCAACAGCAGAATCTTCGTCAGAATCCTCACCGTCTTTTTTGGGTTCTATCCATTCTATATCTTTTGCTTTTTCTATAAACAAATGACCATCAAGATGATCACATTCATGTTGAAAGATGTGGGCCAGTAATCCGCCAGCACCTCGTGTGTGTTTTTTACCAAGTTCATCGTAGTATTCGAGTGATACATTTGTTGATCGATATACTTTTCCATAATACCAACGCACAGAAAGACAGCCTTCACCGTCCATCCATTTTTTTGTTTTAGAAAATTTTACGATTTTTGGATTTATACAAACCATATCTTCCAAAGAAGATGATTCTTCCGCTGTTTTATTTCGGGCAAGAACTCTTTTTGAAACTATAAAAATACGTAGACTAACTCCGATCTGAGGAGCGGCAAGACCAACACCATCAGATATGTCAGAGAGAGTGTCTTTCATATCTTTGATGACTGATTGAACGTGAGAAGAGGATATATCAGCAATAGCCACCTCTTTTGCAGGTGTCTCAAGTACAGGGTCGCCTTTTTCTACTATCGCTTTTTTAGCCATAACAAAAGAATACTACACAAAATCAGTTTTGTCGACTTCAATATGTATATGGGAAGGAAGTGCTTGTAGATATCCTTGGAGTGGATGTTTCGGCCAAATACCTCGAGTAAACGTGATGTAGATTTTATTTTGTATTCGTATTTTATTTGTTCCGTAGCGCTCGATTTGTTTTTCAACAAGATCTATATCTTTTTCTCGACCTTCTATATGTATAGATGTTGTGTATGGAGGTAAGTCTGTTTGTTCTAACTGTGTTTTTATATGTTCAGTTGCAACAGACCAATCTTTTGCTTCTAAGGCTTTCCACATAGGCGCATCTTCACTTCTTGTTTGAATGAGTACATCAGAACTTACTCGATCCATAAGTGTCGTTATGACTTGTATTGCTTTGAGTTCTGCTAGCGTATCAGGTAGGGCAAGCAGTGTTTCGAGTGATACTATTGCTCCGTAGGTATAGATTGTTTCGTATGACTGAGTCAGTAGTAGTTCTGTTCCGATGTATACACCATACTGTTCTTTTATCTTTTTCCGGGCAGTGCTTTTGGTGTGATGACTACTATCAATAATATGTATAGGTATATCTAAAATATCTTTTAACTGCTCCGCTACGTGTTCCGTAGACACTCCGAAAGGTATAAGATTCCAGCTACCACAGTTTGCACATGCTCTGTTTGATGTTTCTTGTGTATGACATGAATCACAGACAAAGTTTTTTGAAGCATCTAATCGCAATGGCTTGCTACATATGGGGCAGGTGACGGTGGTTCCACAGTCAGCACATATGGTCTGATGACTAAAACCTTTTCGAACAACATATACAAGTATTGACTCTTTATTTTTTTGACAATGTTTAAGAAGGGAAATAAGTTCTGGTGAGAAAAACGGTTGTTTTTTAATCAAACTTTGCTTGGTTTTAGTTTTAGCTTTTCCTGATGCTGATAGGGAGATGAGATGTATTTCCGGTTTTTTGGTAATTGGATTTTTGTCTTGATTACCAGCTTCCAAGAGTATTGTGTCCATGTAGATAAGCTCTATGCCCTTACGTGCACAAAGATCTCTTATAAAAAATCTAAAATCAAAGCCTTTTCGTATGTGTCTATAATATTCAGATGAGGCAAGTTCTACTACGCAGGCAATGTCGGTAGAAGTAGTGTCTAGTTTGTATACATCTATAGGCATACATGTATGCGAAATACCATGTTGTTTTAAAAAAGCGTTATGGCTTTTTGTTGGTGAAAATACGAAAGTAGTTTTTTCTTGTTGAAGTTTTTGTATATACGCAATTCTGTCGCTGGTAGATTTTTGAATGTATGAAATATTTAATGAGGCCGGTGCGCCGACTGGTTTGTTGTCAGACCCAGGTGTAACAGCTTGTATGTTTTCTAAAACTTTTTTAGGAATAAGTTCGGAAAAAACTTCACCAAAAGGTACAACAAAATATCGAGAGGTTTCAAGTACAGCGAGTATGAATTCTCGACTAAAAACATCTGTTTTCTTCACGGTATCTATTTTTTTAATAACAAATGATTGTGATTTTATATATTCTTTAACTTCATGTACCGAAGCAACATGTGCAACTACTGCCCAAACCTTTCTGTTCTGTATAGGAACTTGTATAACATCTCCCACAGAACAAGTTTCTCGTGTCCAATACATGAGTTTTTCTCTAAAGGCTTTTTTGAGTATGGGAAATACGGTTATACACTGCATATGTTCGCGCTATGTTGTTAGTATATAGTAAGATAGATACATATGACAGATTTTAAAAAAGCAATTTGTGAAGCCTTATCACACGATATATTACACGATTCAGACAACCAGCTGGCTATACACAGCAAGGATTCGAGTATTTTTACAAAAGAACCTTTAGGGGTCTTATATCCAAAATCAGTTGAAGATATAAAAACTATAGTCATTTTGGCAGGGAAGTATAAAGTTGGTCTCTCAGTGCGTGCTGGGGGAACATGTATGAGTGGTGGTTCTCTGACAGAAGGATATGTGTTAAATATGACTAAACACATGACTGATATAAAAGTAAATCCATATGCCATGTCAGCGGAGATTGAGATGGGTGCGTATTATCGTGATCTGGAAAAAGAACTTGTAAAACATAATCTGATGTTTCCTGCCTATACATCATCAAAAGATATCTGTGGTATAGGAGGAATGCTTGGAAATAATGCGTCGGGAGAGAAGAGTATTCGATACGGTGGAACACTAGACAATGTGCACTCTGTAAACGTTGTGCTTTTTGATGGAAACGAATACTTGTTTGAAGAGGTTGGTGATGCAGATTTTAAGAAAATTATAAAAGAAAAAAGTGTGTTTGGTACTGTGTGTAAAACAATACATGATATATACATTAAACATCATGCACAGTATAAAAAAGCTGTCGGAGAAGTTAAAAAATCTGCCTCAGGATATAGACTTGAAAAAGTATTTAATGAAAAAGATAAAACATGGAATCTGGCAAAGTTATTTGTTGGAGCTCAAGCAACTTTGGGAGTTATCACTAAAGCACGCCTTAAACTTGTCCCTATAACCCCACATAAACGAGCTCTTATACTCTCAGTACATAGTCTGGCAGAACTTCCTGAATTTTTACAACTTATCATGAAGCATAATCCAGAATCGGTTGAAACATTTGATAAAAATACATATCATTTTGCTAAAAAGTTTTTACCAGAAGACACGCTTGCCATACAGCATTTTTTTGGTCCGCAAACAGAATTTATAGTTATTGCTGAATTCAGTGAAGATACTCAAGAGAAAACTGACAAGGTTGCACACACTGTTTCAAAGTTACTTCAAGATATGGGGGCAGTCGTCGAATATATAACAGATACAGGTATTATTAATTCAGCTTGGGCAGTACGAAGATCTTCATTTAGAGTGTTGCGAGACGGAACTTTTTCAAAACCCGAAAAAAGAGCTGTGCCTTGTATTGAAGATATTATCGTTCCTATAAAAAACTTTGATGTTTTTGTTCCTGAACTTATTCAAATACTTAAAAAATATGAATTAGAATACGGATTCCATGGACATATCGGAGATGGAGCCTTGCGTGTGATACCTGTTTTTGATTTTACTCACAAAGATATAGCTTTGGCGACTATAGAAGAATTTATGACTGACGCTTTCGATCTTATTAAAAAAGTTCATGGAAATATCAGTGCTGATCATAGTGATGGGTTGATACGAACACCGTTTCTTCCAATGTTTTACGGAAAAGAACTCTATAATGATGTTATAGTTGCTATAAAAAAAGTATTTGATCCGGAAAATATCTTTAATCCTCATAAAAAAATAGAACTTTCGACTCGTGATTGGACGAATTGGGTTCGATAAGTTATCATCAAATCATGGTAAATCTTCAAAAACGATCAGCTACATCGAGATTATTTGCGATAATAGTTCTTTTTGCTCTCATACCTGCTTGGTTTTTCTATATAGGCATGCAGTACTCAAAAACTATGTCTGTATTAAAAAATAATGCCGAGGCTACAGCAAGTTATCTAAAATACTAAGTTTGCAATATCTTTAATATGTTTCCTTTAAAATCACCATGGACATACCAGCTCAATAGAACGCGACCTCTTTTTACATTGGAAACTGATATTGAGACTGATATTTGTATAATCGGCGCAGGTGTTTCTGGTACGCTAACTGCATACAATATATTGAAATACACAAAACATAAAGTCGCCCTTATAGACGCATATCAAGCAGGGCATGGCGCCACAGGTCACAACGCGGGACAGCTTGTCGCAGAACTTGAGAGATCTATCTCATCGCTTGTTGAAGAGTACGGTCTAGAACAAACTATAGAAGCATTACGTTCAGTTGATTCTGCATGGATTATGCTCGAAGAGATTATACGAGATACAAATTTAACAACACCATATTCAACATTTGTCGGGTATGATGTTTACACTACAAAGACACAAGTACACACACAACTTGCCGATCTTGCTTTAGCCCATGAGGGAGGACTTCATAGTAGAAAGATGTATATCTCATCAGAACATCTTGAATCTCTAGATATACCAGAAAGATATAGGCCATACTACGAAGTAGTACCACATACCTCTATACTTTCTTTAGCTGATACTATAAATCCCGAATATGTTGCAGCATATCCTTTGCGAAAAGGTTGTCTAAACAGTGCGGTATTTACAGAACAGCTTCTTACATTTTTAGTTGAAACATATGGTATAGAGAGGATTCAGATATATGAGCAAACTCCGGTCACAGAACTTGATTTACATAAAAATCACACAGAACTAAAAACAGAACAAGATAAAACCATTAAGGCCAAAAAAGTTGTACTTTGTACAAATGGTTTTGAGCATTTTACTATACAAGACAAACATAGTGAGCTCGATATGAATTTTCATAAGCATGTTAAAGGGAATATAGGTTACATGATGGCGAGTACTGAAGAAGTGGGGAAAAATCCTTCGGCAACAGCTTACCTAGAAGAAGAGTACGATGAAGATACCGGACACCCTGATTCTGATAGAAATATAGTGTATGCAAATGAATACGTGTATACAACTCGACGGCCGTACGACCTTGAAAAAGAAGAACCTAAAAACTTGTTTTGTATCGGAGGAAAAGGTTTACCGATAGAAGACACGACTATATACAACAGAAATCATGAGTACTCTGAGCATATAAAAGCAGAATATGAGAATTTTATTTCAGAACATTTTGCACCAATCGATAATCAAGGAAAAGAACAAAAACAATTTTTCTGGCATGGTCTTATGGGTTATACAGCTAACGGGCTTCGTTTAGTTGGTTTTGAGCCAAAAAATCACACCCTCATGTACAACTTGGGATGTAACGGTGTTGGTATAATGCCTGCGATATGGGCGGGAAAACGTATAGCCTCGCTTTTAAATGGTGATACATCTAAGAGTTTGTTTGATCCTAAATTTCAATAAATTTACTACAAAAGACCTCGAAAACAGAGGTTTTTTGTGTTAGTATACTGAACATGACAGACATCAAAAAAACCAGCCTTTCAGGCTCACTCGAAAAATATACGAAACCTTACGAATCCTCAGAGATCGAAGGGGTCGTCTATGCTCGTGAGTCAGAGTCTGGTTTTTTTAATCCCGATACATTGGCAGAAAAGATACCTGAGCGTTTTTCCACATCTCCAACTTGGACAACTCTTATGCCTCCACCAAATGCAAACGGTCGTCTTCATGCCGGACACGCTTTAGATAGCACGCTTAAAGATGTTATGGGTCGATATAAGCGTATGCAAGGACATAGAGTTCTTATACTTCCTGGAACAGATCATGCTGGCTTCGAAACTCAAGTAGTGTATGAAAAACAACTTGAAAAAGAGGGACGAACTCGTTTTGGTATGGATAGAGATCAGTTGTACAAAGAGATTTATGATTTTACTCTTTCAAATAAACACATCGTGATGGAAGAGGTAAAACGTATTGGTGTATCTGCCGACTGGAGTCGAGAAACATTTACCCTTGATCCAAAAGTTGTAAGCGGAGTACAGGATACATTTATAAAGATGTATAAAGATGGACTTGTATACAGAGGAAAAAGAGATTGCAACTGGTGTAGTAAACATCAAACATCTCTTTCAGACGTAGAAACTACAAGTAAAGAATTTTCAACTCCATTTTATACTTTTAAGATCGGAGAGTTTGAGATAGGTACTGCTCGACCTGAAACAAAGTTTGGTGACAAGTATATCGTGGTTCATCCAAATGATGCTCGATATGAAAAATGGAAACAAGGTGATCAGTTTACTGCAGAATGGATAAATGGTCCGCAAACATTTACTATTATAAAAGATGATTGCATCGATATGGAATTTGGAACAGGCGCTATGACCATCACTCCGTGGCATAGTTCTATAGACTTCCAGATCGCACAGCGACATAACTTAGACATGGTTCAAGTTATCGATGAGTACGGCAAGCTTACTGACGTTGCAGGCCCTCTTAAAGGTTTACGAGCTATCACCGAAGGTAGAAAACAAGTAGTTGAAATCCTTACACAAAAAGGACTTGTTTTGAAAGTTGATGAAGCCTACAAAAATGTTGTTCCTGTATGTTACAAATGCGAAACACCAATAGAACCACAGCTCCGAGATCAATGGTTTGTAAAGATGGCACCTCTCGCAGAGCGAGCACTCAAAGCATCACAAGATGGTAACCTTGTATTTGTAAGTGAACAATTTAAAAAGATATATGAGTATTGGATGAGCAATCCGATCGACTGGAACATCTCTCGACAAATAGTGTGGGGCATACCCATACCTGCTTGGTTTAAAAATAAAGGCACATCCGAAGAAGAAACAACTGTTTCAAAAGAATGTCCTGGTGAAGGGTGGACACAGGATGCTGATACATTTGATACATGGTTTTCGTCTGGACAGTGGCCTGTTGCAACGCTTGGATTTACAGAAGGTGAAGACTTTAAAAAGTTTTACCCAACACAGTTGATGGAAACAGGACGTGATCTTATCTTCAAATGGGTTCCACGAATGGTTATTTTTGGACTATATCTAACAGATAAAGTTCCGTTTCGAGATATATACATGCACGGCATGGTTCTAGATCCAAAGGGTCAAAAGATGAGTAAATCAAAAGGTAATGTATTGAGTCCTATTGATGTTGCTGACAGATACGGCATGGATGCATTGCGTATGGCACTGCTTGTTGGAAATGCTCCAGGTAATGACATACCTCTCTCTGAAGAGAAGATAAAGGCGTATAAAAAGTTTGTAAATAAACTTTGGAATATTGCACGATTTGTTTTTGAAAATACAACTGAATCTCATGGTGCGGTGGTTTTTGATGTTGCTGAGACAAAACTTGTGGAATCAAAAAAAGAAATAGAAAAATACATCGACTCATATCAGATACATATGGCAGCAGAGACTTTGTATCACTATGTATGGCATCACTTTGCTGATGTTGTGATAGAAGAAGTTAAAAAAGTTTTGAATGATGAAACTGTGGACGAATCAGCAAAAGAAGAAAAACGAGTGTTTTTACGAAAAACATTTGAACAAGTGTTACAGCTCGCACATCCTTTTATACCTTTTGTAACAGAGCAGATTTGGACTGATATGGGGAAGAAGGAGTTGTTGATGGTGGAGAAGTGGTAGTGTTTTTTCTGTATGTGTGCTATGAGTGATATCACTCCTTCCAGAGTACAGAGAACACAACCTTAACACGAGCTTCGTGAAGAGGGGACAGGGCATCACGTTCAAAGTGCTTTGGAGGGACTTTTTATTTATATGCTATACTTACCCCTGTAATGACTCAGGAGACTGCTTTAAACATCCTTAAAACAGGAGCAAATATCTTTCTAACTGGAGAACCTGGCTCCGGCAAATCTTTCACCATAAAAGCATATATAGAATATCTAGCCTCAAAAGGTGTATCAGCTTCAGTTACTGCGTCAACCGGTATAGCAGCAACACATATCGGCGGTATGACCATACATTCATGGTCCGGTATAGGTATCAAAGACACTTTGACTGATTATGATCTCGAAGCTCTTCTTGAAAAAGAATATTTAGTAAAACGTTTACGAAAAGCAAAAGTACTCATCATAGATGAGATATCTATGATGCCGGCAAAAACGCTCGACATGGTTGATGCAGTCTGCAAGACACTTCGTTCAGTACAAAAACCTTTTGGAGGATTACAAGTTATATTTGTCGGTGATTTTTTTCAACTTCCTCCTATCATACAAAAAACACAAACACTTGAGATGTTCGAAGAGGGTAATTTTGCTTTTAACGCCCGATCATGGAATGAAGCAAAGATATTGACATGCTACTTGACCGAACAACATCGTCAGAGTGATACAGAGTTTGCCCAAATCCTGCAATCTATACGAAAAGGAGATATACACGGTGGAGTTCATACCGTATTGCAAAAACGTATTCATAGAGACACAGAAAAACTTCCTGAAGTAACCAAACTGTATTCTCACAATGTTCATGTCGATACTGTAAATGCCCGCGAACTTGAGAAAATAAAAGAACCGGTCCAGATATATGAGATGAAAGGTACAGGTAAAGATACTCTTATACAAACACTTACAAAAGGTTGTTTATCACCAGAAAAACTCGAACTTAAAACTGGTGCCAAAGTTATGTTTACCAAAAATAATCCAGAGAAAGGTTTTGTAAACGGAACAATTGGCGTCATTGATTCATTTAGACGAGGTGTACCTGTTGTTAAAGTTGGTTCCATGCTTATAGAAGCGGAGCCTATGGATTGGAGTATACAAGACAATGGAAAAATACTTGCAACTATCACTCAAGTGCCACTACGTCTTGCATGGGCTATCACTATACACAAAAGTCAGGGTATGAGTTTGGATAGCGCCCTTATGGATCTGTCACAAGTTTTTGAATATGGCCAAGGCTACGTTGCCCTTTCTCGAGTACGAACACTCAGTGGTCTATATGTTCTAGGATACAACGACAAATCTCTAGAAATACATCCTGAAGTAAAAGAACAAGATATTTTATTTCAAGAATCTTCAGATGTCGCTGAATACGAATTCCACCAAATACGAAAAGATGATTTAGAAAAAATCCACAAAAACTTTATTGTCTCTATTGGCGGGGCAGAGGATCATGATATACTTTACAGTATGGCAAAAGGAGAGCATCGAGATAAGAAAAATAAAATGGTTAAAAAACCAAAAAAGACTGCAAAGAAATAATCTCAATTTGCAGCACATATAAATCCCTTCAGGAGTTAATCAATCTGAGGGGATTTATATTACGCAAGTTATTTGCGTTTTAGTTTCTGAACTTCAGATGGTGTGAGTGGTCGAAAATCACCAGCTTTCATTTTTCCAACTTCGATATCTCCGATGGCAACACGTATGAGTTTTACAACGTGTAGATGAGAGGCGCTACACATCTTACGAATCTGATGCTTACGACCTTCGAATAGAGTTATAAAAAATGCATTGTTATTTATCTTTTCAGTTATGGCCGGCTTTGTCATTATCTCATCTATAAGCATGCCGTGAGCCATCTCAGACATGATTGCGTCAGTAACCAAACCTCTCACTTCAACCTTATAGGTCTTTCCGATATGAGTATCAGAGCCTGTAAACGCTTTGGCAAGGACTCCGTCATTTGAGAGTATGATAAGCCCTTCTGATTCGGTGTCTAATCGTCCTATAGCTGAAAGGTGTTTAAACTTTGGAAATACATCAAAGATGTCACGAAGATCTGTACCTGTATTGTTAGTCTCTATACCTCTTGGTTTATATAATAAAACATATTCTTTATTTGTATCTTGCTTCACGTCTATCTTATCTTTCTTTGTATCTATGCCGTGTCCAGGGTTTGTGATAGGGGAACCATTCACGGATACACATCCACGTACGATAAGGTCCTTGGCCTCACGGCGAGACGCAATGCCTTTCTGAGCTATATACTTTTCTAGACGAACTAGATTGTCGGACAATGTTTTTGGAGAATTTCTCATATTGATTTTTACTATAGCATATTGCAAATGATTTGCACTTATATATAAAAGACAAAACCCTGGGGATGGGAATTGTCCCGAGGGTCGGGTTCTCTGACTTAGCGGACTGTTGAGGTCCATATACGTCTGAGAGTGTCGAACTGTGCGAGGCTGATGATGTGATTGTAACGATACAGATGATGTAGGATGTTAATCATAAGTACAGGCTTGGTTGGATCAGCTTGATTCCTATAGAACCTATCTGCCAAGGTTTTAAAATCTGACGGAACAAATTTGTGATCTTCGCGAAAAAGTTTTGATCTCATTAGTAGATGTGGAGAGGTTGGAGATATGAATAGAACAGAATGTTCGTCCTAGAATTTCATTATACATAGTATATCTATAATAGCCAGATCTCCCTCTGTAGCCCTATATACTATGTCGCAAAAGATATATTGTGCGACACTATATATATCGGGAGACCACCACTCCCTATAAGGGCTGTCCACAGGGACTTTGTGGCGAGAAATTTTATTTAGGTGTTTTATATAGGAAGCAAAACTTTCTAGCGCGTCCAAAGACATACGGGCAATCAGCCGCTTGCGGAAAAACCTTGGATGTCGAAGGCTCTCGAGGAGCCTTGTGAGAGATTACCTTCCTACCCTGCCCCTCTTTTTCACACGAAGAGGTGGTGGGGTGTTTTTTATTACAAGACTATGGGCGTCTTAGAATCATATTAAAAATATGCCAATGCTTATCAACTCCTCCAGCTGTTTTCTTCTCATCATATAAAATTATTCTGTAGATTTAGGTAAACAAAGAAAACTATCCGTACCTTTCGAATGAGGTATGAAATCAATTATCCCATTCTCATAAGCCTTATCAAACCACTCTTTGTATTTAATATTTTTCTTAGGACCAGTTAATTGATAGTAAGTAATAAAAGCTTTTTGAAATGTACTGGCCAATATAACTTTTCGAGAAGTATGTATAAATTCACGTCCTGTACCCATATAACCACACTTTAACATGGCCAAGTTAAAAAAATCTTCTGGACTAAGTTTAGGATCATCTTCAGGATTTACGCCCATAGCATCAAGCATTAACTCGTGTTTAGCCTTTCTTTCAGCTGTTTCTTGAGCAGGAGTGGTGTCAGGCACCGTACTGTTCTCTGATATGTCTAGTTCTGGTAATTGGTCGAAGCTTCTATATTCTTTCATGGTATTTAGTATTATATACCGGTTTTTCACTATGTTCAAAATAATGCGGAGAGAGTCAAGTAGACTATGTACTTAATAATTTGAGACTTGTGCATTGTATTGCTAGAATTGAATTATGTTCAAAGATTCTCAAACTCACCCATACAGAGACAGAAAATACGAAATTGTTACATACGACCCAAATTGGTCGAAACGTTTTGAAATATACGCCTCAAAAATTAGACAGATATTTGGAAATATCCAGATTGAACATGTAGGAAGCACATCTGTCCCAGGTATGTCAGGTAAGTCTTGTGTCGATGTGCTCGCCATATTACCAGATACTGTTGAGTTGGCAAAGAAACACAGGACCGAAATGGAACTGGCAGGGTTTGAATATGCAGGAAGTTTTGTAACGGAAGACTCGGTCTTATTTAGAATAATAGAAGACAATGCTCTGACTGCAAACATACACTTCTTTCCTTCTGGACACCCTCATAACACAGAGATGCTTAATCTAAGAAATTATTTGCGTAGTCATCCAGAAGAGGTGCTCGCTTATTCTGCCTATAAGAAAGATCTTGCATCAAGGTATGCAAGTGATTATGCATCGTATAGAAAATTCAAAGATGAATACATGGAAAAACTGAAGGAACGTGTAAAAAATGAGCGTGCATAAGTAGTTTATCTATTTCGGTGCTCCTATTGACATGATATGGCACATGTGCTACTATTAAATGCTCTTTGCCTATTTAGACACAGTGTTCTACTTAACAAAGCATCAGGTTCACAAAAAACAAACAATCATCAACATCATGCATATACCTAACTCTACCTCAACAGGCTTGTTGGATGACCTGCGGAGTGCGATAACAAATGTTTTCGTCCGGCATGGATACAGTCCCAGGATTGTAATCGATTCTGACCCCACTCCCCATCCATCTTCAGAAGTATCAAAACTACTCATCGAAGTATCCTTCAGTAGTGAAACACCTCCGGAAGTTACGACGATGGATGACGTTTTTGCAACCCCAATCACCGATTTCCTCAAGACGGCATCTTTCACCCCGCATTGCGCAGCAATCCTCAATTCATTATTCAGACACTCACGTAAATTCGAAAGAGGCCCCGTGCTTGTTATTGGCGATCTTGTAGATTACACGGTTGATGAATTATATCGTGTGAATGGAATAGGAAAGGTGATGAGATCACGAATAAGATCATCCTTAGATTCGATTGGTTTACACCTAGGAATGAGGCCTCGAATCAAAGGGCCTAAGGAAATTGAAACCAAGGTCAAGCTCCTCGCGAAGCCCTAAGAAGAAAGCATAAATTCTTCCCGACCCTGCTGTTTTTACGCAGCAGGGTTTTTGTCGTCGACTTACCTATATATCCCGAGCAAGCTCGACTTAGCGGAGAGAGAGGGATTCGAACCCTCGGTACCCTTTCGAGCACGCCACCTTTCCAAGGTGGTACATTAAACCGCTCTGCCATCTCTCCTTTTATCCTTATAATATAAAGGTTATTTGTAGCGCCTTATACTTGATTTCTTGATTTATTTATGATATAATAAAGTGTCGTAAGTAGATGAGTCTGAAATCCTTTCAAACTCTAGATACTACTTATACAATTCCTCGAACCATACCAACACACCGTGACCACCCACACAACCGTCGCCACTACCCTGATCGAAGCCCTTGCAAATAAGTTTAGCGAGAAGCTCGTGAGTGAGTATAGATCACCGAACGCGGAGGCGCTCTACCAGAGAATGCTCGAAACTAGAAGAAATCTGTTCTGGATCATCCTTTTTAGAACAGCCTTTGTTTTTCTGGTCACCGCTTTCTTGGGGGTGCGCACAGAACTCTTCTCAAAAGTTGATGCTCTGATAGGTACCCCACCTCTCGTCATCTTCTTCTCGATAATCTTTTTCCATTTCACGGAAAAAATCGAAAACACGGGGGATATTCCTGTAGCTATCGCTCTTCGATGGGGGCGTATACGCACACAACTGATGCAAACTGTCGAGTTTCGGCAATTTGCGGATGATATCAAAGAAATGGGCCTCGTTAGGGCTCAGATGCATTACAAAGAGCGCTGGAAGCACCTCTGTCAAATTCTATGCGACCTGTCCAGAGTCGCATAAGAAAAACGGCCAATCCCAGATCCCATCACAGTAATAACCAAAAGCTGTGATGGGTCTTTTTTATTACAAAACTCTATCTCCCCAACAACTTCGCAACTCTCTCGCCAACAGGAGGGTGAGTCATAAACAATTTAGCCAAAACACCAGGACCCTCTTCCCCTTCTCCGCCTCCAAACGGATTACTGATGTACATATGCGCTGTTGCATTTGAGGCAGACTCTAGAGGTTGGTGAACATTGTGCGAATGTATTTTCTGAAGAGCACTAACTAATCCTTGAGGGTTGTTTGTTATGAGAGCGGCGGTTGCATCTGCCTGAAACTCTCGACTTCGTGATACCGCGAGCTGTATAAGTGTAGCTGCAAGTGGTGCGATAATCATAGCAAGTATTCCGATCAAAGCATTACCCTTATCATCTTCACTTCTATTACTGTTAAAAGCACTGATATGCACCATGTGAACTATAAGTCCGACAAGAACAGCAACAACAGATGAGATAAGTATGTCTTTATTACCGATATGTGCCAACTCGTGCGCTATAACACCCTCGAGCTCTGCCTGATCCAGAACTTGTAGCAGTCCAGTTGTAACGGCCACTGCTGCATGATTTTCATTTCGACCTGTGGCGAACGCATTCATGTTTTGATCAGGTATGATATATACTCGTGGAGTTTTTATCTGCGCATAACGAGAAAGTTTTTCAACTGTAGCAAACAGAGACTTACCTTGCTCCGTGTTCATGTCTATAGGCTGAGCTCCAGACATACGAAGAGCTATAGAATCTGAGAACCAATAACTTACAACATTCATAATAACAACAAAAAAGAGTGCACCGTATAGGAAGTTGATGTTTCCAAACTGCACCGACAGAAGCCAGCCAAGACCAGCCACTATGGCAAAAGTTACTCCCATAAGGAGTATGGTTTTAAATGTATTTTCTGCTTTGTTTTTGAATAAATATTGTCTTTGCATGGGTGTATTATAACAGGTTGGTCAATAGTAAAAGCCTTGACATACCGCTACGTAATCAAGGCTTTTTACAAACTAGTTTTCCTTTATCACCTTCACCCCAAGCTCGGTCAACTGCTCCACCGGCATCGCGGCAGGTGCTCCTGTCATAAGATCTCTTCCCTCACCTGTCTTTGGAAAAGCTATAACCTCACGGATGTTTGGTTCGTTCTGCATCAGCATAACAATACGATCAACTCCCGGCGCAAAACCTCCATGTGGAGGTGTTCCAAATGTAAACGCTTCAAGCATGTGACCAAACTTTGATTGTATCTGTTCATCACTCATACCTAGAAGTTCAAACACTTTCTTCTGAATATCTCTCTGATGTATTCGAATACTTCCTGATGAAAGTTCATATCCGTTCAACACGAGGTCGTATGAGTTTGCTCGAACCTTAAGAAGTTCTTTGTCTCCTGGTTTTGCATTCATAAAGATATCTACGTCTTCTGGATGCATAGAACAAAATGGATGATGTGCTGTTGTAAGTGTTCCATCTTTTGCCTCTTCGTACATAGGAAAATCAACAACCCAAGCAAAAGCTAACTCGTCTGGATCTTCTTTGTTTACTCGTAGATCTGGTTTATCAGATCCATACTTTTCCATACTCTCGGCGTATGTAAGTCGTGGGAATGGAGTTGTTGAAATCTTTTTGTTTGGATAAAGTTTCTGAACCATCTCAATAAACATCTTCTCTGTGTATTGAAGAATAGTTTCTTGATCAATAAATGACATCTCAAAATCTAGCTGTGTAAACTCAGGCTGTCTATCACCTCGCTGATCTTCATCTCGCATACATCGCGCTATCTGGAAATATCGTTCAAATCCTGCAACCATCAAAAGCTGTTTGAACTGTTGTGGTGACTGTGGAAGTGCGTAAAATGTTCCATGGTGTAATCGTGAAGGAACCAGGTACTCTCGAGAACCTTCTGGAGTTCCTCGCATAAGCATAGGAGTTTCTATCTCAATGAATCCGTTTGCGTGCATATACTCTCGGAAAAATGCAATGATCTTATCTCGCATAATAATATTGTCATGTAATCTTTTTCCTCGTAAATCTAAGTATCTATACTTAAGTCGTACGTCTTCACCAACTTCTTTTGAGTTATGAATATCAAACGGCATAGTTTCAGATGCGTTAATAATCTCTATGGCAGTTATCTCTATTTCTATATCACCATTTGGAGTATCTTTTTGAATATTTCGTTCTGGCCGTGTATTGACAATACCCTTGACAGAAACTACAAACTCATTTCTGAGTGTTGAAGCAACACCAAGAACATCTGGTCGACTCGGAAGTACAACTCCTTGTACCACCCCATCTTTATCTCGTATTTCTAGAAATATAAGCTTTCCTTGATCTCGGCGAACATGAATCCAACCGAAAATCTGAACCTCCTGACCAATATGGTCATGTAAGGCACTTGTAAATACTCTGTTTGTGTATAGATTTGACATACTCTGCTATAGTAGCATGAAAAACAGGCTTATTCTACCTGAATAGCACCTATTGCTGATGCTTCATTTTTACGTTGATCATACATCTGCTTCATATCATCCAAAGGATTTATGGTCTCACCAAGTCGTTCGTTTTGAGCTTGCGTTACTCTATAATCTTCAAATATACGTGGCATAGAAAACACATACCACAAACCAAATACAACAATAGTTACAACAAAAGAAACGGAAAAAGCTATAGCCTTTTTATGATGATCTGGACGAGCTCGAAGTTTGTGAACATGATGACGAGCTTTCTTATGTAGACGATGGTGCCATTTTTCATATACAAAATCCTCAACATCGTGTGCCACGTGCTGTATTTCAGATTCAAGTTTTTCTTTGAGAGAAACTTTCTGACTCATATATGTTTAAGTATATAACTAGACACTCAAGATGTACAGCTTTTGAGCACAGGCATCTACATCTTTCTTTTTTAGTGTAAGTTTGTCTACTGTTTCTGCGCTACCTGCCCCCAACTCTTTTATAAATGCTTGAAGTGTTGCGTCTTTTGTATTTGCAAAACCCATAGGGATGACTATCTTTGGCTCCAAGTTATTTATATACTCTGCAGCCTGCTTCGCGTTTAAGCGACCATCTCCTGTGACAGGAATAAATAACATATCAACATCACCTTCTATGTTTAAAAACTTCTTATCTGTTTTAGATTCATCACGACCAATAGCCCCTAAAAATACAACTCGTATACCATCAAACTCAAATGTGTAATACGTTGTGCCCGCATCACTATCTACTTCCCCATAGTTACTGTATGTACCGTGTCCTTTTATAAAAATATTTGAAACCTCATACTCACCAGGACCTTTGATAACATGTGGCTCTTTTGAACCGTATGAAAGATCAACACCCCCAGACATATCTTCATGCAAAGTAGACTGAAGCACGATGTCTGCGCCGAACTTGCCCGCCTTATACTCTGATTCTTTTGAAAAAGGGTCAGTTGCCAAAACTGTGTCACCTACCTGGAATTTGAAAAATTGATTGCCGAAAAAGTTTAGTATCATGGGTATGATTGTATCATAAGTCTGTAAATGAAAAAACCCGCAGGGATCCCTGTGTGGGACGCCTACGGGTTTTCGTGAGGGAAGGGGTCGGTTTTACGGCTTTGGTGGTGGTGGTGGTGGTGGGGTTGCTGCGATGGGAAGGTTTTCATCTTCGTCGAGAACGAAGTATTTTCCATCACTGGACACTTGAGGGCTCACGAAGAGTCCAAAGCGGAGCCGGAAATCAGGGACATCTTTCCCTGTGGCATACATCCTGTTCGGATGCTCCAGGCGGACAATACCGCCTTCGTAGGCCCTGACAGCCTTTTCAATGCCTGCTTGTTCTTTGGCTTCACCGTAGCGGATGAATGAAAAAGATATGATCGAGAGAACTGTTGAAATGACAAGGGTCCAAAAGCCGGCGGTGATGAATTTCTGAGAGGTAGGTTTCATGGAATATGGCATATTGTGGAATGGTTTGGAGAATAGAAAACATCTCACGGAATTGTGAAAGTGCTTCTGGATTATTATTGTACCACTTCTTTGATATCTGTCAATTTAGTTTAAAACTATTGAGATCTATAATTAATAATTATTAAACTTAACTAAATTAAAAAATGAAAAAATTAAACCATCCTTGGAATGAATAATTCCTATAAAACGACCTGCGCAGGGTCGTTTTTAATTTGACATTTTTAATATTCAATAGTAATATAATAAAACAGCAGGACAATGTCGTCTTGCACGACCAGAACCAACAACATGACCTCAAGCACTCTTTTCCCCGTTTTTCAAAATGGGGACCGTGTTAAAATGGCTTCTCCTGACGAAAGGGTCAGAAGAATGGGTAGTACCTATATACCCGACGAGGTAGAATCGCTCCTTGTTCAAGGGCGGATCTATATCGTCAGGTGGGCTGCGCCTCACGAGAAACTGGAAGGCCGCCAGCGCGTTCAGCTAGAGCACGTGGATGTGCCGATATCTAGTGCCTGGCTCGAACGAGTTGATTAAGACCCCCTCCCACCGCACCCCCTGTGCGGTTCGGGAGGGTTCTTTTTTTATGATTGCAATACTCTCTAAAATCAATTATATTAACTAAATGCTAGATTATAACGAGATCGTACAAAGAAAAATGATCATCTTCGAAGATGAGCCTTATGAGATCCTAGATTCTCATGTATTCCGAAAACAGATGCGAAAACCTGTAAACGCAGTTAAGATGCGAAACATGTTGAGCGGTCGTGTTGTAGAGCACGCTTTTCAAGCAACTGATAAAACGGAAGAAGCTGATATCGAGATGAGAAAAGTTAAATATTTATATAACAATAAAGGAGAATGGTGGTTCTGCGCTGAAAATAACCCAGCCGACAGATTCCAGCTTCAAGACACTCTTATCGGAGATAGTAGAAAGTTTCTAAAAGCGAACTCTATCATCGATGTAAAATATTTTGGAGATACACCTATCGGAGTTCGTCTCCCTGCCAAGGTCGACCTAGAGGTTACAGAAGCTCCTCCAGCAGTTCGAGGAGATACAGCCAAAGGTGGTAACAAGATCATCACTCTTGAGACAGGAGCAACTATTTTGAGCCCTATGTTCATCGAACCGGGAGACATAGTACGCATCAACACAGAAACTGGTGAATACGCAGAGCGAGTTTCAAAATAAACCAACTTATATAAAAATAAAACTCTACAGAAGTGTAGAGTTTTATTTTTTGAACCTATTCTCGTATCTTAGTCATAATTTGATGTGCGACATGTTTGTTGGTTTCTATACCTGTTGGTATATGAGCGTCACGAGCATTTTGTATGAGCGCGTCGATCTGTAAGAGTGGTTTATATTCTATACGCACAGATGGTCTTTGAAATAGAAATACTTTGTGCCACTGAATTCGTCGCAAGCCTTCCATTTTGACTGGAATAATATCTGTACGAGTAGACTCAGCTAGAAAGCCTATACCACCTTTTGCTTCTGCAGGATATGATGTATCAACACTTATCTTTCCTTCTGGAAAAATACACACAATCTTTCCTTCTTCAAGAAGACCAATATGGTTTATAAGTGAAGCTTGGTAATCTCGCATTCCCTTATACGCTGGAAATGCACCGAGAAGCTTAAACAACCATCCTCCGTATAAGTATGTTCGCCAATCGAGCCAACCTCTGTGATAATGCTCTTGTGTCATTGCTACGTAGTACATCGGATATGTAAAAATTCTAAACGGGAGAAATGAACGAACGACAGGACCATCGAGCTCACTTGTATGATTGGCAGCGAATAATATACCTTTATGATTTTTACGTGCTTCTTTTACTGCTGTTACAGCCTGTTCTGCACCTATAACTTCAAGTTTGAAAAATATCGCAAAAAAGATATTAAGAGACAATTTTATAATAGCCTGCAAAAACATCTGCACTTTTTCTCGTAAATCTGAATCTTCTTGAAAGGTTTTTGTCATGTTAATATTATATCATATATTATATTATTTGACAATATATGTATATTTTGAGCTTATTTTATAAAGGAATCTCATCTTTTTGTTTTGATAGCAAGAACACTGAAAGCATAGGTACAACCATACACACAAGGTAGCCGAGGTCCGACTGGAAGAAAATTTCAACAGGTCGAGTTAGGTTGAATACATCCTTGTCTGGCAATATATGGAAACATATACCAATAGTAAGAAGAACTATACCTACTGAAAGTATGATCGACTCCACTACCCCTTTGAGACTATGAGTTAGTCTAAAAGAATTTACAATGCGAATGAGAGACATATATACAGGCACAAGTACAATCAAAAATAATATCAAATGCCATGTAAATGAACTCAATCCGTAATCAAGTGAATTTACAAACTTATCTGCACCGCTATCAAGTATGGCTTTATATATCACAGCAGTTGGATATGCCATGATAATAATGTTAAATAAAACATGCTTACCTCGAACAAACGAAAGTAAAATAAATACAAGTAAAACTGAATATAGTGCTAAATATTCCATGCACTTTATTATAGTTTAATATCCAGCTTTCTTCAATAACTCAACAGCTTGTTTTATATCGCCATTTATTTTTTTAGGCATTTCAACTTTTATAGTAATCATAAGATCACCCCGTTTTGAATTACCGCGAGAACTATCAAGCACTCCTCCCTTTTCTCGAGCACGAAGAACTTCACCATTTACAACTCCAGATGGGATACTGAGTGTAAAATCTTGATCAAAAGAATGAACCTTCGTATCACCACCCGCAACTGCAAGTGAAAGAGGAATACTGTGCGTCATATAAACTGTACTCCTTTCTTTTTTAAAATGAGCATCAGCTTTAACTCGTACTCGAACATACAGATCGCCGGCCTGACTTCCTGCACCTGACACAGCTTCACCGCGTCCTGATACCCGGAGAGATTCTCCTGTTTCTATGCCTGCAGGTATGTGTATAGTCACTTGTTCTTTTTGTTTTGTTATACCGGCACCATGACAAGTATGACATTTTTTTGTAGGGATCTTTCCTGCCCCTTCACAAATTTCACATTCGACCTGCTGTTCTATATTTCCAAAAATAGAACGTTGCAGTTTAACTACATAACCTGAGCCGTGACAGTTTGAACAGTTTTTTACCTCACTACCCGGTTCCGCTCGTGTACCTTTACATGTCACACATGATGCGTGTCGGCCATACTCTATGGTTCGGTCAACACCTAGAGCTGATTCTTTGAACGTTACTTCAACATCAACCTGTATATCTGCTCCACGTGCTCGTGCATGTCCACCTCTTGATCCACGACCTCGTCCACCTCCGCCGAAAAATGATCCAAAAATATCTCCTAAATCAAATTCCATATTTTGAGCACCTTGCTGAAATCCTGAAAAATCAAAACCGCCAAAACCTCCCGCACCTCCACCCATGTTTGGACCAGCAGAACCATACGTGTCATATTGTTTTCGTTTCTGTTCATCGCTTAAAACACTATAGGCTTCATTTATCTCTTTAAATTTTTCATCTTTACCTCCGTTTTTATCAGGATGATGCTCCAAAGCTAGTTTTCGAAAGGCTTTTTTAATCTCGTCCTGTGAGGCACTTTTTTCAACTCCGAGTACTTTGTAATAGTCTTTCATATGTGCGCTATGATACCATATCAGTCAATATATAGAAAAGATCAACCCCCAGTCCCACTACTTCGGAAAATACACAAGAGGATCCAGATAAGCACTCACAGCAGACACCGGCATAGTCAAACTCTTTCCCGGACACGATGCACTTGGACGAGTGATAACATTTACAGCATCAGCTGCATATGCACTCACATGAAGGTGGGGGCCTGTAGAATAGCCGGTATTGCCGCTGTACCCTACAAGTTGTCCGTCAGTAACACGCTGACCATCTTTTACCTCTATCTTGGACAAGTGACCATAGGTTGTTGCCAAACCATTGTCGTATTTTATAAGAATCCATTTTCCAAAAGAAACTCCTGCACATACTGCATCTGTGTTACCTGTACCAGCAACAGTTCCATTTCCGGCAGATTTTACTGGTGTACCAACCGTAGCTCGAAAATCAACACCATTATGACTTCCTGATACATACAATCGCTTTGATGCATTTGTAACACCAAACTTTTGTGTAATAAGAACATCATCAAGAGGCCATGATAGAGCTTTTGAACCGGCTTTGGGTAGAGATTTTGGATCGAGAACGTACTTTAGTTTTGCTTCATAATCAAACAACTCTTTTTCAAATGCTGCTTTTTTCTTTTTTCTATCTTCGATTATTTTTTTATAATTGCTTTCCTGTTTTTTAGTTATCTCCAACTCTTTTTTCTGAGCCTCTTTATTAAGATCAAGAGTTTGTTGTTTTATTCGAAGCTTCTCTTTCTCAGCTTCTAGTTCTTTTCTTTTTTCAAGCTCTTCAACCTGATCTTCTTGTAAAGATTCTTTAGTTTCGACCACTTGCCCCACTGTTTCTTTTATATTTCCCTGTATGATACGTAGATGATCTACATCTTGCACTGAAGCTAATATGTTTTTATTACTCAAAAAGTTTTCTATCACGTTCATATTATCAGCCTCATATTGTGCAAGTATACTCTCTTTGAGTCCTGCATGCATAACCTCAAGTTTTCGCTCATTTCCTGATATAGCATTGCCGATCTTCTTGATCTCAAGATTGTGTTTATCTATAGCTGTCTGGCTTTTTTTAATATCAAGGTTGATAACCTTAACCTGACTTTCAAGGTCTTTGATGTATTTTGCAAGAGTCTGAGCCTCTTTACTTGTTTTGTTTGTTAGTTCTGTATATGTTTTGATCTCTTTTTCAAGCTCAGCAATAACACGAGCTCGTTCATCTATCTGTTTCTGTAGCTCTTCGGGTGTTTGCGCAAACGAAACATAACTTCCTGGCATAGTTATGCCAACAAGTAGGAAACACATCAGGATTATAGACAAAAACCTCATACCCTTAAGTATATCACAGACAGGCTATTGTAAAGCTTGTATAGCCTTCTCTATTCGTTGTATAGATGTATCTTTTCCCAAGATAGAAAGTGTTGTAAATGGATCAAAAGACTTTTCTTTATTTGTAAGAGCGATACGTAACGGCCACAATACAATACCTCGTCCTTCTTTTTCAGCCAAATCCCATAGAGATGGTTTTACAGATTCGGCTGTTGTAAAATCTTGCTCCTCGATACCTTTTATAATCTCCAAAACTTTTTCAAGAATATCTTTTGTGCTTTGTTTAGTTACAACTGTATCTTTTCGAAGCTTTTCTGGAACCATGAGTAGTTCTACGGATGGTGTATCGATATCTGTGTATGTATATGATGCCTCAGTAAGAACTTCAGGAATCTGTCCAAAATATACAAGTCTATCTCTTTGTGCAAGTAATACTTTATTGAGAACGGCATCAAACGCTTCTGTTTTTAATTCTTCCGGAACAAAAGCATGTGCTCGTGTTAGATATTCATTTTCAGACAGTAGCTTCATGTGCTCCTGGTTGAACCAGTCAAGTTTTACAGGATTAAACACAGCACCTGCTTTTTGCACCCTTGTTATATCAAATACATCTATGAGTTCTTCTTTTGTATATATCTCTTTCTCACCACCAGGGTTAAATCCTATAAATGTAGCAGCGTTTAGTATAGCTTGAGGAAGATATCCTCTTTTCTCATATTCAAGTACAGAAAGTGCACCTTTTCGCTTAGATAGTTTTTGCTTGTCCTCACCTAAAACTAGTGGTATGTGGGCATATATGGGCATAGAACCTCCCATAGCCTCTATAAGCAGTATCTGTCGTGGAGTATTTGAAATATGATCCATACCTCGTATAACGTGAGTAACACCTGAGTTTATATCATCAACAGTAACAGCCAGGTGATATAGTGGATCGTGTATGTTTCTGCCGATAACAAAATCACCAAGATCTGTTGTATCTACTGATATATCTCCAAGTATAAGATCTGTAAACGTAACGACTTTGTTCGGGTTTTTAAAACGAACAACATCTTTCATCACACCACTCCCATCTTTTGCCTCTTCATGAGATATATAAGCCAAGCCTTTTTCTATCATCGCATTCATTGCGGCAGTATGCTTTTCTACATTGTTTGTCTGAATAGAAAAATCATCATACTCCAATCCAAGCCACTTAAGACTCTCTATAATTCCATCTTGATACTCTTTTTGTGATCGTGCTTTATCAGTATCTTCTATTCGCAATAAAAACTTGCCTTTATGTTTTCGGGCAAATAGATAGTTGAAAATAGCAGTTCGATATGAACCGATATGGGCATGTCCAGTCGGTGATGGAGGGAAACGGGTAATTATATTTTGAGTCATATGTATAGTCTAACCTATTTTCGTCTAACAATCCTTGGTTTTCCGCCGTGTGAATCTAGCTCTATTTCTACAGTATCTCCAACAAGTATTCGAATACGATTATATCTCATCTTTCCACTTAGATAGGCAAGCATAATAACACCATCTTCGAGCTGTATTCGAAAATGTGTGTCTGGCAAAGCCTCAACAACTGTTCCTGTTAAAATCACTTTTTCCTCTGACATATTGACATATAGTAGCTTTTTTGTTGCTTTTTGGCAACTATACAGCCTTAGATTAATTTTCTTCTATAATAACCTCAACTTTACCCTCCTCTGCAACTTCCCTGCTCCAAAACGGTGTATTTTTCACTTGTACACTAGAAAAATCACCAAGTTGAACCCTTATTTTTTCCATTGTATCTACATTGAAATGGGCAAAAGCCTTTTTAATCTCATCGGTTTTAAATAGTGGCTTAATCTCCAAAACAATACGCTTTATCGTTACTGGTCGACCGGTTTCAGGAGATACATCTAAATCATAATCTGAAATATCTATATCAAACTCGACAACATCTGATAATGGTTTAAACGCTTTCATATAATCCTGTAATCCAGGATTTTTCTTTTCTATTACTTTAAGGAGTTCTTGCTTGTTAAACACAACTACAGCAGGTTGATCAGCTATCTGATCATAGATGGTATGTTTTTTAAGAGCTATGTTTGTTTTTGGAAGTAATGATATTATATCCTCAGGTACAGTTGTACTATCTGTAGAAGCTACAGCAACTGATTGAGTTGTAGTTCCTGTCGTTGTTGTTTTTTCTGGTATATCCAAAGGTCCATCAGTTTTGACTGCATAAAGAGAGTTGTAAGCAGGAGTACCCTTAAAACCAGGTAGATAGTATTTTTGTTTCTTGGCAAATATAGAAGCATTTTTTGTGGCACTTACTGTAACACTAGATGGGAGTGAGTATATAGTACCCCCAATATCGATACGAGTTGTTGCTCGAAGTGGAATACTCTCACCTGTTTCATTTACAAGATATACGGTGGTTGTAGAGTTTGTTGAAGTTGAAACTGCTGTTACTGGTTTTAAATCAGCGTCAGTAAATGTTTTATTTGTACTTGTTGCGCTTTTAACTACCGGTACAAATGGGTTTTCTCTTTTTTCTTTTCCTGAGATATATACCAAGTTGTAGTACACTGTACCGTCAGGTGCTACAACATCATCTTTTTGTACCATGGCTGGAAACTTTTCTCGTATATCAAGTGTTGTTGTTTTTGATAAAAAAGTGAGGGTGGTTCTTTCTATAAACTTAGCATATACAACACCACCAACAACCAAAACTCCTAATACAAGAAATAAGAAAAATTTTGGAAATGATCTATCATGACCCGGATGTTTGCCTGGTCGATATGGTTGCTCAGCGATCGGTTCGAGCTCGTCAAACCTTTCTAGACTAATATTTCGTATAGAATTATTTTTCTTGGGAGGTATGATGTCTGAGTACATATACCTATAGTATATATTGAGTTGTCTTTAAAACAAATAGTCTATGTAGATAGATTCTTCTGAAACTTTAAGGGTGTTTTTTATATACACATCGTCCTTGATCAGTTTTCCAAGTCCGTACCCATACACGATGGCCAACATACTGCTTAGAGAGCAGATACGAACTTCTTCGCCAGAAAATGTTTTATCCTGTTTTACCTGATCTATAAGACTGTAGATATATTTCATAACAACTTTATAGTGTTCATTTACCAGATCATCAACTTGCTGTCTCACAGACTCTGTTAGATCTGGCCATATGTGTCGTGATAGTTTTTTGCCTTTTTCCAGAACTGTAGGACTTGATCGTGATGCTAGTATGTCTCGAACAGTTTTTTCATCAGCGTCCAAAAGCGTCATAACTTTTTGTTCGAGATGGTAATATGATTCTGGTATAAAAACATGGACATCAACTTTTCCTTCTCGTATATATGAAATATCAACGCTTTCATCTTCAACTGTGATAAATAGACCATTTTTCGGCCGAGCCATAAGTGCATATGTATATACAGATGTGAGCTCTACATGATGAATGTGAAAAATAGATTCAAATGTGTTTTTAATATCTTCACCAAAAGTTTTTTTAGTGTAGACATTTAGAACTTGCATCTCTATCTCTCGAGTTTTTTGTTTTAACGGTTTTGCAACGGAATAGCCATTAAGCAAAACATGTGAATGCTCAGCTTCAAGAAGTAGTATGTCCTCGTGTGTCTTTTGTAGCTTGAGATTTTCAAGAAGACGCTCTGTCACTAGAGTATCTGTATCAAATGTTTTATGTATATCAACATGTTCATATGTACACCAAGGATAACAAAGAATCACCTCTACTGCCGACACATTTTTTACATGTTTCTTTGCATCTTGAGCCAGCTCTTTACAAACAAAAATCATCCTACGCTCGTAGTCTATGTCTGATTCATTTTCTATACGAGTAACAGGTTCTTTACCAAGTAAAGTTTTCTTTCCATCTTCACTGTATACCTCTATCTCATATGGTTTTATAACAAACAACAAATTCATGTTGCTTTAAGTATAATATATGAATCTATTCAAGTATAGCTTTTATACGTCGAACACCTTGTGACACGGCTTCTTCTTTTTGTATTTTAAATACTCCAAGCTCATTTGTGTTTGTTACATGAGGTCCACCACAGAATTCTTTTGAGAATGCTGATTCAAGTGACTCTCCTATAAAATATACCTGTACCTGCTCACCGTATTTATCACCAAAAAAATGCAAAGCTCCCGTTTTCTCTGCCTCTGCTTTTGGAAGAACGACCATTTGTACAGGAAGACTTGCTTTGATTTGTTCATTTACAATATCTTCAACTTTTTTCTTTTCTTCATCTGTCATCTTTGCGCCGTGCGTAAAGTCAAATCGCAATCGCTCTGCTGTGATGTTTGAACCTTTCTGAGATACATGATCTCCAAGTACTTGTCTCAATGCTTGATGCAGTAAGTGCGTAGCTGTGTGATACCGAGTCTCTATTACACCATCACCTGCCAAACCTCCCTTAAATCGCTTCTCAGAACCTGCACGAGAAAGTTCTTGATGATGTTTATACATTTCATCGAAAGCTGTTTTATCCACCTGTAATCCTTGTTCTTTAGCAAGTTCTTGTACAAGTTCTATAGGAAAACCGAAAGATTCAAATAGTTTAAATACTTTTTCAGAATCTAACTCTGTTTTTCCATCAGTTTTTGCTTGTTCTGCAACCTTATTAAATTCTTTTAATCCTCCAGTCAACGCTTTTCTAAATTTTTTCTCTTCCGCACTTATAGAAACTTTGATAGTTTCTTTTTGTTTTCCAACTTGTTCGTATGCATCTTTATACAAATCAGTTACAACATCGGCAAGTGCAAATAAAGCATTTTCTGGAAGAGTTAAAACATCGGCATGCCGAAGAGCTCGTCGAAGTAATCTTCGCAGTATGTATCCCTGATCTGTATTTGCTGGAATAACCCCATCAGACAACATCATCACTGCAGTTCGTATGTGATCAGCGACTATACGTATAGAGATTTCATTTTCAACAGGAGTTGTCTGTAATTCTTTGATTTTTTCTAAAATAGGACTAAACACATCTGTCTCATATACAGAACCTACGCCTTGTACCATCATACAAATACGTTCATACCCTGAACCCGTATCCACATTTTTTGAGAAAAGTTTTCCAACAACCTTACCGTCTTTCTTTTCATATTCCATGAATACATCGTTCCAAATCTCAACCACTTCACCCTTGTCATCAGCCTTGACATACTCCTCGTGTGTCAACCCTCGTGTCAATGTTCCTGTTGTATCATAAAACATCTCTGTGTCTGGACCGCATGGACCATTGTCTCCAGGACTCCACCAGTTATTTTTTGCTGGCAAGAAAAAGATACGCTGTGTGCCCGGTTTATCATTTTTATGAACACCAGCTTTTTCAAAAACTTCTTTCCATATAGCGGCACTTTCTTCATCTTTTGGAGCGTTTTCGTCACCTTCAAAACATGTAACATACAGTCTCTCAGGATCGAGACCGAAACCGTATTCTGTATTTGTGAGCAGGTCAAAACTCCACTCTATAGCTTCTTTTTTAAAATAATCACCAAGAGACCAGTTACCCATCATTTCAAAAAAGGTAAGGTGCCGTGAATCACCCACATCGTCGATATCTACAGTTCGTACACATTTTTGAAGGTTTGCCAGACGTGTTCCTGCAGGGTGTTTTTCACCAAGAAGGTATGGAACAAGTGGCTGCATGCCGGCAGTGTTAAAAAGCACAGAAGGGTCATTTTCTGGTACAAGTGGAGCTGAAGGTATGATTGAGTGACCTCGTTTTTCAAAAAAATCTAGGAATCGCCGCCGAATATCTGCTGACGTAAGTTTTTGTGACATAACCCTTGTATCATATCACGAAATAGGGTTTTTGGGAATGAATATATCGAGCACCCTTAACTCTTAGAAACCGCTCTGCAGTCTAAGCATTTCGGCATATATACCCTTTTTCTTAGTCACAAGCTCTGCATGAGTACCTTTTTCAACTATCTTTCCGTGATCCATAACATAAATAACGTTTGCTTCCTGTACAGTCTGTAGTCTATGGGCAATGATTATCACAGTTCGGTTTTTAAACAAAGAATGCAGAGCCTTTGTCAATTTATCTTCAGCAAATGAATCAAGCGCAGATGTTGGTTCATCTAGAATGATTATCTTTGGATTTTTGATAAGCAGTTTTGCAATAGCAAGACGCTGCCTCTCACCACCAGAAAGTCTTACTCCTTTTTCACCTATCTGAGTATCCAAACCATCTTTCATCTCTCTCACAAAAGAACATTCTGCAGTATCTAACGCTTTCCAAATATCTTCATCTGTTTTATCACCCTGTGTTACATACAACATGTTTTCACGAATACTACCATCAAAAACCATAGGCTCTTGGGTTAGGTACCCAACATCTCTGTAGTATGAAGATAACGAGAGTTTTGATAAATCCTGACCATCGACAATAATGCTTCCTGATTGAGGTAGTAGGTAACCAGCAATGAGTTTTACTAATGTTGTTTTTCCTGAACCAGAATGTCCGACCAATGCTATTCTTGAACCACCTTCTATATGTAGAGAAAAATCTTTGAGTAAGGTTTTTTTGATATTTTTATCAGTATTTTTTTCCGAACTCTCAGTCTCAATCTCATATTCAAATGAGATTTTGTTTATAACAATCTCACCTTTTTTGTGTACAAAAACTTCACCTTTTTCATATGCATCGAATGTTGGAGTATTATCAATAAAATCCCAAAATGTTTTAATCTGAGGATATCTGTCTGAAAACACACGTATAGCCCATGTCAGGTTATACATCAAAAAAGTAAATCTAGATGCAAAATATATAAGACTTACAATAAGTGTTGCGTCAAAAGCATCAAATCTGTCTGTAAATATCAAAATAGACACAAGCAAGAACGGCATCATCATACCGAATGCAGTAGTTGCAACATCAGAATACACATCGTATTTTGAAACATATCGATGTATAGGGAGTTGTTTTAACTCATAACTGATCAATCTATCAACTTCTTTGTCTGTATTATTTGATAAAACAACTTCACTTCGAGACATTATTGTTCTGATAGTATGTCCAGTTTGTTCTGTATCTAAATCATTACTTTGGTCGATATAGACTGTTTGTTTCTTTTTTAAAACTGAAAATATAAAAACAGAAATAACAATAGCCACAATAAATACCGCAGAATACAACACACCAAACTTAAAAGTCAGGTAAAGTCCAGCAATAATAGTCATGAGTGCACGCGGAATCTGATAGACAATCTGCCAATTAGCTTCTGCCCAAGAAAACATACCTTTTTGTGTTATGGACTGCAGTTTTCCAGTTCCTATCTTTTCTAGAGCTAAATTGTCTTTTAGAATAATCTTTTTTCTGTAGGTTTTTTCAAGATAAGCCTGATATAAATACTTACCCTCAAAATCCCAGTGGCGTATTTTTACATGAACAAACCATAGGACTATAAAAGATATCACTGTGATAAGAGATATATACAGACCCGACATGGAGTTTTTATCTTGTACTGCCTCTATAAGTAACGGTATGGATATAAGTAAAACTATATCAAACCACAAAACACCTACAAGGTTTTCCACCATGCATTTTAAGGTTACTTTTTTGTTTTTTGATGCAGGCTCAAAAAGCCGTGAAATACTTATCATGTGTATGATAACGAAACTGCATAAAGTATATTACGTTTGTACAAAATTTGACAATCTTAGAGCTGTGAATATAATTAAAGTACAAAGCGCCGAAAGGCTCCGAGAAAACCCTATCAAATTTGATAGGGTTTTCGATTATATATTTTTACACTGATATTTTTATTTGTTCTGTTATTTTGGTGTAATTACACAAATCCATTTGATACATTTTTCTTTTAAATCTCGATCTGCTTATAACTCTTATTTGCGCGATGATTGCAGAAACCTTACGGCCACTAGTATCTATAAAATTGTAATAAAAATCAATCCTCTTCTGTTTTGAAGTTAAAGGAATAATTAAATAAAGACAATTATTCCATTTTTTAATAACAAGGGCAGGTCTTTCAAATTTATTTCCTATACCATTTTGTTCGTGCCCAACATTCACACCCAAATGAACAAACCAGACTTCTCTTTCTTTTGGAAAAACTTTTACTTGGTTTGTAGATATTTTCTTTTTTAAACTGTTCCATTTATCAAAATCATTCATTAACCAACTTTAACAAAAGCAAAGTAGAGTTTTTATAAAGATTAGATAAATTTAAACCAAAGATTACATCAAACTCCCCACTTCCTCCAGGATCTCAAAAATCTTCTCTTTAGAGAATCCCATGTCTTTCAGCTCATCACTTCTTTTGTACAAAGTCTGACATAAGACAATGTTATACCGCGATAATAGTTCTTTTTTCTCACCTGATGTAAGGGTTGTTAGACAAGTGATAGGATATAGTTTGTATTCAAAAATCTTGTCCTGCAGAGAATCCATTTCAGGGTATTCAAAACTCATAAGTTTCAAATCATTACATTTTGCATATGTTATAGCTGTATCACTAAAGTGTGTGTTAGTGATAAGCCAGCCTTCTGTTAGGTGCTGGGCCATGTCACCTGGAATAACATGAGGAGTGTCTTCTATGTGTTGAGCCTCACGTTCAAATGCATGCATATCTTCAAGCGCTTTTTTATCTATCGACGACAAATCAAAAGATTTTAATGAGAAAGACTGCTGTTTTATATCATCATATCGAGCTTTAACATATAGCGCTGTTTTTAGATCTGTTCTACTTGCGGCATCACTGTGGTACTTTGCCTCTACCATAACCAACTCTCCAGGTTTCCAAGCAATAACATCAACCTCATGAGATACACAAGAACCATAGACTATCTGACCTGTGATGGCTGTATATCCTTGATGTCGCCATATCTCTGCCACAAACTCTTCAAAAGGAAAACCGCTAGGACCAATCTCAAGAATCGCTCGTTTCAACGAAAACTTCAAAGCGGCTGCACGTGAAATATTTTTTAACTGTTTAAATGCAAGCTTGTACACAAATTCAGTTGTGATGTCTTCACCTTTTTGATTTTCTTTAGCAACAGCCTCTATATGACTTGCTATCTCACCTGCAACGTTTCGAGTCGCACCGGCTCGCAACAAGGCTTTTTCTAGCTTTTTTATATCAAAATCTTCCAGTGTTCCGTCGAGTTTCTTGATTTGCATACCCTATATGATAGCGCATTTTTATGTTATGTTACAGCTATATATGACATCTTTTATATACATACTTTTAGCTACTTTTGTCTGTACCCTCCTCGGAGGACTCGTAGCTTTTAGATACAAACAATACTCGCATGTATTTTCCGGACTTACTGCGGGTGTATTGATTGCTATAGTTTTTCTAGAAATCATTCCTGAAATATTTGAAATGAATAGTAGTTCAACCCTACCTCTTATATGGGTTGTTGGGGGTTTTGTGCTTTTTCATATTCTGGAAAAGATTTTTTCACTTCACCATACGCACGGTGAACTAGAACACGAGGAACACGACCACACACATCACCATCTAACAACGAGAACAACAGGCGCTTGGGCTTTGATCGGTCATTCTTTTATCGACGGACTTGGTATAGGCTTGGCGTATCAAGTATCACCTCTTTTCGGCTCTCTTTTTGCCGTTGGAGTTATCGCACATGACTTTAGTGATGGATTTAATACTGTTGCCCTTACTGCTCATAAAAGTAAAAAAGTTTCTACACGTTATCTACTTGTAGATGCCATAGCCCCATCAGTTGGAGCACTTGTAGGTATGTCATTTGTATTACCTGAACACATACTTGCCATAGTCCTTAGTTTGTTTGCCGGAATATTGCTATATGTTGCGACAGGAGACGTCCTACCAGAAGCTCACTGTGCCAAGAAAAGACACACCGCACAGCATATATCAGCTTTTATACTAGGAGTTGTGTATATAGCGGTGATTGTAGGGTTTTTAGGTAATCATTAGAAAATAACCCCTCCTCCAACACACATCTCCCCGTCATATAACACCATTGACTGGCCACTTGACACTAACTGGTTTTCTGTCAACACTACTGTCAACTCTGTACCTGTTTTTCCTTGTATTTTTTTTATGCTTTGTATAGGAATACGTTTTTGTCTATATCGTGTTCGACATTCAAGATGTTTTAATTGTTCTATGTCAGTTCGAATTACTACATCTGTTATGTGTATTTCTGTTTTTGATTCTCCTGATTTTAGATCTGTATCTTCTGCTGAAACCGTATCACTTACAATCAAAGTATTTGTTTCTATATCTTTCGCTATGATGTATAGACGTTTTTGATCAGTTCTTTGTTTGAAAATAGTAAAACCATGACGCTCTCCGATGGTATACAACAAAGCCCCTTCGTGTTCACCTATCACCTGCCCTTGCCCATCTAACACATCACCTTTTTTTGTATCTATATAACCCTTAAGAAACTCTTTCATATCTATATGGCCGATAAAACATACACCTTGACTGTCTTTTTTATCAAATACTGGAAGTTTTGCTTTCTCAGCAATCTCTCGCACTTCACTCTTCTGCAGATGACCAACCGGAAACATCACATGTTCTAGTTCTTCTTTGGTTAAAGTCCACAAAAAATATGATTGGTCCTTATGTGCATCCACCCCTTCACACATCTGACCATCTTTGATCTGCGCATAGTGTCCAGTTGCCACAAAATCACCGCCCTGCTTTTTTGCCCAATCAGAAAATGCACCGAACTTTACCTGTCTATTGCACATAACATCTGGATTTGGAGTTCGCCCAGCCTTGTATTCAGCTATCATATAGTCAACAACACCTTTTTTGTATGCATCTCGAAGATCGAGTGTTACAAACGGAATATCAAGATGTGCAGCTACGCGCATCGCGTCCCGACGTTCATCTTTCCATGTACACTCACCACCTTCAGGTTGCCAAACACGTATAAAAACTCCAGTCACATCATGACCAGCTTTTTTTAGAAGATAGGCAGATACCGATGAATCTACCCCTCCTGACATGCCGACAAACACTTTTGCCATGTATATGGTTATATATCAAGTTTTGGGTATTGTAAATAAACAGTCACTATCTATTTTTTCTGTATCGAATTTACAACATAAAACACAAGTTCAGGTCGTCCTTCAATAGACACATAATAAGAATCGTTTAATTTAACCATTGTAATAAGGGTTCGCATATCTCCTGCAATTTGATAACTATATGTTTCAAGGCCGAATTTTGATCGTTCCATTTGAGGTCTCCAATTTGAAAAAGAAAACAAATCCCCTGTTTTTTCGCTCACTTTTAATACAATAACCCCTTCAGATCTAAATGTATACAAACTTGAAGATGTTGCTGAAGGGTTTGTTTTATAGAGATTTAGATATGATGGATACGAGATAGTACTTGAAGACATAGATACAGTCCTAAGTATTGGCTCTTTAATATCAAGTTTTTCTTTAACAAAATTACATCTATCATCAATACACACATTAATCATATATACTCCACTAGTTGCAGTAGGTGGAATATTCCATTTATATACGGTACTACTTGATGTTCCTGAATATAGAACTTGAAGTGGTGTTATACGATCTTCTTTGGTGAGATATATTGTAACAAAATGATTTTTGTTTTTTTCTTTGGTTCTGTATTTTATAGACAGCTCTTCGCCTTTATATTTTGATATCTTGTATACAGGGTATGTATCAGAAATCTCATCAATAACCATATCTCCATCAATTATATAGTTATAATATAGACCACCAGTAGAAATGGATGCCATAACAGCTTTATCATCTTGAGGAGCTTTGATTCGAGGGATTACTATCGACTCATATGGAGGAACACATGAGGCATCTACGCATAACTCAAGAGCATATGTTCCACTTGGAACCCTGACTTCACCTGATGCAACACTTTGAGCTGTTGTAGTACCAACAACCCACATAAAAGAATTCATATCTTTGGTGATTTGTTTTTGCAGAACAATATAATACACATCACCGTGTTGAAATGCATTCTTACTGATAAGACGAATCGACAAATACTTACCAATTTGTTTTTGTATACTTTTTGGTATATACACATTTTGTAAGGTCTGATATTCCCATATTCCATTACCAGATACTCGGACAGTGTCGTTATCTTTAATTTCTGTTGCTAAAGGTGCAGAAAACATCAAATCTCTAGTATAGGTGTCAAATACTCCTGTTGGGCGTAAATTATTTTTCTTTTGAAACTCTTGGATTTTCTTTTTTGTTTTAATGCCAAAATATCCGGTTGGAGATATGGAAAGTTGTAATTGTAGTTTTGAAACACTCCCAGCCGTTGTTTTATCTGTATCCCCCAGCCTCATGGGAGTTTTTATACTATCCGCATGTACAGTTATACTGAACACAAATAACAATACAGAAATTGAAAATAATATTTTTTTCATATTACATGATAATAGCGTGTATATATACATATGTAAATGAAAAAGCAGCCTATCGGTAAAGATTCAGCTGCCCGGTCCCTTCATCAGGGATAAAGTCTGTTTCTTTTGCATCCATCAATCCTCATCATCGTCATCGTCACGGTCAATGATGCCGAATATCATAAGGAAGGTGCTCACTACAAGGAATAGGAGCGATGTGTGAACTGTGAGGGTGACAATCCATCTATATGGATGAAGTGCGTGCCATGTGTAGTAGAGGCTCGTCGTAAATAAACAAGCTCTCAACATACCTAAACTACGTGCAGAAATCCAATCACCCCCATCTGTCTTCGGGCAAAGTATACGCATCTCAAAGAGGATGAATCGCCACTCAAAAACGGCAAATGGAATATTGATGACGATGAGAAGGATGGCTAGGACAACTTCAGCTTGAATGTTCATCGGAATAATTAGGTAGGGTTATATCAAAAGCACCACGCCTTGACACCAAAACTCTATCACAACCATACTATTTCCCCAAATACACCCTTCTGTTTCTCAAATGCTCAGCGTATGTCTTTGCATAATGATTTACCCCATTCTTATCAGACAAGAAAAATAGGTATTCATGTTTTTCTGGATACAGCGCAGCTCGTATACTTGCCTCACCCGGATTACCGATAGGTGTAGGAGGTAGGCCTTTGACAACATATGTGTTATATGGTGAATCAATCTTCAAATCAGCAATCACAAGCTCAAGAGATGCCTTTCCTGTGATATATCCAACCGTACTATCCATCTGTAGTGGCATACTTTTTGCTAAACGATTGTAGATAATGCCTGAAACCATCTTCATATCAACTTCACGAGGAACCTCTTTTTCTAAAATAGATGCAATAGTCAAAATCTCAGCTTTTGTTTTAGTTGTACTTGCAAATGATGCATCGAAACGAGCAATACGTTTATCAAATTCTCTTGTTGTTGTTTTCAAGATCTCATCAATATCAGCAAAAGGGGCAAAACTATATGTTTCTGGGAAAATATATCCTTCTTTTATTTTTAATTTTTCGTAGACATCATTTTCATTTAATTTTGGAAATGCCTGTACTATATTTTTAGCGATAGTTTTACTATCTTCACCTTCTCGTATGATAAGTTTAACAGGATCATATTCGTATCGACCGCGTACAAGTTTTTCAATAACACCAAGCATAGATAGTGGACCTTTGAATGTATATTCGCCACTTTTAACAGATGACTCTTGACCTGTTACTAACATAACCAATCGAAAGACTGTTGGAGATGAGATGATGTTCTCTGCTCCCAGCTTTTGAGTTACCGTGTTTAGATTTGCACCACTTGGTATGTTAACAACAAATGGATATGTTTGTGTTGCAGTATGTGGAGTGATAAGTGTTTTGTATACAAAGATACCTGTCGCTATAACTGCGATGAATAGTATAAATATAGACCATGCGATAAATCTAAGCAGTGGAGAACGTTTTTTCTGAACTTGGATTGTAGTAGCTTTAGCAGATACTATAGGAGTATTTACGGGCTGAATAGTATTTGCTGTTTCTGCTATATGTACAAAATCTTTATCGAGAGACATGGGTTAAGTATAACGCGGTTTGAAAATGTCTCCAAACTATATAGGTAGATTTGACGGAGCCTCGCCCTTCTTTGCATTGATACGAGTAAGAGTTGGAGTCTTCGCAACATCTCCTGGGAAGTGATAGATAGTTGCAAGCTCTTCTATACTCATGATAAACGGTTTTCCAGATTTATGTTCATTACTTTTCCATTTACCAAGGCCTCCTACTGGCAAAAATTCGCTGTAGAAAAATGCACGTGCTTGATACTGCTCAAATATTTTCTTTTTATCTTTTGCAACCTTTTCTCCTTTTCTGTCTTGCCACGCATATTTTACACTTGGAGATTTTGTCTCAAAACTGTTGAGATGCATAGTGTTGTACTGCTTAAATGTTCCACCAAGTGCCGCAGAGTGTCCAGCTTGAAATACATCTTTTGGAGCAAGGTATATAGCTCGTATAGTTGTATCAAATGCAGGTTTTGAAAGCATACGCTCAACAGCCTCAACTTTTTCCTCTTCCTGCTTTGTAAGTTTCATGTCAGCCGGATTTACAGGTTTTTCTTTATCTATCTTCATGTCTCGCTTTGTAAGCTTTTTGATCTCTTCTTTGGCAGCATCGGTCCAATCAACCATTTCTTTTGCTCCAAGGAATAGTTTTTCAAACCATTTAAGTTTTTTCTCTTTTATTTTTTCTTTCTTTTTATCTTTTTCTTTTGGCCAATCTTTTTCGATATCTTTTCCGGGAGCTCGTATACCGATCTGTATCCACGCCTGCTCACCTTTTTCAAGATCACCAAGATATTCGATAAGTGGAGTTATAGGATCAATTTTAAATTCTTCCTTTGGATCTTTATCAAGTCCATAGTCTCTGTATGTTCGTATGGGAAAATGTCCAGGATTTTTTTTCTGAAATTCCCCACACCAATAGTTGTATTTTTCTAAATCAAATGGAACTTTAGATGCATAATCCCCTTCACCTGTTTTAAAAACATCAATAACCTCAACATCAGGAAACTGTCCGTAGATCTGAGCTTTGATCATACCGGCAAAATTTTCTTTGGTCCAGATAAAAAAACGTACTACACCTTCTATAGACACAATCTCAAGGCTAAACCATGAACGAGTTGAGCCTTTCCAGTATTTATCCATCCAACCTCCCTCACCTCCTCCTTGTATAAGAGTGTTTAAAAATAATTCCATAGCAAGCGGTGACTTGGCAGAACCGCGAGGTATACGAAGCTCAAGTATAGTGTATTTTTGTTTAGCGTAAAATGCACCTCGAATATATCCTATCCATGATTCCCATGCTTTTTTAAATAGATGAAAAGGAAGCCAAATCAAAAAACCAAAAACAATGGCATACAAAATAAATGAGACAACTTGTTCACCTGGTGTCATGTTTGTATTGTATCATGTTGTATAAAATTTAAAATAGAATATAGCGCGCCGTTTGCACGGCGCGCTATCGAATTTCTGAAAAAATTATTCCCTGATAGAAAAACCCTCTGGGAGAAAAGTTTTCAGCTCAGCCACAAACCTTCTTACAATTTGCAAAAATCTGTTGCAACCTTCTTTAACAGATGTTGTAAATTCCATTATAGCACCGCTCTCGATCGCCTGCTCAATAACAATACCTGCCAACCAGCCACGATAAATACTCAGATTAAAACCTGTGAAAACTCCTTGCTTATTGTAGATATACTCCAGAAACGGCTTGCTTAAGCAAAAGGCGATTTCCAATCTTCTAACGCTCACAGCCGGAGGTCCAAATTGGCGAACGGATTCACAAACACAAACCTCCGCCCCTACGATACTTACCCAGTACGTGTTAATCATCATATTACTGATCTCAACCACTGGCAAGGGTTGCCACACGGGAAAATCAGGTAATTCTGGAAAAGAATCTCGAAACCATTTTTCCCAGAACGGTAATTCAAAAATGTTCAGTTTCATGTAAAAAGAGCTTGGTTTATAGCTCCCCTTTCCAAACAAACACTAACAAAATAGCAAAATAAATACAACCAGTATATACTCCTATATATGATAATAATCTACACAAAAACAGGATGCCCTTGGTGCCATGCAGCACTTGAATGGCTTACACAAAAAGGTTATGAATTTGAAGAACGAAATGTCACAGAACATCCAGAATTTTTTGCTGAGCTTGAAAAAGAAACTGGTCAAAACAAATGCCCTTCTCTTCTTATAGATGGTTCTTGGGTGCTTGATGCTGGAGTTGAGGATATCGCTAAAGCGCTCGGAGTTGAATTATAGCTCTAAAACTTTTTTCAAAAAACCAACCATCTTTGGATAAGCATCAAGTCTATTTTTAAGCTTGTACAAACCATGCCCCTCATCTTCATATACTAAAAATTCAACCTCTTTACCATTTGATCGAACTTTTTCAACTATCTGTTGAGCCTCATCAAGAGGAACACGTGGATCATTGGCGCCATGTACAACCATGAGAGATGCTTGTATCTGATCTGCTTTGTGTATAGGAGAAATAGAAATCAACAAGTCTCTATCCCTTTCAAGATGCCCATACTCCGCTTCACGTATAGCTCGACGATACGGTGCAGTGTTTTCTAAAAATGTAATAAAGTTTGATATACCTACAATATCTATACCAGCTGCCCATAAATCAGGATAGAATGCGAGACCTGCTAACACCATAAAACCACCGTAGCTTCCACCCATCAATACTATCTTGTTTTCATCAACATATGGAAGTGTTTTAAGATAGTCACGTAGTGCAACTATATCTTTTACAGAATCCATTCTTTTTTCTATATTATCGAGCGAGAGATATGTTTTACCATACCCAGCACTTCCACGAACATTTGGAACAGCAACCACAAAATCACTGTGAACAAAAAATTGATTGATGCTGGCAAATCCATTGAAAGCTTGAGATTCAGGTCCTCCATGTATATCTATAATCACAGGCAACTTTTTCCCTTCAGGAATGTCTTTTGGCTTATATATAAATGAAGGAACCTGGAGACCGTCAAAAGACGAAAACCAAATCTCTTCGGGTTGCACAAGTATATTCTTATCAACCCCCATTGGCATATCAGTGAGCTGTTTTATTTCTCCATTTTTTAGATCAAGAGTGAAAATATTTCTATTTTGAACCGCTGAACCAAATGAATACACAACGAGCTCACCTGTTGGATCAAGATCGAGATCATAAACATTTCCTTTTGGTATAGGAAGAAGTATCTCTTTCATGTCTGAGAGGTTATACGCGCGCAATAGCAGCGAACCATTTTCATTTAGTACGACAAATAAACGTTTACCATCTTCTGAAACAATGAAAGCATCAACATCCCATCTATTTTCAAAAACATATTCTCCTTTTTGTTTTTGTATATCGTATTTCCAAATAGCTTTAAACTCTCGATCAACATCACTCAAAGTATATATAGCTGACTCATCTGGAGCCCAGTGAATACTTGTACTGTAGTATTCTTCTTTTCCTTGTTCTTTTTTTGTTATTTCCACTAGTTCTTTTGTTTGTATATTGTACAAATATAGTTCTCTATCAACATTTGAATTAGCCTTCGCAAATACACAATACGTACCTTTTGGAGAAAAACCTGCATTTGTAACATGTCCACCCTTATCATATATACATTCATCTACCCCTGTTTCTATATTTTTAATATAAATATCAAAATCTTTTCCATTTCTCTCATTTGATGAATACGTGATCATGTCTCCATCAGGTGACCATGACAAAGATACATGTCTTACCTGCGGTTTATCTGTTAGTGGTCTTGTTATACCACTTTCGATATGCAGTAGATGTATTTGGTAGTTTTCATTTCCTTTATCATCTTTCAAAAAGACCAATTCATTTTTTGTTGGAGAAAGTTTGAAATCCATAACAGGTTCAGACATATCAGTGAGCTGTTTTATCTCTGATCCCACTACATCTGTGCAATAGAGCTGAGCCGTCTCACCTTTGATGTTTGAGATGAAGACTATCTTCGACATGTCGTATGAGAGAGCTGGATAGGCTGCCGCTTTTGTTATAAGAAAGTCTTGAATAGTGTAGGTTGTTTTCATGGGGGTTATTGTAGCATATACGTATAAATGTTTATGAGGAGTATTGATATAACTTGATTTTATACTGTATTTATGATATAATAATAGCGACCAAATTTGAGGGTTGTAGAATCGTACTACAGCGTCTCAAAAAGTCTTGAACCAACACCAATATAAAATCATATGAACTTTCGTCTTTTCCTGGCCATCCTCCTTATCGCAATGACACTCATGTCATGCGAAAAAGAAAAAGTGGCCCCCTCCACATCTCCCGCCGCAACCGCCACTGAGACTAGGAATCTCGACCTTCAGCCGGTTTGCATCTCGACCGATAAAATCGGGGGGCGGATCGGTTACGGTACCCTGATCACTGACCCAATCAAAGGTGAATATTTAATCACCGCTCGACACGTGTTCGAGCAGTATCGACAATACTACATCAGTTACCACACCGACGGTACAAGTACCACCTACCGACCCATACTTAGAACGGATGAAAAATCCACAGAAGTATGTGTCGCAAAAATCGGCACAGCGAACACTGACGGACCAGCTTTTTCCGCGGTACGAAGTGAGACATCTGATGAAGTTGAAAAAAGAATACTGGGAAGAATTCAGATTAATCTGATAGTTAAGCCTCCGGGAGGAATGTTTATTTCTACCCTCGAAAAAACCCCAGTACCATCTCTAGTCGAGTGGCCAGGATTACCAGATCAAGTTCAAGCTTTGGACTGCTATCTGAAACCTGGATCGAGTGGGACTGGTTTTATCAGAAATGGCAACTCTCAAACTTTTTGGGTCATATTTGGAGAATGGCCCGAATCATTACTTCCTCAGATGAGGAACTGGAGTCAAAATCCGAATCCACAAGGATTCACTACGATCTGCGGTCTCACATGGACCCAGATAGAAGAAGCTCGCAGGAGCCTCTTCGGGAAGTAGTATCTTCCTCAAACAAAACAAAACGCCCCGAGCCTAAAAAACTCTGGGCGGTTTTCTTTTTACATCCTATAATCCTCTTTATAATTCGGAAAACCTCTTTCTTCCAACCCTTTTAACATATTTTTTAGTATAGGAATATTCCAATCATCATGCAGAGAGTATTCATCTGTGTATCTTTTTAATCCTTCAATATCTTTCTTGAAATATGCTAAAGTAGCTCGTTTGTATGCCAAATTGCCTGCAAAAGCAAAACCTTTTTCTTCGGCAACTATAGCTTGTTCTATAAAAGATATAACTTCATCAGTATTACAATCATCTGCAAATCCTGTAAGTTGTGCACAATGAAGAAGTGTCAGGCCTAATAATTGAAAATATTTTTTACTTATATCTTCTGATGCATCTACAAAATATTTTTCAATATCAGGATCTTGTAAAAGTTTTAAATTTTCAAAACAATCAACCCTATCTTCAGTTAATTGATCTTTTCTTTTTATTTCTTCCAGAAAATCTTCAGGGTTTATTTGTTTATTTAACAGAGACTCTTTGTTCATAGTATCAATGGTACCTTCAGCACGACGGTTTAGCAAAATGTTGACATATGTATAAAAAATAAGTATGGTTTATATGTCCAATGACGGACACTGAACCCTATCACCAGCATCACCATGTTCACACCAACACTCACCCGTCTTCTCGCTTCCCTCGATCCATCTTTGGTCTGGGTCCATGAGCACACTGCGGTATGTACGCCGTCTTACACTGCAGATATCACTACAGTCACACAGCATTATGTGCCCTTAGGCTATATTATCCGCGCACAATCTAACGTATTGTTCATTGAACGAGTCCTTCAAAGATTCGAAGGATCGAGGCTTGAAATTCAGCCTTACACCAGTGATTTTGTGCCACACGAGGCGATCGCATTCAGAACATACAATGACTACATTCGCGCGCACAACATCATCGAGAGGGATTCACGGTTTAAGAAACACTCGAACGGCGGAGATATGCGTGTAGTCTGGACCATGTACAGCTACGAGGAGGGCGGGGAGACCTACCACGTCCAGTTCCTCTGGCGGAAAGAACCTGTCTTCCCCAATCTACCCTGGCCTGAGCCACCCACTACGGAGTAACCACCCCCCCCCCAACGCAAAAACCCCAAGACCTGCCCGTACAGGTCGAGGGGATTTTCTTTACTCCCCCAAATGATACTCCAACGTAAAAATAAGATCCTCTGTTTTATTATCCATCTTATCCCTCATCCAAAAAAGATACTCTATGTCTTTAACTTTTACCTCTTCAAATGTCATACCTTTATATTTTCCAAGACTCAAACTTTTCAAAAGCACAGGCTCTTTTGAAACTTGTATAAAATATTCTATAGCTTTTTCTTCTGTCACTTTCTCCCTCTGACAATAATCAGCCAACATATGTTCAAATGCTTTTTCAAGAACAAGTACATCGCCCTCTGCATCATGAGCTCGTGCTTCATCTAACTCTATTCCCCACCGATATCGCAAAGTTTGTAATTTGTGATTTGGATAATCATACAAACGATATGCAACTTTATATGTACAAATATGTCGTCCTGTTTCTATACCTTCAGTTTTCAATATTCCAATATCAAACTTAGCATTGTGAGCAACTAAAATACCTTCTGATAAAAGTTTTGGTAGAGTTTTATATGTTTCTGTGTCTTTAAATGCGGGTTTATCATCAACCTGTTTTTGAGTGATATGATGTATACCCATAGCTTCGTATTCTATAGGTACTGGCGGTTTATAGTATTCAACAAACATAGCATCTTGCCCTCTCTCTTTGTAGGCTAGTTGTATAAGTCGACCGTCAGTTATGCCAGTTGTTTCTGTGTCGAGGAATATGATGTTCATGGGGTTAGTATAGCATGTTTACCTATTCAAATACGTCACCGTTAACTGTAGACAAGTTGCAAAACTCACCCACAACAGATATGGGATATTTGCATAGACCACAAAGCGGAGCGTTGGAACTTTGTGCCAGATAAGTACAAGTGCCCAGATAAGTGTTCCAAGAACAAGTAGTATATCTATAGCTGCGAGCAAGTTATTTTTCAAACCAAATTGTAACGGAGTAAAAGCGAAGTTAAAAATAAGGTTTAGGATAAATGGAATAGTAACAACCCACGGTATTTCTTTGTTGACGGCTTTGTAAAACACAGTACCGAATGTGATAGCGATGATGGTATACAAAATAGTCCAAACAGGACCAAATAGCCATGATGGTGGCGCCCAAGTTGGTTTGATAAGTTGTGAGTACCAGTTGTAGGATTGCATTAGAAACCATTATACCATCAAAAACTTTTCAATAAACTCTTCAGCTTTTGGCACATCTTCTGGACAATTTACAGGTTGCCAATGATCAAACATGCTGACCTTGAGAGGAAAATCTTTTAGATTCGCAAATAAAGTCTGTGGTAGACCGAACTCACCCTTTCCTGCAGACACTTTGTTAAATTCAAAAACTTTACTACTGAGCACATAGAAACCATTTGAATATAATCCTTCAATTTTATCTTTACTATCTTGGGGACTACGAGAAAATCCTGTCATTTCTCGATTAGCAATTTCTATTTGCAAATAATTTGCCGGCATTGTTGTACGTGTTAGACCTATGCTTACTTTGCCTGCATTAAAAGCCTGTATAATACCCTGTCGATCTAGCAAGTCATCACAATTACATACACAAAACAATTCAGTATCGGTAAGTAGATCTCTAGTTTTTTCGAGAGCGGACATGGTTCCTGTAGCATCATGTTTTGATTGTACAACGTATTTAATATCATATTGATGATAATTAATACCCATATACTCTTTAAGTTTATGTCCAGTATCTTCGTTTATTACAAAAATAATTTCCTGTACTAAATCTGTATACGGTAGTAAAACCCAATCTATAAGAGCTTTTCCTTTTATTGGTATGAGGGCTTTAGGTATGGTTTTGGTTAACGGTAAGAATCGAGTACCTTTTCCAGCGGATAGTATTATGAGTTTCATGTAGTTATATGAGACATTATTGTAACCTACCGAAGCCAACTCGCCACACCTTTATGACCTGAGCAGGTCCCCCTTCGGCTTTGACTAAAACTATAGGTTCCATCTTTGCATCGAGCGGTCGCTCCTCTGGGTATAGTTTCTGAAAAAACTGGAGTGTGTACAGTTTTACCTTTTGAATTTACATAACTGTCACTTTTTGCCTGGAGCATACTTCCAGGTAAAATGAGAAGTGATGTGATGATGAGGGTTGTGAGGGTTTTCATATTTGAAACTAATAACTCTTATTCTCCACCACTTTCAAAGTTTGTAATATTCTCTGGTATTCATCTTCAGACAACATATTTCCTTGTATAAATTCAGGAGCATAGTACACCTCGATGAAGTATGGATACTGTGGCATCCGACTATTTTCAACAAAACCTATTGTAAAGAGATGTTTTTCATCCATCTCACCTTTACTTTGTACTGCCTTATTTCCAGCTAAAGTTATATACTTTGAATTTAATGCATTATTTTTATATACAGCCTCTACACCAGCAATCCCACCCTTACCCTTTGCATTACGTTCTGATTCGGCGGTAATCCAAAAACTAACTCCTGCATTTTTAAATATACCAGGACTTAATTCTTTTAAAACTTTGATTCTTGCCCCATATCCACCCTCGTGCCCCTCTTCGATATATGCAACATAATCTGCAGGTATTTCAAATGTATATGCTAGTGGTGCGTTTACAGAATTGAGAGAAATCGTTTTATATTTTGCTTGTTTGTCAGACGTTATTGAATTAATCTGATTGTTTTCTATAGTTTGATTAACTAGCTTTGGCTCGGGTACAGTCTTATCTTTATTTGAAGTGTAAAAGAGATAAGTAAATGCTGTAGCTAATAGAAGTATAATTATGATTAATAGTAGTATAACTGGTGAATTTTTAGTGGGTGTATTTGTTGTTGGTTCCATGGGTAATATGATAGCACAACTTTTTTTAAGTATATCGAAAGCTTCTTGTATTCGCTTGATTATTTTACCAAAGGTGCTACTTTGTATAGGACAGTTGAACCTTACCAAACCCACCAACCATACCATGAGCACTCCCAACAAACCAAGCTGTAAACCAAAATCCCTCAGATGGAGACATTTTCGGTGCAGATTTGATACCACAAGTCTTCAGGAACTCAGAACAGCCGCACCTCTCAGGGATGAAAATGGTACACTGCACAGTGTCAAACTGAAGGATGGAAACCCTACATGCAAAGTCAGCATTCACCTATCAGTCTGTGCCGTCATCCCTCAAGAAAATGGCACAGTCGAAGTTTACGGAGGCGCTGGGTCTGATGAAAACTATGCAACGTGGTGTATCGTTGTTCCGCGCATGCCGGATAGCAAATCTGAACAAATAGAAACGGACGTGTGGATGGTCCCCGGAATCCAAAACCTTTCGTTCAGGTTACAAACCTGATATCTACCTCCACCATTTCAGCACAGAAACCACTGTCGCGAGATGGTGGTTTTTTGTTTTACATATTTACAAAATAAAAACCCCACACTTCTTTGCAGAAGTGCAGGGGCGCGTATCCAGACTTATGACGCTTAAACTCCGTAGAGTGCTTGGAATGCTGGACATGTTTCCAAGAGTTCGGCGCATGAACCAACTCCAACAAGTTTACCTTCGTCGAAGACAAACACTGTATCGAATAGTTCAAGCATGTGCAGATCATGAACAATGCATATGACCGTCTTATCTTCAAATCTGGTAATCAACCCACTGAAGACTCTTCGAGCAGTCTGTGCATCGAGACTACTTGTAGGTTCATCGGCCAGAATAATATCTTTTCCGATGCACGCAAGTAGACCTCTTGCTAGTGCCAGTCTTTGCTGTTGTCCGCCACTGAGCGTCATACCATCCTCACCGAGACGTGTTTCCAATCCATCTGCAAGACCTTTCACCGTTTCGTCAAAACAAGATATGACGAGAGCTTCTTGGATTAATTCATCCGGGTACCAAACCCCGAGTGTAATGTTATAAAGAATCGTATTGGCAAAGATTTCAGGTTTTTGCGGTATCAGCGCAATACCTTGAGCTATGCCAGCGAATCCATCCTCGATACATTGTCCATCAACCTCAAGCCGTAACAACTGTGGTTGTTGAAGATCTCTCATCACGTTTACAAACGTGCTTTTTCCACTTCCTGTTGTGCCGACGACGGCGATTTTCTGTCCGTGCCTGATCGAAACAGAAACGCCTTTTAGTCGCAAAGGCTCTCCTTCCGTGTAAGAGAAAGAAAGATCATTGATTGATAGCACGCTCCACATTTCAGGTAAGACATGATTAACGAGAGGATTTTCAGCAAACTCTTCGGCTAACTCTTCAGCATTCATAACCTGGATTTGTTGAAGCATAGTCCTGTTATAAATGCCGGCAAATCGACTAAAAAGCTTGCTGATATTCCGTAAATAATTCTGGAGCAAATAAATACTTCCAAAAAGAATACCCGTTTCTACATGACTTAGTATGTATCCTACGAGAACTGTGATGGTCATAAGGTTGCACAGTACAGCGGTGACGAACCATTTCACTTCATTGACCTTGTTGTTGCGTGAAAACAGTGCAAAAGGCTCTTTGGTTTTATCCATGATAGATTTACAAACCAGTTTCGCAATGCGCAATGTAATAACGGTAGTCATGTTACCGCTCACGTCTACGACAATCTGAGAAATATCGTTTTCTTTACGTGTCAGGATCTTGTTGTTCGTGTTCAGAGTCTTGTCAAAACGACTGATAATCCAGACCGATACGGCGAGCATGCTCAAGGTCAGTGCAAGTGACCACGGAAAATAGTATGCAAGCACACTACATCCGACAATAAGTTCGAGAATGCTGTAAATGATTTCAAATGAGTTCTCAGAAAAGGAAAACAGTGCCTGTGTTCCCTTACTCATCTGATCAACTGTTTTGCCCGAGTGGTGTGTTTTGTGCCACAGAAGAGGAAGGTCGAGAGTTCCTTTTGTGAGAAACTCGCGATAATTCGTCTTTACTCTAAATGCGTTATTCCGCTCAAGTATTCGGGCGGGGCCATGAATGCCCCAAAATAAGATCACATTCACCAAAATGACGCAAAGTAATCCTACGACGTTGTAGACATTTTCTGGGGTTATTTCACCCTTTTGAATGCAATTCAGTATGTAGGACCATATCATGGGTTCCACTAAAATATCCAGAGTGCCGACAATGACAAAAAGGAAAACATAGAGAATAACATTCTTTCTGTTACCCTCTGAGTACTGCCACATTTTCTTGTACAGATACAATACAGGGTTACCGTCTTTTGTTTTCATGGGAGTTTAATTGGGTTGTAGAGAGCTAAAAAAAACGTCGGTCTACGATGACACGACGTTATAGATACTTAAGGGGTGATAATTAAGTATTTATAACGGCGAACCATTTGATATTGAGTTGTGGCTGATAATGTTGATAATCATGTTTATAGTAACGATTGAAAACGGTGTTTATTACAGGGGTGTATTATAAAATATATTTGGGTTTTGTAAAGGGGTTAGATCAAAATATAACAAAGCTTTGCATATTATCTGCACTAATTGTATTCAAGATATTCACCTTCGGTAACAACCTCAACTTTTCCATCAACAAACTTCAGACCAGATACATCATCCATGGCATAAATTTTAGCAGTCATCCCTACAATAGCTTCTTCAATATTCTTTTTTCTTAGATTCACAAAGTATTCTGAGTTGAGATGTGGTAGAAAATAAAAATTAACATACTTCAAACCCTCCATGTCTTCCGTTTTATCCAAATCTTCTCCGTAAACTACTTGTGACAGTTTGAGTGCTAAATCAGGATTTGTAACCATACTTCCAGCACTTACACCCACATACACGCGAGTTTTTAATAGTTCAGGTAACAGATTTGTAAGACCTGATTTGTTCACCCACTCCATGAGGTGATATGTATTACCACCCTCAAAAAAGAGAACATTCGCCTCTTCCAATCTCGGTCTCCAAATGTTTTCAGGAACAGCAGAAATATCAACAATATCAATCTGTTTGAAGTTTAGCTTTTGTAATTGAACTAAGTTATCGATTAGCCAGCTTTTGTCACCTTTTTCTACATTTGAGGCAGTTGGAATAAAAGCGAGAGACGTTTCTTCGAACGGTTTATCTATGAGTTCCAATAAGGCTTTCGCTAAGGATTTATTGGTTATTCCTGCTGAGGTGAGTAGTAATTTCATATAACCTATTATATCAAACTATGTCTGCTTATAAAGAAACACATTGTGTTGATTTACAATTTATACACAAACCCATTCCTACTCCAAAACCATAAAGGCGGATGCATATCTATAGGATCTATGTCAGTACCATCTAACAAGTCTCGCCACCTTTTAGATATTTCTTCTTTTGTAAGAGTATCTGATTCTCTTTGAGTAATCACTCCGAGTTTTACAGAACACTGGGTAATATGTGTATCGGGTGCAATATCTATATATGATCGATTTGATAGCTTTACATTTCCGTATGTACTCATAATGAACGACCAGTAGTTAAATATCTTTGGTCCAGACAGGTATGGAAACCCTTTCTTATATTTCACAGTGACCATGTCCTTAAGTAAGAGAAAGTCCCCATTTGTTGCCTTAAACGTCTTTGTAAAACTTCCCCAATTTTCTGAAATCGTTCGTGCGATCGTAATCCATGTTTGTATATGTTTATTTGGTTGTAAAGCAAGTTTGTGTTTTGTAAGCGCTTTTCTCACAACTCCCTCAGAAGACTTTGCTACTTTGCGAACATCGAATACAAAAGATGTTTCTCTGTCTTCAAATGTTTTTAGTGCAGACTTCCAGAGTGTATAACTATCTCGTTGGTAGTTTAATGCCATAGGTAAACTAAAGTAAGTGTACCTTAATTCCTCATCACCCTTTTTAAATTTAGGACTACTATCTTCCGGCATGATGGTTTGACCGAGATCACCGTTTTTATATGCTTCGAGTAGCTTTTGGCAGTTTTGAATGAGTTTTTCTTTGGTCATATACTAAGAGATTAGCCCATTCCAAATGTTTAACAAGTTATTATCAATTTCAAACCCACCCCTTTGCGACTTCGGTATAATCTCATCTTTTTTCCATAGCGGATATTTTGGATTTAGTTCAAACACCCTATGAACCATCACACTGTATTCTGTAAACCTCTCTCCGAGATTTGTAGCCTTTGTATATCGAATAAACATCTCATAGAAATCAAGGTCGTGTTCTTTGAGATATGTTATCGCTAGCTTTTCACCTCTCCACTGTTCTCCAATAAAATCAAAATATGTGCATATAACCTGTATAACGGAGTAAAGTAGCCTCATCTCCAAAGCTTCGTGGTATTTTGAATCTTTTGCATTAAAATATCTGGTATTTGCTTCGAAATTATAATTGGTATTCACCCATGAATTCCATTTCTTTTGCTCGGACACAGGAACCAATTCTTTTTCCATTGATTTCAGCTTTGTCAGTTCGCCTGATTTATCAAATCGAATCTCTCCTTTTTTAAGCCAGACATAGAGTAGATGATTCATTTTATCTGACATATGGCCTGATTCACTTGAGAGAGTATTACTTTCAATAATGCTTTTAATGTTTTCCAGATCAAAAAAGTAGATATCGGCAAATACCCCATCGATCCATGTAAAGATTGATTCGATGCCTTGGGTATTGTCTTTAAGAATAATAATCAGGTCTATATCACTATCAGCAGTAGAGGTGTTGTTACCTATAGAACCAGTTAAAAATACAGCGTCGACTTCAGGTTTTTGTTCAAGTTTTTGGATTATGGTTTCGAGGGATTGCATAGGTATATTAATACTGATGTTTTTATTTTAACACATTCAAATCTACAGGACCTTTGATACCGTCGACTCTCCCCCATGGATTATACTGCCACATGACTTCATTTTTAATATTTGAATTTGGCTTGGAAAAAATATCTCGAATCCAAAAGATTCTCAAAACATAGAAAAGCTTTTCGGCATACCTCGCACTGTCGTGCTCTGGCCCTACACCTTCTTCGAAGGTTCACCCAGACGCGAGTAAAGCTGTTTGCCCGCTTAGGGTCACAGACAAAAAAGCTCCAGCTGACGCCGGAGCTCTTTTTTGTGACTGTGACCCAAGTGGAACAGAATTGGAACTCTTTAGTTTATAAGCTTAGCCAGTGGAGAATGCTTGCTTTATCTTTACAGGTAGAAGTCTCAAAAGGCTTTGTCTAAAATAAATAAACTACCACTTTATATCAGAACTCACTATTAAGTCGAAATCTTACCTGTATGCGCTTTCGACTTCCAAAGATTTGAAAAATCACCCCGCTGTCTTTTTACATCAAGTAGCCACACCCTGAAGTCTCTAGGGTTTATCTTATTTAAAAAATAAGTATCAATAATTTCAATCAGGAAAGCAGTAATGGATATTGAAAACGCAACAATCCAAAATCTCTCGTTGTGAGGATTGTCATCATAATAATATGGATTTCCATGTAAAAATTCTGAAAGAGTAGAATATATGCGATACTGTTCTTTCGGCATAAAAACAGCTACAACATTTGAAGAATATTTTTTAACCACATCAGACTCAAGTAATTGATCCATTCTACCCAAGGTCAGCTTCTGCTTTTGCATCCATTTGTAACTAAAGTCTGCAGGTGAGGCTGGAAAGACAACCGATTGGGTTGCAAGGAAATTTTTATTCATATCCAATACTTTTGCGTATTCAACGTCGTTTTGTAGATCTTTCATTGTAAGTAGCTGGTATGCAATACAAATCAACGCCTGTTTATCTTCATTACCGGACTCTAGAAGATGTAAAAAGTTAGCATGTACATTCGTTAGTGCTCTTATATTTGGCAACATAAAAAAATGTACCTTTGGCTCGGTTCTTGCTGATTCAGATATTAAATATGAAAGAGTATCTCTAAAAAACTTGGCAGATCTAATCTTGAAAACTCCAACGCACGCGGCTTTCTCAGAAGCGTCATTTGAAGTGAACTCTTTCGATCTTTCAAAAACCTCTAATTGACTTATCCTATCTTCAAGTAGATTCTGAGCCCTGTTTAATAAGCCTATTTGAATTGAAAAAATAGATTCTTCAATCTGATTCATCCTTAGTTTCCTTTAATAAAAAAAGTAATGGAGCCGATCACCCACGCAAAGAAACCTAAGGTCAAAATGGTTACACCAATGCCGACATTTGGTGATTCAACCCCTGTCACCAGCAAATTTATGTGAAAAACAAATAAGCCATAGAAAAAACAAAACTTTCCTAGACTTTTTAATACTTTCCAAATTATACTAACTTGAACGTGGTTGGTGTGAACAACAACTTTTTTATGTAAACCAAGCAATCTGAGAACAATGGCTCCTAAAACCACACCACAGACATGAATAAAGATTTCTTGCATAGGTTTATATAAATAATGAACAGTTACATACCCGCAATCAAACCACCGACCTGTTGAAGGTATGTAAAATAGTCTGCTTCAATGTCGGAATGCAAAATTGTTGTAAAAAGTGTATCTTTAAAATTCTTCATCGCTGCCCTTAAGTCATCTCCAGTCACCCCATTTGCAATAAACCATTGCTTTATAACATACACCTTACCTTTACCGCCCGCACTTGCAGTAGAGAGATCCGGTACATCAACAGCGTATCCGTTGTCTGATTTTATTTTTTCAAGTATTGGAACAAAAGCGGTGTGTTTTATAAAATCTTCACCCGTAAAAGCTGTGAGTGTTGATTCGACCTCAGGATATCGCTTCCAGTTACCAAAACCGTGAGTATTTTTGAAATCCTTCTGTGCATTCTTCGCAGGATCATCGTTGTCAGTAAGTATTAAGCATTTTCGATTACCTGAAGCAAAAAGCGGAGTTATGTACTTAATATCACTAACTCCTTGTGCGTAGGTTAAACCGACACCTTCAAAGAGTTGTTTAAGGCCAGCATACCCCGCAGGCGCTCTTGAATAATCAATTGCTAAATTAAACAATTGTTTGTCGTGCCAACCTTCAAAAACAATATTTTTCTCATGTAAGTGAGAATAAATAGAATGCCCCAACGCTTGATACAACACCTCTTCCTCCAGAAGATTTGAAGGATCAGCATTTTTAGTTGAGGTAACTTCATCTTCTTTCTTAACCAACAAGTGTCTATCTATGAGTTTATTATCAATCATAAATATTGAATGTGTAGAGAATACAACATAATTCTCTTTAGAGATCTTGATAAGTTCATCTCGTAAATACCTTGCTCCTTTTGGGTGAAGACCTATCTCCGGTTCATCGATCAAGATAAGGTTGTTTTTTAATGCATCCGTCTCTGCTCTTGCGGAAACAATGAGCAAGAAAGTAGCAAATCTTTTGAAACCGTCACTTCTTTGTGTAAAATCAAAACTATTCGATTTATCCTGGATCGATGTTTCTATATCGGCACCGTTAGTTTTCAGAGAAAAATTTATATTGTCATATTCTTTCCAGGTATCATGGAAATACTTTGAAGTCTGATCGGCTATTCTTCCGAGTAGGTTATCTAAAGATTTACCCCCGGCCTTTTGTGCGTTCTCAATTGCACCTTTTATATCTTCAATACCCTTAAGTTCAAACATACGTTTAAGAGGAATACAAATTTCCGGATCATTAGTAAAATCCTGAAGAGGAACTCTTGATGGTAGAATCTTCGATTCTTCATAATCCCAGTAAATAACCTTATGTAGATTGGTACCCATATGCGTTGTAACCTTCCCACCTACAAACTTATTTAATTCTTCATGACCGATCTCTGCCAAATGTTCAGATGGGATTTCAGGGTAATCACTAGCATGAACAAATTTATAGCTCTTTACCGCAACCTTCATCCCATCGACATCAACCATCAAATCTTCAGGGCAAGATTCGCTAATCTTCTTCCATTTATTAGAAACCTTTGGTTTATCGGAATTGATAAGAAAATGCATTGGCTGTTTTGATGTTTTGAGAATGTTCACTTCATAGAAATATCTTTTATGAAGTAAAAAACTTTCAAAAGAATAGTCTTTTCCAAGCAAATTAATCACCGGCTCTTCAATCGATTTTGAAAGAACTGATGACTTCATATCTTCAACGACTTTCTTCTTTTCTTCCTCATCAAGAGTGAAAAAGAATCTCACAAAAGACTCATCAATTTCATCCTCGCCTCTAAGAGGCTCCCGTTTATCTGCGATAGTTGTTTTTCTTGATTGGTCAATTAAAGCCAGAGCATTCAAAATATTTGTCTTTCCTGACTCATTGATACCAACCAAAATTCGACACTTTGGGCTAAAGTATATCTTTTCGTCCTTTACTGATCGATAGTTTTTGATATGGACTTCGCTTATATTCATGGTATAAGATTATCACAAAAGACCCTCTCTGACGACGTAGACAAAATATCTAATTTTAAGGTTAGTGAACTATACCACTGCATCCTCATCTTAAAGGTTGAAAATGCACAAATTGCACAAAAATCGGGGTCAAAACCGGACAAATCGGACAGAAACGGTACAAAATCAAGTTTTTCTATCAAAACTAATTTTGACGAGGAAAAGTTTGGAACCTATGAATCATACTTACTTTATAAGCTACATCAAGAAAATATTACTGAGAAATCTAATTTGGTAACCCTACACAGGAATCGATCCTTACAGGACCTGTACATCTTTTCTTGTTTTGTCGAATCCAAGGGATTCTCAAAACATAGAAAAGCTTTTCGATTCCCTGACGCGATGTGTGCAGACACATCGCTTAGGGTCACGCTGTTAATTGTTCGCTCCGCTCACGATATGTGTGAGCCTTCAGCAGATAGAACCTTTTGGTTCGTTGCTGGGTAAGGTTATTTTTAATGTTTTTATGATAGCACAACGACCCTTCTCGTGCGTAGTCCTCTTACTATTTTATAAATTCAATAAAAGATATCTTAGAATTTATAGCAACAATCTTTACTAAAAAGTTTTTCTTATAGGAATCAATAAGTTTTTGATTAGTATTATCAACAATACCTATAAATTTAGCACCTCTAGACACAGTGTCTAATATAGCCTTTTTAAGTAGTTTATATCCGTAACCTTTATTCCTGTATTCTGGTTTTACGTACAAACAAGATGCAAATACAAAGTTACCAAACAAGTTATCTGCTTTTTCTGTAATCTTAATATCTTCAGGGCACTTTTCAAACAAAGTTACACCGGCTACAAATTTTGAATCTAAGTACAGAAAATAGATTTCAGAATAAAGTCCTTCGATCTTGTTAATCCAAGGTATTTCCTTGAACGTCTTTTTTATACTAGACAAGTATTCAGAATAATCAGAATCTTTTTCTGAATTCGATTGAATTTTATGTATTATTAATTTATTCATGCCACTAATTAAAATAATTTAAGTTTTTTGAACCAGTATTCCCACACTTTTTCTAAATTAAGCGCTTTTATTTCTTCAGGAGAATACCACCCGATACTTCTGGCGCCATCTTTTTCCAAAACAACATTTTCAGACTCCACTTTTGCTTTATACAAATACCAATAATGTACCTCAGCTGATTTACAATAGTTCCAAGGGATTTCTTCTTCGCAAATAAATTCAATATCATTTAGGACAATACCAGTTTCCTCCCTGAGCTCACGAAGACATGCTTCTTTCGGATCCTCATCTTCATCAATGTGACCTGCTGGGCATGCAAAGCCAAAAGGAGGGTTAATTCTATCTAAGAGTAGATGTTTTCCATTGCATTCCACTATTATACCTACAGAATAATGCATTTGTTTGCCATCGCTCGATGTTCCGGTTTTCTTGATCTCCATATGACTAATTGATGTTAATTTTATTTAAATCACCATTTAAACATATGGGCATCATACCACCAATCTCAACCGTATTGGGTTGTTGTGGCAGATTGTTAAGTATAAATATTTTCTTACCAAAAGAGAATGCAAAACCTATTTCAAGAAATGAATTTGCACCGATATAATTGTCTATGTCTTTGAGTCGATCATTGAGAATTAAGACAGCATCACCTTCTTTGATCTTGTTGAAATGGTCAACAATCATTCTGTTTTTAAATGCGTACTGTTCTATTTCAGTCATATTTTCATAATTTTTAGTTTTAGTTATATTTGGTAGTAAAACTCCAAAGCCTAGGTCTCTGAGCTGTCCTTCTATTTCATACATCTTTTCCTTTAATTTCATTGATCCGCAGATGGTAATAGTTTTCATAGAGTAAGTATAACAGCCTAATAACCCTATATCCAGAGTTAAAAAGTGACAAAAGTGACATAAAAACACACATAATGTGACACCGACGTGTCACATTTCATATATTTTTACACCATGAGAGCATTTATGTGCTTGACTTTAAATATGCTGGCAACCTACAATACCAACAGGAGAACTCTACAACTACACAATTCCTCAGATCAATCTTTGCCACCCTTTTTGTCGAATGGACAATATCCGAAACAAAAAGAACAGATTTTCGATCAATGTCTTCACATTCATAAGGACAACATCCAATGAAAGTGAAGATTGATTTATAAACACAACCTGCAATAAATCTAGGTCATAAGTTACTAGTCTCATAAAACAAGACTGGTTATTTATCATCTCGATGTATTGCGTGTACAAGCAAACACCATACATCTCGTATGGTGTTTTGTGTTCTCTATATATAAACAATAATCATAAAAAATATATGGAAAAATTAGAATGGCACAATGAAAAAAGAAAAGTATCAGAACTTTTACCGTACGACAAAAATCCAAGAAAAATCAACCAGAAACAACTCGCTGACCTAACGAAGAGTTTTAAAAAGTTTAATCTCGTTGAAATACCTGTTGTAGACACAGACGGGAAAATTGTTGCAGGACATCAGAGACTAAAGGTGTTGCTCGCATTAAACCGAGGCGAAGAAATGATAGATGTACGAGTACCGAACAGAAGACTAACTGATCAAGAATATGAACAATACCTAATATCAAGCAATAAATTGGGTGGAACTTGGGACACCGACAAACTCAAATCCTTTGATGTCGGAATGCTTCTGGAATCAGGTTTTGAATCAATAGAGCTATCAGAATTTTGGGATAAAGAATTAGAGGCTAAAGACGATGAATTTGATGTTACTAAAGAGCTAGAAAAAATCAAAGAACCTAAAACAAAAACTGGAGATATTATAATTTTAGGAAAGCACAGGATTATCTGTGGAGATTCAACTGACCCTAAGGTTGTCCAGAAACTCTGCGGTAATGAAAGAGTATCAATGATCTATTCTGACCCAGTCTACAACATCAACATCGATTACAATGGAGGTATTGGAGGTAAAAGATCTTATGGAGGCGCTGTGTGTGATAGTCGAGGATTTGATGAGTATAAAGATTTTCTGTGTAAGAGTATGGAAGCCGCACTTGCAGTCTCTCATGAAGATATTCATGTATTTTACTGGTGTGATCAAGTATATATAGGAGTTATTCAGGAACTCTATAGAAAACTCGGTATAGAGAACAAGCGTGTTTGCCTATGGATAAAGAACTCCCAGAACCCTACCCCAGGAGTTGCATTCAACAAATGTTATGAACCTTGCGTCTACGGAGTGAGAAATAAACCATATTTAACTCACAACATAAATACCAATAACGAGGTTGTAAACAGAGACATGACCACAGGAAACAACCTACATGATCAAATAGATCTATGGCTCACAAAGAGACTGAGTGGCAAGGACATGGAACATGCAACAAGCAAACCTGTAAGTTTACATGAAAAAGCTATCAAACGCTGTACTAAGCCTAATGACATTATTTTAGATAGTTTCTTAGGATCTGGTAGTACTCTCTTGGCAGGTGAACAGTTAGGTCGAAAAGTCTTTGGTTGTGAAAAAGAGCCTGTATTTTGTGACCTTATTATCAAACGTTTTATCAGACTAACCGGAATTAATCCTCAAGTTATTCACCATGAAGAAAAATAGAAACAAAACTAAATTTCTTGAAAGTCTCAAGAAAGTGCCAATAGTTCAAGTAGCTTGTGAGCAATCAAATTTATCTCGAAACACAATCTATCGCTGGAAACACGAGGATAAAGAATTTGAGGCTCAAATGCATTCGGCAATGATTGAGGGAGAGGAATTCATAAGTGACATGAGTGAAACACAACTATTAAATCTCATAAAAGAAAAAAGCTTCCCTGCACTTAGGTTTTGGCTTTCTAGCAGAAGTCCAAAGTATAGAAACAGGATTGAGCTGACTACCAAACATCAGGGTCAGGAACTTACCCCTGAACAAGCAGAAGCAATCGAAAGAGTTTTAAACTCATCAAAATTATTCACAGATAAAATTGAAGAAAGCAATGATTAATAATGACGATTTCGCCCTTATGGCAAAAGACCCTAAGGTGCGTATAGGAATTACATCTCGAAGTCACATTCTTTTTTTCCATTTCTATTTTCCTCATTACATCAAAAGTGAAACTGCAGACTTCCAAAAAGAGATATTCGAACTAACACAGAATGACAGTATTGAGAATATGTATCTCATAGCATTTAGAGGATCAGCTAAATCTACAATTCTAACTACATCCTATCCAATATGGTCAATTCTTGGATATAGAAAAGAAAAGTATATTCTCATAGTCTCACAAACACGCATACAGGCCCGACAACACCTAGCAAACATTAAAATCGAGCTAGAAACAAATAGCTTATTAAAAAACGATCTCGGTCCATTTAAGGAAGAAAGTGATGAGTGGGGTGCTCTTTCGCTTACGTTTACAAAGCTTAATGCACGAATTACTGCTATATCTTCTGAACAAAGCATTAGAGGGTCAAGACACCTTGAACATCGACCGAGTCTGATTATTTGTGATGACATCGAAGATATCCAATCATGTAAAACCAAGGAAAGTAGAGATAAAACATACCAATGGTTTATGAGTGAGATTAGACCTCTTGGTGACGAAAATACTAGATTCGTATGCTTAGGAAACCTCCTGCATGACGATTCACTACTCATGCGAGTAAAAAGAAAAATATCTAATGGTGAAATGGAGGGTGTATTTAAGGAATATCCGCTAATTACAAAAGACGGTGTATGCCTTTGGCCTGGGAAATTTAAGACTAAAGATGATGTAGAAGTATACAAAAAACATGTAGGAGACGAGATTGCTTGGCAACGGGAATACCTACTACGCATCTTACCCCCTGATGATCAGATCATAAAACCCGAGTGGATTAAAAGATATAAAAACTTAGAAGATATAAAAAGGAAATATCCATATAAGTCCACATATATCAGTGTTGATTTGGCGGTATCACAAAATGCGAGATCAGACTATACAAGCATTGTAGTGACACAGGTATTTGGTTTTGGTAGTGATTTAAAAATATGTATCATGCCGAATCCAATAAATCAAAAACTCATATTCCCCGACACAGTCAAAAAGATAAAAACTACTTACATCAACATGATCAAGTATCCCAAATGTACGGTTTTGGTTGAGGGTGTAGGTACACAATCAGGGCTGACACAGATGTTGCAATCAGAAGGTGTTATTGCAGAAAGCGTATCTTTAGGTGGTTTAGACAAGTCCACAAGACTCATGCTCGCTTCGCAATATATTCAGTCTGGGAAAGTACTATTCTCTGAATACGGCAACGAAGAATTAATCACTCAACTCATTGGTTTTGGAACAGAGTCTCATGATGACCTCGTAGACGCACTTAGTCTTGCCATAAATTACATCTCCAAACTAAACCACGATAGACCTAGTCCTTTTCCTAGAAATGAGCTGAGTCAAAATGAAGAATGCAGACCTATCACTTACGGTTTGAGAGATAAAATATTCTAAAGTCAATTATCGTTTAATAACGACGAAATTATTGAGAGCGGAACCTCGTAATCTTGAAGCGTCACAATATATGGTAATTCTTTCCCATCTTTGAATATATACAATCCATCAGCCCGTAATTCAAAGCCTGATATCTTATTATACAGAACCGAAAATTGCTTACGCGACCCAATAAAACCAATTCTTTGATTGGTAATGTAAAGTACGCCTGAATCCTCAATAGCTGAAACTTCTTTGTGTGCAATTGTCGGTTTTATAGTACCCCATCTATACCGCATACCTTTCATAATCTTTATCGATCCAGAAAGACCTCCATAGAACATCTTTTCCATTACTTTCTTTACCTTAACTAAGTTCGCCTCACTGCCAAAGTGAATTATTTCTCCACTTTTCATTATGACAGGTACTTTGAAGTTCTCTGGATCAACGGTCGGAAGCATTCCTTTATCAATAAGTGCCATCGCATAATACTTATTAAAATTCTTTTGATTGAAATCAAAGTCTTTCACAGACAAACCAAAGTGATCCAGAATTAAACTTAAAGATTCTTTTTCATCCTCTGTTATGCGCTGATCTGAAGAAATATTATTAAAAACTGCCGATGCCTGAATTTTATGAATATTTTGTAGATCCTTATCTGTGATACCGTACTCGAGCTTTATTTTATTCAGATCATCTTTCTCTGTCTGACTCAGTTTTCCGTCTTTAAGGTATTCAACGATATTAGTCTGATATTGCTTAATACCCTCACGTTTTGTGAGTATGTTTTGTATAAATGATAGTAGTGCCATAATTTTGCTTGATCGGCTTAAATTATTTGTAACCTAGCGAGAATTTTGTTGTATACAAAAAGCCCGCCACGGGTAAGGACCGAAGTCCTTCGTACCAGTTTCCCAGTACGGCGATCAAGCAAAACCCCATGACGGGTTCTTTACACTTGATCGACTTTATGACCATACCTATAGGGTTTATTCCATAGGGTTAGGTCGCCTTATTTAGTTGTAAATGAATAATAGCATTTTCATATCTATTATTCTAGATTAATAATAACGCCAAAATATAGCCTTGCTAATAGCCAAAACGACCATGCTACGTTTCGGCTATTTTGCATAGCTATGCACCCCTGACTGGTCTGTCATTAATTAATATATGGAATCGAATGTAATCGGCAAAATTCATAGCAATATATCAATAACAGAAACTAGGATTAAGTATTGCCTATATGCCCGAAAATCAACCGAATCAGATGAACAGCAAGCCCTGTCCATCGATTCTCAGATCAAAGAAATGACAGCGATTGCGGAAAGGTTGAAACTGAATGTGGTGGATATAAAACGAGAATCTCACTCTGCAAAAGAATCTGGACAACGACCAGTGTTCAAAGAACTACTTAATGAGGTTTCGAAAGGTGTATATAACGGAATACTCACATGGGCACCCGATAGACTTTCAAGAAACGCTGGAGACCTCGGAGCCGTTGTTGATCTTATGGATCAAAGAAAGTTAATTCATATACAAACCTACGGACAAACTTTTTCTAATTCGCCTAATGAGAAATTCTTACTGATGATCTTGTGTTCTCAAGCAAAACTTGAGAACGACAATAAGAGTATTAACGTGAAGCGAGGGTTACGGGCAAGAGTTGAAATGGGTTTGTGGCCATGTAAACCACCAACTGGATACACAAAGTACAAAAGAATAGATCAAAAATGCGAATCCATCATAGATCCTGAACGAGCACCGATTATCAAGCAGATGTTCGAGAAAATTGGTTACGATGGTTGGAGTGGACGAAAGGTATATCAATGGCTCAAGCACGATATAAACTTTAAGACTGAGAATAATATCCACCTAAGTCTAGGAAATCTCTATAGAATATTCCAAAATCACTTTTACTACGGCAGGTTTGAGTTTCCAAAAGAATCAGGTAATTGGTATAACGGATCACATAAAGCAATAATTACGAAAGAATTGTTTGATCTTGTTCAGGAGAAGATTAAAAGTCAGATACTCGAGCCAAGATCACAACAAAAGGAGTTTGCCTTCACCAAGATTATGACTTGCGGACTATGTGGATCAGGTATTACGGCAGATGAAAAGTTCAAGCACCAGAAGAACGGTAACATGAACCGATATGTATACTACAAATGTACAAGAACGAGAGATCAAGACTGTCCATGTGGATTCATCAATGAAGAAGACCTTGTTGTCCAACTACAAGACCTCATGGACGATTTAGAGATACAGACAGTGCCTATGAGAGAAAAGATCACGGCTGAAGTGCAAAGATTCAAGAAGTTTGAGCAGATGTTACTTGGTGCCAAGACAACTGTGGTGGTGAAAGATATTGATATTCGGAACTATGCCAAGTTCATCCTAATCGAAGGGACAATGGATGAGAAGCGAGAATTTATGAGGTGCTTGAATACAAACATACGATTGAAAAACAAGAAGATCTATATCTAATCTAAATTGACGCTAATACACACTAAACTACTATTTATTGGCAAAATTTGATAAAGTAAAGTAAATTCATGCCAAAAATAACTGCAAAAACTCTAGAAGTCTTTAAGCGGTATAAACAAGCCGCTATTGATTTTTCTCGTAGAAATCGTCTTTTGAAATATCCTCTGAAAGCTTCAAAGATTGAGTTCAATATTTCCCTAGAAGAATGTTCATCATATTTTGGAAGTCTTGATGAGTTGAATGCGATTTTTGACCACAAGAAAATTTTGAAAGAGGAAGAGCAAGATGATCTTTTTTCAGAAACGGAAGAATCTGATAAGAAAGCCAGAGATCCTGAATATGACACAAAAACATCTCCTCAAGGCAAGAAACTTATCTCTATTCTTGAGAGAATGAGATTACAATCTAAGAAAAGCTTTGACGAACATGGATTGCACACACTTTTTATGGCTTTTGGAGAAGTTTGCTGGAAGGAGAAAACTGTAGGGCGTGGATCTACAGATGCTGTAAAACAACAAGATTACATTGCTCCACTATTGCTTGTTCCTGTTTCCTTGGAGAATGAGAAAGATCCCTACAAGGCAACAATTTTATCTATCGACACAAATCAGCACCCGGCTCAAATAAATCCTGTACTTCTGCTCTTTATAAAAGAAAATTTTGAGTTACGCCTACCAAATATACCTGAAACAGCAGAAGAAATTCTAGCAATGCCCTTCACGGAAGTGCGGAAAATTCTCTCAGAAATCAAAGAAATTTTTAAAGAAAAAGGAATCGCTGTAGATTTTACGGAAAAGATTTATCTCGGACAGTTTTCATTTCATGGACAGCAAATCTATGAAGATCTCAACAAGAACCAAGATGAGATACTAAAGCATGATTTTATCAATAGTGTTTGTGGTGGAGATTCTTTTCATCAAGATAATTCAGATCTTGTAACAATTGATGAGGGAGAATTCAACCCAGATGATTTTTTAAATAAGGAAGAAGACTTCACCATTTTAGACGCTGACGGAAGTCAGATTCAAGCTATAAGGAAGATTGTATCGGGTGATCATATGGTCATTCATGGTCCGCCAGGAACAGGAAAAAGTCAGACTATTGCGAATGTTATATCAAACCTGCTCGCTCGAAAGAAGAAGGTGTTATTTGTTTGTGAAAAACAGGTTGCACTCGATGTCGTCTACAAGAGACTGTCTTATGATATTGACGGAAAACGCTTGGGGGCAAGTGTCGGAGATTTATGTCTACCACTCTTTAACTATACGAATGACAAGAAAAGTTTTTCTTCAGATATCCTAGATTCAAGAGATAGTGTTGTTTCTGTGTTGAAGAAGAATAAGGATGCTGATTTGGAAACTAAATTAAAGTTAAGACAAAAGAAAATTGATTCTTTGAAATCTTATGGTACCTTGATTACAACATCAGTCGCTCCATTAAATAAAAATATCTATTGGATTTTTGGTGAACTAGCAAAAGTTAATGATAAATCAAAAGAAGTTGTGTTGCCTTGGAAAGGTAAAAGTCCTCTAGAGTTTACACTGGAAGATTATCAACAAGCTGAGTTTTTGATCAGAGAAACAAATGACTTGATCGGACTATTTTCCGAAGAAAGTATATGGAGGAGTGTTGCCAGAAAACACTATAGTGTTGATTTTTCTCAAAGAGTTATTGAAGCCTTGAAAGAAACTAAAGAATGTTTATTAGCACTAGATAAAATAGTTGATGTATCGAGTTTTAAAAATCTAAAGGCAATAAAGGAAGCCATCGAATCACTTTCAAGAGGAAATGGTCATTATATAATTAATAATTCTTACCCTAAGGTAAAATCACTTGATTCTGATTATTTAAACTTCGTTAAAGCTTCAATCAAAGAGATCGTCGAAATGAAGTCATCCTACAAAGCTGAACTAGCTCAGGGTGACAAATATGTATTTCCAGAGGACTGGAAGAAATTAAAGGAACTAGATATTAACATCATTAAGCAAGATGCTGAGATTAGTGAAATTCTTTCAACTAGAAGCGCTTCGATCATAAGTACACTGTCTGCTCTTAAACTGGAGATAGACAAAACGATACCCGCAGAGGTACTGGATTTTTCTGTTAAAGATTTTCAATCAAAACAATTGCTCTTTCAGATTGATTCCTATCTCTCTCCTATAATAAAAGCACCTCGATCTCAAATTTACGAGCTTCGAAACACGGTTAAGAATTTAGAAGTTCTTTATTCCCAGATACAAAAGTCACAAGATATTATAGAAAAATACGGTATTAATTTTAGTGAAATTGAATCAGCAAAAATCATTGCTCTGGAAGGAATTTTTCTTGAAAAGTACAAAAATATTTTTAGATACTTCTCAAGTGCCTATAAGGCAGACCGAAAAGAAGTCGGATCATGGTGTATCTTAAGAAAACCAGAGAAATATTCAGAAATAAAGGATATTATCTTTAGCCTTGCTTTTAGATCCAAGACCCAAACGAAATATGATGAGGAATGGAAAAAGATAATTGATACATTCTCTCTAGATCAGAGCGTAAGGCACTTATCGTATGAAAAAATAAACAAAGGATTGGAGAGTCTAATTGAATATTTTGAGAAAAATAACATCGAGTATATTGAACCTGTACTACAGAAATATATCTCTGACAGTAAGATACATTCAATTCTTATCCAAAAGACTCAAAAAATAGAACAAATAACCTCTAACTGGGATCTGCTAGGAGATATTACCTCATGCAATATTTTGGAGTATCCACTCGCTAAGTTGATTAATTTGATTGATCAGACCGAAGAAGAAGTTTCTGAAATAAAAAAATCTTTTACAGCAGTTACGCCATTTATTTCATCTCAAGAGTATTCGCCAAAAGATGTAGCTTCTCTCAATGATGAAGTTGAGGTACTTAATCGCTTAAATCAAATAATTAATGCTGTAAAGAAATCTAAGATAAATGACTATGTTGAATCGTCTGCTTTTGACTTATTAATGGAAGACGAAACATTAAATTCGTTTATTTCTTATATAGAATCTGTTAATGAGTTTTTGGCGTATCTTGTGCCAGAATTTTCTGACAAATCATCTGCAAAGCTGACTTCGTTACTACTCGACTTTCAAAAGAATATAAATGATTCCAACGAGGCATACCTAGCTTTGAGTATTGTGGTAGAAAAGCTCACTGGTCTTTTTGAGAATGAGGCTACTAGAGAAAATATACTTTCGGAATCATATAAGATTATGTTGACCGAGATAAACCAGATGATTGGAGATTCTTCAGGACTTGAGCGGTGGGTTGAATATAAAAAGAAGAAGCATGCTCTTGAAGAAATAGGTATGGAATGGTTCATGTCAGAAATTGCGAAGCTCTCTATACCGAAGGGTGTGGATCTCGCGTGCGTATATTCTTGGGCGTTTTTCAATAAATGGATAGAAAATTATTCTGAATCAAATCATGAATTAAGAGATTTTACGAAGGACAAATACGAGAAAATAATTAAGGAATTCAAAGAGCTAGAAAAAGATTCAATGGAGATAAATCGATTAAGAGTTCTCCATCAGCAATTACCTTTCCTGCAAATGTCTCAGATACCTTGTGAGGCAGACAAGAAGCTTAGACATGAGGCTAATAAGAAAATGAGGCACTTACCGATTAGAACACTGGTTCAGCGGTACGCTTCACATATTCAACTTATGAAGCCATGCTGGATGGTAAGTCCTCTTGCTTTAAGCTCATATCTAGAATACGGAGCGGTTAATTTCGATGTGGTAATTTTCGATGAAGCTTCACAGATGAAAATTGAAAATGCACTAGGTGCCATAGCCAGAGCAAAACAGGCTGTGGTGATTGGTGATGAACATCAGCTACCACCCACGTCATTTTTCGGTGTATCACTCGATGGAGACGAAGATGAAGATGAGGATGTAAACGAAGAGACGGGATTTGAGAGTATCCTTCAAAAATCTATTAGCTTACTTAATGGATCTGAAGCTTATCTTAAATACCACTATCGTAGCTCATCTGAAGATCTTATCGCTTTTTCTAACTACCACATTTATCAGAATCGTCTTATTACATTTCCAAATCCGCAAAATAGTAGAGGGGTGGAATTTAAGTTTGTTAATGGTGTTTACGATGGAAGCATCATAACTCATAAAGAAAATGGTGAGAAAGAGCGTCACGCAGGAACAAGGACAAACATAATAGAAGCTGAAGAAGTAGCGAAATTATGTATTGAACATGTGCAAAATAATCCTAATAAGACCATGGGTGTTATTGCATTCAGTAAATCCCAGGAAGAAGCGATACGTACAGCTCTCGAAGAAAAACTTTCAAAAGAGTATCCTCATTTAACTGAGTATCTTGATGAGACAAGTGAAAAGAAAGACAGTTTTTTTATTAAAAACCTAGAATCTGTTCAAGGAGACGAAAGAGATGTAATTATTTTATCTGTTTGTTATGGACCAGATAAGACTGGAAAGGTTTTCAATAGATTTGGACCGCTCACCTCAGCCGCTGGTTATAGGCGTTTGAATGTAGCAGTCACTCGTGCAAAAGATAAGTTGATTTGCGTAACTTCAATGAGGTTTAGTGATATGAGTCCGTCTACTAGTACCAGAGGAGCTGTACTGCTCCAAAAATATCTTGAATATGCAGAAAAAGGTTCGCAAGTATTGGAGGGTAATCTAATTGCAGGTGATACTTCAAATGCTGAACATGACAGTGATTTTGAAGCGTGTGTAGAGAAAGCTCTTACCGATATTGGTTATGTCGTGAAAAGACAGGTTGGGGTTTCAGGCTTCAAAATTGATCTTGCAATTGTAAATCCTAAAAATAATACTGACTATGTTTTGGGAATAGAATGTGATGGAGCGGTATACCACTCTTCAAAGTCAGCCAGAATTAGAGATAGAATGAGGCAGGATATCTTAGAAACACGAGGTTGGAAGATCTATCGAATATGGTCACAGCATTGGTATATGCACAAACAGGATGTGCTTAATGACATCGTACAGCATGTACAGCGTATTACTGGATAGATTTAGTTAATACCTTCCAAATCTCAACCATCGCCAAAGTATCAAGTCTGCAGTAATCTCTTAGAGCTTGTTCTTTAATCAATTTTTCACTTTCAGAATACTCACTTGAGACTATTTTGTTCCATGTATCTGACGCTGTACCTCCTTCTTGAATATGCATATCATTATATGATAATTCGGGAACTAACGCAGGTAATACGTACTTGATTGAGGCACTACCTTTAAATTGAGGGTGATCGTACATTGTTGTTTTTCCAAAAAAAGGAATCATTAAGTCGACAACTCTGCTATTTATTGAATCCATAAAATCCACGCGATTTGGCAGATGCTTACCAATCTGTTCATTGATACCTTTCTCAAATTTCTGATTCCAAACAACAACGCTTCCATTTTTTGGTAAATACTTCTCAAGTGCATCAGCAAAATATTCATCTGGACACTTATCATTTAAGTGTAAAAATTCATGATGAATAACATCTCCACCAATAGATTCAATTACATGAAGTGAAAACTGAAATGGAATTTGCTGATATGGACTATACCCGTCAAATTTCGGTATAGCTGAAGGATAAGTCTCATAATCAAGAAAAGCTAGCGGATATTCCATTGTTTGAAGAAATTGTGATATTCCGTTTTGATCAATAAATTCCTTACCCGATTGAGCAGTGTCTACTTGGCGTCTTTGATTTTCTGACAACTCAAAATCTTTAGGTACATCATGTATGTTCAAGATACCTTGTTCAACTAAATCAATTAGCTTTTTCTTGTGTATACGAGATATTGAATGAACCGAGTATTCGGGCATATCATGATTTGAGTATTTAGAGGTAGTACAATGAGAATTTTTACTCTTAAAAATACATTCACAGTGTCCCTTTGGCTCAACCTCTTTAGATAGAAATTCATAAGCACCCTCCATCTTTAATTTAACATCCTCCAATGCTTGTTCAACTTGATCTGTTAAATTTTCAGTTAAGAAAAGTCTGCTTACATCTATATTGCCAAATCTTACATATTCTTTATTAATTCGAATAAGATTAAATGTTCCAATTTTTATACCAAGCTCATCTAATACATTTTTTTGAAATGCCATATCCACAATGTATTCATCTGTTTTCCGCCCTCCGTTCTCTTCAGAAGTAGTAGAAGACTTTACCTCGTACAGATCATACAGATTGGTTTTAGAATTCCACACTAGAATATCTGAGACAGCTGTAAATTTATTTGTAATAAAGACAGGCTGATAAATCACAGGTGTTCTCTCCGCTATTAATTTCTTTGTGAGTTCGAAGTCGTCACGAGATTGGATTGTTATACCACCAGGAAACAAGTCTCGAGCCAGAGTATCGATCAAATTACCCGTATCTATTATATTTAATTCAAAAGAAGAGAGTGGATATTTCTTGTACACATCTGGTCGGTGTATTTTTAACCATGCATTTTGGGGACAATCTAAGCATGTAAGAAAATCGGTCTTGGTTATAGACATATGGTATAAGGATACCTTATTGTGACTAATTTGCACCAGATGACAAAAATAGCCCTTCTAGGGGCTATTTTTGTATGCTACTCGTGCTAGCTGTTGAAGGTGACCCTACGGGGAATCGAACCCCGATTACCGGCTTGAGAAGCCGATGTCCTAACCGTTAGACGATAGGGCCATGTATCCGCACTATAACACAAAAAAACAACTGAAATCAACCAGTTTTAGTGGAATTTGACATTAATTTAATTTAATTATATAAATAAACCATGAACTTTAACAACACCACCTCCCCATGACACCCACCCTCTCACTCACCCCTGAACAGCAATCCGCCTTCGCCGCTCACGCGATGACCTGGTTTCAGCAAGAAGGAATTTCCGCCCCCGAAGGTTTCGAGCTTGTCGTTACGGCGAATTTCCGCAGTAAATCGCCTTGCAGAATCGAGATCGGCGAAACCGATTTCGATGAGATACTCTCTCGCCCTCTCAAGGAATTCCTCGAGGAACAGATACAGGCTCAAAGGGCAACTCGCCTGTTGGGGTCTCTGCTGAATCTCTGTGAAGAATGCAGATCTGCGACACTGGGAACACTGGTGCGGAGGCCTCAACACCGCTTACTGAGACACCGCAACTTCGGCCGAAAAGGCATCAACCTGCTTTCAGATATTCTCTCACGGATGGGTCTCACTTTGGGCACGGCATACCCATTGGGACCAAAAGAGAAGGAAGTGCTCAGGGAAATAAAGCTTCCGGGCACCCTCTCCGAATGGTCGGAGTACCCAAACATTGGTGCCTTGGCAGACAATCCGCCGTCATTGACTCGTTTTACTTCACAATGGACAGCCATAGGTGGACAATATTACGCCTTGGAAGCTTATCTCGAGGTTCTCGACACTTACGGAATCAGCCTCCGCTAACCGCCTCCGCACTTTACACGAGCCCCGGTCCTTCACGGACCGGGGCGTATTTTTTTATTTATAAAAAATCTTATTCTCCAACCTCGCATCTATATACTCCAATGTTTTAAGATCAACTTTCTTCTCTTCAACCATCATCACATGCTTCATCACCACCTTTGGATCGAGTGAGGCTTTTATAATATACCCATCCAAACTCTGCAACTGATTACTGTCTTCTTTTACTTCCCCGTCTGTTATTTTGTGTTCAGCCAAAAACTGTACATATGAAGTATCAGTACATCCAGGTAAACACGGAACAGTCTGTCCCAGTGCAAGATTAACTCCTTCTTTACTCCACCGCGTATAGACTGAACCGGTAAATGCGAAACTTGGTTTAAAGAGAACTCCAAGATCGTCAAAGAAGAAACAGTCTCCTTCAACTGATTTATTACACCATATACCCGACGGCCGACGATCTTTGATAAGCACATCGACATTTCCCAAAAGCGCCACATCAACATCAACCTCTTCTACACTTGGTACTTCGGTTTGTATTCGTATTTCAGTTTTATTGCTTGGAAAAAATAATCTATTTCTTTGTGGAAATATAAGCCAGCGACGTTTTGAAACTTCATCAAGAACTATCGCTTTAACATCTTCGACTTTAGTATGACTTGCACCCTTCACATATACTTCTTGTATGTTCAATACTTTTCCATATATCAAATACAAAACTCCACATACAAGCAATACACTTAAAATAGACCACAAAACTTTTCTTCGTGTTTGCTTTTGTCGTGTAGAAGATATTATTCTTTTATTTGATAACTTCGATGCCATTCATGTAAGGTACTAAGACTTTAGGAACTTTTATACTTCCATCAGCTTGCTGATTATTTTCAAGAATAGATACCAGAATTCGCGGAGTCGCTATAGCAGTGTTGTTAAGTGAGTGTGCAAATCGCATCTTTCCTTCAGCATCTTTGTATCGGATGTTTAGTCGTCGTGTCTGGAAATCATGGAAATATGATGCAGAATGTGTTTCTCGATATGTGTTTTGACTTGGAACCCAAGCTTCTATGTCGTATTTTTTAACATGACCAAGACCTATATCAGCTGTACACATAAGAAGTACTCGATATGGGATCTCAAGGGCTTGCATGATTTCTTCTGTATTTTTCAAAAGCTCCTCGTGAAAATCAACAGAGGCGTTATGACTTGCTTCACACAGTATCACCTGTTCAAGTTTGAAAAATTCATGTACTCGGATCAGACCTTTTGTATCTTTACTATGACTTCCTGCTTCTCGTCTAAAACATGGAGAAAATGCAATGATCTTTTTAGGAAGTTCTGTTTGATCAAGAACTTCTCCAGAATAGTAACTCATGGTTGCAACTTCTCCTGTTCCAGCAAGATAATCTCCGTCTTGTGTTTTATATAGATCATCTTCTCCTTGTGGAATATATCCAGTACCAAGCAAAGTCTCTCGTCGCACCAGTGATGGAACGATCATGGGACTATATCCTTTGTTAATCAAAAAATTCATCGTGTATTGCCACAATGCAAACTCGAGCTGTGCACCTGCATTTTTAAGAATGTATCCTCGAAAACCAGCTATCTTTGTACCTCGCTCAAAATCAGCCAAATCAAGATCTTTACATAAAGCAATCTGGTCTTTAACAGGAAAATCAAACTTTGGTATCTCACCCCATGTTCGTAGCTCAACATTATCATCCTCGCTCTCACCCACTGGAACAGACATATCAGGAACATTTGGAACACCAAGCATAAGTTCCTGCCATTCTTTCATAATACTTTCCAGCTTTTCTTCTTCTTGTTTTATCTCATCTTTCAGAGTCTTCATTTTCTCAAGAACCTCTGTTTTCTGATATGCAGAGCCGAGGTGTTGTGGGTTAGCAATAAAAAGCCCCATCTTATTTTGTTCAGCCTTTTTTGTCTCTATAGATGTAAGAAGAGCTCGTCTTTCATCATCAACCGACAATAGTTTGTCTACATCAAAAGGAATTTTCTTCTTATTTGAAGCGTCTTTAATGATATCTTTGTGTTCCCGGATAAACTTGATGTCGAGCATATATTTTATTCTATAAAACTTTAAGTTTTCTTTATAAGAACATGATAGCAGAAAAGCTATGATTTTTCTATATGAATAAAGAATACCCCATACAACACATAACAGATATATATGGCCTTTTAACTCACATCCCCGACCCACCTAAAGAACTATATATGCAAGGAAACATCAGCCTCTTTGCTCGAACAGATACTATATATGTATGTATCGTAGGTCCACGAAAGCCGAGCCCTTATGGTCAAGATGTTGTCAAACACATACTTGAGACACTTCGACCATTTAACATCATCACTGTGTCAGGTATAGCCTATGGAGTTGATGGTATAGTGCACAGCGAGTCTATAAGACTTGGCATACCAACCATCGCTGTCCCCGGATCAGGTATAGATGACGAGTCTTTTTATCCGAGAGCACATCTCGATCTAAAGTATGAGATTCTCGAACATGGAGGTCTTGTATTGAGTGAGTTTGAACCGGATGCTCGAGCTGATATATGGACTTTTCCCATACGCAACAGACTCATGGCCGGCATGTCACATCTAACTATAGTTATAGAGGCAGAAAAAAAGTCTGGTACACTTATAACCGGACATCTCGCAACTGATTATGGTCGTGAGGTTATAGCAGTGCCTGGATCTATATTTTCAAATACAAGCACAGGAACTCATACACTCATATCAAAAGGTGCTGAAGTATATATAGAACCACAAACACTCTATGACAAACTCAAGCAGATATCTCTTGCATATAGTGTAGACATTCTCACCGTGCGAGATAACAAAACATCTACTCAAACAGAGTCACATAGAACGGTGTTGGATAACATAACACCAGAAGAACGTCAGGTTTTTAACTGCATATCTTCGCACACAGATGGCGTAACCAAAGAATACATAGTTGGAGCACTCAACTTATCTGTATCAGAAGTTTCTATACTAACTTCCCTACTCGAACTTCATGATTTGATACGTTGGAGTAATGGAAAACTATACGCCAGATTTTGAGCATATTTTTTACCATATTTGCCATGAAGTAGTTTTTCGTGGTATGAATTAGTAACTATGAGTAAAAATAGTAAGCACCTCGTGATCGTAGAGTCACCATCAAAAGCAAAAACTATTGCCAAATATCTTGGTGATGAGTATATAGTCATGTCTTCTGTTGGACACATACGAGACTTACCAAAAAGCAACAAAAAAGCTATTGATATAGAAAAAGGTTTTGTTCCTCATTACGAAATATCTCCAGGAAAAGAAAAAGTTATCAAAGAGTTACAACATGCTGTACATCATGTTGATGATGTGTTTCTGGCTTGCGACCCTGACCGAGAAGGAGAAGCTATCGCATGGCACCTCGCAGAGACACTCAAACTAAAACATCCAAAACGTGTTACTTATTACGAGATTACAAAAGAAGCAGTACTTGATGCCATAGCTCATCCACGAACCATAGATCAAAATCTACGCAAGGCACAAGAAGCACGGCGAGTACTCGATAGACTTGTAGGATATGATCTGTCAGGACTTATCTGGAAAAAAGTTCGATATGGTCTTTCAGCTGGACGAGTACAGTCACCTGCACTTCGTATCATCATGGAACGAGAGCGTGAGATCCGTGCATTTGTACCAACTGCATATTATGTACTTGAAGCACTACTTAGTCACACACAAGCCAAAAAAGACGCTCTCACATATGGTTGCAACGAAGAGATAGCAGACAAAGCTCGAGCTCTATATATAGAGAAAACAGCACAAGATCATAAAGATGCGTGGTATATAAAAGACATACAGAGCAGTGAAGTAAAACGAAGTCCAAAGGCTCCGTTTATCACATCAACCCTGCAACAAACAGCCAGTACACGACTCGGCTTCTCTCCTTCTCGTACGATGAGAGCAGCACAAAAACTATATGAACAAGGTCACATAACATACATGCGAACTGACAGTATCACTCTCAGCAAACAAGCTGTCGCCTCTATCGCAGGTTATGTAGAAAAAACATATGGAAAACAATATGTTGATGTTCGAACATATCAATCAAAAGTTAAAAATGCTCAAGAGGCTCACGAAGCAATACGACCAACTACCATCACGAGAGCTCATGCTGGAAACACTGATGATGAAAAACGTTTGTATGAACTGATACATGCACGAACAGTTGCTTCTCAGATGTGTGATGCAAAAACTCTTCGTACAAAAATATCTGCAACTATCACTGATGCAGATAAATACAAATTCCCCGACTTCTCTATCAATGGATCACGCATCATGTTTGATGGATGGCTTATCGCTGATCCTGCATCACGAGGTGAAGAAGTTGAAGTTCCGGCACTACAGATAGGACAAAAACTTTCATTTTTTGATATTACAAATACAGAAAAATTTACAGAACCACCAAGTAGATATACAGAAGCAGGCCTTATCAAAGAACTTGAGAAACGAGGTATCGGTCGACCATCAACTTTTGCAAGTATCATGAACACACTCGAGGAGCGTGAGTATGTTGAAAAGATTGGTCGAACACTAAAACCAACTGACGTTGGTGATGTTGTGAGTACATTTCTTGAAGAAAACTTTGGTGAATATATCAGTGATTCATTTACATCAGAGATGGAAGATAAACTCGACCATATATCAAATGGAGATGCTACGTATGAAAAAGTTTTGTCTGATTTTTATGGACCATTTACAAAAGAACTAAAAAAACGAGGAACTGATGCCAAGATAACAAACCTCGGCGTATCAGATACATTTACTTGCCCTATCTGTGGAAGCTCTATGGTTATAAAACTATCACGTGGTGGAAAGTTCTTGTCATGTTCTCGTTTTCCAGAATGTAATGGTGCACTAACTATAGATGGAGTTCTTATAAAAGCTGATGAGCCTATCGGTACTGATCCTGAAAGTAAACTTCCTATCTTTGTTAAGACAGGACGATTTGGTCCATATGTTCAGCTTGGAGAAAAAACAAAAGAATTAAAAAAACCTCGCATGGCCAGTATTCCAAAAGAAGTTGATCCAAGTAATGTAACAGTTGAACAAGCTCTTACCTATCTATCACTTCCACGAGTACTCGGTGTAAATCCAAAAAACGGCAAAGAAGTTATTGCCAACAAAGGACGTTTTGGTCCATACATAGGATGCGACGGCGACTTTAGATCTCTCAAAACTGACGACGTATACACAGTGACTCTTGACAGAGCCCTTGACATCTTGAGTCAAGAAAAGAAGAAGCGTGGATTTGCAAAAAAGAAAGCATAAGTTGACAGGGTGACAAAAGAGGTAGAAGATAAAAACATCTAGCAAGACAGTCTTGTTGGATGTTTTTTGAAACCTAACCATCAAACCTCTCAACTACCATGAACACTCTTGAGTACTACCGTTGGCCGGATTATTTTAACGGAACCCTTATCTTTTTTATAATCATCGGGGTAGTTATCACGTTGGTGTACCTCGCGGCTTTTATAAAGCAAAAAGTTTCCGGGTTTGTTCCAGCCTTCTCGGCAATCATTCTGCTCAGCCTCATTTCACTGAGCTTTGCTCCTATGATATCTGTCGGTGAAAATGAACTGTATATCAAGGACGGAGACGCCTTCATCCTGGTACGGCCGGGACTCTATACCAGAGATGGATATATTCAGAATAGAGATCTGCTTTACGAAAAAGTCGTGAGAACGATAAGTCATCGCAACAGCACGGTCCGTTTTGAATATTTCGTCCCTATCAAGGCCTCTAAGCAAAAAGAGATCCGTAGGTATGCAATCTTCGAGGCGGATTGTAAACAATACTGTGAGTCTCTGGAAGACATGTGCAATGTCGCAAACTTCCATAGAGTTGAAGGTTTTCACCTGATTACCTTACGATGAAATCTTCTCTCCCACCCAACGAACCCGAACCAGCTTTAGGGCAGGTGTAGGGTTTTTGTTTTTATTACACACTGAGCTGTCCGATGATTTTATCAACCAGCATACCAAGATCTGAGTAGAGCAGATACCTTACATCACTATGTTTTGTACTGTCCGGCACCTTCAGCAAAACTTTTAACTTTTCTGAAAGTCTTAACAATACATCTTTGAAAAAGATCATTGCTTCAAAATCTTCTGAATCTCCAGTTAGTATTTGAAAATATAAAGAATCAATACCTTCTTTCAGGGCTTCCGCCTTATCCTGAAAATCACTAGGAGAATCTTTTGCCCAAGGAAAATTATTTTGTTCCTCTACGTACACGTCAAGCAATCCTATTCTTACCATCTGCATATATTCAGAAGTGTATTTATGTTCAGAGGCACGACGTATATCTTCAAGCTCTTGCAGTTGGTTTTCATGAAATCCAACAGAGCTTTTTTGTTCGATACACTTGGTTAGATCAATAAGATCATCAATTACAGAATATAAAACATAAAAATCTTCACTTTTCTTTTCATTAGGTCTATTGAAATTATCCAATATCGTATCTACCAAATCAATAACTTCATTAGAAAAACCTACCCTCAAACTTCTTCTTTCTTTTATTTTAGAAACCCACTGTTTAAAACCTGAGGCACTATCAATAACTAGACAAAGTTCGTCTGAATTATCTTTTTTTTCAAGGCCAAAACCTGTAAAATTAAAAAAATCTGAAAATTCTTCAACCATTTTTTCAGCAGTATCATCCAAGTTGCTTTGAAGATCCTCTATTTCACGTTTTGTTTGATAAAATTTTAAAGAAGATCCATTATTTAGAGCATGTATTCTTTTATATAATCCTGTATAACTATTCCACAATTCTATAAAACATGCTAAATCCTCCTCATGTTCATACCACTCTTCATTTTCAGGATTATGGTGTAAATCTCGTTGATCAGGATTCATAGTGTTTTATATTTTTAGACAGTAAACTTCATCACACTATACATATCAGGATCCTCGCTATCATTTGCTAGATCAGAATCAGTTACGACCACACTTGATGTATCATCAACAACCAACTCCTGCCCATCTTCATTTACTAACACATTTGCACCAACAGTAGAGTCGACCATACCCGGAACACCTTCGGAACTAAGTTTTTCAAGTAGTTTTTTTAGATCCACAAGATCATAGTAATCAATCACAATCTTTCCACCCTGCTCTTTTGTTTCGATATGAACTCGTGTACCCAACATCTCATTAAACTTGTGCTCATATTCGATGATTTCAGGATTTAAATCTTTTTCTTTCTTTCGTGCACGCTCTTTAGCTATCTTTCGAGCAATCATCTCTGCTTCTCGTACATTCAACTTTCGAAGCAATATATCTTGGAACAAAGCCTCCTGCTCTTCAGGTCTTTCCACGAGCATGAGTAGTGGTCGAGTATGACCTTCTACGATACGTCGAGCACTTAACGCATCAAGCATATGAGCTGGCAAGTTCAAAAGACGCATACTGTTTGTTACATACTCTCGACTTTTTCCCATCTTCTCAGCGATCTGCGCATGCTTGAAACCAAACTCTTGTGATAGCTGCTGAAAAGCTCGAGCTCGATCGATAACATTTAGATCTTCTCGTTGTATGTTTTCGATAATAGCAAGTTCTAGTTTTGTTCGAGCATCTTCTTCTTTGGCACGTATGATGGCGGGAACCTGTACAAGTCCTGCAAGTTTTGAAGCTCGCAATCGTCGCTCTCCAGATACGAGCTCGTACGTTACCACAAGACCGCCGTCTTCGGTCATCTGTTCTTTTCGAGTTACTGTTATAGGCTGAAGAAGTCCATACATACGTATAGACTCAGAAAGATCTTGCAGAGCAGCTTGATCAAATTCTTTTCGAGGCTGATATGGATTTGGATTTATTTTTTCTGTATCTATCCAAAAGATAGCATCACTATAATACGTTGCTGACATGCGTATATAATATCACTTTAGCTGTGATGATGCATATGACTTTTATCATCAGAACATATTTCTCCGTGAGCGTGAACATGACTTTAATATTTTACACAAAAAGACAAAAATAAAACCCACAAAGCGTACCATACAAGACGGCAAACTAAGTGGGCGAACCTCGTCGCTAAGGACTTTAACGGGAGAAGTTATCCCGGGAAGCAGACCTTTACAGATCAGCCTCCGGAACTGCACGTGCATTCACCGACACAGCTGCAGGGGGCCAAGCTCGGCCTTCGTACAGTTTTGCCGGAACGCACAAACAGTGGCAGCCGCATCGCGGTTGCAAACGTGAATCTGGGCATATGAAATTGAGGCGGAACATCCAACCTCATACACAATATACACTATGAAAAACTATTATGCAAGTAATTTGCATAATATGACTTATCCACATTAAAAGTTATCCACATATACCGAAAAAAACCTTATAAAATAAGGCTTTTTATAAACAACAATCACCACACGTTCCTCGAAGTACCACCTCTTCAATCTTACCCTTTTTTCCTTTTAACAAGTTATGCGAAACGTGCACCTCTTCTACTTCCCCGCATTCATTGCATATAAAATGATCGTGACTATGTTTGACATCAACAAGTTCATACACAGTGAGATCTTCTGTTACCACTATTTTTTTTAAAATACCCTCTTTAGTCAAGGATTCGACATTTCTATATATAGTTGAAAAATCAGCCTGCGGAATCTTTTTGCAGATATCAGCAATAGACAAAACATGTGCGGTTTTAAACACTTTTACTATATCGTCTTTATACCGACTTGTTCTCATACAATAAAATATACACCTTATACAAAATAAAACAATGTGTTACTATAAAAATATGAAAACTACATGGAATTGGATTCAGAAAAATGCGCTACACCTAGCACTTATACAAGCAGTCGTAGCAACTGTTGGAAGTTTATATTTTAGTGATGTTAAAGGATATACACCATGCGTACTATGCTGGTATCAACGTATCTGTATGTATTCTCTTGTTCCGATATTACTTATTGGATTCTTCAGAGGAGATCAGAAAGTCTATCACTTTGTAACACCTCTAGCTTTTCTTGGCTGGCTCATAGCTCTCTATCACAACCTTCTATATATAGGTTTTATTAAAAATCCAGAATCATGCAGTTATGGAGTATCTTGTACATCAAAATATGTTGAATACTTCGGTTTTCTAACCATACCTATGATGTCATTTATAGCTTTTAGTGTAATAATCGTCCTCAGTATCATATATCGTCGGTGGTTACGCAAGGTTTCTCTTCCTGTAAAAATGGTACAATAGTACCCATATGACATATACAAATAGCAGTGCGGTAAGCACAGAAACAAAAGTAACACTTGGTATACTTGCTGTTACAGCGCTTATTATAGTTGGAGGACTTATGGCCTTCAAATCAAATGTCGCTTCAAATGGCGGCGAAGGACAGTATGCAAAATACATTCAAAGCGGACTGACTTTTACAAAAGATAAAGTTGCACCAGCAGGTAATCCAAAAATAGTTGGAACAGGAAAAGGAACAGCTCCTCGAACCGCTTCTTCAACACCTATAGAGATAACTGAGTTTATGGATTATGAGTGTCCAGCATGTGCTACAAACGGCGAAGTGATCACTCAGCAACTTCTAGCCACCTATGGAGATCGTTTGACTATCACACGACGTATATACCCTGTTCACGGAGAAGGATCTATAGAAGTTGGGCGCATGGTTCTTGCTGCACAAAGTGTATCAAAAGAAGCATATGAAAAACTTCACACTCAAGTATTTGCAACACAGCCAACATGGTCAGCACTTGGAAAAACAGAGCGAGTTGGTTTCTTTAAAAAACTAACAGCTGATCTAGGTCTAAACTATGACATGCTTGTGGCTGAGGGAAAGAAACCACAGTATGCAGGACAGATAGATGCCGATAAAGCAGCTGCTGTAGAGCTTGGAATACGAGCAACCCCTTCATTTATGATAGGTGGACACACTCGTATAACAGGAGGTTTGCCGGTGGATGCCTTCACACAATATATAGACAAAAACTAATTTTAGTCCTATAACACAAGGTTTTAAGGGCTGGGACTTGCTTTCCCCGCCCTTTTGCTGTATAATGTTTAAACAGAAAGCACGTTACGACAATCCCGTTTTACCGCTGCTCTTCTCTCGAAACGACCAGAACCACCACCATGACTCTAAGAGAAAAAAAGTGGCGAAGGAGGAAAAAACACTACAAGCTGTTATGTGGAAAAGATCTAATACGTCAAGGAGACGTATCTGCTTCCATAACAGCAGCCAAAGTTGCCTCAGCCATAGAGGCGACTTTGTGGATAGATCCCAGAGGTTGGGACTGCTAGCCCTTCTCCCCACAAGGAAATTCCCCCGCACCGAAGTCCGGTGCCGGGGACCTTTTTTTATATATACCTCTCCCCCTAAGCTCCTTTCACACTTTTAAAAATAGATATCATGTCCTGCCACACAAGAACTAGTACATCTTTTACATATCGAATAAAATCTTGGACCCACTCTTTAGCAAGAACAGCTTGTATATCAATATTTAAAAACCGAAGCAAAATGAGTGCGACAAGAACAATCACAATAAGTTCTAAAAATCCTTTTTGATGTGTAGATCTTTGTTTATGCATATGTTGGATGTTCGATATATACATCATACCATAAAGCAAGCATGAGGAGAACAAATATTCTTCTTCCAACAAATTTATCTTTCAAAGCTTTTGTGGTAAACAACTTTTCTATCTCTCGAGTGTTGCAAATATCCTGTATAAACTTTGAATCCAATATGGTTTTTTTAACCATAACAGCGTCACGTTGTAGCCATGTGTGCCACGGTGTTGGAAAACCGAGCTTTGGCCGTACGTTTGTACTATGAGGCATAACATCTTTGAATGCATCTCGCAGTATATACTTTGTTCGCCCTTCTATGTACTTCCATGAATCATGAATACCACTGGCAACACGTGCAACTTCGACATCGAGAAACGGCACTCGAAGCTCTAGTGAATGCGCCATGGTCATCTTGTCTGCTTTGGCAAGTATATCTCCTCGAAGCCAGTTGTGTATGTCTACATACTGCATATATTCTGATTCAGACATCTTGGATACATCCTGATCAGCAAGCTCGAGTGCTCCAACCATATTGACTGATTTATAATTTTTAAATAATCTTTTCTTTTCTCGTTCTGTAAATATAGAAGCATTACCGAGATATCGATGTTGTGCCGGTATAAGAGAGCGATGTAGAAAGCTAACACCTGGAATCTTTTTTATAAATGGAATATGATCTGCAACGAAATCTACACAGACAGATATAGGTTTAAACACATAATCACGTATAGGTTTTGGTACTGAGCGCACGAGTCGTATATACGTATTTCTTGGTTCAAGATATATACCGTATCCACCAAACAACTCGTCTGCCCCTTCACCCGATAGGACAACTTTTACATCGCGAGCAACTTCTCGCGCCATGAGATAGAGTGATATAGCAGAAGGATCAGCAACAGGTTCATCAAAATGCCAAGCACATTTTTTCAAAGCATTAAAATAATCATCAAAAGAAACTTGTATTTCTTTATGATCAGTACCTAGAAACTTTGCATGCTCTGCCGCATCCGCTGTCTCTGATCTATCCTCACCAAATCCAATAGTATATGTTTTTAGATTTGAATTATTTTTCTTGGCCAAACTAGCTATGATAGAACTATCTACTCCACTTGAAAGAAATGATGCCACAGGAACATCAGCTATCATGTGATGAGCCACAGAATCTTCCATAACTTCTCGTATCTGTGCTTTTCGACCTTCATAATTTTCATCTTTGATTCGATTATCATCAAACGTAAACTGCCAGTATTTTTCTATACTATGCTCTTCTGTATGCAGATCGACAGTTAGTGAGTGTCCAGGATTTAATTTGTATATGTGTTTAAAAAAGGTGTTTGTTCGTGGAGCGTATTGAAGTGTAGCATATGCATGAACCTCAGACAGATTTATCTCTCGAGAGATGCTTGTATCAACAAGCAAAGATTTTATCTCAGATGCAAAACCATGCACTTGTCCGTCTTGCATGTGATAATACAAAGGTTTTATACCAAACTGATCTCTGGCTATAAATAGTTTTTTTTGTTTCGCATCATGTATACAAAATGCAAACATACCTCGCAGTTTTTTGGGCAATTCTTTTCCCCATTCTTCGTATCCATGAACTAAACATTCTGTATCTGAATTTGTTTTAAATACATGACCTTTGTCTATAAGCTTTGCTCGAAGTTCGAGATGATTATATATCTCACCATTAAACACAACGGTTATGGTGTCATCTTCATTTGTTATAGGCTGTTTACCGTGCGCTATGTCTATAATAGACAAACGCCTCATCCCAAATACAAAATCAGGCTGTATAAAAACACCTTGGTCATCAGGACCTCTATGGGTAATACTTTTTAGAGCAAGATCAAGTAGTTGCTCTGTTTCTTTTGTTTTTTTGTAATTTATAAAGCCTGCGATGCCACACATACTTGAATATAATAGCATGATTTTATTTGAGTTTTTGTTATGTGCGCATATTTTCAACACTTGACCACACCTTGACTTTTTTGTCTATAAGGTGTATAATATACATCGAGCCAAACGTCACACCTCTCAACGTGACGTTGAACCTTAAACCATTAACCGCCCCTTCGCTGGGGCCGAGTTTATGGACAAGAACGATCCGAGCAACCCGTTTTCACGGGTTGCTCAAATAAAGGATTTCATCTTTGTCTTAATATTTGCACTAGTGGCATACATGACCGGGCTTTACATCCCGTTCAAGTGCCATTTTGCCTGGGGTCTGCCAACCCTTGGCGATGCAAGTTTCTGGACCACGGTAGGCATCTGCTTCTGGTGGTCCTGTCTAAAGAAATAATCCGCCCGTCGTTGTGTCTCTCCGGAGGCCTTCGGCGGGTTTTTTATTTATCAGTATACAAATTTGAATTTTCAATAATATCATAAAAGATGGCTTTTTCACCAAGAATCATAGATGGCTTATTTTCAGTCCTTGTTCCGTCCGGCGAATACGCAAAAACAAAAACCTTTCCAGGAAAGTCATCTATCTGCACGTATGCAAAAAATATTTTTACAGGAAGCATTACTTCTGAAAAATTCTCAGAATTTGCTATAAGCAAAAATCCAAATTCTCTCTCCATATATTTTGCATATTCTGACGCATCAACGCTCCAATTACCTTGAGACATTTCTGAGTAATTTCCGTAACCAGCCTCACCTTTATATGAATGAATGTTTTTCTCTTTTTTGATTAAATCGTCTCTACTTTTGATATTATTCAATACATATACCGAGATTGAGGCAGGATCCGCTTCGCTAGTAATAGTTTTTCCGACCCAAGAATCTTTACCTTCATCTATCTTTTTGGTAAATCCTTTAGGTATTTTTATACTGTAATGTATTCCTTGAATAGTAGATGTAGCCAAAATATATTCGTCTATATCATTTTTTTGTTCAATGGCGAGAGTTGAAGTAGATGTTTGATTATTAGATATAATTTTAGGTGTATATGTTGTATACCAAATAGAAAGCACCAACAGTATAATAAGTGCTAAAAAAATAATTATTTTTTTCATAAACACATGGTAACATAAAAAAATATTTGTACGAAGAAAAAGGCTTGACAGATATTTTGTGAATACAAAAAACACTACCACTTTATCGTGATAGTATTTTTTTATAATATCTAGAGCGGAGAACTGCATTTGCAGGAGCGAAGCTCCGAAACCGCAGTTCGCAGTGAGAGATATTTATTTAACCTCCGCATCCCGCACATTTCCCTCTGCTCCAGGATTCTCTCCTCCTTCTGGCGCAGGACCAGCTCCTTGATCAGCAGAACCCCCAGCTTTCTGAACTGCATCATATACTTTTGCAAGTTCCATAGATAGAGCCTCTGTGTCTGTCTTGATAGTATTCATATCATCTTTATCTTTGCTTCCTCGAAGTGTATTTACTTTTTCTTCTACAGCAGATACCAGCTCGGCTGGAAGCTTTTCTTTATTTTCTCGAAGAGTTTTTTCTGCTGTATAGATAGCTTGATCAGCTTGGTTTCTAACTTCGATAAGCTCTTTCTTTTTCTTATCTTCAGCATCGTGAACTTCTGCATCCTTTTTCATACGCTCAATGTCATCTTTTGAGAGACCAGAGCTTGCCTCGATACGTATAGACTGTTCTTTTCCCGTTGCTTTGTCTTTTGCTTTTACGTTTAGGATACCGTTTGCATCGATATCAAATGTAACTTCAATCTGTGGTACACCTCGTGGTGCTGGTGGTATACCTTCGAGAATAAATCGTCCCAGAGATTTGTTATCAGCAGCCATGGCTCGTTCTCCTTGTATGATATGTATCTCTGTTGTTGTTTGATTATCAGCTGCAGTTGAGAACACTTGAGATCGAGAAACAGGGATAGTTGTATTTCGCTCTACAAGATGTGTAGCAACACCACCCATAGTTTCAATACCTACTGATAGAGGAATAACATCAAGAAGAAGAATATCTTTCACATTTGCATCTCCACTCAATATACCTCCTTGAACCGCGGCACCAAGAGCAACTACTTCATCTGGGTTGATAGATTGATTTGGTTCTTTACCAAAGAGTTCTTTTACAGCTTCTTTGATCTTTGGCATACGAGTCTGTCCTCCAACAAGAATAACTTCGTGAATATCACCGATCTTAAATGGTGAAGCTTCTATAGCTCGTTTTGTGATCTGTATAGCTCGAGTTATAAACTCATCAGCAAGCTCTTCTAGTTTTGCCCGAGTCATCTTAAGAACTAAGTGCTGTGGGTTCATAGATGCATCAACTGTGATAAATGGAATATTGATCTCAGTTTCAAGTGCAGATGAAAGCTCTATCTTTGCTTTCTCAGCTGCCTCATCAAGTCGCTGAAGTGCAAGTGCATCTTTTCGAACATCGATAGTTGTTTCTTTTTTAAATTCGTCAGCAATCCAATTTATAATTTTCTGATCAATATCTTTTCCTCCCAAGTTTGAGTCTCCGTCTGTTGATTTTACTTCAACAACTTCCGCTCCAACTTCAAGAATAGAGATATCAAATGTTCCTCCTCCAAAGTCGAATACAGCAACTTTTTCATCTTTCTTTTTATTGAATCCGTAGGCAAGCGCAGCTGCTGTTGGCTCGTTGATAATACGTTTTACATCAAGACCCGCGATCTTACCAGCATCTTTTGTAGCCTGTCGCTGTGCATCGTTAAAGTATGCAGGAACAGTGATAACTGCTTCCGTTATCTTTTCACCAAGTCGAGCTTCTGCATCATTTTTAAGTTTTGTTAGAATCATCGCAGAAACCTCTTCTGGAGTATAATCTTTGTCTGCAATCTTAATCGCAACACCTCCTGTTGAAGTTTTAGAAACCTCATATGGAACTATCGCTTTATCTCGTTGAACTGAAGTCTCATCAAAAGCATGACCGATAAATCGCTTTACTCCAAACACAGTATTCTTTGGATTTGTAACACCTTGTCGTTTTGCGAGTAGTCCGACAAGTCGCTCGTTGGTTTTAGATATAGCAACGATAGACGGTGTTGTTCGAGCACCTTCAGCGTTTTCTAGGATCTTAGGCTCACCTGCTTCCATAACAGCTACAGCTGAGTTTGTTGTTCCAAGGTCGATTCCGATAATTTTTGCCATAAAATGTGTATTTTATTTAAAAGTTTAAATTTGATTTAATAATCTATAATTTCATTATATAAGGGTTGTCAAGTCTAGGCTTGATATACTCGTACAAGTGCCGGACGTATCACCTTGTCATGTAACTTATATCCTCTCTGTAGAACAACTGACACTGTATGATCTTTAGCTTTATCCTCTGTAGCGTCATTACCGATAGCTTGGTGTATATTTGGGTCAAAAGCGTCTCCAGGAGCTCCATATGCCTCTACACCGACTTTTTGTAGTGAAGCATATATCTTTGCCATAAGTGACTCTACACCCTGTCTCCAAGCCTCATCTACTGCCGTCCAGGTACTCTGTGCTTTAGCCTGCTCATACCCATCGAGTGTTGGAAGCATGTCCAGAATCAAGTTTTGATTTGCAAAACGTATCACGTCAGCCTGAGTTTCCTGATCACGCTTTCGAGCGTTCAGAAACTCTGCCTTATCTTTTTGCCACCCCGTGAGAAGCTCCATCTTTTCCTGCTTAACCTGTTTGAGTTCAGCTCGAAGTTTTTTGAGAGCCGCTTTTGGATTTTCTATTTCTTCTTCATCAACAACATCGTCGATGTCAACAGTGTTGTCAATAGTCACATCATCATTATCAAGAGTCATATCGACATCTTTTTTGTTAAGATCTTCGTCTTTCATGCTTGTATTATAGAGGTTTTTTGATGTTTTTCAATGCTCTAAAATCAAATTTTATGGTGTAAAGAAAAAACACCCTTTCGGATGTTTTTTTCTTATGTTTCGATTATAAAACTTTTTGAACGCAAGGTTCCTCCGCAGGAGCGGCTGCCCGCGACGAGGACCAGAACCTGAAGTGAAAAAAGTTTTATCGTTTTGACCACTGTCCCGCTTTTCGAGCTTTCTTCAAACCGAATTTTCGTCGCTCTTTTGCTCGTCCATCTCGAGTAAGAAATCCTTCTTTTTTTAGAGGGGCCCGAAGCTCTGTATCAAACTGTTCTAGAGCTCGTGCAATACCAAGTCGTATAGATTCTGCTTGTCCGTTGATACCCCCACCATTTGTCATAGCTGTGATGGCAAAAGTTTTTTCAGGAAGTGTTTTAACAAGAGACTCAATCGCTGTGCCTTGTAATTCAGGTGTTTTGAAATATTCTTTATAGTCAACACCATTTACTGTTAGGGTTGTTTTAGACGCTGGAGTAACTCGAACTCGCGCAACTGAAGTTTTTCGTCGTCCTACTGCTTCAAAGTATGTATCTGATTTTGTAGCCATTGTATAAGTATATATAAATTATTAATTTGTAACTTCTAAATTCAAAAGCATTCGATCTCGAAGCTTGTTTTTTGGCAACATTCGAGAAACAGCTCGGATAACAGCTTCTTTGGCACCTTTTCGATCAACAAGATCACCTAGAAATTCTTTTTTCTGTCCTCCTGGATAACCTGAGTATGTTAGATAGTATTTATCTCCTTTTTTCTTTTCAGAAATATCAAGAAGACCTGCATTTGAAACCAAAACTTTTACGTTTGGAACAACGTTACGAGCAAACTCAACTGAGTTTTTACCCATAAGATATGTTGCAGCTTCTTGTGCTACTCGACCGATTTTTTTATTTGTTGCGTCTATTGTGTATTTCATATGCGTCTATTAAAAATATATTATACAAGTTCTATGATGGCCATAGAAGCACCGTCTGTTTTTCGTAGACCTGTTTTAATGATACGTGTATATCCACCTGGTCGCTCAGTGTACTTTGGAGCAATCTCAGCAAATAGTTTGTCAACTATAGAGTTGTTTGCCATTCGTCGAAGAACATCACGTCGTGCAGCAACAGAATTAACTTTTGCTTTTGTAATATAATCCTCTGCGTATGGTCGAACTTCTTTGGCTTTAGCCTCAGTTGTTTCAATCTTTCCTTGTAGGAATAACTCACGCACAAGAGACCGAATCAAAGCTTTTCTCTGATTTCTTCCTCGGTTGAATTTTCTGTTTGCATTATGATGTCTCATAGTTTTTCAAATATAACGTATTTTTTCTAATAAATCAAGGGTATTTTAAGCCTATTCCTTTAGAGAAAGACCGAATCCTGTAAGGATATCTTTAAGCTCATCAAGACCTTTTTGACCGATACCGTCGATGTCTAGGATGTCCTGCTCTTTCTTTCGGATAAGACCTCCTACTGTTCGGATATTTGCCTCAATCAAAGCGTTGATAGTTCGCTGACCAACATCGAGTGATTCTATTCGTGTTTTTAGAACATCATCAAGAGCCTCTTTATCAACAGATTCCTCTGCATCATTTTTTGAATCAACCACAGATGAAGTTTCTCGAACAGGTCGAACTTCTTCTACTGGGTCAACAAAGTTGATGATAGCTTTAAGCTGATGAATCATGATCTCTACAGATTTTTCAAAAGCTTCTTTTGGAGTCATAGAACCATCTGTCTGAACATTAACAATAAGCTTGTTAAAGTCTGTTCGATCACCAACTCGCATCTGCTCAACATCATAACTTGCATGCACTACTGGAGAAAATGCAGCATCTAGAGTAATAGTTCCAACCGCTACTCGATCTTTCTGTAGCATTTCTTTTGGAACATAGCCGATACCTTTTGATAGAGTGATCTCCATATCAAGAACAGCGTCTTTTTCTGTTAGAGTTGCAATATGAGCATCTGGAGTCAAAACTTCTACCTGTCCAGCAACATCGATATCAGAAGCTTTAACTTCACCGATACCTTTTGATTTTAGAGTTATAACAACATCATCCTCGCCCGTAACAGAGAATCGAATCTTTTTAAGATTCAAGATGATCTGAATCACATCTTCTTTGATACCTTGTATAGTTGAGAACTCATGAGGAACTCCAGCTATTTTTATAGCAGTAACCGCTGTTCCAGGAAGAGATGAAAGAATAATTCTTCGCAATGAGTTTCCTAGTGTATGTCCGTATCCTGGGTATAGACCCTCAACTTCATAACTACCAGCATTTCCTTTCTCCTTTAGGACTTTTGGTTTTGATGGCAACACTATTGATGTATGTATCATATGAGTTTTATTAAATATTTTTTATTAATTATTAAGATATAGTGGACTAGACTATCTCTTTGCAAATTCTAGAACCTGACCTAGATCGAACAGAACGTCTTGACCTGCAAGTGTTGGAAGTTTGTTTACTTTTCCAGAAAGTTTATCTGCATCAAATGAAAGCCAATCCTGAACAGTTGCGTTTTTAGCTCGTTCTGCCACAGTTGCAAAAGCTTTAGTGTTTTTACTTCCCTCTCGAACACTTATAACATTACCTTCATATACTCGAGTCGATGGAACAGTGTTTTTGACACCATTTACTGTGATGTGTCCGTGTGATACAAGCTGACGAGCAAACCGTCGTGTATTGGCAAGGCCTAGTCGATATACAACATTATCTAATCGTGTTTCTAGTTTTTTGTATAACTCTTCTGGACCATGAGTTGTTTTTGAGTCAATAACTTCTTTAATGTAGTTACCGAACTGTTTTGCAGTTATACCGTATGTAAATCGAGCCTTCTGCTTCTCGATCAACTGTAGACCGTAAGAACTTCGTGTTTTACCACCTTTCTTACTTTTAGTTTTCGCTTCAGATTTTACTCGAAACTTTTGTGTTTGAGTTTTTTCAAACACTGGTGCCCCTAGTCTTCGTGCGATTTTATATTTTGGACCTATTTTCATAAATTATATAAGAATTGAAGATTGTAATTAATAAATATTATATTCGTCTAGGCTTCTTAGGCTTAGGACCGTTATGAGGAACAGGTGTTCTATCTTTTATAGAGTCAACATTGATTCCTTTTGAAATAAAAGAACGGACCACAGACTCTCGTCCTGATCCAGTTCCTTTAATCACCACGCCTACCTCTTTTATACCCATTGCGATAGCTTTATCTGCCAGAACCTCACCAATCTTTGCAGCCGCAAAAGGAGTACCTTTTTTAGCACCTTTAAAACCAAGAGCTCCTGCAGATGAAAGAGCTACTGAGTTTCCTTTTTCGTCAGTTAGAACAACTTTTGTGTTGTTGTAAGTAGACTGGATGTGCAAAAGACCATAAGTCAACTTTCGTTTTTGTGTAGACTTCTTTGGAGCTGATGACTCTGCTGTTGTTGTTTTTTTTGCCATGAAATTAGATTAAATTAGCTTGTATAAATTTTATTTCTTAGTGTCTTTCTTCTTTCCTGAACCCATAGTCTTCTTAACACCCTTCAATGTTCGGGCGTTAGTCTTTGTTCTTTGACCTCGTACAGGTAGTTTTCGAGTATGTCGAGTACCTCGATAACACTTGATATCTTTAAGTCGCTTTATGTTTGTAGCAACTTCTCGTTTTAGATCGGCTTCTAATTTAAACTTCTCAACTTCAAGTCGAATCTTGTTCTCTTGATCTGCTGTTAAATCGCCTGCCTTAACACCGTGCTCTACGTCGGCGTTATCGAGAATAGTATGTGCACGTGAACGTCCGATACCATACACTGCTGTTAAAGCCATCTCGATCCGCTGGTCATCCTTAAGGTTTATACCTAATATACGCATGAATTTAAATGATAAATAATTAAAATTATAAAACTAATTTTCGAGTACAAATACTATGCTCAAAGTAAAATTAAGCAGGGTATAAGCACGCATTGTTTTATAGTATCACAAAGTGTAATTATACGCAACTTTATTTTTCAGCAACAACATGATACTTGCCATCTGAATCTTTTTTGAAATATTTGTTGTTCTGGAGGTTGACCAAGATAGTGTTTTCTTTAACATATCTCTCTTTCATAACCTTATTAAATATGTCTTCCCGGGTCATAGGACCGTGTTTAGCCAAGACTTTTTTAATAACATCTCGAACCACTCCGCTCACATACCCCCACTCTGCCAAGGCGTAAAGACCTCGTCCTACAAGAACAAATCTCTCATCTTTTATAAGCTCGTTGTGAGTAGTAGCTTCATGAGCTCGTTTTCCAAAGACTTTTTGGATCAATTTAGCAATCTCTTTGAAGTGTACTGGGGATCCGTGCTTTCGCATGGCTAGATACGCATAGTCTCGAATACCTTTAACTCGAACATTGGTAGATCGGCTTTTACCCCACTCACCAAGAGGGTTTTTATCGATATGTTTTGATATTCGAAGCCATCGTTTTGCAACCTCTTCATTTTTAAGTTCCTCAGATACATCTTTTAGGTTATCCATAAAAGCCTTAATAATCTCTGTTTCTGGAATAAGAGCCTCATCTGAGAGATTTGTATATAACTTCTTAAGAGCATCATGAATCTTCTTTGACAGCTCAGAATCAACATGCCATCGATGATGGAATTCTTCACTTTCCTTCTCTTTTTTAAACTGGTCACCAAGTATCAACAGAAAATGATAATGGTTTTGTGTAGAAGGATCTTTTGACAAGTGTTCTAGTAAGTCATGTTCAGCAACAAGACCACCGATACTTTTTACATATGTAGCTAGCTCAGCGAACACTTTCACTTCTTCTTTATACGCATTTGATTTTCGTATTGCAGCCAAAGAATTTGCCTCGATCTGTCGAACTCGCTCACGAGTGATGTCATACATCTCACCGATAGCTTCGAGGGTCATTTTTTCTGTATCTTTATCTTTGTCGATTCCAAATCGCTTCGAAATAATAATTCGAGAACGCTCAGGTATCGCACTCAATAATTTTTTAGTAACTGCCTTAACTTTGAAGCTAAATACTGGTGTTGAATTTGCCATAGGTTTCTACTTTTTATCATAAGACACGATATCCGTCAACTCCCCCGTCAAGTCTTTTGTCAAGGACATATCTATTAGTTCTTGGACATTTGTTTCAAGGACATAGTACGCATCTGCTTTTGGGTAAAAGACATTTGGGTATGTTTCTGGTTTTACAGAAAGAGCTTGATCTATAAGCCTGAAATCCTTATCGAACCAATATATATCTATAGGGTATTTCATATCCTTCATCCATATGCCGTACCTATCTGGCCTATCAAATGTAAACAATAGACCTTGTCCTTTAGGTAAAATACTCGTCCCTGACAAGCCTTTTTCACGAGACTCTGAGGAGCTGGCAATACCCACTTGCAGTACTTGACCTCCTATTTTAAATATCTTGTAAGGAAAATCTAAACGATTCAAAACAGCTTGATACTCAGGAGTACCTGATACTAGTTTTTGTGGTTGAAACTGGTAAATAGCTAGAGGTATCACAGTTGGTTTTTGACCTTGTATAGACCACTTTCCAGATGAGTCTTTTTTCAGAAATACATCAATCTGTGCTATCAGGCTCTGTTTCGTGTCTGGCCACGGTTGATCGAATACAAAGTTACCTAGACTATAAAAAATGTATTTTCCTTTGTACTGTTGTATCGGCTGGAGAACGTGTGGGTGGTGACCCATAACTATATCGGCACCGGCATCTATTGCAGTTTGGGCAAAAGTGATTTGTTTTGAATTTGGTCTTTTGGCATACTCTGTACCTGAATGCATGGACACTATAAGCACATCTACTTTTGGCCTATTTTCAGCCACCAATCTTTTAAGTTTATCCACATCCATAATATTTGTACCAGATTGTTTTTCAGTAGCGTGATAGCTTTCAGGCACAACGTCAGCATCGTTGAAAGCTAAAAAACCTACCTTGATAACCCCCTCCATGCCTTTATCTACTTCGATAACTGCAAGTTGTTCAGCCTGAGCACTGTTAAGACCTGCTCCGGCGTGTTTTAGACCTATCTGATCTAGAGTTGTAAGTGTACTCTCTATACCCTTTTGACCCTGATCTTTCATATGATTGTTTGCCAAGGAAACCACATCTATACCCACCTCTTTTAGAGTTGTTGCAAAATCAACATCTCCTCGAAAAACAGTTGTTCCGCCAGGTGTAGTCCTTCCGGTTGTTTTGGTACCTATAAGTGGTGATTCTAAGTTTGCGAATGTTATATCAGCATCAGCAAGCTCCTGACGAATCTTTTCAAATGGGTACATATACCCGTTTTTACGCATAGTTAGCTCTACAGCACGAGCTGGTAATATATCACCTGCAAATCTAAGAGATACTAGCGTCTGCGCCATGCTGTCTTTTTGATCGTTTTTTGAGGTCGAAATGTCCTGTTTTTTGTCTTGTAAAATAACAGTTTTTGACTGTCTTTGAGCAAAATAACTAACTCCAAGTATAATCCCAATAAAACATATTGCTACAACTATCACATACAAAGCTTTGTTTTTCATATATACATGATAGCAACCTAAACCATATACACCAAACAAAAACAAGGGTTTTACCCTTGTTTTGCGTTTCGTTTTCGATTCTTTTTATTGATTCGATAGAGATGTTTTCCTCGTCGTACGATAATCTCCCCTTGTCGAAGATCTTTTCTCTTGAGTGATGATACTAATTTCATAATATGAGAACTATATCACATCTGGAGAATAAATCAAACCAAAAACCTTACTATCTTGATACGGCAATATTTGGCTGTATTTCACCTGTAGCGGAAACAGTGAGTCTTCCTAGTGGATCTGTGCTTATGCTGTAACCAGTATTGTAATCATCTTCAGACACATAATGACCTCTTTCTGGGTATGGATCATACGGTAGCTTTGGAAGATATTCTGGAACCAAGCAATCTGCTATGTCTACCCCATCACTACCAGTTGTCATAAGCAGAGGAGTATTTGATATGCCGGGGTCACCACTACCACAATGAATAACACCTTGATGATCGGATATGTTTTGTCCGAGTGCATTTAGGATAGTGTTTACATTTGCCAGACGTTGAGAGTCTCGAGCTTGTTTAAACTGTCTGGCAGGATTCACAGCAACCAAAACAACTGTTGCCAGTATTCCTATAATACCTATCACAACCAGTATCTCTATTAATGTAAAACCTTTTTTTGTATTTATTTTTTGTCGCATATTATTGATGTATTTAAACTGATAATACAAACATAATCACACAAACAGGTTCAAGAATATTTGAAGAAAAGTTAAAGAAATCTGGTAACAACACGCGCTACAAAACCGTGCTCTTTTTCTACACTGAATACCACTTTTTTATTCATGATAAAAAAGTGTTCCGTATCTGAAATAGTCACATTACACGTATTCATATCTTTAAAAAACAACTCTCTTGAAAACACACCTACATCTACCACACCATGCTCAATAAAAGCATCTATACAAAGAATATTATTGGCAATACCAGACCTCTCTTGTTCAAATGCACGTCTGTTGCCTATATAGGCAAATAAGGTACTTGAGGATATATTTATCCAAGCATAAAAAGTCAGCGACATAGTTATAACGAAAAACAACGCAATAAAGCCACGATTATTGTATATAGACATAGTTGAATAAAGTCTATCAGCACTATGATAAAGTTTTACCGAAGAAAAGATAAAGATACATATAGTATTGTATTTTTAAAAATAATATAGTAGTATTGAAGACGAAGGGCCCGTAGCTTAGTTGGTAGAGCGCCTCATTTGCACTGAGGAGGTCAGGAGTTCGAATCCCCTCGGGTCCACACAGAGTAAAACAAACATTTCCCGTCTATAGCTCAGTTGGTAGAGCAGTTGCCTCTTAAGCAATTGGTCGTAGGTTCGAATCCTACTAGACGGACCTGCAATAGCAGAATATGGGCAAGTGGCGGAATTGGTATACGCGCTAGTCTTAGGAACTAGTCCCGCAAGGGTTGAGGGTTCGAGTCCCTCCTTGCCCACAAACAAAACAAGTGTCCGAGCGAAAGCGAGGATGCTTGTTTTCGTTTGGGCAAGAGGACATGCATAGTTGCATGTCCGTGAGGGACGAGAAAAGCTTTGCCTTGTATTCGAATATGCGGAGCATATGAGAATATGGCAAAGGTATACTGGTCCTGTAAGGACCTAGTCCCTCCTTGCCCACAAACAAAAACGTGTCTAGCAAAACTGGGTGCGTTTTTTGCTTGCATTGTATCTCAAAAAACCCTTATTTTATAAGGTTTTTATATATACGAAGCACTTGATTTTTCTGGTAATATGTGATAATATATATACGTGGTCGTAAAGTAACGGCCAAACATTGACATGAGCATATTAAGACCGACCAGTCGTCGCGGAAAAGCAATCCGCAACTTGGTCTTTTGGTTCTTGAGCATTGCTCTGCTTATATTCTGTGTATGGTGGTTCTTCGGAGACGCCATTGCAGGATTACAGCAGAGCTCTGGCTCAAAAGCATTCCCCAGGTCGGAGAACCTGGGCACGAGAGTATCGCCTGAACAGGCTGCTCTAGACGAAATGTGGAGATGGTCCTGGATTATAGCGACCATTCTCATCGGTGCAGGCTTCGGAATACTGAGAAAGAAGGGGCAACACAGCAACATTGGATGTCTGCTCGCATCGGCCGGCCTTCACATAGCACTCATCAACAGCAGTTTATGGCTGTCAAAGAAGATTGTACTGTTTCTCCTTCCAGGAGGACTGTACTATTTCTTCTCAGTGATGCTGACTGCAGGAATAATCTTTTTCTGGGTTTTTCGCTCCTTCTTCAAGGAGTGCATACTCAACAAAAAGATCGTTCCTATCGACACGATCGGGGTCGGTTCCTTCTTGGGACGCCGACTTTCAATTCTGAATAAAGCAGTTGGAGGTTCTATAAACCAACTGCTTCCGAGTTTCTTAGGCATGTCCTGGGAAAATGTCGACGGCAAGAAGTTAACCTATCCCCTTGAAAGAGAGGCTGGCAAAACTGATGCTGTAGTACAGTGCGGGTCCAACGGAAGTGAGTTCCCGGCGCATATAACTGGTACCGTTGTGGTGGTTTGTTTCGATCCAAAAAAATCAAAAACTAATCCGCTGTCAACAGACCAAATGCGCCTCTATGCGCTTGGAGCACTAACAGTCGTCCTCAGCGACGCCTTCTGGACTACCGTGTCTCAAATACGCGGCAATCTTAAAGGGGTTTCAGACCAGGCCTTGAATACCGGAACAATCCAGCAACGATTCATAGATAGCGGCTATCAGCTTTCGTCGATCACAATCACGAAGGTTGAAAACCCGCCGTCGATAGAAGAGGCTATGCTTGCCCTCAAGAAGCAGGCACTGGATGATCAGAGGGAGACCTTGAACATCCGCAACAAGGGGCCGAAGATGGATGAGGCGAGACGGATATTCCCAACAATGAGCGACGAACAACTTCTGAGATTTATACAGGTCGAGGAGGGGGCTCTTAAAGGGTTGGATATCCGCCAAAGTGGTGGCAGTGGTAAAAACAGCAAAAAACGAAACAACCGCGGAGGTGGCAATCCTCCAGTCGTTGTGACAAGAATATGAAGTACATCATAGGCTTACTAGTAGTGGTGATACTAGTAACCAAATTGACATCACCAACCGCCAATCCCTACACAGGAGCAGCGGAGACGGTTGTAGGAGCTATCGGCGAAGACATTCGTCGAGAAACTTCTGAGGGTATGCGAGAAGCGGGCGCCCTGCCCAACCCTCGTGACCCCATCACGACCACAAGCCCAGAGCCTTCAGCCTCTGGCACCACGACCAAGTCGGATACAGTTCCTGCTTGGGTAGAAAAAGAGTCCACCTCCTCTGGAGAGGAGTTGTGGAAACCAAGCCCAGTCGGGGCTCCAAAAACCTCGACATGGGATAAAGTATGGGGTCTGACTGTATATGGAGACGGAGCAATCCTCCTCCTCACAGTCAGAGACTCCGCGTCACCCACAGGGCGCTCGAACAAGCAACTACTGTGGGATAGCAAAGGCGGATCGTGGCTGATCCGCCCTGACGGGGTCAATCGGGACAAAATATCCCGAGAAACTCAAAAAGCTATCTTTGGGGAAACGCTCGAACTAGGATTACGTCCCGTTGAGCCTACTTCAAAGATTCGGGCAATTTTCCGGTTTACACCAAACCGATAACTGTCCACCCCGCAGCGCGTCACATGCGCGCTGCGGGCTTTCTTTTTATATAGATTAGTTATTGATAGGTATAACCTTTTTTACTGCATCTTTAGCATTTGAATCCACAGGTATTGTGTTTATTATGACCTGTATAATTCCAAATACAGATATCATAATAAGCATACCGACTATACCCCAACCTATATGCTTTGCCCCTGCCTGTATAGCCGCCGGATCTTTGTGTGATTTCCATAAATATTCAAAAATTCCAAACATAAAGAAAAGGAGTGCGATGGCAAATACGATAAGAATGATAGGATTTAATACGTATTCATTTATCTTACTGATAAGTTTATATACTTCTTGCATGTATTAAGTATACAAAATAAAAAGCCTCGAGTACACTCGAGGCTTTTTACGTAAAAATGTATTATCTTGCTGGAGCTAAGCCACCTGAGTTTGTGGCAGGCGCTGCCGGAAATGGAATAGCTGGAGCAGATGGAACTCGTGAGTTATCAAGTCGTAGTGTATCTCGTAGAACGTTTACAAGTCCCCATACAGATACCATCACGAACAATGCAACAACTCCCCAAAGGATAAAAGTTTTGTTTTTAGGATCATCGTGTCCTCTGTCCCAAAAGAATATTTTAAATATTCCCCACAAGAAGAATAGTAGAGCGGCAAGAATAAGAAGAGGAAGAGCTCGACCTGCAATATATAGTAAGTAGGCCAAAAATCCATCTACTGTTGAGGCAAATCCCTCTGATCCTAGCTGTGCATTTGCAAGAAACGGTGTTAATGCGATTGCTAGTATAGAAAATTTAGATTTCATAAAATATGTAAGAAATTTTTAAAAATTATTTATTAATATAACCTATAACTTTATTATACTACTTTAATTGTGGAATAATCAAGGTACTACCGCCAAATACTGAAGAGTGTAGCACGTTAACCAGCCCCCACACAGAAGTCATTACAAACAATGCAACTATTCCCCAAAGAATGAATTTTTTAGCCTTAGCTCTTTCAGCTTCATTTGTCGCATCCACAAACACAAGTCTGAATATTCCCCACAAAAATGCAATGAGGGCCAGTGTTAAAATAAACTTTATAATATAGTTTATAAGCTCAACAAACCAAGCCACTAGACCACTTATTGATAATTTTGAGGTGTTTGTAGGCGTATTAACAGTTGGATATTGTACACCTGGTGTAGTGTATTGGATGTTTGTTCCTGAAACAGCATTATCAGCAGAGGTATTTATTATACCTCCGGCATTTGTAGTTGTTGTATCACCAAATTGATCCGTTTGTGTTACTGGTATGTTAGGTAAAGAGACATTTGCAGCAGATACTACAAAAACAGCAGACAACGAAAGGTACATAGATAGAAGTAAAATATATTTTTTCATACGATTATTTTTTAGTTGTGTCATAAAAAACACTGTTAACTGAGTTTTTAATAGTCGTTACTATCACCTGAGCACCAAGTACGAGAGCCACTCCGACCATTGCCCACAGAAGCGAATTTCGAGCTTTTACAACTTTTGCAGTGTCACCTTTTGCAGTCACAAATAAGAAACCGGCCCATATGATGTACACAACAGCAGCCATCATGAGTAATATTTGAACAACTTTAACAACGTTTAGAATCACATCTTGTAAACTTGTTGTCTTTCCAAGAGGGTTGGTGATGAGGTATTTAGGGTTCTTTTTCAAACTATTCTTTGAAGTATCTTGTACAGGCTTGTCTCCAGAAGTATTCTCAGAGGTAGTTTGTACAGGAGTGCCAGAAGTATTCTCAGAGGTAGTTTGTACAGGAGTTTCTGTATTTGTATTAGTGTTTGCAGAAGTATTACCCAAGCTAGTATCAACATCTAAAAGACCTCCTGTAGTATCGTTAGGAAGAGGTTGATCAAAAAGATCAAAGTCTGCGCGAACTTGCACTGTACATACGAAGAGTAGTACAAAACAACTTAAAACATAAAAAATATATTTTTTCATGTTTTAAATTATACCCTTTTATATGACTTTGTACCAGATTACTCTGTTTTTCCTGGTTCAATAAATCCCTGTCGGAACTCATCAGTAACACCAACTTTAGTTAATACAAGATCTACGATGTAGTATGCTGAGAATAGTAGTATTAGTCCTAAAACAATATTTTGAAATATTTTTCGTGCACGAGTTCGTGCTGATGCGTCACTACCTTTTCTAATCAAAAGCCAACCAGCATATGCAACCATACAACCCGCTGCAAACAAACCTATGATAAACAGTGTTTGTAACAAGTTTTCAACTAAAGCAGAGATTTCTTGCCACCCACACCCTCCATCAGCGTCTCCAAAGCAAGATTGTAAACCTTTAAAAAATGATTGCTGTTGCATATGTTTGATTATTTAATATTATTGTTGAAATAAAGCAGAAAGTCGGTTTGAAGCGTCTTGTAATGATTCGTACAATGTCTGTTGCCCTGAGGTAACGGATTCTATCATTGTTTTAAATATGGCTGAGGTAGAAGTTGGATTTGGATCTACCCAGTCCTTGGCATACACGGCTGATTCATAAATAGCACCAACATTTATGTCTGATTGACCCTCTTTAGATGTAGCAAGTACATCTCTACGAGCCGGAGCCATATCTAAAGCAGTTGAAAGTGCTGTTATTGTCTGTGTTGGAGTAAAGAAAGTTGCAAGCTCTGTTATAGTTGAGTTTACATCTTTTGATGTCACCAACGCTCCAACCGCATATGTTTTACCGTGTACGGATTTTGCACTTTGATTTTCTTGAGGCATAGGAGCAACTCTAAAGTTTAGATTTGGATTACGACTCCGTATATACTCGAGCTCACTACCAGGACCAAAGTATACCGCCAAATCACCTGATAGAAATGCTTCTCGTGAATTTATAAGAGATCTATTCCAAGTGTAAGAAGCTTTAACTGGATTAGCAAACTCAGTGTAATACGTAAGAACAGAACGAGATTTTTCTTCCCCACCATCAGCACTATTTATAAGCCCAGATGTATATCCTCCAAATTGTGGACTATAATATGTAAGCTTTACACCTACCTGTGACATCAAAGTAAATAATATACGCTTCGCGTAATCCACGTTATTATATTCACCAAGTGCAACAAATGCACGAGTGATAACACCGTTATCTGTTTTACGAACTATCTTTGAGGTCATCTGTCCAACTTCTGCCCATGTCTTAGGAGGGTTTAGTAAACCAACAGATGAAAATATGTCTCGATTCCAATACATAACCATAGGATCAGTAACCAAAGGAAAACCTTTTATACCGCCCTGCACTGCAAATGTCTGACCTGCGTCTATGTATGTTTCGGCAAAATTTTTAGCAGACACAGACTCATTTGGTATAGTAGCTAGACGACTTGCTTGAGTATAGAACATATTACTTGGAAATATAATTGCATCTGGACCTGTGCCGTTTGCAATAGCCACTAAAAGTGTTTGTTCAAAACCCTCTTCTGAATACTCTACATATGAGAAACGAGGATTTGTACCCTGTTCACGAAAATACGTCATTGATTCATCGATGACTGATTTTGGAATAGTTCCCCATATAACTGGCTCATATCCTGTTTTAGTTCCTGCAGATTTGTTGGTTGCAAAAAAGGCAACACCAGCAAGTCCGACAACTAAAAATATACCAAGTGTAATAATCTGAAATAGGTGAAGTTCTTTTACAATACTCATGTATATAAGTATACGCGTTTCCTTTGTAAATATCTAGACTCCAATAACTGATGCAAGAGAATCTCCTTCTCGAAGCTTCATAATGCGTACACCTTGTGTATCTCGTCCAAGACTTGGTATCTCTTTAAGTTCACATCGAATAACCTGACTCTTCTTTGATATCGCCACTATCTCTTCAATATCATCAGTTACAACTTGTGCCGCCATCAAAGATCCTGTCTTATCTGTAACTTTAAATGTTTTAATACCTGATCCACCTCGTCCTTGTACTTTATACTCATCAAGTGGAGTTTTCTTTCCATATCCATTTGCAGAAACAGTAAGAAGTTCAGCTGCATCTTTTGATGACGCTTTCACAGGTATCGCTCCAACTATAGTCTCACCTTTATCAAGTTTCATTGCTCGGACACCTCCGGCAGATCGCCCCATCTCTCGTATCTCATCCACAGCAAATCGTATAGACTGCGCATCACTTGCAACCAGTATTACAGAATCTTTTTCTTCTACAAATGAGGCAGATATCAATTGATCTCCAGCATCAAGTGTGATGGCAATAATACCGCTTCGTCGTACATCTTTGAAACTATCGAGCGCGACTCTCTTTCCTACTCCAAGCTTTGTAATAAGCATCAGAGATAGATTTGAACTCTTAACTTCTTTTGGCATCGGAAGAATAGAAGTTACTTTCTCATCTTCAGAAAGTGACAAGAAGTTCATGATAGATTTTCCGCGTGTAGCTCGCTTTCCTTCTGGAATATCATACATCTTGATCTGATACGCTTTTCCTTTATCAGTAAAGAACAGCAGATCACTATGCATAGAAGCAGACACAAGATGTGTGATAAAGTCTTCTTCTTTTACATCAACATCAACAACCCCTACACCACCTCGTTTTTGCTTTCGATACTCATCTGGATTTGTTCGTTTGATATATCCTCCGGCAGTAAGTACGAGAACACTTTCTTCATCTGGAATAATATCTTCAAGTGAAAAGTTCTGTACACCATGTTTTACAACACGAGTACGCCGTGCATCTCCAAATTTTTCTTTAACAGCAGAAAGCTCTTCTTTGATAATCTTTATAACTCGTTTTGCATTTTTAAGAATATCTTCAAGATCTTCGATCAAAGCTTGTACAGCTTTAAGTTCATCTTCGATCTTCTTTCGCTCTAGACCAGCAAGCTTCTGCAGTTTCATTTCCAAGATAGCCGTTGCCTGTCTGTCTGAAAACTTAAACTCCTTCATCAAGTTTGCATGAGCAGTTGGAGTATCTTTACTCTTTTTAATGAGGGCAATAATCTCATCAATATGATCAAGAGCTTTTTTCAATCCGAGCAAGATATGTTCTCGATCCTTTGCTTTTGCTAGATCAAACTCAGTTCTTCGTCGTATAACAATCTTTCTATGATCAATAAAGTGATCAAGAGAAGCTTTCAAAGAAAGTGTCTGTGGTACTCCATCAACAAGTGCAACAACGTTGTAGTGGAATTTAGACTCAAGCTGTGTATGTTTATACAAATAGTTAAGTATATTTTGAGGATATGCTCCGTTCTTGAGCTCTATAACAACACGTATGTCATTTGTGGATTCATCACGAATATCTTTGATACCTTCAACTTTTTTCTCGCGAACAAGATCAGCAATACTCTCTATAAGAGAAGCTTTATTTACTCGATATGGTATAGAGCTGATAATAATCTTTGATTGTCCCGCTTTTTCTTCAACAATCTCAGCTTCACCTCGAACAACCACACCTCCTTTACCGTGAGTCTCGGCGATCTCAATATCTTTTTCATTAAATACAATACCTCCTGTTGGAAAATCAGGACCTTTTACAAACTGCAGTAGATCAGAAGTTGATGCTTCTGGATTATCTATAAGATGAGTTGTAGCATCGACAATCTCTCCCAAGTTGTGAGGAGGAATGTTTGTTGCCATACCTACCGCAATACCTAAAGTACCATTCAAAAGCATGTTTGGAATAATAGTCGGCATCACACTTGGCTCTTTTCGTGTACCATCATAGTTTGGTCGCATGTCGACTGTATTCTTTTCAAGATCAGCAAGGATATATGGAGTGATCTTTTGCATACGCACCTCAGTATATCGTTCAGCCGCAGCGGGATACCCATCAATGTTACCGAAGTTACCTTGACCCCATACAAGCGGATACCGCATGTTAAAGTCCTGCACCATGTTTACCATAGTGTCATAGATGGCCATGTTACCGTGTGGGTGATAGTTACCCATAGTATCTCCAGTTACTTTGGCACTTTTCTGATACTTAGCAGATGGATTAAGACCAAGTTTTTGCATAGAATACAAAATACGTCGCTGTACAGGTTTTAAACCATCTCGAACGTCGGGAAGAGCACGGTCTGTAATAACAGACATGGCATAGTCGATATACGACTCCTGCATCTCTTCGATAATATTTCTAGGGATGACAGACTGATGTACTGGAAGCTCTTGTGCGCCTTCTCCGGCATTGTTTTCTGGATGTTTTGCTTTGGCCATATGTGTATCAATTATATCACAGCCTAAAATACAAAAAAACCGCTTTATGTTGTATAAAGCGGTTTTTTGTCCAAATCAAGAAAAGATTATTTCAAGATAGGCATTGGGATGTCGTTTGCAGGACATACAAGCAAGTTAAGTTGTCGCTGTGTAGTCTTGAATACGTATCCTGTAGGAAGTTTTAGTCCCCAAGGTGTAAGAGTAGAATCTTTGTACTTTAGCTGGAATTTCTTTACAGCAGCCTCAGTCTGTGATCCAAATACTCCGTCAACTTTTAGTTTTAGTTTTAGGTTTTTGTTTAAGAAAGCCTGTAGTCGTATAACCTCAGCTTTATTATTAACTTTACCTTTCTTCATGTATGTTTTGAATAGATCTCCACATGACATGTTGATACCGTCTACTACTGTAGATGTAGCTGTACTACTGATAGGTGTACCTGATGTAATACTTCCACCTCCACTTGAGAATCCACTACCATCTCCTGATCCACCTGTTGGTCCAACGGGTGTTTGAGTTGTTGTTGTGGTTGTTGTTGGAGGAGTTGTAGTTGTTGTATCAGGAGTTGAAACATCAGTTGAATCCTGAGTAGGAGCACCGTTGTTATTTGTATCCGGTGTACTTACATCAGTAGAATCCTGTGTAGGTGTTGTCTGCTCAGACACAGTTGTTGAATCCTGAGTAGGAGTTGTGGGAGTTGTAACCTCCGTTGAGTCCTGAACAGGAGCTGATGTCTCAGCAACAACAGCTGTAGCATCCTGAGTAGGAGCTTCAGTTGTAGCAGAAACAGAAGCTGATACTGTCATTAATGCTATTAAAAATAATGGTATGATTTTTTTCATATTTTTTGTATATTTTGTTTACCTTTCTATTATATCATATAGAAATATATTGTCAATACCTTTTATGTATATCTATATATAATTATAATACCATGCAAAGTTAAAACCTCCATGTCAGGGTGTGCACTGGGCACAACCCCGACAGGAGGTTTGGAGAGATGGTTTTTCACCCTATCTCAGGGTGCCACAGAGTCGCCGATCGGCGGTCCGGTGGGGACGTTGTTCCGCGGTCCGCGGAGGGTTTGCTGGGTGGCTGGGATCAGCTGGCGAACCCTGTAGAAATACCGAGGAGCGCCGGCGAGATAATCCCCGACAGCGAATGGGGTCAGGAGGCCTGTGCCGAAGTTTGCTGGAACGACCGGTGTCCACGACCGCTGTTCAGTAGATTTCTCCACGACGTACAGACTGTTTGTGGCCGGAAACAGCCCCTTCTCACTGTCACCGAACAGAAGTTCTGATTCGGAGATGGAGAGACTGAGTGGTGGCATCACAGTACCTTCCGGCAACTGGTCTGACCACTGCTGTGTCGCCGGAGCGAAGACCGCTGATGCGGACGAGGTAAATGGTTGGCCGTTTTCGGTGTACGGGATATTTACATTAATTTTAAACACCAGATGATTTGCTGCGCAATAGTTGTATACATTGCGCAGTTTCTGGTAGTTATCACCGGAGCCGTAGGCCCCCATGGCAACACCGAGACCTCCGAAGAGGCACGATGTTGATGGGAGTGACGAGCTCTGTACCGTCGCGACCGGATCATCATTGGTCCCATTGACCCCATCCGTCCCTGCTTCAAGCCGGAGCCTGAAAGCGTTCAGGACCGACAGGTTTGTGGAGATATTCACCACTCCGTCAGCGGCCCAACCGGATGAACCATAGATGTAGGACCGGACCTCTGTGGTCACGTCCTGCATCCGGAATGTCACCCCGGGGCGAATCGCGTGAATACGCAATCCGAAGTGATGACGGTTTCCGAACTGAGTCGTACTGTCCAGTTCCCCGCCCCATGATGGGAAACTTGACGTGATCAACCAGTTGTAGTCTGGTGATGAACGCTTGGCTGCGAGGGTGTACCCAGAACCGACGGAAGAACCGCCGGTCCGAAGGATGTTGACCCAGCCATCCCGAGCTGTAACCCAGGTCTCGCCCTGCAGAGCAGGGTTCGAAGGGTTTTCCCGTGGAAGGAAGCTAAGAAACACGTCTGTACTGACGCCAGCACCAGGCCGGGTCAGGGTGAACTTGTTCACCGGCTCCGTAGCCGAAGCAGGGGTGGTGATGCAGAGGGCGAAGACGGCCAGGATGGCCGCCACAATGGTATTGAGAAGGGCTTTTGCCTTCATATGGTGGGTAGTTGCGAGTTTGGTTGGTTCGAATCCCACACCCGAAATCTGTCACAGCACCCGCTGAGACAGAAGAATTTCAAAGTGCGGTTTCGACTATATATTATACATATATTTAAAAAAAAGTCAATACCATCCATCGCCCACAAAAACTACAAAAGCTTTATCTTTTCTTCTGATTTTCTTGATTTATTGTGTAGTAATCTGTACTACACATGTTTAAAAACTTTAAAGAGTGGCATTCTGTAAAAGAATCAGTCAACAACAAACTAGATCATATTCCCTACTTTGATGAGGGGGATATTTGGTGGGTACACATGGGTGTTAACATTGGATATGAAATAGATGGGAAAGGTAAAAATTTTGAGAGGCCTGTACTTATAATTAAAAAATATGGTAGAAACTCTTTTTTATGTGTACCTCTTAGTTCTAAGGTTGAAAATATAAATAAATACAAACTTTATATTGGAAAAATAAAAAATAAGGATTGTTTAATTCATATTTCACAAATAAAAAATTTTGATAGCCGGAGACTTATCAATAAAATACATCACTTAGAAGCAAAACTGTTTTTAAGCATAAAACAAAAAATCAGCACTTTTATCTTTGCTGATTTTTTGTAATTATTCTCCCTAGATTTCTCCAGGGCGAGGCAAAAGCCCATTTAGTGTAGCAAGTTACCTCACTACATATCTCTATTATATCAGCTCTGTCAACTTCTACTTCCCCAAATCAAGCACATTTGTGATACCAATCTGCTCTACAAACTCCTGCATGTGACTTACTACTATCATCGCACCTTCAAATTTTTTCAAAGCTTCAGCAATAACTGGAAGGTGTCGGAAGTTGATGTGGTTTGTTGGCTCGTCGAAGATGAGAAGACCTGGCTCTGTTAGTACAAGTTTTGCAAATGCAACTAAACCTTTCTGCCCTTCTGACAAACGACCAATCGGTGTATACACAAGATCACCTGTTATTAAAAATTGTGCAGCTGTTTGTCGTAGTTTATGTTCATCTTTATCTTTCATCACTGATTCGAGTTCTTGAAATGGAGTTTTATCAAAATCGAGTGTAGAAAAATCTTGTCGATAGTATCCAATCTTTACTCCAGATGCTATTGATTCACCTTTTGCATGACCAGTAGCAAGAGATTCGAGTAATGTCGTTTTGCCGATACCGTTTGGACCTTTGAGGAGAAGATGTTCACCTTTTCGCAATTCGACATTAACTTTTTTTGTTTTAAGCGTGCCGTCATTTTTATGAATATCCATGATCTGTACCTCAGTTAGCGTAAACAAAACACCTGAGAGATCTGGTTGTACAGGTATAGTAAATGCTCGTATAGTCTTATCTTCTTTTCGAACATCAACCATACCCTCTTCCTCTTCTTCAGCTTGCTCTCGCATACGTTTTGCAACAAGACGCATACCACCTCCTTTTTGAGCAAAGAAGTTGGCTTTATCTTTTTTCTCTTGAATTTTCTTCTCAGCTTGCGCATTAGCTCGTCGCTCTTTTTCAATACGTGCAGAAATCTCTCGCACCACATCATTATATGTACCGGTATATTGCTCAACTTTTCGTGAGTGTACATTTAAATAGATAACACCCTCAGTAAAACTATTCAAAAAATCAGCATCGTGAGAAATAACTAAAACTGTTTTACTATACTCTTTCAAAAACTTAGTTAAATGCTCAATACCTGCCTTATCAAGATTGTTTGTCGGCTCATCGAGTAAAAGTATGTCTGGATTTTGGATAAGCGCACTAGCAAGAAGAAGACGTGCCTGTTGTCCTCCTGAAAACTGTTTTATCTTTTTTTCAAAATCAGCTTTCAAATGTACTACCTGTAAAACCTCTTCGATACGAGGATCGATATCATAGACTTTTTCTTTAAAACATTTCTGGAAAAATTCTCGAACAGTTATCTCCATCTGCTCTCGTGGAATAACTTGTCGAGCAATGGCAATACTCATATTTTTATTAAGATGAATCTCCCCTTCCTCTGGCTCAAGCTCACCTGTAATGAGTTTAAAGATAGTTGTTTTACCAGCACCGTTTTGACCCATGAGGGTTATTTTGGCACCTTTTCGTATAGAAAAAGACGTCTCTTCAAGAATAGGTTTATTTTTTATATGAGAATATGTGACTTCGTCGAATTTTAAAACCGACTCTCCCCAGTTGTTTGACATGGTTTATAAGTATACAGTAGAACTTCCACTTTGTCACTTTGGATATATTGTTTTTTTATAAACTCCTTGCTATACTACTAAACGTCTTCCCTAGTGAGGACTTGTTTTTTAAAACAATATATTCCCCTGTAGCTCAGCGGTAGAGCAGTCGCCTGTGTACAAAGTACTAGTTAAGAATATAATTCAGATTATGTCTAAACCTCGTACTTATGCCAGCAGAGCTGCCTATATGGTCAATGCAGTCAAAAAACGAAGAAATAAACTTCGAAAAATGGCTCGAGATTATAAAGGTGGCAAATGCGAAATTTGTGGATATTGTAAATGTGACCGAGCACTATCTTTCCACCACCTTGATCCAAAAGAAAAATCTTTCGGACTATCCGACAAAGGATTAACAAGGTCTTGGGAGAAAATAAAAGAAGAAATTGAAAAATGTATTCTTTTGTGCGCAAATTGTCATATGGAAATCCATGAAGGTATCACGCAGCTTCCGATTCGAAAGGTCGGATGAAAAATAAGGTGAATTGCTGGAAACCCTCTCTCTAGAAGAGTTGGGGCAATCAGCAGCCAAGCTTTGTCGAGAGACATTGAAGGTTCAGAGACTATCCCTTTCGGGAGTAGTTCTGTAAAAAGAACGAAGCGCCTTACGCCTAAGTAGAAATATATGGCGATGATATAGTCCACACCGTTAGTAATAATGGACAAAGTGTAAGCGATTGGTCGTAGGTTCGATCCCTACCGGGGGAGCAAGTGAAAATACTCTTATATCGTAAGAGTATTTTCTGTATACCAGAGTAGAAATTCTATACTGGCTGTTAGCTTGATTTTTATGACCAGAAGAGTATAATGTAATCATCACTACGAAAAAGACCCTTATGTAGATCCGTCTACATCGGGGGCTTTTTCTTTTTATATCTTATTTGAAAACTTGTGATATTGATTATTCAGGAACAAAATCTCAGTATTTTTATTTTTAATCAAAATAGAACACTTAGATTCATCAGGTGCAATTACTTGATCAATTGCATTTCTGTCTTTCAAAAACTCAACCAAACATCCAAAATCTCCATCTCCGGTAATTAAAATAGAATTCGTCATTGTTTTTTCATAAAAATCTGACACAACTTTTAAAACCAATTCAGCATCACAATTCCCTTTTATTTTCTCTCCTACAGAAATTGTTTGCTTGAATACAAGTATATATCCACAGCTTTGTAAGTATTCATAATATTTGACTCTTTCTGGAACAAGTCCGATGAAAATGAAAACATTTGTCGGATTATACTTTTATCGAAGCCATCCACGAAACTTTTTATAGTCAATATCAAAACCAAGTTCTTTTGCAGAACGATATAGATTGTTTCCATCTATGTAGATGTTTAGAATCTTTGATTCCATGTTTGAAACAATATCATATGTTATTCTGTTCGCGGAGCATGTGAAAATACCCTTATTTTGTAATGGTATTTTCTGTATACAATCTTTACTTATTTACAAACACAGACACCTTATTTTTATAATCTTCTAAAGATTCACCTATCGGCAATCCTTCCATAAAAATATCAGGATGTTGTTCTAACAATACCTTATATGTATTTTTTAGATATTGAATACCCCCCTCCCTATCACTTCTAGATAACCTCATATTTACGAAATAATTAGGAAAACCAATTAATTCTTCCACCTCCTCATCATTTAGTAGATCACTATTATTTACAAAGGCCTCTATTGATTTAGCTGGAAAACCCATCAACTCTCCGAAACGTTTGCCGTCTGTAACAGCCCCTGTATCATCGAGTAGATTCACAGCTTCCTCTGCAAGTGTAAAGTTTTTCGACACAAAATAGATTGTACTTTGTTCGACTTCTCTCGCCTCAACAGCAAAACCACTATCTTTCAATGCAATAATTGCAGGCAATATCTCTTCTTTAAATTTAGAAGCAACTGTAATTTCAGCCACAGGCCTCAAATCATTAATCATTTGAATAATTTCTACCCTAGGTGAAATTGGAAAAGCTTTTATTATTTCAATCATGGTTTCTTTGTGCATACAATGTATAGTATCACTAAAGTGTAGGCATCACATCCCGCACAAACAATTGTTTTTGATCTTCACTCCCTGGGTAAATATCCCACAAAGCTCTTAATAGCTGTTGTCGATTATCTATACCTTCAGGATATTTTTCTTTATATTCTGGATCATTTACATTTTCCAATGTATCTAGGTCAGCCGCAATAAGATGTACATCATATGTTCCAGGCTGGTCTTTGAGTGCTGTGAACGAGATGCCCCAAGCGTCAGATTTTAATCTATATCCATTAGATTCAAGAACATTAAGTGACTGCAAAATTTCGAAACTTAATTCTTTCTGATTACGAATTTGTATTATAGGATTTTTATCAAAAAAATTAGACGCATCATTTCCAGTGACCACAACATTATCTCCATACGTTCCAAGTGTCATAAGTGCCATCTTCTCATCTTCATTAATACGATACGTATTCCATGTCGGAACCCCTATCCTTTGTAAAATTCTATGGTTTAAGTATGAATTCTTTAGATCGGTAGCTGAGTCAATTACCGAATCAAGATCATCTTCTCTAAATTTTTTAATAGCCATTCTAAACGGTTGAGCATCAGGAACATCAACTAATTCAATCTCAACATCCGCCACCCATGAGGATATAGCGCCATACCCCAGCACTTTGTGAACTTTTATGATTTTAACCTTGGTACTTTTCTGCTGTTCTGGACTATCAAAAGTAATTATCTTACCAACCGTCAACTCTTCTTCCATTAGTTTTTCCTGCGATGCAAATAGTCCTGTCATTTCAGGTGATTTATTCATATGCATTTATTGTACCACGATTGCTTTTCAAACATCCTCCCAAGTTTGGAGCAAGAAAAATAGCCTTAGAAGTTGGGCTATCGATCGTTATCTCAAACAAGACATAACCCTCCCTTTCGCCAATTCATCAACCAACTTATCTAAATATCGAATTTCCCGCATCGTCTTTTCTTTTATATCCTCAATTCTCATCCCACAAATAATCCCTGTTATCAATTTTCTTTTTGGATTCATTTTTGGAGCTTTTTTAAAAAAGGTTTCAAAATCTGTTTCCTTTTTTAGATGCATTTCTAGCTGTTTCTGAGTATACCCTGTTAGCCAACATATAACCTCATCCAGTTCAGCTTTAGTTCTCGCCTTTTTTTCTACTTTTGCCAAATAATAAGGATAAACTTTTGCAACACTCATTTTATAAATCCGCTGATTACTCATCTGTTAAGTATAACAGATTATTACCGTGTTATACTTAAGACATGACTACAATAAACCTTTGGATTAACTTCAACGGAAATGCAGAAGAAGCATTCACATTTTACAAATCAGTTTTCGGTGGCGAATTTACAAAAATAATACGCTTCAAAGATCTTGTGAGCGCTGAATTTCAAGTTCCAGAAAAAGAAGAAAATAAAATCATGTACATCGCCTTACCTACAGGCAAAGAAACATTCCTTATCGGAAATGATGTCCCAGAGTTCATGGGAAAAGTAAGTGAACGAGAAAATAGAAGTAAAATATGTGTACGAACCAATAGTAAAGAAGAAGCTGATGCCTTATTTGCAAAACTCTCTACTGGCGGAGAAATAGAAATGCCTATAAGCGATAGTCCTTGGGGTACATATTTTGGAATGTTTAGAGATGTTTATGGTATTGAGTGGGTTATTGAATATTAAAATATATGAAATACATACTTCTATTGATCATATCTTTAGCTATATCTCGTATAGTTTTTTATTTCATAGAAGACACTGACGGACCAAATCTTCTGATTGTTTCGGTTTTGGGATTAATTATTTTTTGTGTATTGAAACTACTATTAAAGTTTAATTTTAAAAGATAAATCGTGAATCCAGAGCTTCATGCTACAATATATACATGCATCCAGAATCACCAAAATCCATAGAATGTACGCCCGCAACCCGCGAAGATATAGTAGCCATCTTAAGAGATGAAAAACTTTCAAATGAATCTGCTGAAGCTATAGTTTGTGAGTGGATCGAATTAAAAAAACAAGAGTACGACCAAAATAAAGGCTTATTTGATGGCATCAGTTTAGAACTTGATGTTGTTGAAGTTTTTTTTGAGGCAGGTATGTTTGATCGAGTGGCCGAATATTTAGATAACGTAGAACAACTAATTCAATGTGAGGTATATCATTTTAATCAGATGCCTGACGAAATACCTCCCGAGTTACAGGTTCAAGTGGAAAGATTTGAGGCGTTGGCACAAAGATTTATAAAGATTAACCAAATACCTAGAGCAACTCTTTTAAAATCTACAGCAGAAGAACTAGAAACATTTCGTGCACGCTTTACCACTAAACGTGAACAGCTTTTTTTATATAAATTACCAAGAGAAAATATACAATCTGAAGGACTTTCTTATATAAACACCATAGCAAATATACTAACAGAAAGACTTGATGACCCGAAAATGATCACACTGGTCAATGTTATATCAAATGCTACAAATATTCCTGAAATAGCACGCATTCGTAACAGTGTTACAGAAGGAGCTATACCACGATCTATATCTGAAATAAATCGCCATATAACAACCCAGACCATACAAGCATTACGAGAGGGTCGAATAACGGTAGAACAATGGTTGGATATATTAGACGATTACGAAGAAATAATTCGAAAATGCACTGAATGGATCAAGGACAAAGAACCTGTACTTAAAGAAAATTTTTTGCGTTCATTTATGAGTAAGATAAATCCAACGTTGAGTCAGCCCAAGACAAGAGAAGAAATCCAAAACATTATCGATGAGGTGGACTTTCATGTTTTTGACCCAATGGGGTATGAGGCATCTGCTGCAAGTCTTTCTATTGAGCAGAAGATAGCGTTTACAGATATATCATATATAGCCCCAGCGATTATCGAAGAAGAGCTTGGTGAAACTGAGTCAACTGGGTCATATGCGAAGATTGAACAAACCATTGATCATGAATTACTACATCATATTAGTACTCGAAGCAGGATTCTAACATTTATAAATGCAGAAAAGACTAAAAGTTATATCAACCATGAATGGACAGGGGTTGCACTTAATACAGGTGCGCAAACCAAATTAGTTTGGCTTAACGAGTCAGTGACTGAGCTTTTAGCAGCCACCATGGCTTCTTCTAACCCTTCGGCCTACCTTGCAGAAATAAATTTATTTAAAGTGTTTTGTGCAAAAGGAAATCCCCCTTTGGATATGCAACTTTTTGTTGATGCTTATTTTGAAAACAAAGATAGAGACAATGATCCTGAGGGGACTGCTTTAGTTTTCTGGAAACGGCTCATTGATGCAATACGAATATCCTACCCTCATGATCCTCAGTTTTTATTTAAACTTGATAGATTTGTCACAGAACACGGAGTAAGGCACGCTTTAGAGCTTATGAGTAGTTGGGATGGGTCAGCAGAAAAAGATCCTTTTAAGGGGTAGTTGTTACAAACTCTTTCTCCTATTTTCCCTATCAATATACAACTCTCGAGGAAGGTCTTTAAAACCTTGTTTAATATCATCGATAAGCACATCTCTTACCTCCAAAGGAAACATCAACAGATCAGGTAGGCGCGATACACTCACCCATTGCGGATCATATATAGTATTCTCAGTTTGCATTTGTTCATATTCTTCAGAATCTTCTGGCACATGAGGCTCACCAGATATATATCTACATATATAATAATAATTTTCATCACCATGACTCCAAGTAACTTTATAAGCCAATCTAGCTGGTTCAACTGTTAAAGTAGTCTCTTCCTGCATCTCTCGAACAACTGTTTGTTCCAAAGTCTCCCCTTCATCTCTCCCGCCTCCAGGACACACATAGTACTCTTGACCGTTTTTAACACGTCGCATCAGAAGAATTTGATCATCTTTTATACAAATAGCAATAGATGTTTGTTTTACCATATATACATGATACCATATCACACAATGAAGAAACTCTATGCAACTATATGCATACTCCTATGTACACTCCTACTGATTTTTATACTGCAAAAACACGTAACTATTGCTGAGAATACAGGTGCAACATCAACACCCGCCAAAAACGTACTGTACACCGGAAATATTTATCATATCTTTTTTCACAGCCTCATTGTCTATCCAGAAAAAGCTTTCGGTGACAAAAAACGCAGTGAGGGCTACAAAACATGGATGATAACACGAGATGAATTTACGAAAATCCTTCCTGAATTATATAAAAATAATTTTGTACTTATAGATATATCTTCTATATACGAAGTTGATACAAACGGCACAGTGCATAAAAAGAAACTATATATACCTGAAGGTAAAAAACCGTTGATCATATCTCTCGATGATCTTTCATATTATTCAACTCTCGAAGGACATGGTTTTGCTCGAAAACTGGTACTTGATAGTCAAGGAAAGGTTGCGACCGAGATTATTAATGATCGTGGAGTTGTAGAGGTAACGCGCGATGGAGACGTGGTGCCGATTCTCGATGATTTTGTTTCTCAACATCCAGATTTTTCAATTGATGGAGCAAAAGGTATAATCGCAGTCACTGGATATGAAGGAATATTAGGATACCGTACACAAAACGCAAAATCTCAAACATACATAGCTGACATACAAGCGGTTAAAAAAGTTATTTCTAAACTCAAATCAACAGGCTGGCGCTTTGCAAGTCACAGCTATTCTCATGACACTTCATATTCAAAAGGAACAGTCAGCCTTGAGAAAGTGAAGAAAGATGCAGAGCTCTGGAACGCAGAGGTGAAACCACTCGTCGGTGACACTGATATTTTTATTGGACCATTTGGGCAAATATTTAAACACGGAGACAAACGTCAAGCATATTTAAAATCAATCGGCTTTAATGTATTTTGTGGAGTTGGTATGGATGTATATCTTCGGTACTATGATGATGTACTTATCATGAATCGAGCAGATATAGATGGATACAGACTCACTCACCCTATCCATCTTAAAACATATTTTGATACGAAAAAGGTTGTTGATCCGTACAAAAATAAATTAAAGTAATACAACTACTCTTACTTATTTTGGTTTTTTTGTTCCAACATTATTACACAAGCCTCGAAGTTTGCTCGTCCTTCTGGGGTATTCGCTAGTAACTGAAATCTATTTTGACAATCATATTCTGTCTTAACAGTACCCCAAGAGTATATTTCTGTTCTAATCGCTTCAAGATCCTTCTGACTAACTAAATTGTAATCTATTTTTTTAATATTAGAAGAACTAACGGCTTTTTTAATAAGACGAACTTTCTTAGTTAGCTTATTGTTTGAGTAATTTGACTCAGGAATCTCTTTCATGTAATTAACATTAACCTCTATCGTATACATAGTATTTCCCTTAAAAGAGTTCAGTATTTTACTACCAGGCATTTTACCATCTAAAGAAGAATCAAAAGGCTTAATCTCGAGTGTTTTTGATTCTCCTGGCTCTATAGGCTCAGGAACAATAGATATTATAGACAGAGGTTTTGTATTATTTTTAATTTTAACAATAATCGTGGCATGTGGAGCAACGAAAGCTCCTTTGTTTTTGATTGAAATATAAAATTTTGTTTCAGGATCTAGTATGTTTGGAGAACTAGATGTTTTAAATGAGTTAACTATTAGATCAGATTTTAAATTTTGAGGATTTGGTCTCTTGTTAGCCTGATCCATTTGATCAGAATAATATTGTATTGTATCAATTATTCCAATTTTCCAAATACCATCTTCTTTAACAAATAAAAGCACCTGAGGATCTTGGCTATTTTTTAAAGTATCTATCTCAACTAAAGCCACTTCGTAGTATGTTTCTTTTGGTGTAGCCGATACAAATGTATACGAATGATTCCAATTAATTTTTTCTTTATTAGCATCAAAAAGCAGGACTTCATTTGTTGCCTTAGATGAATACTGTTTTAGTAAAGCAACATCTTTATTCTTAAATGCAGTATTAATCTGTTCTATAGAGTTCTTTATCTCAGCGGTATCACTTTCAGTAGATGCTATAGCTGTATTACAAAAAACACATAGTGTTAATATAAAAATAAATTTTTTCATACTTACTATTATAACAGCAGTATCTTAAAAAGACATCCCTTTCTTACTTTAGGTAACTATCAAACCAAATCGCGTGGCAGGTATACCCCCCAGGATTTTTTTGTAAATAATCTTGATGATATTCTTCCGCTTTGTAGAAAGCTTTACATGGTTCAAGCGTTGTGACAACTGGTTTTCCCCAACGACCAGAGTCATTTACTATTTTTATAAAATCTTCAGCTTGCTTTTTCTCCTCTTCATCTCCATAGAAAATAGCTGAACGATACGACGTACCTTTGTCGTTACCTTGTTGATTCAATGTTGTTGGATTGTGAATTTGAAAGAAAAAATCAAGAAGCTTTTTGTATGATGTTTTTTCAGGATCATATTCTATCTCTACAGCCTCGGCGTGACCTGGATGATATTCATACGTAGGATTTTCATTTTCTCCACCAGTGTATCCAACTTCCGTGTTTACTACCCCAAGTTGTTTTCTGATTAAGTCTTCGAGACCCCAAAAACATCCGCCGGCGAGTATTATTTTTTTGTATGGTGTTTGTGACATGGTGTTATTCAAAACAAACTGAATTCATGCAATATCTTTTACCAGTTTTTGTTGGACCATCATCAAATACATGACCGAGATGAGATCCGCACGAAGAACATACCACCTCTGTTCTTTTCATTCCATGAGAAACGTCATCTACGTATTTTACAGCACCTGGCAAAGCTTCATCAAAACTAGGCCAGCCTGTACCTGATTCAAATTTTGCATCAGCTTTAAACAAAGCATTACCACATGCAGCACACCGATATAAACCATCTTTATCTGGATGTATAAGTTTTCCAGAAAAAGGCGCTTCCGTTCCCTTTTCACGTAGTACTTTATACTGTTCTGGTGTTAATTTATTTTTAAAATCATCCTCAGTGTTAGTCATATATTTTATTCATTATCTATGCGGACACCCTGCCCAACAGCAAGGTCTCCTTTTACCTTGTAAAAATTTATCCAACATAACTTCTATTCTCTTTTTCCTTGTCTCTTTTTTCTTAGCATCCTCTATCCAACAAATCCACTCATTGCGAGCAAGTGGAGTTATGTCTTCCCACATATCTAGCATCTTTTGTTTTGATGAAAGTACATCTCGCATGTCTTTTGGGATTTTATGAACCGTGCCATTTTTCATATGTATATATTGTACGTTTAAAAATGAAAAAGAAAAACCGCCACATCTCCCGAAGGAAATGTGGCGATGAGTTTTGGAAGGCTCTGGACCCTAAGGTCGGAGCTCGCTGGGTGCCGTGGCGCGGGCCCAGCCGGCCTTGACCTCTTCCATGCTGTGGAGGTTGATCCGACTCCCCCCGACCATGATAGACCCGTGGTCGGTATGCTGGTAGATGGGCGGACCTTGATTGAGCTTTTCACGCTCGGCCCCCGTGAGCTCACGCTCACAGAAGAAGATACGCCGCTCAGCCGGGCTGAGGTCTCCGGCGAAAAGCCGGGAGCTTTCGACCTGGGTGAGGGGTTTCCCCCGGTCACTGAGGTGAGAGCAGGAAGAGAGGATGCTGCACGTTGCAGCCAGGAGAAGGAGCGTAGTTTTCATATCAAGGTGCCGCCATAGTGTATTTGGTTGTTGTTAAAAACAGCGGCATAGTGTTTATATCATAAAATAGTAGATATGTCAAACAACTCACTTCCCCCTCCTCACAAAACCAACCATAACTGCATTTATACAAATCATGACAACAGAGTGTAATGTGGTTGCAATGTTATATGTCTGAAGTGCTAAAAGCGTAAGTGTATGACGGGCAATATTCATTTCATACAGAGTTGGTTTCTCTGTTTCTGGGTTAAACCATGTTTTACGCAGTGTTGGTACAAAAGCTACTAGATCAATACATACGACCACAATAATAGATACAGTCGGATCGCGAGTAATGATCCAAGGAATAATTCCAAGCAATGCCGTTATTAAAAAATATGTATCTACTCTTTTTATGTGCTCTGTTTTATGTTTACCAAATACATATTTTAAAGAAAAAATAAAAATCAAAATTGTAAAACCTTCAGCAACACCTGTAGGCAACGCTCCTATGCCCGCACCCTTTTGCAATCCTCCGAAAAAAGTAACCGCTGAGACAATAGACCAGACAAACCATGTATATGGATGAGCGATTATTTTGCCTTTAATAACATTTTTCAGATATGAGACATTTCCAATGATGGCAAGTACAGTAGCAATGATGGCGAGAGTTTCTTTCATACCCATAGTATATATCTATAAATTGACAAATACACTGTGGGTATATAAAGTAGTAGTGCATGAACCCTCAACATACTCAAATTCCAAAGGATCGGAACTACCCCGATGATGCAGGACAATGTAGTCACTGCAACGGACAAGGTTGTCATACCTGTAACAATAGAGGGTGGCTATCCTCTGGTCATGAACACATCAGAATGTGTGCGCTCCAAGGGTGCAACCGTGTTGTACCACCGCATCAAGGCTTCGGATATTGTTCAACCTCGTGTGAACGAGCCTCCAGAGAATAATCCCCACCCCACTCCCACGCGAAACCCAACCATCGCGAGGTGGTGGGTTTTTGTTTTATGCTATACTAACCCCATATGAAAATCTTCAACATCATTTGTAAAATACTACTCACCCTTCTTCTTGCAACACCTATACTCGGAACACTTGGCATCTTCCCTGAACCTACTCGAGACATGTATCAAACAGACGAGGCGTATAACTTTATCATGATACTTATGCATAGCGGATATGTGATGTGGATGATGACTGTGGTATTTGTACTCGCTCTTATACTTCTATGGAAAAACAAAACTGCAGTAGTAGCACTTCTTCTCTTGCCTATAACACTTAACATAATTGGCTTTCATGCATTTCTAGACGGAGGACTTTTGACAGGTGGAGCGGTTATGGCAAATGTGTTGTTTTTGATAAACGTGTACTATTTATGGATCAATAGACAAATATATATGAACCTAGTAAAATAGAGATATTATGTCATTCGAATCTTTTTCAAACCCACCCACTGAGCCTGTACAGGAAACATCTGGCTTTTTAGACCATGATGCATTTAATCAACTACTAGCCGTAACAGAACGACCTACCACTGGAGGGGCTGCGCGTTTACAAGAAAATAACGAAAAAACTGTGAGAGCTATAGAAGCAGGATCTGCCGATGATCAAATAGAAGAGCTTTTAACAAGACCTTTGCCAGGAACAAGAATTACAGGTAGTCGAAATATACACGTTCAGACAGCTTTAATAAATCGAGTAGCGACCTTAATACAGCAAGGAAATTTTGATGATAAACTAGGCCGTTGTTTAGAAATAAAAGCAGGTACACTTGGCGCGTTCATGTCTATAGTTCAGGCAGCGCGTGCTCGACGGGAAGTTTTAAATGGCACTAAATAAAAACCCTCGCACACAGTTTCTAATCAGTTTTACGAATATATATTTTTCTGTTTTGGCGTGCATATACCTGTGCTTAGCTATATACGGTTACTTAACAAGAGAAATCTATACCGGAACCCCTATAGCTATTATGGGTCTATTTACCATAGGAGCGCTCGCATCTGTTGTACTAAGCAAGACTAAACACAACCTACTTGCCTTTTTATATATACCCATAACAACTATTTCTTTGTCTTTTTATGCTGGAATATCTTGGGGCTTTGATATGCCTTCAGTTCTTCTGACAAATATAATAATGCTTATATTTGTAAGTTTAGTTTCTGACACAAAACATACATATATATTTTTGGGATTAATCTTGGCTTTTATGTTGATCGGAGGTTATGTACGAGAATATCTACACATTCAAAATACCTGGAAACAAACACCTTTTCGCATAGATGATATGATCGAGTATGCAATACTCTTTGTATACGCAGGAACTTTGATTATCTTTTCAAATAGAGAACAACAAAAACTTCTAAACAGAAGTTTGCGTAGTGAGCATGCTTTAAAACTAGAACGAGATACTCTTTCCGACACAGTGGAAGCAAGAACTCGAGAAATAAAACAAATGCAAATGGAACATATAACTAATATGTACCGATTTGTTGAATTTGGAAAAATATCTGCCGGTCTTTTTCACGACTTAATGTCTCCCTTACAGTCCCTCAAACTAAAACTTGAGCAAGTGCCCGGAATAGACACTGTTAAACAAAGTTACAATCGTCTTGAACAACTCATGCTTGGTGCAAGGCAGCAGATACGTTTAACGGATACCAAAGAGACGTTTTCAATAGTGGAAGATATCCGAACAATCTGCGATATGATACGTCACATAACAGTAGCACATGCTATCTCGATACAAATACATACACCAACACCTGCTACTATTCACACAAATAGAACCATCCTTAATCATATCTTGTATAATCTTATAACCAACGCCTGTGAAGCTGTGTACGAAACAAATATAAAAAATATTGATATCACAGTTAACATTAAAAATGTAAATTCTTTTTCAGTGGAAGTTAGAGATAGTGGAGTTGGCATAAAACCTGAAGATATGGAAAAAATATTTGATCCATTTTATTCAACAAAAAATATAACATCTTCAAATTGTGGCATCGGGTTATCTTCTGCAAAATTTTGCACTGAAAAATATCTTCTTGGAACTCTCACATGTAAAAGTAAACTAGGCGAAGGTACTCAAATGAAAATAATAGTTTAACTATTCAACCTTTCCTCCTAACCGCTTTTTTTCTTCTTCAAGTTGAACAACCCTCTCCTGCAACTCTAAAACCTGTTGCTTTAGATCTTTTCTTTGTCTTATTTTTTTAACAGCGACAGCTGTTACCAAGGGCCCGGTGACCATAAAAAAGAAAAACTCCAGAACATGTCTTAAAAAATCAAATATTTCTATGTATTTCATATATAATTATATTAACTTCTACTAATAAGTTTCTCCACCACATCCGGTCTATCAAACAACAGAAAATCAACATATATCGCACACACCGTGTTATCAGAACCATATGCGACATACACCGGATATTCACCATCACCAAAACCTGCAGATATATCAACCACAACTTTTCCATCTATTTCATGTACATGCGAATACTCATCACTGTATGTTTCTTTGAACATGCTTCTATCAATAGATGAAACATCAATGTTCGATACCTGGAGCATACCAGAATCAACTCGAACAGAACCTATCTTTTCAAAACGACTTAAACCAGTTGACTCTATATGAATACCAACAGCGCCCACCAGCACACCATTTGGGTTCATTGGTATATACGCTTCAGATACAACACAGCCTATACTGAGTGGGAGTATTTTTTTTGATATTTGTGGAAGATCAAACACACGATCTTGAATGTATAATTTTCCAGAAAAAGGAATATCTACTACCCATGTATTTTGAAAGTTAAAATCAAATTCTACATCTATCAACTTTGCGTGATATGATGTATTTGGCATAAAATATTTCTCAAAAAGTGGCTGTTTTTCCATGCTCATATTATACCATGTCTATTTGTATGCAAAATGCTATACTCGGATCAATGAACACCCCTCCTTTTACCCCAGATCACATACAACCAGATGGTTCATGTCATGCCGAGCTCTATGGCAAGGATTTTAGCGTATGGAATGCTATACCAGGAGAAACGGTTTGTTGTCCTATAGACAAATATCAGAAAAAGAGAAAAGAGCTCCAAGCTGACCAGATAGTCACATCTTCACCTCATCGGGTAAAACCTCTCGAAGATCATTTTGTATCGTGTAGTCCTTGGCAAATCATGACACTGGAACATGAGCATACTTTAAAAAAAGAACATGCTCTTAAAACTTTTGCATCATATACAGAAGTTACAAATCTTCTCAAGAAAAGCGAAGTGTACTCAAACAATCAGAGAACTGCTTATCGCCACAAGATGGAATACCATATATTTACCGACGATGACAATAGATTTCATATCGGCATATTTGGACGTATGGAAAAAAAGAAAATACCGATCAGACCTTGCGTACTTGCAACACCTGCTATAAACAAAGTTATGGTTGACATCATCAACTGGCTCGATACTGTACAGTTTCCACGTAGTGATTTAAAAACAGTGATACTTCGATCAAATCGTGCCGGAGAAGTTATTGCTGGATTGTATACCAAAACACGAGATATAGAGAAACTTACTACCACTCTTCCTTTTGATTTTCTATCTATTTTTTATTCTGAACCAAAAAGTCCTGCATCGGTAGTTACAGACATATTGCATCTTGCACCAAAACATACACTGACAGAGAAACTTCGAGATACCACATATACTTTCGGTGTTACTAGTTTTTTCCAAATCAATCCCGATGTGTTTGAACAGACACTGCTCGACATACAGGAACATATACCTACTTCTAGTTCTATACTGGATTTTTATTCTGGAGTTGGATCTATCGGCCTTTCTCTTACACACACAAAACATGTAACTTTAGTTGAGGAAAATAAAGAAGCTGTTATATTTGCAAAGCAAAATATACAAGACAATAACATACAAGCCGAAGCCTACGCCTGCCAAGCTCACGAGATGTTACAACAGATAAACAGTAACGATATACTCATAGTAGACCCACCTCGAGGAGGACTTCACCCTCGCCTACTTCAAAAGATACGAAACACCTTGCCTCCAAAGGTGATATATCTGTCATGTAACATCGAGTCTCAGGCCCGAGACTTAGCCGAAATCATAGACACATACAAACCCGTGTATGCAAAACTGTACAACTATTTTCCCATGACACCTCACGTCGAATGTTTGATTGTACTCGAAAAACGTGTAGGATAATCGTATGCGTTTAGATATAGCCTTAGTTGAACGACAAATAGTAAAAAGTCGAAGTGTAGCAAAACGTCTCATCGAGGATGGTTTAGTGTTGGTCAACGGATCAGCAGTAACAAAAACAAATACAACCGTACATGAACATGATCAAATACAAGTAACTGAACTTCCGCGTTTTGTAAGTCGTGCCGGAGAAAAACTAGAAAAAGCCATACAACATTGGTCTATCGATGTCCAAGGAAAAACAATACTCGACATCGGATCTTCTACAGGCGGTTTTACTGATTGCGCTTTACAACACGGCGCACAGAAAGTAATCGCAGTCGATGTTGGTACGGATCAGTTTGATACAGAACTTCGTCAAGATGGTCACATAGAGTTACATGAAAAAACTGATATACGAAATTTTTCTCTTGACACACATGTTGACATAATCGTATGCGATGTCTCTTTTATATCACTGCGAAAAATAATTCCTCACATCGATCGTTTTATACACATAGGACATATAGTTTTACTTATCAAACCCCAGTTTGAAGTTGGACAAGATTATTTAAATAAACAAGGAGTTGTGGTGTCAGAAGAAGCAACACAAAAATGCATAGCAGATATTTTAAAAGATTTAGAAAATGCAGGATGGAAAAATCTTGAGGTTATAGATTCTCCGATACGTGGCGGTGATGGAAATAAAGAGTTTTTGGTGCATGGGTTTAGATAGAGCTTGACATATCCAAAATATAAGTGTATGGTTGTTTTTATGCACTTTATCAAAAAACCGGCCGTGATACTCACCCTACTTGTCGCGGCAACAGGATTTATGATTTGGCTTATTTGGGGAATAACAGAACACCCTGAAGAGCCGTCATTCCACAACGCCCCTACAGCACCTGCAAAGGTAGCTGTCAGGGAAGAAATCGAACCCTCGTTCATCGTTGGGGTTCATGAGCTCCCTATTGGGGAGTACACGGTCGAAGGAGAAATCCTCGACCAGACCCCGAAAACCCTGGAAAACGTACATCATCAGTACGTTATATCCGCAAGGGACACCACGGGCAAGAAATGGCGTTTCAGCGTCATCGATAGTCCTCGAGCGATTCAGGATTATTTGTTTGGATTTAAGGTGACCCGCCCCGGCCACTTACTCTTCCGAACACCCTGATCCTCTCTCTCTCACACCCCACCCCGGCACCACGCCGTGGGTGGGGAAATTTTTTTTATGATAATTGACACTAAGAATCTTAAATAGTATAAATACTTTGCACTTTATGAGCACGCCATCATCACCCGCAGTCGAATGGAGGACCATCACCGTTCCTCCAAACACCTCCATCATAACCCAGGTGACATCCTGGATCACAACAACACCATTCAAGTTGCAAGGAGCCTCAGGCATCTTGTTACCGGCCGAAAATGACCATCCGGGCCTGTTCCTGGTCGACGCAACAGATGCATTGAAGTTTATGCGAAGAGGTCGCGACGGATCGTTCGACTTCTTCCAACTCGGCTTCAGAACTGGGCCCGAGGAACTTACATTCAACTTCTGCTTCCCAAAACCTTGGGATAAGAGCAGTGAGTCATGATCCTCACCCCACCCCGGCACCATGCCGTGGGTGGGGAAATTTTTGTTACAATACACAACATGACAATGGTTATAAAAAACTCATCTGAATTTAAAAATCAAAAAGAGCTTATACAGAAACTTATAGACCTGGACTCTAAAATCTTTGGCGAATTATCTCGAGATGATACCGGAGATGTTGATTATTGGTACAACATAGATACATCTTCTTTTTGCCATGTCGCTTTAAATGAAAAAGATGTTATCGTGGGATATATTGATGCGCAAAAAATATCAGCTTTTGGTATAGAACAATTAAAAAAGGGAGTTGTGCGTGAAGGACACATGGAATCAATTATAGATAAAAGTACTAATAAAAATATTAATGTATATATTTGCTCTATAGCGATACTGCCAGAATATCAAAAGCACGGACTAGGAAGAAAACTATTTAATGAAAATTTAAAATACGCCTTGTCTCAAGGTTTTGCGATTCAAAATTTTTACGCAACGATTTGGAGTACTGAGGGAGAGATTTTCTTTAGCAAATACAAACCTTCCTGCATAGCATACGACATGCTTGGACACCCTGTTATTTGTTTTCCTTTTTCTCCTGACACTTCACACACCGACACCCTATCGGTTTAATATGCTCACCCCAATATTCTTTTCCATAATCATATGTAAGTTCCTCCCCTGCTTTTATGTTCTTATACGCAAATATATACACTCTTCTTTTGTATGTTTCAGTCTCACAATTAGGTCTGCATGAATGATTGATATATCGAGCAGTATTAGATCTGTCTCGACCATCTATAGTCATACGAGCATTTACTTCAAAAAGATATTTACTGTTGCTGGTATATTCTTCTTGCCCTTTTATCTGTCGACCGATGTACTCAATGATACATGTTCCTTTTTTGATGTCCTCTCCTGCAAATAGTCCGAGTCCTGCGCTTGATCTCTTTACAACTACTTTCACGAGTCCGGGATTATACTTTCTTCTCATAGATATGTATATAGTATCTCATTTATTGATAAATTGATACACTTATATCATGTTCAACCTGACCCGAGAAGAACTACAGATATTCAAAAAACTAAACACTCCAATCAAGATACAAGATTTTTTAGATACTTTGGCTATAAACTGGGAAAAAGAAGGTGATACAAACATGTCACCTCGGGAAGTGCTCAAACACAAAAAGGCTCATTGTTTTGAAGGGGCTCTTTTTGCTGCCACAGCTCTGTGGATACATGGACACAAGCCACTTGTACTCGAACTCAAAGTTCCAGGTGATATAAATCATATGGTAACTCTGTATAAGATAAACGGGTATTGGGGTGCTATCAGTAAAACTAATCATCTCGCACTAAGGTTTAGAGATCCAGTATACAAAACGCTGCGGGAACTTGCGTTGTCGTATATGCACGAGTGTTGGAAAGATACAAATGGAAAAAAAGTATTACGCGGTTTTGCTGGACCATTTGATATGAGTAAATTTGGAACAGAATGGATAACCACAACAGAAGACCTGTATCCTATTGCTGAAAAAATGTATAACACACCAACCAAACTTTTATTTCCAAAGTCTCAAGAAAAATATCTGCGCCCTGCTGATGCATTTGAAAGAGAGCTTGGTTCTCTTATCGAGTGGAAGAAACGTGATAAACGAACTTGATTATTTACACTCTCCCGCTTTTGCTGTCACAACAACTTTTTCAAAACCAGCTGTGCCAAACATTCCTTGAAATTGTTTCTGAGCATTATCAGTTGCCATCTTTAAGATACCCGCATCACATGCCGCTTTTCGTATAGTCTCTTCTGCTTTTGCTCGAGCTTGTGATTCTAGGTCACTATCACCTTTTGTAAGAAGGCCGAGTTTTCTGTCATAAACTTTTGTCTGAGCATTATCAAGTCGACTGTACAATATCTCCGGTGCTGGTAGATACACCACAAGCTCTTTACCTGACACGGTCACATCTTGTGTTGTGATCTTTGAAAGATCGAAGCCTGCAACAACGTCTGCATGTGCTATGAGGAGTATCTTGTCGCCGTATAAAATATTTTGAAATACATTACCTTGAATACCTCCTTCTATAATCTTTTCGATAGTAAATGAAGCAGTCTCAAGACGAGAAAGTGCCTGCATACGAGTTACTACGGCGCTTTGAGTTAATGAAAACTTGGTTCCCGGCTTAGACAAAGAGTTGGTAAAAGAGAGAACTCCATAGACAACAAGGAGTGCAAGTACTACATATATGAGAATTTTGATGATTTTCATATAGCCATTATATCATGCTATACTGAGTCGAAACCACAGCACCCTCATGAAACACATGTTCTTTGTCGCCTTGCTGTGTCTGCCTATTTTGGCGGATATGGTATACGGCCCGCTTCTGTATCTAAAACCGGTAGTTGAGGAAAAGCCTGTTCACCTTGATATCACCATCAAGTGGACAGATACTGTACTGAAAAGAAAAGGTCAAATCTATATGGGAACTGTTTCGAGCTCGCAAGAGCTTGAAGACATTTTTCTCAGAGTAGACCGACTCAAAACTCAGTACGGGTACCTCGGGTACCAGTTCAAGACAGAATACAAAATCGAGTAACCCTCACCAACCGCAAGGTTTGGCTGAGGGTTTACTTTTTTGTATATATATTATATGGTGTAAAAGCTGATCAGTATGACACTTTTCAGTAAACCACCCACAAAACATGAAAGTCGTATACATTCCTATCGGCTTTCAAGGGGCCGGTAAAACAACATTCTGCCAGTGGATGCAGAAAAACTTTCCACAAATGCACTACGTATCCCTAGACAGGATTGCGTCAATAGCAGAAGAAGATGAGTATGTCGGTAAATTAGGGAATTTGGCCCTTCAGGCAGCTCTATATCTTACCCAGGAGATCACATGTCCAGATCAAAGCATTATTCTCGATAGCTGGGTTATAAATGCACGGTTTGTAAAAAAGCTGCAAAACCTAGGTTTCAAAGTTGTATGCTGGCAGTTCCGTGTTCCCGAAACTACCTGCTTTGAAAGATACAAAGCTAGAGAGTTTCCAAAAGTTATACAAAGAAATCTGGATGCCGGCATTGATTCTGTAAACCCAAATACTATCAATGAAGCATTGTGGTTAGCCTGGAACCTTATCAACAAAACCAGAATCTTTCCGGACAAGAACTGGTTCGACCTGACACACTTAGTGTTCGACGAGCGCTTAGAAAATTTAAATCCTCAAGATTTTCTTTTCTCCGCGTGATATCCCAAAGCTTCCGAGCTGAGGGATTTTACTTTTATTTACCACACTCCAACTGATTTGCTTTTTTAATAGTTGCACTATACCACATACCCGTTCCCTTCTTTAGCCGAGTCGGTTCTAGTATATCTTTTCTATATTTTTCTTGAAAACGAATAACCGCTTTTTGAGTTGCTTTGTCAAACACAGTATTTGAATTTAGTTTTGTTCCAAGATTTTTGTTTAAAAACTTTTTTATCACCACAACCTCTTTATCTTTTTGTCCAAGTTTAAGTGATTTTTTGAATACAAAATCATTGCACGTTCCGGCAGGTTTTATGTTTTCTATAGTTCCCCCGAAAGAAGTTGCACCGAACCATGAGTTTGTTTGAGCCTGTGCTGGACTACTTGTAGAAACAACTGGAGCGGTTTGATTGATTGTGATATTTTTATTGCCTCCAAGACTATTTACAGAGTTGAGTGCTGGAAGGGTTGTGTTTGCAGGAAGCGAGCTGGTTGCAACATCTTCTATGGTGGCAACCAGGGCAGAGGTTGATAAGTATTGTAGGTCAGTACTGTTGTGTGACGCAGAAACCACAAAAGAAAACGTAAGTGTATGTGTACCATTACCTCCTCCGACCAGATTTGCAGTAATCGCAGAAGATGTTCCTGTCCTTAGTTGCAATATTGGAGCCCCACCACTTCCAACATTTACAGGCTCACTAAAAACAACTTGAATCGTAATTGTCTCACCTGTCACATAATTTCTATCCGCATTTGGTGATGTAACATTTACAACATATGGCGCTGGACATCCTACAGGTGTACCCACATCTATAATACTCCAACCTTTAGTAAGAATCAGATGTGATCTGTACGAAGTACTATTACAATACAAACCGTTAGACACATACGTACTCAAACCATTTTGGGTATTTTGAGTATCCCAAGCCTCTAGCAATTTATCATAATTAATATATGACATATTGGCATCTCGCAAAAAATCATCAATAGAATTCACAGCTTCAAAGTTCCAAGAACTTAGATCTTGGTTAAATGAAGACGCTCCGTAGAACATATTGGTCATATTTGTAACATGTGAAGTGTTCCAATTACTCAGAGGTTGATTAAAAGAAGAAGCTTGATAAAAAACATCTGACATTTGTTCTACAGAAGAAACATTCCAAGAGTTAAGAGGTTGATTGAAGTTTGTATTTGCAAACATCCCATTTATTGCTGTTGACGATGCTGTATTCCAAGAACTCAGATCAATATTAAAGGCTGTGGCTGCTGAAAACATGTATGAAAAATTTGTAACTTTGGACACATTCCAAGAACCTATATTTGCGCTAAAACTTGTTGCACCACTGAACATAGTTGACATGTCAGTTACATTTGCAGTATTCCAAGATGAGATGTTTTGATTGAAAGAGATAGCGTCTTGAAACATGCCTTGCATATTTGTTACTTTTCCAGTGTTCCAGTTTGATATGTTCTGGTTAAATGCACTGTTTCTAGCAAACATATACGACATATCTGTTGTAGTTGCAGTGTTCCACCCTGTTATACTGTTGTCGTTATATAAAGTATCTGCAAACATATACGACATGTTTTGAACTTTGTTTGTATAAAAATACAAGGATTGACTAAAATTTATCGCTTCGTGGAACATGTATGACATGTTGGTTACATTTGAAGTATCAAAAAAAAGACTACTATTAAAAGAACTTGCCGCCTCAAACATGGAAGACATGTCAGTTACATTAGTTGTATTCCAGCTCAATGTTTGATTAAAACTTGATGCACTTGCAAACATACCCTGCATTGAAGTTACATTTCCAGTATTCCAACCACCAATAGGCTGGTTAAAAGAGGTTGCTCCTTGAAACATTTGTTGCATATTTGTCACAGCTGATGTGGTCCAGTTTGATATATTCTGATTAAAAGATATTGCCCCAGAGAATGTCGCTATCATATTAGTCACATTCGAAACATTCCAGCCTGATATGTCAGCATTAAACCCACCATTTACAAAAGCGCCTTCTAAAGTTTGAATAGTGCTTGTATTCCAATTATTTATCTGTCCGCCTGCATCTAAAAAAGTTGGTATATTCGCAAATATATATGACATATCCGTCACCTGACTTAGGTTGGGTGTATCTACAGCATTAATAGTTAGACTCGGAACACCGGCAAAAGCTCTTTCCATACTCAACCATTGTATAGTTCCCCACTGATCAACAGAAACAATTTTTTCTTTAATGCCTGTAGTGTTGTTAATATACAATCCGCCAATATTTCCAGATATGAGAATTTGATACGTACCAGCAGTCGCGTACGTATGGCTTGCATCACCTATTAAACCTGAATCAGTATTTCCATCGCCCCAATCTACTGTATAGTTGGGCGCATAGTTAGGATTAGTAGGTATAGTTATAGTTGAATCATTTGAGCCGTTTGGATCTGTGTTTATAGTCATCATAAACTCTCCATAGGCCTGAGTATTAAAAAAAGGAACACAGAAAAAAACAAGGACTGTAGCGTTTTTCAGGAACCTTTTCATGGATATCATTTTATCTTAAAAAACTATTTTTTAAAAGAAAGGGTGCAACAAAAAAGCCTTGTTTATAGGCTTTTTTTGTTGTATTGCACTTATTTAATACCTAGAGCATTATTTAGATTTGTTTTTGCAGTATCAATACGAGTTCTGAAGCTTTTTTCAATAGTTTGCAATTCGGTCTTTTTCTTTGTTATCAAATCCTTTACTTGAGGATTTGCCTGAAGGTTTATATTTTTCTGACCTTTTTTAGCCGCTATGTGTACAGTCTGAATAGCTTCTTTTAAAGTCTTCTTTACTGTTTTCGGGTCAGCTCCGTTTGCACAAGAAGTTTTAGCCGTCTCAAATGCTTTTTGAAGTGTTGCTTTTGCATTTGCTATGGCTGTAGAATTATCTGTATTTTTATTTTGAACTAGTTTATCAAGTTCTGTTTTTACAGTTGACATCAAACTATCGACTGCAACTTTTCTGTCGACTATAGCCTTATCAACCTCTGCTTTAAACGCATCAATGGCTGAAATTTGGGCAGGTTGTGTATATTTCTGTTTTAAACGAGAAACATATTCAGCAAAATCCTTCTTTGTTGCATTTTTTGCATGCAGTAGATTTCCTTCTTTTAGCGGTTTTATTTTTGAAATATTTTTATCAAACAAAGAGATAGTCTGGGTTTGCATTGTTGTTATCTGAGTACAAAAATTAACACTACTCATCTTAACCCCCTTACCTTTTTCTCCACCCTTACCGTGCTCATCCGCAAAAGCAACATATGGCTGAGTCGCGGCCAAACACACGGCAAATATAAGAGTTGTTGATATTATTCGGGTAACTTTTATTTTCATAAGATTTTTATAGAGATAAATTAATTATTTAATTATATTGCAACTGAAGATCAATTTCAGACAGAGTTTGATCTAATAGAATATCTGAATCTGAATAACCTTCTCCGTACTGATCCAACATTGCCAGACTATTTTCTGTATCAGAAGATAAATCAGCAAACACTTCATTCATCATTTGATTCACAACCTCTTCTTGTACCAAGTTTTTTGAGCCTGGCACATAGGAATATAGTCCAATGACCACAATACACACTGTTACGGGCAGAACTAGTAGTTTAAATCTAAATGATGTAAAGAAACTTTCTTTTTGTACAGAAGACTGAACCTGTGCCTTCTGTCTATATATACGAAGCATGTCTTCTTTTGTGACAGGACAGGTTGGTATAGAACTAGAAATATTTCTAAAATAAATCTCTATTTGTTCGATATTAATATTTTTTGTATTATTTTGACGCATACATTTTTTCTATAATTTCTTTTAACTTTTCCATGGCTCGACTATATCTCTTTCTTACAGCACTCTCTTCTTTTTTTAAATACACAGATATCTCCTGATATGACCAATCCAATAAAGCTCTCATGCGGACAATCTCAGCATCGGTCTCAGATAACATACTTAAAGCTTTTTCTATGAAAACAATGTTTTCTTTTAAAACAAACTCCTCAAATACAGGGTTTTGATCTGTATTTAAGATATCAGGAGTACAATGAACATCATCATCGTATTCGACATTATTTTTCTTTGTTCTAAAAAAATCAATAAGTGTATTTTTAGCAACAGTTATAACATAAGGAGCCTCTTCACCTTCTCGTATTTTATGAATACTTTGGAATACTTTTACAAAAACAGTTTGCATCAAGTCAACAGACACCTCTCTGTCTCTCGTTCTGAGATATACATATCTAAATACTGTCTGAGACAACTCCTCATACATACTCTCAAAACGGATTTGTAGCTGTGTGCTTGTATCAACCATATACTGTTTCTACCTATATAATACGAACCACTATCCTTTTTGTGACTTCTTAAAAATGCTTATTTAATAAGCTTTTCTAGGGATTTTAGATCTTCGTCTATCTTTTTAAGTCCCTTTTTAAAGAAATCGGGCTTTGTGGTATCTATACCAATCTTTTTAAAGATGTCGGCTGGCGACATACTCCCTCCTGCTTTTAAAAAGACTTTTACTTTTTCTATAAACTTTTTATCTTTTTTATATTCGGCATAAAGCGCGTCGGCAATCAGTTGACCGTACGCATAGGCATACACATAGAAAAATGATCTGAAGTGACTTATATATACAAAAGCATAACCATCATCTTCTACCACATCAACAGCTTCGCCTACATAAGATCTTCGACAATCAGCAAACATACGAGCTATATCTTCTTTTGAAACAAAACCTTTTTCTCGAACTTCTTTATGAAGCTTCTTCTCAAATTCAAAATACGCAACTTGGGCAAATATAGTCGAAACCCGATCTTGCATACGGGCGAGCAATATATCCTGACGTTCTTCAGGACTAGCAACCTCAAACAAAGCTTCTAGTAATACATTTTCAAAAAATGTACTTGCAACCTCGGCAACCGATATAGTGTAACCTTCATATATAGCAGGTTGAGTTTTTGACATGTCAGTATGTATAGCATGTCCCATCTCATGCGCCAGTGTAGATATATCATCTAGTTTTCCGGCATAGTTCATGAGAATACGAGTTTCTATACCATTATTTCCCATACAAAACGCGCCTGTCTGTTTTCCTTGTTTTGGGAAAAAATCTATACGACCATTTTTAATATACATATCAAACATATCTCCAAACACCGGATCTGCCTCAGTAAATGTTTTTGAAACCATCTCTATCGCTTTTGCAAGGGGTATTTTTTTATCAGCATCTTTTGCTCTAGACATGCCGGTACCGAGTTCTGCAATAGTTATTTTTCCATCAACAACTCCGTCAATCTGATTCACAACCTTTGCTTTTAATTTAAAAAATCTATGAGATATTTTGTTTGAGGCAGTGACGACTTCGACTAGGTTTTCGATAGACTTTATATCGTTTTGATATGAACGAACCGTTGATTCATATGGTTTTTTGTATCCCCGAAGTTCATCGTCTATCTTTTTATTTCGTATAACCGCATTGAGTTCTGCTTCTGCGACAAAACTAATCTCTTTGTATTTTTCCCTTACAGCTTTATGTAAAGCACGTCGCTCCGATCGAGGTAGATCAGCTTTTATACTCATAGCCTCTGAAAGAGATATAACCTTATCACCATGTGCTACTGTTTGAGCGTTCTCATATCGCTCTTGAGCACTAACCCATGCATCATGTGCCACAATACTTTTATCAGTAAGTATTTTTTCTTCTGATTCTGATAGTGTGTATTTTCCATCATCAAACCAAGTCTTTAAAAGATACTTGTACTTTTTTAGTTTTTCATCTTTAAGATATTGTTTTTGTTTTTTTGTCTCGATCTTTGATATTGCTATGCCAAAAAACAAAACTTCCTTTATAGCTCCATATGCCATATCATTGAGTCTGTTTATCTCTGCTTCAAGTTTCAGATTTCCCGTCTCCAGAGTTTTTCTCAAACTCAAATAATACATACTTTTCCATGTCGCTTTTTCTACAAGTTTTTCGTAGTCAACCAAGGCGCTTGCAAGTGTTTTACTATTTTTTAGAAACGCTTTGTTTTTGTGTTTTTTGGCAAAGGTTTTGTATGCCTTGACAATATCCTTGACTTCTTTTTTTATTTTAGGGTCTTTTTCATCTTTATAGTCAGAAAAAACCCACTCCGTTTTCACATCAGTAGGCAATCCTGCTAAAAGCTCATCTTTTAAAGATGAATCTGTTTTAGGTTGTGTCATAGAGCGAGTATATCACGCTATATCTTCTGTATAAATCCCTTGACATCCGCCTCTGTTTTAAGTGGAATATCTATGAAGAATGTAGTTCCTTTTCCTTCTTGTGACTCAAATCGAATAGTTCCCTTGTGTGCCTTTACATACTTAGCACACGTGAAGAGTCCTATACCACTTCCAGTACTTAGAGCTTTACGAGCATTACTTGCTCGATAAAACTCTTGAAAGATCTTCTCTTTTTCAGTCTCTGGTATACCCATACCTGTATCAGAAACTTGTATATGCATTTCTTTATCATCATTTGAAACGGAAAGTGATATATTTTTCTCAGATCCAAGCGTATACTGTATCGCATTTTCGAGTAAGTTTTCAACTATGATTCGCAAACGCATCATATCAACCTCAACCATCTTCCCTGTTGAGAGTTTTACACCAGATCTAAACTCAATGCCCTTACTTTTCATTCCCAATGAATACTTATTAATCATCTCATTAAACATCTCATCTACTTTTCCAAGGTCTGTCCACTGTAGAGATATGGCAAGTTTTCCTATATCAAGAAGACTTACATCTAGAAGATTTACAGAATGCATCACCGTTGTATGTATAGAATCAACAACACCTTGTAACAACTTAGCGTCATTTTCTTCTATGGCTGTCTGATATTTTTTAAGCATCATACCGATTGCCCAGCCTGTGGATGTAAGACTTGTTCTCATTTCATGAGTTATGAGAGCAACCGTTTCGTCTCTTAAGGCATTTTCATGCTTCATCAGGCGCACGTGCTTATATTCAACTACAGCCATGGCAATCAATAAACCAATCAACGGCATAAGTTGCTGAATAATCTCCTCACACATCGGATCTACTACCGGCATAGCATATGCAACAAGCAAAGAACCGGCCCCAGCGCCGGCAATTGCTCCCAATACATATGATATGATTCGTTCTAATTTACTCATATCGGGTATTTATTAACTAAAGGATATATTTAGACTGTTGCGTTTGGTGTAGTAGGTGCTGAAGGTGTAGGATTTACTACAGCTTTTCCACTTCGCAATGTGCTTAGAATGATAATAGGTGCCAAGAATGAGAATATAGTTCCTGCAAGCATAGCTCCTCCAATCATAGCCCCTGTAGCAACAACACAGCAACTCACAACACCTGTTCCTCCTCCAAGAGCCTTCTTTTTTGAGATAGATTCTGTTGCTTTTAATCCAAAGACTATAATAGAACCACCTATCAACAAACCGTTTACAACAAGATCATACCATAGTACAAAATGCATAAGATCCATCTGTCTTTCTGGTGTACCCATAAACCATGTAAACAAACCTAGTAGCGCTACCATAATAAGCAAGAAAGAAGATCGCCGAGCACCTTCTGATAATTTACTTAGAGGAAACTTCATCATATATGCAGAACCAACAAATATAGCAAGTGCAGCTATATTACTATACATCATGTTCATAGTATGCATCTCAAGTCCCATAAAGAACATACTTACAGCCTGATAACTCAAAAAGGCAAACAAGGCTCCTACAAGCTCATTTTTCTCACGTCGCCATGTCTTAAAAATAGACAACGCACAAATTAGGTAAAATACTCCTGAAACCATAAGAAGAAGGTTAACGAGATGTATGTTTCCGAAAACCACTGGACCCATATCCATCATCATACCGTCCATATGGCCTTCCATACCACCCATATTTCCCATTCCCATATCATGTTCCATGCCATTCATATTATTCATATGTTTTATATATTAAAAAATTAACTTATAATTATGTCTTTATTGTAACATATAAATATTGATATATAATAGGTATATATGACAGAAACACAAAATTCCTCAAAAAAAGTCTTCCTTGTTGAAGACGATGTCTTTTTATCATCAATAATGACCTCTAAAATGGCCGAGCATCACCTAGATGTACAAGCCTTTGCCTCAGGGGAGGCTCTTATGGAGGGTCTTAAAGCTTGTACGCCTGACGTACTTGTCTTAGACATATTCTTACCCGGAAAAAACGGACTAGAAATACTAAAAGATCTACGAGCAGACGAAAAAACAAAAAATCTAAAAGTTTTTGTAGTAAGTAATACTGATGAGAAAAAAGATAGAGACGTTGCTACAGAACTTGGAGCAAAGTTTATTATTAAAGCAGTTACTGATCCAGAAGAGATTGTAAAAGAAATCTCTACTGCTTTTACACAATAGAGTTTTCTTTTTTAATCTAGATTATTAAAGGTTATATTTTAAGACTTTTTACTTTGATCTTTTCCAACCTCGAAGTATGTCTTTTATCTTTTGATGACCTTTCTTGAGTAAATGAAATCGTTTTCGTTTTGAACGACGAACTTCATTTAATATACCCTCTTTCATCTTATCGATAGCTGCATACAAATCATCATTGATAATGACTGTGCGGAAATTATCCTTTCCGTAGAATAGATTTACTTCAGCTTTGTATACATCACCTTTATGATGATGGTTTGTAGTTCTACCTATCTCTATCTCAGCCAAAGCCTCCTCATCGGGATCTATAAACTTATGTAACGCATCAACCTTTTTGTTAACATACTGTGATATTGCATCCGTCAATTCCATATTTGTGGTTTTGATTTTTTTGATGATCATACGTTTTATTATGTTTTAAGTTAATGGTTAATAAACACCAATCAGTAGTATCTAGTTTAGTATGTAGGATAGTACGGCTTCTGATTAGACTGCTGATCGTATGGTTTGTATTGATTAGATGAAGTATCAATCTCAACTACGAAACATTTTTGTCCTTTTGGATGATTATCATAGTCGACAGCTTTTGTTTTACCTCCATAATAATCATAGTCATACATAGGGACAGTTGGTATAGGTAACGCCTGCGGAGAAGCAACCCCTCCTGCACGCCCACTCTTTTGTACTTTATCATCAGCAGTTCCATCTTGTTCAAAATCAGCACACAAGTTGAAACTTACAAATGTAGCACCATCTTGAATCTTTGGAGGGAGCACGCTGTATCCATACTCTACACCTGTCTTTGGATCAACTGGAAGAACTGTCGCATTAGGATCACCTTCTGTTATCTTACTCAACGATATAGGTAACTCACCTTTATTTCTATAGTAATCTATAACACGGTACTGTATTGTTGAAAGGTTTGATTCTCGGGTATTGTCGTCTTTTACTTGTCTTAAAAATGACGGAGATCCTGTAAGTGATATACCTATCACCGCTACAGCTATCACACTTACACCGAGAGCTATAGAAGTTATAAGACCCTTTTTAGGGCTTGCAGAAAAAGTTCCTTTTATCTCACTGTGAGTATATAACCACATGATCCCTGAGATAATTCCCAGTACTACAACTTTCCAAATAAATCTTGGAGACATCTCTCCTCCTAAAAAGTTATAAATAAGCGCAACTAAATCACTGGCAAGTGTAATAATAGTTACAGCAAGCGTAATGTAAAACCCCCATCTTCTAACCCAGATATTTGCTCTGTCTGCATTTTCTCGAATGTCTTTATGCATTTTCCGAGCAAGACCTATAAGAATAGGAGTAAGAACTATCATGATGGCAACAGACATACGTATACTACTTGCATACGGATCTCTAAAGCCATACTGATAATCCGGATAGACAGAATTAATAACTGAAAAAGTGAAGTTAATAAAATTACCTATTAATGTATAAAGTACAGCGAAAAAACCGACATAAAGGAAGAAATCCTTTATGCCAGTTTTAACTTTTGGTAACTGTACTTGCATTGTTGTTACTGGTTCCATGTCTATATTATACACCAGTCGACAACTAGACAGCTTTAGTTATCTGTTTTTTTATCTTCTTTCTTAACTTCCTTTACAGACTCTTCTTTTACAGGGGCAGGTTGTGTTACTTGCTGTTGTTGTGCAGGTTGAAGATTTGCAGCTCCAAAGTTTACAACTTTTTTATCTTCAGGTCTCCAAATCAAAGCTCTAGCAGTTTTTGAAAGCAAGAATACATAATCCCCATTTTCAACATTTGTATAAAAAGCCTGATCCTTTTTTAAAGCTTCTGCATTGCTTATAATACCCAACAACTTTAGCTCCTCATCATCTGGAATAACAACATACTTTTTCATATCATCTATAACCTTTTTAACCTGTTTTTCAGCATACTCTGTCTGTAACGCTGGATCCTTTAAACGAGACAACTCTTGATGCTGTTGGTAATACAAGACCCCTAACACCACTACAGCTATAAATAATAGAAATGAAAATTTACCCCCCTTTCTTTTTCGAGGAGCTTTAACAACTATCTCTTCACTGGTGGTATTTTGTATATCTTTTATAGATGGCATATATATTATATTCTCATGTTTTTATAATAAACTCAAACCGTTTTTATTCTGCACTAACAGAACCTCCTCCAGAGTCTCCACCTCCGGAAGAGCTACTATCACCAGATGAGGCTGAAGAAGATGAGTCGCCGCCTGTCGTCGAACTGCCTCCACTTGAAGATCCTGCATCAGATGAAGCGGAGGAACTATCTGCGGATGAACCTGTTCCCGTGTCGATTATTGTGTCACTTGCACCTGAGTTTTCTGTAGCAGGTGTTTCTCCTTGAGTCTCTGAACCAGAAGCTGGTTCTGTTGGAACAGTTCCTACGGTTTGTGCAGGACTAGGTGTAGGACTTGCAGATGGCTGTGTGTTTGAATTATTTATAATGTTTTCCAGTTGATCTCCATCTACACAAACTTTTGATCCATTTGACTTTGTGACACAAATCTTTTCAGTCGTTATTTCTTTGGTGAATATTTCTCCGAAATAACCCTTAACAGCAGTTACTCGAACCGCTACAAAATCAGTGACCGTTCGGACACCTTGAGTTGCCCTATCACCTATAACAGTTATAGGATTTCTTTCTATTTCATTTTTTGCCTCGTCAATTATTGTTTGTATAGCCTGTGTTGATATGTCAGAGGTATATGAACCTAGAAGCATCTGCTGTTCTTGTAAACCTTTAAGCAGTAACACAGATAAACGAGAATAATTTACACCTTTAAATCCATCTGTAGCGTTTGTGAAAACAATTTCAGGAAATATACTCTCTACTTCTTGAGCAATCACACCGATATCTGTTCTACGCTCAGGATCAGCTTTCCAGTTAAATGTATATCCTTTTATATTTGAAAGTTTTGATAATACATCCGGAGATAGTTCAACGAGATTCTCCTTAAGACGAATATCAGAAGCGGCTGTAGTCAAAACACCTCCCGCTGAAAGGTTTAAGTCATTTGCATACGTGCCAGACGTAACCCCTGTAAACTGTGCATTACCCACAACAACAAGTTTTTGACCTGGAGTTGTAGTTCCTATTCCTAAGTTGTTTTGGATATAGTTTTTACCTCCAAGTGTATACAAAGCATAACCACTAGCGTTTGACTGTTCTGCTGTTAATCCTCTACCTGTTGAAGAGTTTGAAAATCCATACAAACCTGAACCAGACCCTTCTGAAAGACCGTACACTCCCGCGCGAGCATAAGAACCTGTTGCTTTACCATACACTCCATACGCGCCATCAGGATCTACACCTCCAGCAGAACCTTCTGCGTAGATTCCATATGAGTATCCGGCAGTACCACTGTTTAGATAATTTTTGAAATATCCTCCATAAGAACTAAAGCTTGATGCGCCGTTTGAATATGCTGTGTCTGTATACAATGCATATTGTTTATCTCCTCCAATGGAAACTGTTCCAGTTTGTGTGGTAGTTGAAACAACTACAGAGCCTGTACTTGAATCAACCAACAGTGTGGGGACTGATGCCGTTCCAATATTCAAATTTCCCCACACATCAAGTGTTGCTGACGGAGAAGTTGTGCCGATACCAACATTTCCACCTGTAGGATTCAAAGCTAGCGGACTGAGAGACCCGTCATAATCAGCCTTTATTTCTCCTGCAAAGTTTGTAGGGTTAACTCCAAAACTTATACCCCCATCGTTTACATTTCCGATTCTTGTGCCGTATTCTGTGCCTGAGTCAGAGGTAATATACACTGTTCCGCTGATTGCTGTCTGTTTTATTGAATTCACGACAAGGATTGCCGCGTCATCACCATTTCTTACCTCGAGCAAATTTCTAATAGAATTGTTTAGTGGTGTAATACGCAACGTACCACTATTATTCACATCGAAATTTATTGCATTTTGACTATCGTAACCAAGTCGGAGCTGAGCTGCGGATGAATTAACAACCTCCAATTTTACCTCAGGTGTGCTAGTACCAATACCCACATTTCCATTCCTTAACACACTCAACATTGACGTTCCTGTTGAGGATGCGATAGTAAATGGATTATTTGAACCGTTACCTTGAACATAAAGAGTTGAAGATGTTGAGGTTGTTCCGACAGACAAAACACCTGTCAGAAATCCACCGAGTGTTGTCCCATTAGATTGATACACTCCGACAGTTGAAGAAAAAGGTCTACTCAAGAAAGTATCTTTACCATTGTAACCTGGACTACCAGTGTCCGATGACCATCCGTAAGTTCCATTTGATCTCACTGAAACACCTGAACCTGAAGTTATTTGAGCAGCTTGATTCGCAAATAATAAACCACCTGTAATATGTCCCAATATCTCTTGGTTAGCATCATTAAAACCTATACGCATATCTCCTATAACTGTCAATTTTGCACCCGGTGTTGTTGTTCCAACACCGACTCGAGCTGTTGCCGCATCAACAAAAAGCGTACCTGCGGCATTTGTTCCAACTTTCAAGTTGCCCCATACATCAAGCTTTGCAGCTGGAGACGTTGTTCCGATACCAAGGTTTCCTGATGGATCCATTCTCATTTTCTCACCACCGTTTGTACCAAAAACTATTTTTTGTTCACCAGAACTTGCGGTACCAAGGGTTATATACGTTCCCGCAACAGAACCTGTTGTTGCTGTACTTCCTTGTATAGTAAATTGTCGATCAGCATTTTGTGTCGACATTATAATATCAGCTGAGTTGTTTATGTTTACATAACCTAATCTTGAACTGCCGGAAACATCGAGTTTGAATGTTGACGGAACAATACCTAGTCCTAGGTTTCCTCCAGCACTCAAACTTGCAAGCGGAGCACCTGTACTAGTTTGCCACTCTGTTACAGGGGCTGTTTGACCTGAAACTATCTTAAACACACTTGTTGTGGCGGTTGTGTTGTTGTTTACAACGCTTAAGCGAACTGAAGAAACCACCCCTGAAGATGTAATGCTTCCAGATGTTATACCCCCGTTAAATACACCGTCTCCTACTCCGTTTACATAAAACAGACTTGTACCGTACTGTTGTATATTCAATAGACGAGAAGCAGATTGGCCTCCGCCATTTGTACCAGTAACATTTATCAACAAACCGTTTCGAGTCGGAAATGAACCTGCGGTGTTATTGTTTTCTATAGTTGCGAGATAGTTTGAGGGGCCAATATCAGTTCCTGCTATATATAGCTGTGAGGCAGGAGTAGTTGTACCAATACCAACATTTCCTGTACTCAAAATAGTCATCGTTTGCGTACCGTTTGGTCTAAAGTTTATTGATCCAGTTCCTCCTGTATCAAGAAACAACCCCCCAGTGCCTTTAGTTGTTAACTTTAAATTAACATTTGCAGACGAACCCGCAGAAGCGATTGTTGGTGAGACATCATTTGTGATGGATAAACCTGTGTTTTGACCAGCTGTTGTATTAACAAATAGTGTCGGAGTCGATGTTGTTCCGACCTTTAAACTTCCCCAAACATCAAGTTTTGCCGAAGGTGATGACGTACCGATACCAAGATTTCCTCCAGAAACAATTCTCATGTACTCTGTCCACGGAGATCCTGCCTGTCTAAAAATATGAGTATCACCATCATAGTATATTGTTCTATATGTATTAGATCCGAGATCTCCACCTGCTCTGATAAGCATATCTGCATCACTTACAAGATTCATACTTGTTGCACTTCCACCATATATCGACATGTAATTGTTATACGGACTCAATACTTTAAATTTTTGATCCGTAGTAAAAGATGCAACCATATTATTTCCCGCACCTATTCTAAAATCATTTCCAACACTCCACAGATAGGATTTTGTTCCTGTTTGATCGACATCTAGACCTAGAGACAGAATGGCCCCTTCATCATCTCTGATCATGATTCCTGCATCAGCATTGGCACCGGCATTATCATTTCGTATTGTTAATACCGTTGATGAATTTTGATCACTCTGTAGGTGTAGTATAGATGACGGAGACGATGTTCCGATACCAACATTTCCATTTGCAAAGAATACTGTGGATGTACCACTTACAGAGGTTCCATTTGCTCCATAAAACGCAACCTGCCCAGCTGTGCCAGAACCAACTGTTCCAGATCCTCCACCTACCGCATTCAAAGTATTTCCACTCCATGACAATCCTGTTCCAGCAGTGATTCGAGATGAAGGTGTATCGTAGAATGATGTCCAAGCGGTAGATGAAGAAGTTGTAGGTATCTCATATCCAGAAGTGATTGATAACACTCCTCCCGCATAATCAAGCCCAGTCGCTGTTTCAGAAAAATTTGCAGTTGCGCCACTACCACCCGAAGACTGTGTCACAACAGTTACAACATTTGCTCTATTTAAACTATTTGAAAAACTATCTGATTGCCGTCCAGCTACCATATTTACATATTCTCGTAAATCATTTTGAATTTTATTCAACTCCTGCTTGTTGATTGCGACTTGTGACTGAACAGCTTTCTCAATTTGAGACTGTGAAATGGTGTAATAGTAATTTTGAGTAACGTTAGTGTTTGGAATCTTTGCAACAGGCTTTATCACAACCTGCTCTTTTGGTTTAGGATCAAGAACAATCTTTTCTTCTTTTTTAACAGGAACAGTAGCCTCAGTTTTCTTTTCAGTGATCGGGATTATAACTTGGGGTGTAAACAATGGTACAAGAGGTTCAGACAAAACATCAATCATTTTTGACCATAAACTTTTTTGAGTCGAATCAACAGCAGCTAATACTTGAGCTGTTTGTTTTTCAGCTTTAACCGAAACTTTTTTCATGTCTTGCTTAATATCAGTTTTTACGCTTTCGAAACTTTGACTATAAAAACCAAAAACCTGAGCAATGTGGTGATTTAAAACACTTCCATACACATCAACAGGAATAGCACGTGACACTAATAAAGTGCCCAAAAAGAATACACCTATGTAGATCTTTTTCAAAACGCGCATGTACTCTTTTATTATATTAAATATAATCATATATAACAAGAAAAAAACTCGCATTTAAGCGAGTTTTTTCTGTGTATAATTTTTACAAAATTACATTGTTGATTGAGCACTCTTTTTTCCAAGACCGAAAAGAGAAACAAGTGCTGAAAGTCCAACAAGAACATATACAACTTTTACAACTACTGGCCATTTTCCAACAAGTTTTTCAACAAGGTTGAAATCAAATCCTCCTACAAGCCCCCAGTTAAGAGCTCCTACTACCACTAATACCCATGCAAGTTTTCCCAGACCGTTTAGATTACTCATATGATTTTTATTTTATATAAAATTATTTTTGTTAATTAACAATAACCCCAACTTAATTATATTAAACCTCGTGACTAAGTGCAATATTCAAAACTTCATGAGCAATAACATCGGCTGCATCAGATCTTGAAAATGCTTTTGCAGATTGTGCCATTTTATCATGCACCTCTCTGTTATTTATGATCTTTTTAACTTCGTTGATAAGGATCTGAGCTGTTAGATTCGACTCTTCTATAACAACACAAGCTCCTGCTCTGGCATAGTTAAATGCATTTTTTCTCTGATGATCTCCATGAGAATCAGCTATAGGTATAAGTACACTTGGGACACCCCAAAGCGCTATCTCAAACAAACCAGATCCCGCTCGAGATACAATAACATCAGCAACTCCACCAAGCATTCTCATGCTCATGGTACTTAGATAGTCTACAGGTTTGTATCGTTCAGGATGACTTGATCCGTCCAATACCAGATTTGAAGTACCTTTAACTATTTCAAAGTTTGACTTACCTGTTTGATGAACTATTTGATAGTCCAATATCAGTTCACGAACGCATTCCATCAATACATCATTTATTTTTCTTGCACCTGTAGAACCTCCAAGTATTCCTATGACGGGCATAGTCGGATCAAGTTGTAGATATTCATGAGCCCCAATCTTTAGTGGATTATGAAGCTCTGCACGAACAGGATTTCCTGTATATGCAACTTTTGCTTTATCAAAATACTCTGCCGACTCCTTAAAGGAGACAGCAACTCTTTTAGCAAATTTACTTGCCCATAGATTTACTCTTCCTGGCACACTATCTGATTCGTGAATAATTACAGGTATACCGAGTATTCGAGCTGCAAATAGTGCAGGAAATGAGGTATATCCACCTTTTGCAAATACAACATCTGGAAATAAGAAAAACATTCTTATAAAACCAACAACACAGCCAATACCCATCCGAAAGATATCAAAAATATTTTTAATTTTATTAAAACCTTTTGCGTTTATTCTTCTTTTTCCTGCAGGAACACGAATAAATTCTATACCTCGATCAAAAAGTTCTTTAGGATTATATTCATTTGGACCGATATAATATATACGTGGCTCAAGTAGTTTTTGTTCACGCGCTTGCTTTTGTATAGATTCGGCAACTGCCATGAGAGGATAGAAATGACCTCCCGTACCTCCACCGGTAATAACTATTTTCATATCGTATAGTATAGCACAGCCAATTACCTCACACCCACCTTACGTTCTCGAGAGGCCGAAAGCATAATTCCTACAGAAAATAGCGCTATGCACAAAGCTGTTCCTCCGTGACTGATAAAAATAAGAGGCATACCTGACAAAGGCATAAGTCCGAGCATGGCCATTATATTTAAAAAAGACTGAGTAACTATGAGTAGTAGCAATCCTCCTATTATAAGTGACCCGTATGAAGATGAGTATTTTGCCATACGAAGACCTCGCAGTATGAACACCAGGTACAAAACTATCAATAATACCGTTCCTAGAAATCCAAATTCTTCAGCCGCCACAGCAAACACTGAGTCTCCGATAGGTTCAGGCAAGTATTTAAATTTTTGAATGCTCTGCCCATACCCTCTTCCAAACAATCCTCCTGTACCTATAGCTATGAGTGATTGTTGGATCTGGTAACCACTTCCTGAAGGATCAGCGCTTGGATTTAAAAAAGTCTGAACACGTTGCATCACGTATGGACGAGAAAATATAAGCACAACAAGAGCAACAACTCCGACTCCTGCTAATATAAACACATCCTTCCAGTTTCCTCCAGACAAAATATACATACCTGTCATGGCCGATATTGCTACAAGCAATGTATCTGTATCTTTTTGCAATAAAAACAGTACTGCACTTATACATATCATTACCAACAACGGTAAAGTTCTGTTGTAGAAATTGTCTCGATTTTCTAATTTTTTTCCATAATCTCGACAAAACCATAAAGCCATGTACAACACTGCGCACACTTTGTACACTTCAGCTGGTTGAAATTGAAAACCTGCAATACTTACCCATCGATGAGCTCCACCATGAAATACACCTATACCGGGTATAAAAACAGCTAACATCAAAAGTACGGCGAAGATGTACGCATAGAAAGACATTTTCCTGAAAAATAGTAAGGGTATTTTGTAAGCACAGTATAGTAGAATAAGACCTCCAACAAATCCTAGTCCGTACTGATTAAATCGTATAGCGTCATATTTTACAGTACCAACAAGCATGAGTGATGCTGATGAGAAAACAACAACACCTGCAACAATAAGCAGTCCTACAATAATCAGAAAAAAACGATCAACACCACTTTCCATTTTTGATAGTGTTTTTGATTGAGTTTTGTGTGTTTTTCGTTTACTAAAGAACATAAGGTTGATATTACTACACTATCCAAGTAAGGCTATAATAACTCCAGTAACCGCACAGATTGCTGACACAATCCAATACCTCATTGTCACCTTAGGTGAAGACCAACCTATTGCCTGAAAGTGATGGTGTAGTGGCGCGATTCGAAATACTTTTTTTCCAAAATGTTTTTTTGAGAACATTTGAATAGAAGATGATAATGATGTAGCAACCAAAGGAAATGCTACAACAAGTAAAACCAAAACTTCTTTGGTCAAAAAGGCAAACATCGCTAAAACTATACTAATACCAAGCATACCTGTCTCACCCATATAAAAGCGAGCAGGAGGAACATTGAACCATAAGAAAGCAAGCAATCCTCCGATAATAGCACCTCCGAGTGCGGCCAAGTCATATTGAGATTGTGAAAACGCAATAAGTGTATACGACGCAAAAGCAGATATCATTACTCCTGCAGCCAACCCATCTATACCGTCTATTACTCCGCCAGAAAAAGTTCCCAGTACCGCGAGCACAAACAAAAACACAAAACCTAAACCTAGATATACTTCGCCGTAAAATGGCACATGCATACTATTCATACCAAGCTTACTATAGAACCACCAAGCACCAACAACAGCCACAAGTACTACAAAAAGAATTCTCATTTTTCGAGGAACTCCATCTCCTAGTTTTAATTCTTTTCCATATATCTGAAGAAGATCATCAACAAGTCCGAATATAGAACCTGCAAGCAACGCTAAGATAAGAAGCATTGTCTGATTTCTAGAAAAAAAGTTTAAACGATCGAGTAGTGTGTGTGTTACTGCATGATCCATTGATACAAAGTTCAGGGATACATACTGTGCAACAACTGCAAATATAAGCGTTAAACATACAGAAAGCCATATCACAACACCTCCAACTCGAGGTGTGTGCATTTCTGATTTTTCGTTATGAATCTTTTTAAAATCTTCAGAGATAGCCTCTGTATTTTCGGTACTTCGAGATTTTCTCTTCCACATCTGTTTTTCATACATGATTTTGGTCAGGTATGGAGTTATCAATATTCCAAAAACGAAAGAACTTAATGTAGGTATAAGAACCTTAAGAGCACTGATTATCATGGATTCAATTGTACCAAAGCATTGGCTATATTCTCAACATCGACAAAACGCCCGTTTTCTGTTGAGCCGAGAACCAAGATCATGTATTTATGAGTAATCCCTTTCTGAACTATAACAACCAAGTTGCCTCCAGAGAGATTGGTGAAGCCGGTTTTACCTGCTACAAAAAAGTTTAACTTATCGGCAACATGATTTGTATTTTCAGACAAAGGTAGTATAGTTTTATCAAATATTTCTGGGTATTTTTTATACACACTTGCGACAGCCAGAGCCACATCAACCGTTTTTCCATAAGCCCCTACCCCAACACCTGGAATATCGAGCCCTGTAACATTTCTAAAATAAATCTGATAGGGTGACACATAGGCTTGTAGCATGTCTAAGCGCTCTTTTTCAGAATCACCGAAATAAGTTGATATATATTCAGCATCTTCATTTGAAGATCGCATCATCATGTTTTGAATCTCTTTTAGTAATGACAGTGTTTTCTCTGATTGGGCGGGATATATCTTAAGTATATGTTCATACGCAACAGCACTCGTAAACACTTTTGTGATTGATGCGAGTGACATCACATACTCTGGTTTTTTAGAAGCAATAATCTTTTTATTTGAAATATCATAGACCACAGCTGATTTTGCTCTTGTCTTATCAACCACAGACTGCAATGTATATGTATCAGTTGTTTTACGTGCGATAAATGAATACTGTATCAAACTTTTACCATCATACACTGGCACAAAAATACCCGCCCCAATAATACCGAGACATGCGCAAAGTATATACAATCTGTATTTAGATTGGATTAGCATTATTCTTCTCTTTCAAGCGCTTTGAGTGATTCTAAAACCTGTTCGTATTCTGGTAAATCTTTCACGTGACCAACTCCTAGATGGGAAAGAAGTTCGAGAGACGGACTATATACAAAACTTCTCTCATCTGATGGATCGGTTGATCTGTCTATAAGACCCCGTACAAGCAAGTTTCGCAATATAAACTGTGAATTCACTCCTCGAATATAATCAATCTGACTTCTTTTTACTGGGCCCTGATACAGTATGATAGCAAGTGTTTCGAGAGCAGACTTGCCAAGATCTCGACTTAATTCTTCTTTTGTAAGTTCCTCTATAGTTTTTCCAACATTTGGATGTGTACCTAGTGTTACTTTATCTTCAAAGCGTACGACTACTATCCCTTTATCTTGACAGACATCTTGACTACCCAGATAGTCAAGTACTATGTCAATGTGTTGTATGTCTAGTTTGAGAGACTTTGATAATTCGCGGACAGTTACAGGCTCACCTTTCCAAAAAAGAAAAGCTTCTACAAGTTGGGCATTTTTTTTGATCTCTCCGTTTATTTCCATATGCTATGTATTATCACATCTTAATATTAGTAATATCAATCTCGGCAAAGTTCTCAGTTTGTTCTGCAATAAGTGTATTTTGTTTTACAAGTTCGAGTAGTGCCAAAAAACTAACCACCACATGTTGCTTAGCCACTCGTTTTACCTCAACCACTTCTTCTGGTGAGAGTTTAGACGTATCAACCTCTTGCTGTGCTTTGGCAAAAGTTGTAAATGTCATCTTAAACGCGGATTGTATACGAGATTCCAGGTCATGCATCATTTCTTCCAAACTCTTAACTTGACGCACTTTTACTTTTGGTAACTCAACTTCTTTTTTAGGAACAGAAGTAAGTGCTTGTTTTATACCTGCAAACAATGACTCCACGGATACATCTTTTGATGGTGCAAATACACGTATATCGTTTCGAAAATTTCCCTGTTGAAATATTCTTCTTACACCATACTGAACACCCACAACTTTTCCAACAGCCCTCATAAGCTCTAAAAGTCTCAAGCGCTTTTCCAAATCAGCAATGTCTTCTTGCTCCTCTTCCGTAACTTCAAGTACCGGCAGAAGTGACTTAGCTTTTATAAGGAGTAATATAGAAGCAATGGCTACAAAACTTGATTTCTGACGTAGTCCCGAGCTATTCGTCAAACGTTCAGCAAAACGTATAAATTCTTCTGTTACTTCAGCAAGTGATATCTGATTTATAAGAAGTTTCCTCTTCTCTATCAAGTTTAAAAGAACATCCAAAGGACCTTCAAACTGTTCAGTTTTGATGGTGTATGTTGGCACAGAAGTTACACTTTCGAGCTCAGTCATATAGCTATAAGTATACCATGCTTTTCTTTATTTTTTATTCGGTTTTTCTGTATCCTTTACATGTTACATATATACAATGAACATAAACAGATCTTATAAAAAGACCACATCTCCTGATACAGTTGTATATGTAACTTTTGTTGAAAATTATCAGGACGGCACTTTTAAAGAGCAATTAGCTCGATACAAATTTGATATAGATTTTTCTAAAAACTGGCACATGGCCAGAACCCGGCTAAGACACATACTATATGACATGTGCACTGATATAAAGTTTGACCCAAAAAACTTAGGATATTTCATCCTATACACCTCACCCCCTTCCACTATGTATCACAGAAGAGAAAAAATACTTAATACTACTCAGGATTTGTTTAGAGATATTTTTTGTTGGCATAAGATATTTGGTGTACACAGAGCATATTTAAGACAACACAAAGCTCAACACATAGATGGAGCTCGAAAAACTCGAACGAATCAAAAACAAAAATACTACATACCCATTTTGACACGATTGTATTTTTGGTTTATTTTTACTATTCAAAAACAGCATAAGGTTTGCATATGTATTATTGATGATGTAGCGACTACAGGTGCAACACTTAGAGATTGTAGAGATGTTTTATGTACATACCTTGAGTCTTGGAAAAAGAAAAAACCTGAGATCATATTTCAGATTCAGGTCTTTTCTATCGCACACTAGTTTATGATACAAATGTAAACGCTTTTCCTGTCTTACCCGCTCGTCCAGCTCGTCCGATACGGTGTACATAGTCTTCGTGTGTTTGAGGAACAGTATAGTTGATAACATGAGATACATCCTTAACGTCTATACCTCGTGCTGCAACATCTGTAGCCACAAGAACATCGATAGTACTATCTTTGAACTGTGCAAGTGTTCGAGCTCGCTCTCGCTGTCGTTTATCTCCATGAAGGTATCCTGTTTTAAATCCGGCCTTAACAAGACCGTTAGCAACTTCTTCTACCTCTCGTTTTGTTTCAACAAAGATAATAGTTCGCGTTGCTCCTTCTTTTTTCAAAAGATTACACAGTACATCAAATTTTTCATGTCGAGGAACTTTGATGATATCTTGCTCAACTGTTTTTGTACTTCCAGGAACTGCGATATCTATAGTCACAGGATCAACAAGGAATTTTGATATAAGTGTTCGTATTCGAGGAGGCATTGTTGCTGAGAAGAACAATGACTGTCGAGGTTTTGCCAAACCTTCAAGAATCTCTGTTATATCATCAACAAATCCCATATCAAGCATGTGATCAACCTCATCAAGAACTACGTTTGTGAACTGATTGAAGACGATACATTTTCTATGTGCCAAGTCTTTGATACGTCCTGGTGTTCCGATAATAAAATGATTCACCATTCGTAGATTTTGTATCTGTCGGAAAATAGGCATACCTCCAACACATACTGTTGAAAATATTTTTAGACCTCGCGCAAACTCTTGAAACTCTTTATTGATCTGCATTGCAAGTTCTCGAGTTGGAGCAAGGATGATAACTTTTTGAGTTGGATCTTTGACCACCTTATCTATAAGAGGTAGCAAGAATGCTGCCGTCTTTCCACTTCCTGTGTTTGCAAGACCTAGAACATCTTTGCCTGCAAGCGCATGCATAATAGTCTGGTCCTGAATAGGAGTAGGATCAACATATCCTTTTTCTTTTAGATTTTCATTTACAACTGGATTGAATTTAAAATCTGTAAAAGTATGTTCCACTTTTACCTTTGCGTTTTTAGCTTTCGCTTCTGCTTCAAGAGATTTTTTATCAGGTTTATATATAAATTTTGAGTGGTCGATATGTTCAGAAGGTCGACCTCTTCGTCCACCTCCAAAACCACCTCGACCTCGTCCGCCGCCAAAACCTCCACCAAAACCGCCCCGACCTCTACCAGCGAATCCTCCGCCGAAAGATTTTCGTGCGCCAAAACCACCCCTGTCACCACCTCTATCTCCACCCCTACTACCACCAAAACTACCTCGTGAAGAAAAACCTGGCCGAGCAGGACGCTGTCCTTCGCCAAATGATGGTTTTGAATATGCCGAACCTATTCTATCAAATTTTTTAGTATAACTACTCGCAGAACTTGTTCGAGGTGCCTCTCTTCCGTCAAATTTTTTGTTTTTAAAAGATCGAATTGGAGCACCATTTCCACCTCGAGCATTTCTATTTTTTGAGTACATTGCAGTTGATTATATCATAAAATCTTACGAGACGCAAGCACACCATATCGAACAATCTTGGTCAAGATATCTATGCCCACTTCTTAGTATGCAGAGCTTTGAGAGCTGCTTGAGTCTCCGCCTCTTGTTTTGACTTGCCTTCACCGTGTGCGATCTGTGTATCTCCCAGATACACACCAACCGTAAAGATCTTGTCATGATCAGGACCCGCTTCTTTTATAAGTTCATAACGAGGAGTTGCACCGACATGTTCCTGTGCCATCTCTTGGAACTTACTTTTAGCATCGATAAACTTTTTTTGTTCGATCACATCCTGTATTAGAGAGTGTACATGCTTGTCTATAAACTGCTGTGCAGCAGAATACCCTTGATCAAGATATATAGCTCCAATCAAAGCTTCGATTGTGTTAGCAAGTATATACTGTCGTGCTCGCCCTGTGTCTTTAGCTTCACCTTTTGAGAGAAGAAGATGTTCATTTAGTCCGAGTTGTAATGCAACTTCTGATAGAGTTTGAGCATTTACAAGAGCTGATCGTAGAGCAGTCATCTCTCCTTCTGGTTTTTTAGGATAATTTTTATACAAAAAATCTGTCACCACAAGTTCAAGAACCGCGTCTCCTAAAAATTCTAATCGTTCGTTATGTTCCAACCCTGAGTTTCTGTGTTCATTTAAAAATGAACGGTGAGTGAACGCGCGCGCTAAAAGGTGTAAATCAGTAAACTGAATTTCCAACTTTTTTGCCACTTGTGCGAACTGCTCTGTTTTTATCATATATCTTTTTTAATTTCTGCTATAGATTTTTCTAATATAGGTTTCATATCATCGTAGAGATTTAAGCCTGCAACATCTTCGGCTTTAAACCAAGCCGCGTCTTTAAGTCCTCCTTCTTTTTTTGCAAGTACTGGCTCATACTCTGCTTTTGCAAGCACATACTGTACATGCTTTCGTATCTTTTTAAATTCTGGATGTGATGCAACGTATTCACTTGCATCTATATCTTTTACATATGTTGAATCAATACCAAGCTCTTCTTGAACTTTTCTTTTTGAAGCTTCAGCAACTGTTTCAGTCACATCTTCTAAGAACTTGCCTTTTGCAATAGTCCAAAAACCAAACACATCATGAACAAGAGCAAGATATACTTGTCCTGCATGTACAGCGTACACAATAGCTCCAACGAGATTTTGTACAGGCAGAGCAGCTTTTTCTTCTGGTGTTAATTCTTTGCGAACTTTTTTTGCAGGTGCTTCTTCTTTTTTAGTTTCTTCAGTTCCATATATATCTCTATATACAGCACCAAGTACTCCGTTTATAAATTTACCTGAAGTTTCACCACTGAAAAATTTCGCAACTTCTATCGCTTCGTTAATAGCAACTTTTGAAGGAACTTCTTTTTTATCTGCATATATAAGTTCATACAAACCCATACGAAGAACATTTCTATCAACAGATGCGATTTTATCAAGAGGCCAGTCTGGTGCCGCTTTTATGATAATAGCGTCTATCTCATCTTTCTTTTTTAGAATTCCATCAAGAAGACTTTTTGTATACTCAAGATCTGGTTCATCATGAGAAAATTCAACTATATTTCGTGACAACACTTCATCGAAGTTGTTTGGGTCAAGAGCACGAAAGTCAATCTCGTAAAGAGATTGGAGTACAAGTATTCGTGATTGATGTCGGCTTGCCATATGTTGTTTTCTATATGTGATTGTAAATGATCAGGCTTTGCAAAACAATAGTTTTACTACGCCTTACTTACAGTCTCAGCTTTTTGTGCTTTAACAGCTTTTTTATCAATCTTGGCAGTTTTATCAACAACCATTCGTCCTTTAAAATATCCGCAATTTTTACATAGAATATGTTTTGCGTTTGGCTGTCCGCAATTTGAGCACAATACTAAAGAACTGGCCTTTAGAGCATGGTGACTTCGGCGGTTACGAGTATGACCTCGTGTATGTCTCATGTGATTTACCATAATACGCTGAGTATACTATATTTTGTAGATTTTGCAAGGGATTTTGAGGGGTTTGGGGTGGTGGTTGGTTGGGGTGGGTGGACTTGACTTTGTGGTATAATATATGATATAATATATATGGCATACAGCGTGCTTCTGTACTCCGCGAAATGAAAGCTTAGATCTATGCGATTGAAGCATAGCTGAGTGGGAAATGTCCCCTTTTCGTAACTGATAAGCACACCTTGACAACACAACCAACTGCCACCATGGCTACGCCCGAAAAACAACCTCACTATAACAACGAAGTTGCCTCCCAGATGATCTGGGAGTTCCTCAGCATTATCTTCACTGTATCCTGGAGTAAAAACCAGGAAAAAGTGGAGCTCCGCCGCTTCGGCACCCCTGCGGAGGAGTGCCTGCAGAAAACCCAGAAATACCAGAAAAAGATCCGCGGAATTCTCTGGAATTTCCTAATCTACTGCGGAATGATGTACTTGACGTACATCTTCTGGGGGACTCGCACGCCCTGGATTGCAGGGGCCGCATTAATCGGAGCGATATTTTTTATCGTCCGAATTGTGGTCGGATTCCGCGAGGCTCAAAGAATCCGTCCCGGCAAGACGATAATGGAGGTTGCGGAGCAGTGGTCAAAAACCAAAAAATTGATCATCGCTTCTGATTTTCTCCACAGTCTCGAGACGACACTCAAGTATGGAGATCACAAGTTTTTAAACCTTGTACCTGCCAACGGAGGTTGGGTACAGTGTTTTAAAGACACTATTCAAAATACCCTCCGGGTAGCCGGAACTGACCTCGGAACCGCCGAAACCGAACAAGATGAACCTGCCCGCAGAAGACTGCGGGCACGGTATGAAGCCTTGTTCAGTCTCGCCAAGACATTTGAAGTCATTGGGATCAATGCCTCATTCGGCTCCTTCTTACCGACCCGTACGCCGGTAGAAAAAAAGAAGTAATCTCCTTCATCCCACGAGCGGTGCGCACTCGAACCTCACAGGTCCGCGGCGCACCGCTTTTTCTTTTTTCTTTTTTAAAACCAACATCGTGTTATAATTTCTCACATGCAACGTTACCTTTCACTTCGTATACAAACAGCACTGTATCTATGCGTGTTCTTTTTAGGACTTCATCATGTCTTTGTATTTTTCACCAACTCTTCAATCATGAAAGAGATGCTTCACTTGAGTACTCCACAAATACTCACAGTGTACGGAGCATCATCTATCTTTGGTATCAGTATGTATCTCATGCTTTCTCGAGCATCACGTACTCGAACTCACACCAAAGGACGTATATACATCGCAACATATATTGAGATGTTGTGTTTAGCAGGAATGTATATAGCAACAGCAACGCAGATATTGCCTGCACACATCGCAATACCTACATACATTGGTATTTTTATACTACATCACATACTTACTCCGTACATACTGTTTAACCTAGACAAACTATTTGAAGACTACACACATATACAAGACAGGGGGAAAGGTAGAGGTATATATTCGACAGTATGGAATACACCGTTCGTTGTTGTACCACTGTTGTTGAGCGGACTTACTACAGATACATTGTCGATAACATACGCAGTTGCCTTTAGTTTACTTCTCCCCTTCCTTCTATTTCTATATTCATATATACAAAACCCTGTTGATGAAAATGAGCCTGTAGCTGTAAATCCAGTACCACTTAGATTGAAAATAAAAAACTTTTGGGCTGATAAACTAGATAGAAATTCTTTCATTACCCAATCAACACTTCATCTATATTACGGAACAACAGGTATTTTATTGCCGATATATTTACATCAGTATTATAACTTTGAATGGAATCACATCGGAATACTTCTCGCAGTTATAACAACTCCATTTGTATTAGTGCAAATCCCTTTTGGAAAACTTGAAGACAGAACTCACAATGATAAGCAAATATTTATCTGGGGTATATTCATCGCGATCTGCTTTACTATCGCGGCCGCACTTGTACCACAAGGTCTTGAGATCGAGGCAAGTTTCCTTCTACTTACAACTCTTCTTTTTATCAGTCGAGTTGGTTGCAGTATGATAGAGATCTCAAGTGAAAGCATGTTCTATAAACATGTTACAGAAAGAGACGAATTTGCCCTTCTAGCATTCCGAGCAGGAAGACTTGTTCCTTACGCACTTGGTATATTATTTATTTTCATTTAAACAAGCATTGTACTGAACAACCTGCTCGTTATACATAGCAGCCAATTCTTTAAGAGCAGTTAATTTATTGTTATACACAGCAACACGAGCGTTGTATGTGTCCAAAAATGTTTGGTTTACACTTGATGGGTTCGTTTCAATATCTGAAGCGATTTTTTTAAGAAGATCTTCCTCTCGTTGTAGAGTAGCACGCTCAGTATCTATCTGATCTTTAAGAGTAATACTTGCCTTCGGACAATTTGGTTGAGGTTTTCCAAAATGCTGTACAAAAATCCACTCTTTATCCCCTTTATACATACCATTGGCAGCAGCAATGCCTATCTCGGTAAACTTAGGGTTTAAAATATTTGCTCTATGTTTTGGACTATCCATCCACGCTTGGACAAGTTTTTGATCTGTTCCAAAATCACCCAGTGCTAGATTTTCACCAACTAACACAAAATCATATCCCGCATCTTTTACCAAATCAGAAGCACTAAGACCTTGTGGAGACACATGATCGAAATATTGTCGATCAAACATATCATCAGCTTTTAATCCTGCCGAACGAGTAAGTTTTGGTTGTACAGTTAGAGGTTTTAGACCGTATTTTACACGTTCTATATTTGTATATTTAATAATACCAGCAACACTCAAATTTACAGCACTATCTGACTTTACTTCATTTAGTTTTTTTTTAGTTGTAGTCGCTGTTGTACTACCAAGTCCGCCGATAAAGTCTTGTTTATTTAAATCTTTAAAGATTGTATCCTTATCAAGTGACGGAGAGTCTTTTATGCTTTGGAAAAAGGTCTTAACATTGTTACCAGCATTTCGCACCATACCTCCAACATCCACACCCCGACTATCAAGCCAGTATAAACCTGCCATGATAAGGAGAAATATGACTATGTATCGCAACAGGTTAAACATGTATATGACTATATTATGCTATAAATGACCGAATCTCAAGGCACATAAACATCGGTATTTCTTTACGAGCCTCATCCTCAGCTCGCTTTTTTGGACCCGGTTCACTTGTTTTATGAGAAATCCACTCCTCAAGACGAGCTATTCCCATGTTGTATTTGGCAAATGCTTTAGCGTAAAACTGAAGAGGTTGGTGAAATGAAAATGTTTCCTGCTTTTTTGCACCTGCCGCAGTCTTACCTGGATGCATATCTATAGAAAACTTTTGCGCGGACATATATGTATAGACAACTCGACCTTGTGCCTTTCTTTCATTTGAAAAATACCAGTCACTTTGTTTTGGAATACGAAACGCAGGGTGATTTAGTACAGCCACAAAACGCCCATGTGGTTTTAACACTCTTTTAACTTCTTGTATGACCGTTTCAAAGTCACTCATATTCTGAAGGGCCAGAACTGAATATACGAGATCAACAGAATGATCTTGTATGTGTGACAAATGTGAAGCTGACGTATGTGTAAATACTGCTTTCGGATTTTTATCTTTAGCAATATCAAGCAGTTCTTTTCCCACGTCAACTCCTTCTACTTCAAGTTCTTGTTTTGCAGACTCGTAAATCTTACCTACAAAATATCCCTGACCACATCCGAGTTCAAGTATCTTTGTTCCTATACCCTGTTCTTCAATGCGTAAAATACGCATCAGGTTTGGTGCGATCACTTTTGCCTGATACGTATCTTCGTCTTGTAAGTACTCGTCATACCATTCTGCAACTTTTCCCCAAGAAGTCTGTGGTGTTGTATTATTTTTTAGCGGTTTTCTTTTTTGGTTTTGCATTTCCTTCTTTCAAAGTTTTCTTAACTTCTGCGTGAACTTTTTTCCACTGTGATTTTAGTTCTTGTGCCATCTCGTGAACTTCTTCCACTGTCATACCTTTTACCTTTTTATATTTTTCTGTAAGCTCATCAACAACCTGTGCATATACTGCTTCATTGATCTCTTTTGCTTTTTCAAGTTTTTCAAGAAGCTCTGCTTTCATTTTAAATGCCCAACTTTTTATGTGCTTCAAACTTTGTTTTCCTTTTTTAGTATTAAACAAAAAATGTGTTCCGAGAGTTGCTGCAACCAATAGGCCTGTTATACCTGTAGCAATAGCAACTTTCTGCATAGCAGATGTTTGTGTATTAGTATTTGTTTTCATGTAGTAAGTATATCACACTTATCTACCCCCTGTCTTTTCTGTTGCTCGACGAGTGGTTTTACGCTTTTTGGCAAAAAAAGCAGCTATAGGCAGTATATAAGATAGTCCTTTTTTAACCGAACTGCCGTCTTTTAACCCCTCATCCACCACCTGAGTCGTCTTGTCCAAAATGGTATATGCCTTGTCACTCACCTTATTGAAAAATCTAAGAGTTTTAAAAGCGATATATAACAGTATAAGAAGAATGATAATCCCTATAACAACCGCGACGGTTGTAAACATAAAGAATGTGTTTGCATGTTGTATGGAAGCATCTTGCATACGGTGAGTATAACATATATTTAGGTCAGTGATATACTTATGTGTATGTTTAAAAAAATACTAAAACTCTTAGGAAAAACTGTACTTATACTTGCACTCCTGCTTATTATCTTCTACTCAGCCTTAGTGATACTTATACAACCGTCCGTTCATAGAGACTGGTCTACAGATCAGGCTATACTACCTTCTGCTGTTATAGATAAAAATCTGATTCATGTAAAAAATGTAAGAAACTTTACCTACGCATCCACAACATCATACACCCCAAACTATTATGACAAAACATATGATTTACATAAATTGAAAAAAGTTTATTTTGTAGTTGAACCATTTTCAGGATATGTAGGTGCCGCTCATACATTTTTGAGTTTTGAATTTGAAGACAATGTTTTTGTATCTATATCTGTAGAAATACGAAAAGAAAAAGGAGAATCTTTCTCTGCATTGAAAGGACTACTACGACAATATGAACTTATGTATGTTATCGCGGATGAGCGTGATGTTGTAAAACTACGATCGAACTATAGAAAAGATAATGTTTATGTGTATCCTGTAAAAGCTGATCTAGAAAAATCAAAAAAACTTTTCTTATCTATGATAGAGAGAACAAATAAGTTGGCAATGTATCCTGAGTTCTATAACACTCTTACAAATACTTGTACTACAAATATAGTTTCTCATGTAAATGAAATAACTTCGAGCAGAGTTCCTCTTAACCTATCCATACTCTTCCCCGCAAACTCTGATCAGTTTGCTTATGATCTAGGACTTATAGATACCGACCTTTCATTTGAAAAAGCTCGAGAGAAGTTTTTGATAAATGAAAAAGCTTTGAAATATGCAGACGATGCTATGTTTTCAGTAAAAATACGAGAATAGAAAAACGGCCCACAGATCCCAAATGAGGGAGAGGGGCCGCCGAATGGCTTTGCAATGCCTTAGCGTGTCGTGAAGGGAATCTTCACTATCGCATATAGCACCGCTCCGATAAAACCGACCACAAGAATCAACACCTCAAGCCATCGAGGTGTAACTCCTTCAATAATGAGTGGCCGTCCTTTTTGCAAACAAAGTGCCTTCATAACGGTGTACTTTTACTTTACACCCACTACTCAACCCCGTCAACTAGCTCCTGTGGAGAAACCCCCGCCTCGAGAACTGGATTATCGCCTACCTTACCTAGCTTCTTTTCTATAGTTCGAGTTTTCTTTACCGCATCCTCTATAGTCTTACCCGCCTGCTCAAGTTTCTCTTGAGTTTTTTCAAGTAAATCACCAAACTTACCAAACTCTTTTTTAACAACGCCCAAAACCTCCCAAACCTCACTTGAGCGTTTTTGTATAGCAAGTGTTCTGAAACCTATATGTAAACTGTTAAGTATGGCCTGTATAGTTGTAGGACCGGTTATTATGACTTTGTATTCGCGTCGTATAGTTTCAAATAATCCAGGTATGCGCAATACTTCAGCGTATAAACTTTCGATAGGGACAAACAAAACACCAAAATCTGTTGTATACGGAACATCTATGTACTTTGTATGAATGTCTTTTGCTTCAGCTTTTATACGAGTTTCCAATGCTTTTCTAAGTTCCAGTAATGCCTGCACATCACCAGCTTCTTCGGCCTGTATTATCTTCTGATAATCTTCGAGTGGAAACTTTGCATCTATCGGTAACCACACATGAGACACATCATCACTCCCTGGGAGTTTGATAGCATACTCAACAGCATCACGACTTCCCTTTTTAGTCATAACATTTTTTTCATACTGCTCTGGTGTCAACACTTCTTCTATCAGATTTCCAAGCTGGGCTTCACCCCATGTTCCTCGCGTCTTAACATTTGATAAAACTTTTTTTAGATCACCTACACCAACAGCAATACTCTGCATCTCACCTAGTCCTTTATGAACCTGATCAAGTCTATCTGATACCAGTTTAAATGATTCACCAAATCTTTTTTCTAGTGTTGCATGCAATTTTTCATCAACAGTCTCACGCATCTGTTCTAGTTTTTGTGAGTTATCTTGTTGTAGTGTTTGTAGTTTTTGTTCTACCGCCTGCGTCAACTGTGTCAATGTTTGTGTCAATGTTCCACCAAGCTCAGTACGCAGATCTTTTTGACCCGTACTTGTCTCCATACGATTGCGAGACATCTCATCTTTTATCACAGATTCGAGACGCTCTACTTCTCTTTTGAGTTCGGTAGTTTCCTTGTCTTCAGTCTTTGGTTTTGACAGCTTTGTATATAGTACTAAGCCAAAAACTATAAGTATAACGAGATTTGCGATAAGTAGAGGTGTCATCATGTGGACCATTATAACACAAAACCTCCTTTACATATGTTTTGCCACCATCTCTACATGCTGTATCAACGCATGTGTATATCCACCCTCATTATCATACCAAGCCATCACTTTAACTAGATTGCCATCAACTACTCGTGTCATCTTGAGGTCAGCGATGGATGCATGAGGATCTCCAACTATATCTCGAGAAACAAGTTCTTCTTTTGAAACAGCAAACACTTTACTCCATCGAGGGTCTTTTGAAGCTTCTTCGAGAATAGAGTTTACTTCTTCTTTTGTTGTGGCTCGTTTACTAATAAATGTTATGTCCACAATAGAACCCGTGATAACAGGAACTCGAACAGCGATACCATCAAACTTTCCACTAAGCTCTGGTATAACTTTTGTTACAGCGATAGCTGCACCTGTTGAAGATGGGGCCATGTTTTGAGCGGCCGCTCGGCCTTCTCGCCAATCTTTTTTGTTTGGTGCATCAACGAGTGCCTGACTTGCAGTATATGCATGTGTAGTGTTAAGCAAAGCCTTCTCTATACCTACAGTATCATGCAAGATCTGTATCAAAGGGCTCGCTGCGTTTGTTGTACATGATGCGTTTGAAGTTATCTTGATCGATGCATCTTGTAGAGCTTGTTCGTTAATACCCATAAGAACTGTCGCACCTGGAAACTCTGGTGTTGGTTCATCTTTTGCAGGAGCTGATATAACAACTCGTTTTGCTCCAGCCTTTATATGAGCTGACGCTTTTTCATAACTTGTAAATAATCCTGTTGACTCAAGTACGATGTCTACATTGTGAGCTCCCCATGGTAGAAGTGCAGGATCTTTTTCTGATATGTATTTAACTGTTTTTCCATTTATAGTAAAAGTTGAATTTGTTTTATCAACTTGTATGTCGAGATTGCTTCGTCCATATGCAGAATCATATTTCATGAGATATGCGATGTTTTCAATATCCGCAAGGTCGTTTATAGCAACGACATTTAATGAAGGGTTTTCAACTGCTAGTTTAAGGAATGCTCGGCCAATTCGTCCGGCTCCGTTGATTGCGATGTTTGTCATAATGGGTTTAATTTTAGCATAAAACTGTCAACCTTTAACTCTGTTCAATACTAAGTTATTTAACCTCAAACATGTCAACCAAATACCCATCTATAGTCTTTTGATCCATGTCATAAAAATTTCGCCCTTCATTGTGTAAACGTGTGGCAAGATCTACTCCCACAAAACGCCAGTGCCATGGTTCGTAAATATAGTAGGCATTCCCTTTTGGATATGAAAGTATGAAGCCGTATTTATAAGCATTGTTTTTTAACCATTCAAACTCTTTCAAATCGCCAAACTTGGCAAAGTTTGCACCAGTTTTAGATGTGGCAAAATCAACTGTTGTTCCAAGTTGGTGTTCAGAATATCCTTGATCAGCAGAAAATGTATTTGCTTTTGTTGTTCCATATCGAACAGCGTTTGAACTCTTGATACGCATCTGATCTGTAAATGATCTATATGCTGAGGTTACAAGCAAATCCATACCTTCATCTTTAGCAGAAGCAAGAAGTCTTTCTAGAAAAGGACTAACTTGTGCATGTATCTGATATACCTGTCCGTCTTTCACAGAATACGAAGAAGATACATCAACAAGATGTGTTGGCGCATAGTGTTCATTTAAAAAATACACTTTGGAGTATTTTTTTAAAAGCTGAGGATCACTCTTTGCTAATTTATCCAATGTACCAACTGTTTTTGATACATTTCCCAACTGCTCTTGTAGGGCGATGTTTTTCTTTTCTTCTTCTGAGATTATATTTCCTAGCGTGTTATATAAAGTTTGTAGAGATATATCTGTCTCTGATGAGCTTGCTGTAAGTGTAAGAAGCGTACTGTTGGCCTTTTCTAGGTCAAGTGTTGTTTTATCCAATTTGCTTTGCACAGCACCCAGACGATACTGCATATATGCAACAGCACCGGCAGTTATACAGGCAAATATAGCCAAACTAACCAGAGTATGTTTGTAAGACATCGGTTTTTCCATGTTTAACAGTATAGCATGAAATACAACTTTCTTCGGGTAAACTTTATTTTTTCTTTAAAATTTAACTAACCTCAATTTGATAGATTTGTATCAATGTCAGAACAAGTCACTAATTTTAAAGATATTATAAAAAGATACAGATCCTTGTACATGTCTCTATCTGAAATATTCTGTCCATATTTAAATACTACGGTAAAATTTACAATGAGTGGCTTTAAACATTTAATATGGAAAAAGAATACAGGTAAACGAAAGCATTATGACACAATAGAAAGATTTAGATCACTAACACACATAAACTCAATCCTTTCAAAGTCAGGAACGCTCCAAGAATACGAGAAAAGGGATCTGGAATATTTTGGTTTTATTGCGATTATTGAAAATAAAAAATATAAAGTAATTGTTGGTAAAGATATTAATAATACATACAAATTTATATCAATAATCCCTGCGTGGAAAACTGGAAAACGAGACAATGTAACATAAAGTAAAAAACACATCCCTTCGTAGAGATGCGTTTTTTATAATGCCTGGTTTTCAGCTGAATGCCGATATGAGACTGGTATCACTACCATCTCCCAAGCACAGTCACAGTATATTCTCAACAAAAGTTTCTGTCAACCTATCATCTCCCGCAACATCTGCTGTGCAAGTGCAGGGTTTACTGCACCTTTTCCTTCTTTCATGACCTGACCTACAAGATATTGAAGTAGAGCTTCCTTACCGGCCTTGAATCCAGCAACCTGTTCTGGATTTGCATCGATAACTTTTTGTACGATTGCTTTAACGGCCTCTGGATCATTTTTTTGTATCAAGCCTTTTTCATCAGCAATCTCGCGAACAGTTCGCGCCACAACTTCTTCATTTTTCCAAAGAAATGCAATAAGATCTTTTGCACCTCGTGAAGAGAGCTCATCTTTTTCTATCATGGATACAATCTCCGCCAAATGTCGCTTGTCAATATAACTGTCAAGAGTTGAAAGTCTCTCTGTCTCTTTTTTCAAAATACCGGCAATATCACTCGATATATAGTTTATCGCCAAAGTTTTTGCTTTTGTTGAAAGATTGTCTCGAGACAAAATCTCATCGACATATACTCCGAAAAATGAATCATTGGTAAACATCTCAGCATCTTCAGCTTTAACTCCAAGAGACATATATCGTGCTCGTTTCTGCCACGGAAGTTCTGGCAATGTTTTTCTTAATTCTTCCAGGTTGAACTCTTTGGATATATATAGTTTTGGAAGATCGGGATCTGGAAAATATCGATAATCATTTGCATTTTCTTTAACACGTTGTGAAAATGTTTTTCCACTACTTTCATCAAAACCACGAGTTTCTTGTATTACTTTTTCTCCAGCATCTAGAAGTGCCGCTTGTCGTGTTATCTCATACTCGATAGCCCGTTCAGCTGAACGAAATGAGTTGAGGTTTTTGATTTCAACTTTTGTTCCCCAAGGTTCTCCTTCTTTGTGTATAGAAATGTTTACTTCAACACGCATCTGACCCATTTCCATGTTTGCTTCAGATACTCCAAGTGTTTGTAGTAGTAATTGTAATTCACGACCGAAGTTTCCGGCTGTCTTTCCGTCTCGTATATCAGGTTCTGTTACAAGCTCCATCAACGGAACACCTGCTCGGTTATAATTTACAAGACTGTACTCACCTTGATCGTGTATAGAACTCGCCGTATCTTCTTCAAGATGAATACGTGTTATACCAACAGGCACATCTTCACCTTTTGCATTTTTTACAAATAGTTTTCCTTTTTGTACAAGCGGATACGCGTACTGACTAATCTGATACCCTTTTGGAATGTCTGGATAAAAATAGTTTTTTCTATCCCACTCTGTAAAATCCGCCATCTCTGCATCAAGTGCAAGTCCAACTTTAAGAACATGAGAAATAGCAGACTTATTTAATACAGGCAGAGTTCCTGGATGTGCAAGACAAATAGGACATACGTTTACATTTGGTCGACGATCAAAAGGATCGTTTTTACATCCACAAAACATCTTTGTTTTTGTATGCAATTCGGCATGTATCTCAAGACCGATGACAGGTGTGTAACTCATAGTATATGTGTAGCATATTTTAGGAATAAGAAAAAGCGCAGCTGTCTGGAGACAGCTGCGCCTGTTAGTGGCGGTTGCGGTGAGGTCGAAATATCCGCCGAAGCCTTCCGCCAAAAAATTTTGGATTCACTCGGTCGAACTCCCTTATCGCATAATGTGTTTTGAAGCGAATAGTGGCAGGAGTGTCTTTGTGGACATCTATCTCAACCAGCACAAGGCCTCGTCGATAGAAGGGGTAAGGATCATGGCCTTTTCCAGACTTAATCTGTACCCGATACTTTCTCCACGGTTCTCTGAGTGAACAGATCCAGGCATCGGTTTCCTCATGCAGATCTTCGTAAGGCGTCGCTCTGTGAGCATGATAGTCACGCTCATGTTGCCAAGCCTTGATAAACATCTGCTCAGCTTTCGCACCCTTCTCGTTGCCTGCATGACCTTCGATGATCTGTTGCTCTCTGGAGACCATGGTGATAGTCCCATCTTGAACACGAACATTCCACTCATCATCCTTTCCGTTTTTACGGACGACAAGAAAAAGTCTATGTCCGTCCGGAACTCTCCAGAGTTCCAGAAATTCGTGACAGCATCGCCAAGATTTACGCCTCAAAGGCTGTGCTCGCAACAGGTCTCCTCGGCCTGTAAACATCTGCACCGTAATCACAGGCTTTGGATTACCCGTGAACAGTACATATCCTGCCCGGTCACAGTTTCTGCGACTAGAGAGGACGCCTTCGCTGTTCATTATTGCCAGTTCACCCATAGGTGGGTCTACTCGACAACGTGACAATCCAATCATGGACTGTTTTTTAAAATCGAGCACAAGGCCCGGCTTATGGCGAACAGTACCACAGCCGTGCAGGAGTGCCGTGATTATGTTCGTTGTTATCATAAAAGTTCGCGCGTCGTTCGTTCGGCGCCATAAGAAACGTTAGCATAGTATGTAAAATAAAAAAAGCGCCCAACCGCGGACGAGGTCCACGGTCGGGCACGCGTTGAGTGTTCAGGGTGGGAGTGGGTCACCGTACTGTCCACAACCGATCCTGCAGTAACGAGATGTGGGAGCACCTCTTCTGCCAAGCCGCCTACAAACGGCCGCATAACGAGTCTCGAGAAAACGAAGTTCTTGCATGGCATAGATCTCTTGAATCTCAATCGGAGCACGCTCCAGATTACCAACAAGGACCCTCCTCTTGCCATCGCGGAAGAATTCCTCAATCAAAATGTTTCGACTGAAGTTTGATACTTTCCAGTAATAACCGCACCATCTGATGATCAAACTTTCACCAGAATTCAACTGCCAGATTTGTCTTATACCCAGTTTGTAAGGTGTATCTTCATACACAGGTCTTTTGTAGAAAGCTTCTGCGACTACACCTGGAACAAAATCCTGTGTCCTGATGTACACGTAAATAAAACCTGGATCCCTGCGCGAAACAGTATCTGGACGAAACTCAAAACCATTCCAACGATCAGTATGTTTGTAAACATAACCATCTGGAATGAAATCACCCTCCATCCGAACACTGTCATTTATCAGCAGTTTGGTACCCTCAACAAAATACCTACTACGCCTAATTTCAAATTTGTGCGACACAGGGACACCCCTCTCTTCCAAAGACCAGGTGGGATCCTGAGGATTCTCACCAAAACCACCCAACCAACCACTTAGCGTAACGATTTTCATTTAAGTCAAAAGTTCTAAACACCCGCCTTCATGACGAGTAGGACCTTTATATACCACAAAACACACCTCAAAACAACTTATTTAACTAAGTTTGTCAACCACTCTCGCAAACCTTTCAACGCATCCATATCATACACAGATACCACAAACACCTCGTCTGCTTTTTTCTTAATCTTTGTTAAAAACTTTTTCTGTATTCCTGCAACTTCTTTTGGATCAATAACATCACTCTTAGTTAAGATGATAACTTCTTTTTTATCAGCGAGTGACTTATCATATTCTCCGAGCTCATTGCGTACTGTTTTATACACCGCAACCATCTCATCCAAAGGTTGTTCGAGAGACACACAATGTGCAAGAACTTTTGTTCTCTGTATGTGTCTTAAAAACTTATGACCCAAACCCTTTCCTTCTGAAGCACCTTCGATAAGTCCTGGGATATCAGCCAAGATAATATCAAACATGGAACCCAAGTTTGGCTCGAGTGTTGTAAACTGATAGTTTCCAACTTTTACATCAGCTTTTGTTAAAGCATTTAGAAGAGAAGACTTGCCTGCGTTTGGAAGACCAATAAGACCAACATCAGCAATCATCTGAACCTCTATCGTAAAGATAGCTTCTTCTCCTGGTTTTCCTGGAGTCCATTCTTCAGGTCGTTGATTTGATGGACCCTTGAAGTGTTCATTTCCATATCCACCACTTCCACCTTTCAAAATACGAACCATCTGTCCAGCTTCTGTGATCTCTATCACTGGGTTCATCATCGTTTCAGTATCATGTATGTTTATATCTTCAACTCGAGTGATGATAGTTCCAACTGGCACATCGATAATAAGCTCTTCACCACTTGCACCCTGTCGACTAAAACCTTCACCATAGTGTCCGTCTTCAGCTGTAAGCTCTTTTACGTTTGCGTATTTTCGTAAATAAAATGTATCAGCAATACCACGAACAAAAACACTACCTCCACGTCCTCCATCACCTCCGCAAGGTCCACCGAATTCTTTGGCGTACTCATGTAGCCATCGGACTACACCATTTCCTCCCTTTCCAGCTTTGATTTTTAGTTTTAATTCGTCGATAAATGCCATATAGGTATACTATACAGGTTTATGGGTGGATGGCAAATGAGGTGGGATTGTTAACTTATCTTTGAAATAATACGGTATCCTCTACCTGGAACTGTTTGTATTTTTCTTTTTTTACCTGAATCTATCTTTTTTCTTATATTTCTAATATGAGTTTCTATACTATTTGAAAAAGGGTCAAAATCTTTTTCCCATACATGATCCATTATTTCGTTACGAGAAACTACATTACCTTTTTTCTTTGACATGTATTCAAGTATCATAAACTCTTTTCTTGTCATATATACCTGCCTACCTTTTTTATAAACTGTTTGAGTTGATATATCTATTGTTAAATCATCAATAGTCATTATTGAATCTTGAATATTGTAAGGTCTTCTTATTAAGGCTTTTAATCTGGCAATAAATTCAAGCACAGAAAAAGGTTTTGATATAAAATCATCCGCACCAGCTTCTAGAAATTCAACTTTTGTATTAACTTCTGATTGAACAGACATTATCAATATAGGAGTTCTCACATTTGAATTCCTCAAATCTCTACATACAGACATACCTCCTTTTTTAGGAAGTATGTTATCAATAACAATTACATCGTACGAATTTGTACGAGCAACGTAGGATCCTGTTTCACCATCATTACAAACATCAGAAACAATACCTTCATTTGTTAAACATTCAACAAGAGCTTTTGCTAATTCTTGATCATCTTCAATAATTAATATTCTCATGAGAATATGATACCAAATTCAGATAAAGAAAATCTAAAGAAAAGATAAAGAAAAACCCTAATACGCCTTCGCAAACAACACCCTCTTCTCTGACTTCTTACCACTCTTCACACAAACCCCTTCCTCAGCCTCACTTGAAAACGGTATACATCGTATAGTTGCCCCTGTCTCCTCTTTGATAGATGCTTCTACATCCGCATCTCCACTCCAGTGTGCCAGAACAAAGTAACCCTCCTCTATCGCTGTAACAAAATCATCCCAAGAGTCTACTGTTTTTGTTTTTTCTTTTTGTCGAGCTAGCGCAGTTTCAAATAAACCAGCTTGTATCTGACTCAAAAGCAAACTAACCTTGTCAACAACCTCGTCAATCTTGACCGTCTCCTTGACACCTGTGTCTCGTCGAACCAGCACTACTTGTCCAGCCTCCATGTCTTTCGGACCGAGCTCGATGCGAACAGGTACACCTTTTTGTTCCCATTCAAAATATTTTTCACCAGGTCGAAGATCTCGTACATCTGTTTTAGCTAGTATCCCAGCTTTTTGTAGAGCACTTCGTATTTCTTCTGCTTTGTTATTTATCTCTTCACGATTTGTATCGTTAGCAAAGATGGTTGTGATGATAGCTTGTATACTTGCAATCTTTGGTGGAAGAACAAGACCTTTGTCATCACTGTGTGCCATGATAAGTCCTCCGATCATACGAGTACTCACTCCCCAACTTGTCTGCCATGCAAACTGTCGCTCACCTGTTTTATCAAGAAAACCAACATCAAATACTTTGGCAAAGTTTTGACCTAAGTTATGTGATGTTCCAAACTGAAGAGCTTTACCGTCCTGCATCATTGCTTCGATAGTATATGTTCGAAGTGCTCCAGCGAACTTTTCTGATTCTGATTTTACACCTGGTATAACTGGTATAGCGAGATATTCTTCAGCAAACTTTTTATATATATCAAGCATCATACGTGCTCTATCATCAGCACCCGCTTCGTCTTCGTGCACAGTGTGCCCTTCTTGCCACAAGAACTCTGTTGTTCGCAAAAAGAGTCGTGTTCGCATCTCCCATCGAACAACGTTTGTCCACTGGTTTATAAGAAGAGGAAGATCTCGATATGACTGTATCCATTTTGAAAATACTTCATACATTATAGTTTCAGAAGTTGGACGAACGATCAGAGGTTCTTCAAGTTTTTTTCCTCCCGCATGTGTAACAACTGCAACTTCTGGGGCGAAACCTTCTACATGATTTTCTTCTTTTTTCAAAAGCTTCTCTGGTATGAGCATGGGAAAATAGGCGTTTTGCACACCTGTTTCTTTAAACCACGCGTCGAGCACTGTTTGGAATTTTTCCCAAAGTGCGTATCCATACGGTTTGATAATCATACACCCCTTAACCGGTGAGTGTTCAGCAAGACCTGCTACATCTACAACATCAAGATACCATTGTGAATAATCAACATTTCGTGGGGTGATTTTATTAGTTTCTGCCATACAGCCTATACTAGTATATATACGGATAAACCTCAACTATCTTAGTTTTGTTTTACTGTTGGGTTAACAGCACATGTTGCGGTACGATTTACGACCTGTGGAGTGTCTCCACCGTTTGTACATGAAAGAGTCTTAGTTATATTCTTACCATCGGTTGTAGGGAAACTTTTACTTGCATTTGGATTTACAGATTGACCACCGAGTGTACATGAAGCAGCATTTTGCACTTCCCACGCAAAGACGCAACTCTGACCTTGCTCGACAAACTTTGTAGCAGTGAACTTACTTATTACCGGAGGCAAACTTGGATTTCCACCTGTTCCGTTATTGTCTGTACAGGTTGTTACGGCAGGATCACAATCACCGCCGTCAGGATTTCCGTTATTGTTATTATTTGTTGTATCTTGGTCATTAAACGATGCTGTACAACTTGCACTTGCTGTCATGCCATCAAATGAATCCGTAATACTCATAGTTTCTGTTACTGAACCATTTGTAGGTATTGTTCGGGTTACAGGGTTTTCTCCAGAATATGTTATGTTTCCAAGAGCTCTTAGAGGAGTGAATGTGAATGTTGCTTGGTTGCCAGATTTTGCAAATGTACAAGATGCCTGTAGTGCACACTGTGATGCATTTGGTGTTTGTGTTTGATTTCCATTTTCTGTACATACCTGTGTTCGCCCTGAACAAGTACATGTTTGAGTAGTCTGCTCTATACATGAATATTTTTCATATCCAGAAGTTCCATTTGTATTCCAAACTTTTCCTTCAGGCATAGATTCTTCTTGTGCCTCAGTGTCGGCACACATATCTACTGCACACACACTTGCACCAAGAGCTGATGTTGCCGCGAAGTACAGCTTGTTGTCGGCAGTTGAATGGAAATAGTCTCGTCCGTAGGCTGAAAATGCTTTTGCAATCTGCTCTCCTGCAACGTTTGAACATCGATCACATGATGATTGTGCCAAAGGCATTGCATATTCTGCATTTAAACCTTTTGTACCATCCACAGATATATATAGTTTTGAATTTGCTGGTATAGGACCTCGAAGTGTAGCTATTTTTATAAAATCAGTTGTAAACAAGAAGTTGTCATGTCCACTACTTCCGCAAGGAATTACAATTTCTCGACCTTTCCATCTAATGATTTTATCACCGCCGTTACATGTACTTGAGGCAATATTATATGATAGCGACGCGTATCTGTTTCGAGCGTCTTGCATACTAACTCGAGATACTCCGAAGTTTGCAGATTCACGGACACGGTTTTGACACTCAAGAAATACCATTTTTAGAAACACATCAGTATCTTCAACACAACTTATAGGTTCAGTTGTAAAATCTTCATTGAATGTAAAATATGTTTTGTATTTCGAAGGATCATTGTTTACGTTCAGAATATTACCTGATGCATCAGTCGGAGCCCATGCCGCAAAAGCATATGCTGAAACAAACAATGCAAAGAAAATGGTTGTCCAAACAATAACTCCTTTTTTTCGTGATACCATAAACCAACTTGCACCCAATAGCAGAATAGACAATGCATAGATAAGGTGAGTTATATCTCTTTCTGGTACAGGAAGTGAAAGGTTTTGAGTTGTTGTAAAGATAGTTTTATCATTTTCATCAACTACTTTTATAGCTACACTTTTTACTTTTTTCCAATTCAAATCTGGTACAAGTATCTGTCGTACACCTTTTTTATAATCCAATTCAGTTGTATATTCTCGAAGAATCATACCTTCTTTATCCATAAATACCAGTGTAGTTTTATACACTTCTTTTACATCATCTGTACTTGTGCCATTACCATTTGTATATAGATCAACCGGCCGACCAAACACTGGCATATTAAACAACACACCAGTACTTGTTGCTGATACAAAATACATCTGGCCAGCAGATACCATAGGACCGTCTATTATATACTGAAAGCTTATTTTCTGAGGAGTCTGCACACCTTCAGCTCCGAGATTGAGCTCTCCCATGTATACACCTGGTTCATAGTTAAATGTAGGAAGTTCTAGAGGATATATGTCCTGTCCATCGAAGACTGTTAGAGAAACATCTTTTGTTTCTGAAAAATCATTTGATCGTAACTTTTTAAATGTCATTGTTCCTTTCAATTCAACTTTAGAATTTGAGGTCATCTGCAACGCTATCTCTGCTGAAGTTGCATGTGTGGATTTTTGAGCCTTAGCGTACAATGTAGGACCAACAGATAGACCAAACGCCTCACCTGTTGATGTGACTATAAAACCTCTATCAAGAGTTACTGTTTTTTTATTTGTTGGATTTATGTTAAAAGACTTTGAGACAACAAACGATTCTGAATCTGGATCATTTTCTCGATATGATTTTATAAATACCACGAACGTGTCTTCACTCTTTTCTAGAAGGTTTGGTATCTTTACTGAATATTTAAAAGCATCCTTTTCAAGAGCCTCGTACGTAACACGATCTGATCCTAGTATTTGATACTCAACTACACTTCCTGAGTGTATCTCCTTTGCAACACCGATATCGTATATAAAAGTATTAGCAGGTATTCCTGTTTCTTTTGTTTTTAAAAATATCTGAGCAGGCTCACTTGCCCCACCGTTGTATGCGGTAGATGGTGCTGTGAACGATATGCTTTTTGGGTGATACGTAGCAGCTTGTACTGAAGAAGTAAAAATAAAAGAAAGTACAAAAATGCAAATAAAATTAATTAGTCTTTTCATAGACTAAATTATACTAGAAAATATCTTTGAATGTAACAACTAACATCAAACCAATAAGAACAATGAAGCCGATAGAGTTTATAGTGTTCACTATACTTGGTTTTATCTTCTTTCGAATCACACCTTCTATAAGAGCAATAACTATACGTCCTCCATCAAGTGCTGGAAATGGAAGAATGTTCATGATGGCAAGAGATATAGAAATCAGCACACTAATAAAGAGTAGTGCAGAAAAACCATCTCGACTCGCCTCTCCAACACTTTTAGCAATACCTACCGGACCAGACACCTGATCCCAAGATGCACCTCCTACAAACACTTTACTAAAAAATGAAGTCACTCCTTTTCCTATCTCTTCTGTTAAATATATAGTTCCAAGAAATCCATGTTTCAACGCAGGAAATAGTGGCATCTGCACAAGTCCAACCTCAGCCAGATTTACACCCATCATATTTTCTTTTTCAAATGTAACAACATGACTTGATGTTGCTCCACCTCTTTCAACAACCACAGTCGCTGTCTTTTCCGCTTCTTTTATAAGAGATTGAACTTCAACAGACGCAGTTACCGTCACCGCATCAACAGACAAAATAACATCACCTGGTTTTATACCCGCTTTTTCTGCAGGACTTTCAGGTATAACTTGCTGTATAAAGACTTTCGTATCACCTTTAACGTATTGTGTCGGTACACCTTCAACAGCAGCTTTTGAAGTACCAATCATCAAAGACATACTAAGAAGTATCCAGGCGAAGATCACGTTAAAAGTAACTCCGGCCACAAGTACAATAACCTGCTTCCACCATGATATGTTTTGAAAATTTCTACTATCTTGAGGATCAACAACATCATCAGGATTTTCACCATGTATCTTTACATATCCACCAAGAGGCACCATGTTTAATGCATACGTGGTTTCTCCTTTTTTAAAAGAAAATATCTTTGGTGGAAAACCTATAGCAAACTCATCAACTCTTACTTTAAATAGTTTTGCAAATAGAAAATGTCCTAACTCATGTATAAATACAAGTATTGATAGAACTATAAGAAAGATGATGGTTGTTACCATGTAATTTTAATGTATTATTTTTTTTAATTAACCAAGTATCTCTTTTTCTTTTTTTGAAAATAGCGCTTCGACAGCTGTAGTTGCGGTATTCATATGTGTCTCAACATCTTTTTTACCTCGAGCAACATCATCTTCGCTCATATCACCAGCTTTCTTCTTTTCACCCATATCATCTATCACTCGCGCACGCTCTTGTCTTAATGCAACCTTTGCATCTTCAAGTTTTGCTTTTGCTTGTTTTACCAACTGTTCTCGCCTTTCACCTGTGAGATCTGGAAATATGACCCGTATCCCTTTATCATCTACAGCAACAGAAACGCCTAGGTCGGCAACTACTATAGATTTTTCTATAGCTCGGATCAATGAGTTGTCCCATGGATTGACTCGCAATGTCTTAGCATCTTCTATGCCGATAGATGCGACGTTTGATATAGGCACCATCTCACCATAGGCTTCAACCCGAACCTGATCGAGAAAAGCAGCACTTGAACGCCCTGTTCGTATATTTGTATATTCATTCTGAAGCCAAGTTTCTACAGATTTTGCTTTAGTATTAAATTCACTGAAATTGTAATTCATACGCTGATTTTACACGGAAATACAAAAAAACCAAACTTTGACAGTTTGGTTTTTTGTCGAGCGCTATCTATCTGGCATTATTCTGCAAGGGCAACGATCTCAATAGTAAGAGCTTTTACAAGATCTCGAACTTTTAGAGGAACCTCAAAAGTTCCAACTTGTTTTAGAGCACCCTCTAGAGCAATGTACTCAGGATCAAGATTTACACCTGCCTGATCTTTAACAGCATTAATGATCTCTTCTTTGTGTACAGCTGCAAAAAGATGACCTTGTTCATTTGCCTTAGCTTGTATAGTAAATGTTGCAGAAACAAGCTTGTCTAGCTTAGCTACAACCTCTTCTTCAATAGCTTTTCGAGAAGCTGTCTCTACATCTTTAAGTTTACTGTATTTACTGATGTTTGAAGGTGTTGCTACTTCAGCAGCCTTGGCTGGGATAAGACTGTTCAAGGCAAAGCCGTCAGCTACCTCTACTACATCATATTTTCGGCCTACTTTATGTAGGTCTTTAAGTAAAACGATTTTCATAGATTCCTATATTACATTATTTTGACAATATTTCAACTGCCTTCTCCAATACAACATCCTTCTTATCCTTTAGCTGGTCCTCTGTCGGCTTTACCTCAATATCAGGTGTCAGACCTGAAACAGAGATAGATTTGCCCTTAGGTGTAAGCCAGCGAGCAATAGTAACCTTAAGACCTGTATCATCTGTGATCTTGAGATACTCCTGAACAGAGCCTTTTCCGAACGTCTTTTGACCAATCAATGTTGCTCTACCATAATCCTGGAGTGCACCGGCCAAGATCTCTGAAGCAGAAGCTGATCCTCCGTCTACAAGCACAGCTATCTTCACATCAGCAGGCACAGGACCATGTCCATAACTTCTCATCTGCTCCTGAGGACTCTTTGATCCGTAATCCTGAACCACTACAACCTTACCAGCTGGTATAAACCAACTTGCCATATCAAGTGCAGCATCTAGATACCCTCCTGGGTTTCCTCTAAGGTCGATGATCAGCTTTTTAGCTTTTGTCTTATCAAAATCAACAATAGCTTCTCTAAAGAGCTGGGCTGACTGTTCTGAGAATGAATACAGCTTTATTGTATACACACCTGTTTTAGTGTCATACGACTTATCAAGTGTTGGAAGCTTTATAACATCTCGAACAAGTGAAAATTCTAGTGGTTTATCAACCCCTTCTCGGAACATAGTGATTTTAACAGTTGTTCCTTTTTCTCCACGAATAAGTGCTATAGCAGCATCTACAGACATATCTGTGGTTGTTATTTCATTGATCTTGATAATCTTGTCACCAGTTTTTATACCTGCACGAAAAGCAGGTGTATCAGCAATAGGAGCAATCACAGTTAAAACACCATCCTTTTTACCAACCTCCATACCCACACCACTAAAACTACCCTTTATCTCTGTTTCAAAAGAATCTGCTTCTTTTGGTGTAAAGAAAGTTGTATATGGATCCTTTTCAGAATCAACCATACCTTTTATAGCACCATATATACGCCTATCTTGTTTTGAAAGTCCTTGATATGTATTATCAAGTCCTTCAGTAGGTTTGTGTACAGTTTCAACGAATTCCTTATCAAGAATATTCCACACTTTCCAAAAAGTAGTTATACCTACCTTAGAATCTAGTTTTGCGGCTATGACAGTCTGAAAATTTCCAGCAATAAATCCTAGTGCAAATATAATAACTACAATACCGACACGTTGTAGAATCGGTTTTTTTGGTTTTGGTGTGTGTATTTCCATGTTATGGATTGTATCGCAGGGTTTCAAATAATTCTAGTGGCGCAATGCCGTTTTCTTTTGCCAAATCAAAGAAAAAGTCTGGATGATGTATTGCAAAAAATAATAAATCATTGGTTGATTTTACAAACACCCCTCTTTTGTGATGTATGGCAAGTGTATAGACTACAGACTTATGACCGAACGCGACCGTTGATACAGCGCTGACTGTTTGTTTTATATCATTGCGCACAGCATCTGTTGTACGAAACACATCCCATAGATACAGGTCACCGACTTTTTTTCTAGTAAGAGCGATAGTTGTATATAGTCTTTCATTTCTAAAATTAGGAATAACAACAACCCAGACATGTACAGGCGATATATGTTCTCTAAACGTAAGCTTGTCGGATATATGTCTTTTTTTATGTATCTCTTCTGCAAATGCTGTAGGATTCTCTAGCACTGCGATATCAAGTTGTTGTGGATGTTTTTTGTGATCTGTATCAACAACTTCTATCGGCAAAAACAAACTTCTATAATAATCTCTTACTATATCTTCTACTGATTTAAATGTGTCGTTGTATGACGTAAGGTCAACATGTTTTTGATGAGGAAACTTGACCGGATATACTAAAGATCTGTGCGTACGCATCAATGATTCAAGTCTCTCAGCATGGTGAAATAGCGTATCTGCATAATCGTACATATATACAACTTTTGCACGAGTTGTTTTCAAAATATGTTTTACATAGTCAAAATCAGAATCATTTGAATGTATAAAAACAAACACACTGTCGTAATCTCCAATAGTTGTTTCTGGGTGTATAGGACGACCTTTTATCAACCACTCTTTATCAGTCGAAACACCACAGGTATCAAAATCAACAACAGTTCCTGCATACACTTCAGTTAAAAAACGCTCAAGCAGAGCCATATCATCTAGTATTGCAAAACGAATACCTTCATCTTCAACAAATGCTTTTTTAATACTCAAAATTCTTGGCATGTACTATAAGTATACATCCTTTCTTTGTTTTTTTCTAAATGTCTGTATGGCAAATCGATGAGTTTCGGCGTTAAGTGATATGATATCTTCTTTTTTTATATTCAACTTTTCTAAACCTTCTGTGTCAGATGGAGAATGTGTGAGGACAGCTCGAGCTTTGTGCTTTTCATCTTTTACAACTGATACTATGTACGGAAGATCTTTCTTAGACATGTGACCAAAACGTTTTTGAATAACATCATACACGACTCGTTGCTGAACTTCATTTCCGTCAACCACTATCACTCGAGGAAAGCCCCATTCATCATGTTCAAACCTACGCTCCAAAACTTCTCGGAGTGCAGCAGGGTCATTTGCTTGCTGTACACTTTTTATATTAAACATTCTATATTGATCCTTTCGAAAACCATCCCCATCCATAACCACCATAACTCCAACCATACTTTTTCCAGACATATGTGCGACATCATATGACTCGATCCGAACCGAGTTTGTAAGATTTGATCCGAGATCATCCTTTTTCAACAGTGCTATGTCTTGGATATGTCCCAATGCATACAATTTCTTTTTATACTGCGAAGCTTCTTCAAAATGCTGTTTCTTGCTCGCTAAAAACATTTTCTTCTCTATTTCTTTCTGAACTTTTTTAACATCACCGTTCATGAACGTGTAGAAAGTTTTAAGTTGTTTTTTATACTCTGCTGCTGTTATCTTACCTGTACATACCCCGGGGCATAGACCAATACTTGCATTGAAGCACGGTTTACCTTGTGCGGGTCTGCATGATAAATCTCGATATGGAAATATCTTCCGAACGATTGCCATAGCCTCTTTAAGTTGTGAACCTGAAACAAATGGACCGAAAGTTTGAATATACGCACGTGGATCTGACTCAATCTTTTTTTCCAATTCACGTCCTCGTATCAGGGTGACTGCAGGATATTCTTCGTTTGTAATCGCAACGAAATAATAACTCTTATTATCTTTTTCTTTGGTGTTGTAATATGGCTGATGTTTTTTTATAAGAGCCGACTCCTTGAGCAAGGCCTCAAGTACAGAATCTGTTTGTTCATACGTGATGGTTGAAGCCTTGGTCACCATATCAACCAACAGCAACCCTCTTGTCTTGATTAAATCAGGGGTAAAATAACTTCGAACTCTATCTTTTAGAGATGTCGCCTTTCCTATGTACAGGATCTCTCGTCCATGTTTAAAAAAATACACCCCTGGTGTTTCAGGTAAATCTATTTTTTTAAAATCTTCTATATTCATATATTTACTCTAGTGGTTTATTATCAAAATCGCAACTGTACGCAAGACAAGTCCTTATCGCTTCAGATAAATACAAGGACGCACTTTTTGAGTTTTTTGAATCACCTTTTTCGAGTAAATAGACTATCACATATCGAGGCTCAGTATACGGCCACACACCAACAAACCATGAGTTTATATATTGATTATACGCACCAAGTTGGGCAGTACCTGTTTTTCCGGCTATTTTCATTTCTGAAAAATTTAGAACTTGCGCAGTACCTGTCGTAACAGTCATACGCATACCTTCCATGATATCTATATAATTATTTTTAGAAATCTTAGTAACAACTTCCGGAAGTTTTATAAGCTCGACAGGATCATCTTGTTTTAATTTAAACATAGGCACAGTATCATATCCCTCATCTGCGCGTATCATCTTCATTAACATACTCAGGGCCTGAATCGGTGTTATAGAAAAACCATACTGGCCGATAGAAGAGTTGTATGTATCTCCGAGTCTCCAGTCTTCACCATTAAATGTTTTTTTCTTCCACTCTGGAGTTGGTATAACAGATTTCTTTGATTCAAAGAAAGTTCCTGAAAATGTATCAGCTAATCCAAACTGATTTGAATATTCAGTCAGTTTTGTTATACCCAAGCCTTTTTTACCTGGAACACCTCCAGCAACAGTGTAGAAATACACATCAGAAGATACCGCGATAGCTTCTCTTACATCTGTATACCCATGAGCTTTCCAGTCTTTAAAGATAGTAAATTTGCCTGGTTGATATGGATTTGGGACACTCAACTGTCCTGTACTCAATATCTTTTCTTCAGATGTAACTATTCCTTCATGAAGCGCTGCAAGAGCAAACATTGGTTTTACTATAGAACCAGGAGCATACAAACCATCAGTATATCGATTTAAAAAATAACTTTTTTTATCAGTCAGATATTTTTGAATAAGTTCATGATCTGTTCCATCAGTCATGACGTTTGAATCAAAATCAGGAAACGTCACTGCTGATACAAGAGAGCCGTCACGTACATCAGCTATCAATGCAACACCTCCAACATATCCGCTTTCAACAGAGGCATTGTGAATACTTTGATACAATGCTTTTTGCATATCAAGATCTATTGTTAGTTTTAGGTTTGCCCCTTTTTGTGGAGCATCAGCAGTTGTTTCAGATACAACATTTCCAACCGCATCAGTTTCTATATACAAGGAACCTTCTTTTCCTTGTAAGATGTCATTAAAATATTCTTCTAGACCACCTGTTGGTGTAAGTGCATCTGTAATATATATGCCGTTCTTTTTATCTTTTTTAGGATATTTAACATATCCAAGCAAACTACCAAGCGGAACATCTTTGACATATTTTCTTTGAGCAAAATCATTTGTTGAAGTTGCACTGTTTTCATTCCAAGCGAGCGCTTTTCCATTTCGATCATAAATAGATCCTCGTTCAGCAAATAACGGTATATACTCAAAGCGATTATTTTCAGCTTTTTGTGAATAAAAAGATCCGTTTTTTATTTGTAAATCAAAAGCAGAATATCCAAAAAAAGTTATAACCAATATTCCTAGTGCACTTAAAAATGTAAAAAACCGAGAATCAATATGACCTGTTACACGACCCTCCAACTGACTTGTATCAAATGATGGCAGGTTTGCAGCATCTATCAATACATCTTCCGGCAAAATTTCTACATATTTCTTTTTGGAACTTTTAAATAGTTTCATTTCAACAAAGATTTTACTTTTGACCTAGAACCTTAACTTTGTATAATTTTTGAGGAGAAACTAGTAGTTGTGCATACACAAATGTAAATGTTGAGCCTGATGAATTTTCATCAGTTATACGACTCACAACCGCAAAAGGTTTTAAGCCCTGTGTAGTTTGTACGTACACCAAATCTCCTTCTTTAATGTTTCCTTCTTGTGGAGGCAATTTTGCCACCAACTCTCCATAACCAGATCCTGTGAACACAGTTGACTGAAAAGATGTGTGCTCAACTTGCACCACCTCCGTTGTAGTGGCAGGTGAAGAAGATGCATTTTCTGTTTCTGCAACAATAGACTTTTGAGTTTTTTCTTTAACTTTTATAAAAAAGTTATTTTTAAACTCTGGATCAGAAAATAGTTTTATATATACTGAATCACCATCTTTCACAAGAGAACCGACTGGATAATCTTCAAGTGCATCAGAAACTATATCATTACCTTCATAAACCGAAGCTTCATCAACCTTCATAATAAAAGCATCGGTTGCTCCATACTTTGGAGCGACAAAAAACTCACCTTCTCGTTTTTCGGCATACACAGCCTTTTGATCATCGGTTAACATGTATTGGACAAGTTGACCATGAATCATATATCGAAATGTTGGTATTGTATAAATAAGTAAAATAAAAACAAAAACTAGCAGCAATACTTTCATTACCGTAAACTTCACCTCGAACAGACTCCTTCGTGTCTTGAACACACTTCCCAATCGTCTAACACCTCTACCGCCTGCTCTATTTGTAGATGTAAAAGCATCTCTCGATAAATATCGATTCGAAAGCTTTCGCCCTAAGACTGATTTTGATTTAACGCCTGATAGGAAGTTCATCTTCATTTTCTATTATTAAATCACGATATGTATCCATATCGCCAGCGATCATACCAGCACCTCGAGCAACAGCCGTTAGAGGGTCGTGAGCAACCTTAACCTTGATACCTAAATATTCCGTAAATGCGGCATCGAGATTCTTGATCAAAGCACCTCCTCCAGATAGATAAATACCATTTGTCATAATATCTGCAAGTATCTCTGGTGGAGTTGACTCAAGAACTTCTTTAACAGCTTCAAACAATGAGTCGGCTGATAAATGTATCGCGTCATGTATATCTTCTTCTGTTACAAATATTTCTTTAGGCAAACCAGTTACAAGATCACGACCACGCACAGCAGCTTCTGCAGGAGGGTTTCCAGGCATTACATTTGATAGTTCTATCTTTATCTGCTCAGCAGTTTTTTCTCCTATCAAAAGTTTAAATTCATTTCTAATATACGAAATAATATCAGTATTAAATCTATCACCTGCTACTTTTAAGTTTTTACCCCGAACTATTCCTCCAAGAGATATCACGGCGATATCTGTAGTACCTCCACCAATATCAACAATCATACTCCCTCGCGCTTCTTTTATAGGAAGACCTACTCCAACAGCGGCAGCCATAGGTTCTTCGATGATATATATTTCTTTAGCTCCAGCACTTGCAGCTGCATCACGAACAGCTCGTCGTTCCACGTTTGTAACTCCAAATGGTACACCAATAACAACACGAGGTATCGAAGATGCTTTAAGAACTTCCATAGTCTTTCTTAATATATATGCAAGCATCTCTTCAGTAACTTCAAAGTCAGAGATAACACCGTCAACCAGCGGCCGTATTGCAGCTATGTGTCCGGGAGTTTTACCGAGCATAATCTTAGCCTGATTTCCTACAGCAACCACCTGATTTGTTTTTTGATTTAAAGCAACAACTGATGGTTCGTCGATAACCACACCCCTATCTTCTATATATACGAGTGTGTTTGTTGTACCAAGATCAATACCGATGCCGGGACCAGCTTTTCCACCCTTTCTGCTTTGTATGAATTTCTGAAAAATCTTTTGAAACATGTGACTTGAATATAGCACATATTCACAAACAAAAATACCCGCTTTTTGGCGGATATTTTCGAGTTCGCAAAGAACATTTATAGTATACTTTTATGCCAACAGTGATGTCAACAGTATTTTACGTTATATGTGTATAACTTTATTCTGCAGGCTCGTTAATTTTTAGATTAACTCGTGCATTATTTTTCATACCAAACACACGAAGTATAGTTCGAATTGCTTTTGCTGTTGAACCATCTCTTCCAATCACTTTTCCCATATCAGCCTTATCAACTACAAGATTCAAAAGCACACCCATCTCATCTACTGTTCGTGTTACTTTTACTGCATCCTGATTGTCAACCATTGACTTGATGATAAATGTTAGAAATGCTACATCTGCTTCTTCTAGTGTCATATGTGTTTATTCGTGTTTTTATTTGTAATACTCTAATTGTAAAAAACTTTATCCGATAGTGCAACCGGATAAAGTTTTTTACAAAATATTTATTACAAGCAACTATGCTGTCTGCTCTTTTTTGATAGGAGCTTTTTTAGGAAGAACATTGATCTTTTTTCCTTTTACGATACCAGCATCAACAAGTAAGTTGTGCACTGTATCAGAAACTGTTGCCCCTTTAGAAATATAATCTTTTATCTTGTCTGCCTTTAAAGACTCTCCAAGAATAGCTTTTTTTCGAAAATCAGCTGAACCAAGTATTGCAATAGCCTTACCACTTTTTGCGGCATATTTTGAATTGATTACAACCAATCGGTATGATGAGTCGTTCTTTCGTCCAACTCTCTGTAGTCGTATTGTTAACATGAGAAATAATATAGCACGATAAGGATTTTAAGGCAAGAACTTATCGTTTCTCAAAACCTATATACTCTGCCTCGAGTACCCAACGGTCGGAAGCCTTACCAAAGCTATCACATGTGGCTAATGTCAACATAGGTTTTGAGCTATTAAAATCAACCCACGTACTGTACTTGCTGGCTCGACGTACATTTACCGTTTTGTATGTATGAACACCGCTTGTCGTCCTTATATATATGTATGAACCCACCTGAGCTTTCTTTATATTATTAAATACTTGATATGCTTTATTTCGAACAATACTAAAGCCGGTACTGTGACCAAACACAAGCATATTTCTTTCACCCGGTGTTCCGGATCCTTGATAGTATACAGGACCTCTATTAAGAGCGTCATCTAGCACTTTTACAGTTTGAACTACTGGTGATTGTATATTTGATTGAATACCTAGTGATGGAACTTCTATGGACAATGGAAGTTCTCCTGTATTTGACTGAATACCTACTATAGACTCTACCTTTTTACCGCCATTTACAGCTTGAAGCGTTGCAAGGTCTTCTCCGTCTGTAACAAGTCTTTTTAACCCTGCAGAACCTTCTGTTTGATAGACATTTATTACCTGAGACAGACCAGAAAGTACGGCTATGGCTACAACAATAATTAAGCCCCATTTTATAAGCTTTTTAATGAATTTTTTCTCGTCAGCGCTGAATATTTCTGTTGCCATAGGTGTCTTTTCTACGGGGGTATTATAGCACTTTGTATAACTTGACAAACAGTTAAAAAAGCTATATAATACAAGCATTATGAATATTTTACGAACAATTCTACGAGTAGGCCTTATTTTGATCTTGGTTATACTTTTGGTATTCATTAGTATGAAGATTTTTAATCTTATACCTAAAGCTATAAATAACCTGGCCTCTGCAACAGTTTCTATCGGAGGTTTAACCGACGAAAAAACTGCAAACAAGTCTGCTGATACAACCACTTCCCAGCCAGTTGCACCAACTGCAAATGGTTTGAATGGTGTTGTTATTCAACCAGATAACTCTAACAACTCAACTGACACAAAAGCAGATGATGTAGATACAACATATGTAAACACTCCCGCACAGGTAACAAATCCAAATAAAGTAAACACATCTACTGTAAAAACAACAACAAAGAAAACTGTAACCCCTGTTAAGTATGTATACGAGACAGATTACACATCTTATGTCTTACCTAGAACAACTACACCGACATATGTACCACTAAGTAAAAATATAAAACTAACTCTTTCATCAGTTGGTATTATAGATAGTACAGGTCAATTTGTTCAGACAAATACATTTAATACAAATGATACAGTGTCTGTTCGATTCAAAATCTTAAATGAAGAAGCTGGAGCTACGGGCCCATGGACTCTTCGAGTTACAATGCCTGCCATAGATACAAATGACAGACTTAAAAATATGACAAATCTTTCAACTATTCCAGGTGAAAGTTCATATACAGCGGAAGCTCGATTTACAGGAATAGATACTTCAAGAGGTACACCTGTCGTGCAGATACAAGCAGATCCAGAAAACTCTATACGAGAAACAAATGAATCTGACAACGTGTTAAATGTTGAGCTAAGAAATATTCGAAATACAAACTATAACAATAACTACAATTATCCATACGATTCTGGATGTTATACAGACTCATACGGAAATAGATACTGTAACGGATACAATAATAACAACTACAACAACTACTATCCGTATCAAAACCAGTGTTACAGTCACATCTACGGATGGTATAACTGTGGAAACTCTTACAACTACGACTATAACAACGGAAACCCTAACTTGATGATATCAAGTGTGGAAGTTGGACGAATGATCGGTGGATCATTTTACCAGAGTACTTCTATACCATACGGTGAACGAGTTTCTGTGCGAGTACGAGTTCGAAACACTGGAGGATATTTTAACAACTCATGGACCACACGTCTTGGAGTACAAAATATCGGAAGTGGATATCGAGAGTTCTCTTCATCAAACGGACCTATACAAGCAGGTGGAGAACAAATCGTATATTTTGATCTGACAGATCTTATACGAGGAAATCAAACACTCTCAATACAACTCGATTCATACAACAACGTAAGTGAATCAAATGAAAGTGATAACTCACAGACAGTAGGTATCTATATAAACTAGATTTAAAATCTAAACGAAAAAACCCGCCGGGGATCCAATGAAGGACCCCGGCGGTTTCGTTTTTCTGCAACACCGCGCCAGTTGGGGCGGTGTTCCGTGTAGGTGTCGTCTGTGGCTGTGCCCCGCGCGTTATGGGTACGCGAGGCGGTAGAAGCAGTTTGGCCCGTCCTGCGGAGGGATGGACAGGTGAGTGGTTTGACTTCCTAATCCGATCATGGTCAGGGCGGTGTCGCCGTTGACCAGATTTGAGATCGAGTAATCGACCGCTGGTACTGTGTACCAGTTACGAAGATCTCCCGACCTTTGCAGGATCATGGTCGACAAGCGACCATTTTTGATCAGGAAATTTCCAACCGACAGTATTTGAAGGTCGAGTTTGACCGGACCAAACTGATCGCCGACATAGATCGTTGGGAAGCGCAACCACTCAGGATACTGAAGATAGCACTTGCACCCTTCTGTCGGGCCTAGTACCGAGTCGACCCCAATACTGCTTGTCACGTCAACAAAGAGGTTGAACTTAGCGCCGGTCAGGGCGGCTTGAGCCCTGAGGTTATTAACCCCTGACACAAACGACGAGCCGAACTTCCGACGGGCTCCGATAACGGAAAACTCGTATACCCGAAGATTGGGGTTAGAGTTGACCATATAGGCCCCGCCATTGAACGGCACGGCACCAGGATCCTTGATCGGACTCCCGGTTGGGGTGACGATATTCCCCGCGACGTCTTTGCCGTAGATCCACGCCCCACCTGTTGTAGGATTTGGATTCTTCGGATAGTCGTAGCCAGTGTAGACCGAACCCGCAATAGAGATGTTTTGAGCACCTCCGAGACCGTTTGGGTAGCGTACACCACCACCCTGCTCCTTCTGACCCATCATCGTGAAGGAGTTACTGCCGGGAAAGTTCGGCTGACTCACAGAGAGCCACTGGCCCGAAGTATCCCCGAGAAACCGAAAACGAACGGAGAAGTACACCGTCGTTTCGGCCGAAACCTGCGACATGTCCGTCATGTGCAGGTTAGAACTTGAGTTCTTGAATGGATCTAGAGGATCCGGCGGATTAAAACTCAAGCTAAAATCGGTAACAACCGCTTTGTAGGTCTCAGCCTTTGAGGCCCCTGCTGTGAACAGGATCATCAAGACCAAAACAACAAGACGGAAAACCGCTGCTGATGTTGAGTTCATAAGTTGAATTGGAGACCACATCTAACACCCTGAAGGTCGCTTTACAGACGACAATATTTCAAGGTGCGCGAATATGGCACTGACTTAAGTATACAACATAAAGATAACCTGTCAACTAAATGACAAGTTATCCACATACCCCTACCCGCCTTTTTAGATATCGAGATGAGCGTTCTTAGCGTTTGTTTGTATAAAGCTTTTTCGAGAAACAACATCTGTTCCCATGAGTACGTCTATAACTCTATCTGTCTCAACAATATCATCAATACGAACCTGTTTTAGAACTCGTTTTTTAGCATCCATAGTTGTCTCACCTAGCTCTTCAGCATTCATCTCTCCCAAACCTTTGTATCGTTGTATGAAAGGTTTCTTTGTTCGAGTTTTACCATCATCTTTTCCATCATCTTCATCTGACTCCTCTGTCACCTCAGCAGACTCTTCCCCCTCTTCACCTTCAACAGGATCTTTTACATCTAAACCTTCAAAACCGATACTTTTTAGAAATGTATTTTTCTCATCATCTGAATATGCGTACACCAACTCTTTTCCATACTTTATCTTATATAGAGGGGGTTGTGCAATGTATATATAACCACCTTCGATCAATGGTTTAAAATATCTATACAAAAGTGTAAGTATAAGTGTTCGAATATGAGCACCGTCAACATCGGCATCGGTTGCAATAATCACTTTGTGATATCGAAGTTTTGTAATATCAAACACATCACCGATCGCTGTTCCAAGTGCTACAACCAAGTTTCGAACCTGCTCTGATGCCAGTATCTTATCAAGACGTGCACGTTCGATGTTCAAAATTTTTCCTCGAAGTGGTAACACTGCTTGTGTTTTTCGATCTCGCCCAGCAACAGCCGTACCTCCAGCAGAGTCTCCCTCTACGATAAACAACTCAGACTCCTCAGCTTTTCTACTCTGACAGTCAGAAAGTTTTCCTGGAAGCGTCATGCCTTCAAGTGCTCCTTTTCGAAGAATAGAATCCTTAGCAGCTTTAGCAGCTTTTCGAGCTCGTACAGCCATCACAACTTTGGCAATGATTGCCTTTGCTTCTTCAGGATGTTCTTCTAGAAATTCTGCAAATGCTTCACCGAATACAGAACTTGTCGCAGATTGAGCTTCTGTAGAACCAAGTTTTGCTTTTGTCTGTCCTTCAAACTGAATCTCTTGTAGTTTTACAGAGACAACAGCACATATACCCTCAAGAACATCATCTCCTGTAAATGATTCATCATCTTTTATGAGATTATTTTTCTTTCCATAGGTATTAAGAGTTCGAGTAAGTGCAGTTTTAAAACCTGTAACATGTGTTCCGTGTTCTGGGTTATAAATGTTGTTGGCAAATGGAACAAGTTTGATATTTATATCATCAACATACTGCAAAGCTATCTCAACCATCACACTTTTTCCTTCTACACCTTTATCACTTGATGTATATTCTTTATCAACATAGAAGATATTTTTATGAATTGGTTTTTGATGTTGATTGTAAAACACAACCATTGATCGAAGCCCTCCTTCGAAATAATAACTCATTGATGGAGAAACAAGACCTTCATCATACAGATATATGCATTCTGATGTTAGCTTAAACATCTCTTTTTCTGACATCTCATTTTCCCGAAGATCAACCACGTGAATCTTTAAACCTTTGAGCAGGTATGCCTGTTGTCGTAAATATGATGTGATTCTGTTCCAATCATAATTAATACCATCTTTAAAGATAGTATCATCAGCTTTCCACATCACTATTGTTCCATGAACTTTTGAAGTACCTATCTTTTTAACAGAGGCTTTTGGTTTTCCTATCTCGTACTCTTGAAAAAATTTTCCACCATCTTGGTGTACAGTAACAGAAGTATGAACAGACAGCGCGTTTACTACAGACGCACCTACACCGTGCAAACCTCCAGATACTTTATATCCCTCTCCACCAAACTTACCTCCAGCATGAAGAACGGTCATAGTAGTTTCGAGTGCAGATACTTTTGTTTTTGGATGTATACCTGTTGGAATACCTCGACCATTATCAACAACTCGCACATAACCGTGTGGAAGAAGAGCAACCTCTATACGATCAGCATGACCTCCCATAGCTTCATCACGAGAGTTATCAAAAATCTCGTTAATCAAATGATGTAAACCGTCTGGACCTGTTGTACCAATGTACATACCTGGTCGTTTTCGTACTGGTTCTAGACCTTCGAGAACTTGAATAGCGCTCGCGTCATAGGTTGATTTCTTTGCTGGTTTGTCTGCCATAATGTCTCTTATTATACCAACTATATCAACGCTGTGCTACCTAGCTATATAGGCATAATCATTGTTTTATCCTACCTCTCCTCCACCTCCGGCTTCACAAAGCATGTTCTGGTCATAGCTACAGTTTGAGGAACTTGTTCGTTGGTTGTACAAGACAGTGTTTTGGTTATGTTCTTGCCCGCACTGGTTGAATATGACCTGTTTCCTGTTAAGCTAACACTTTCACCACTAAGAGTGCAAGCTGTCATATCTGCTGTTTGCCATGTAAAGGTACATTGAGAACCTTGTGCTACAACTTTTGACGCAACAAAACTCACAATCTTAGGATCAGTACTTACGTAGTTATACGAACACGCCGCCGTTGATGTTTGCCCATCACCTGTATTACTCAATACTCTACTGTCTGATATCGTTCCTTGTCCTGTTGTCGGTATTGTAAACGCTTGAGACCCTCCATTGATGAGTGAGCCTAGCACATTTGTTGCGGTGTAGTTAAATGTCACCTGGTTTCCTGTTGGCTGTGCGTATGAACATGATGCAGTTAGTGCACATTGAGGTGCATTTGGAGTTGATGATGTTTGCACGCCATTATCAGAACAATTGTATGTTCTACCTGAACATGAGCATACCTCTGGTGTATCAAGCACACATGAGTATTGTTGATATGCTGTTACACCTGACGGGTTCCATACATAGCCTGCTGGTATATCCTCTTCTATCGCTGATGTATCTGCACACATGTCTACTGCACAAACCTGTGGTGAAGATGCACTTGATGGGACAAAGTAGAGTTTACCATCATCTAGTGATTGGAAGTAGTCTCTACCATGAGCTTGGAAGAGCGCTGATGCTTGAGAGCCGGAGATGTTGGTACAGTGGTCTGGGTTATTACTTATGACTATTGTATGTGTAGTCCATCCAGAATCGGCACCTTGATTATCTTGAGCTTTGATTTTGAAAGTGTACGTTCCTGGAGTCGTCCAACTTTTTGTAGAAGTTTGATCAGTCTCATCGGGAACATAGCCAGATCCGGGAACCCATTCATTTACAGTGTTTCCTCCAGACCAATCTATTCCGTATCTAACCTGATCGTTATCAGGGTCAGTTGATTTGAAATTAAATGTATAAACTTCATTTACATATCCCGTTGTAGGACCAGTTATAACTGGTGCAGTTGGAGGTTGTGAGTTAGAAACACTGACAAGGTTGTATGTAATACTTTGTCCAGGTACTGACAAAGTATACGGTTCATGACCTGTTGTCGATGTTATGACTTCCATGGGAACATTTGTTCCTATACATCGACCTCCATAATAATTTGTTCCTTTTAGTCTATAGAAAAACTTTCCTGATGTTTGATCAAATTGAAATGTAGGATTTAATGCGCCTGTTCCAGTAACTGTGCACTGCTTTGTTGTTGAGTTCAAATCAACACAAGTCATTCCAGATGTGTTAGTAAGACTTTTCGTTGGCGGAGCTATAACAAGAGGAATATAAATTGCAAAGTTTAGTGGAGGTGGAGATGTATCGTAATTTACAAAATCTTTTGTCTGACAAGTGATGGCGGGAGGAGTTGTTATAGATCCCCATTCTCCATATGGGCTATCGGTTGAAAATCCTGTACCAAACCAATAGATATCAGATGATGTATGTGGAGAAAATGTAAAATTTAATTTTGTTCCAGGAGATACATTTGATCCATCAGCAATAACTGCACCCGTGTCAGCATTTGTAACTTGAGCAGAATATCTTACTGTAATGTTTGGAGACAATAAACCGATATGCCAAAAAGGTGTAGTGATATCCGGAGTCGCAGTGCTATCAAAATAATAAGAGAAACCTCTGTTTACTGTCTGATTCCACTGAACATCTTTTGCAAAAGTCATGTGAGGACCAAAGAAGATAGAACACAGGAATATTGTGATTATTTCTTTTTTATATTTTTTTCTAAAGATAAATGCCGCAATAATCGCAAACAGGACAACTGCTATGAGCGCGATTGTTTTAGTATTTGATTTACAATCTTTTGGATTTATATTTTCACACATATATATAAGCTCGGAAGAATCAACAGTTTTTCCATTTGAAATAAGCTCTGCTTTTAATTTGACATTATCAAAATCTTTTTCAGGAGTGAACGCTTCCTGAACGCCCATCATATTACCCGTAATAACACCTGAGTACTCATATTTATGAATAACGTTGTCCTTCAAATCTGTGAGAGTAAGTTTAAGTGTTCCTGAAGGAGCTTCTGCAGTATCACTTATAGAGTGTAAGCAAGAAAATAAACCGTTTTTCTCACCCTTTTTTAGAGGAAATGATTGTACTGATGGAAAGTTGATACGAGCATCATTTATATCTCTACGAACAAAACGAACTCCTAAAATAGACTTACTATCTTCATACAAAGCTGTTGCTCGTACATAATATACAGGTTTTTCTGTATGCCAAACAGCCATTGAAGTTTTAAGACTTGATTTTGGTTGCAGCGTTACAAAGGTAGTCGAACTCGTCAAAAAGTTTTTTTCAGATTGAGCATCCCACGAGTAAACTTCCCACAAGACCTTAACTCTTTTTATCTGTGATGTTGGATTTTGCAATTCAGCCTCAACAGGGATACTTGATGTTCCGCTAACTCTTGGAGGATATGCGGCAAAAAAATATTGATTACCGTCAACAAATACTTTTGTTTTATTAAAACCAATAAAATCTGAATTTTCTCCCAAGACGGCGAAGTTTGCAGAATTACCTATCACATCATCAGTAAAGGTAAGCCCTAGTAGGTTAAATTTATCTGCAACTGTAAAAAAAGCTACAGCCTTGTATGTGCCCGACGGTGCATGACTAGGAACTTTCCAATCAAATGAAATAGGTACCGCACTACTTGCGTTTAGGGACACATCTTTTTTTACAATAAACTCATCAACAACATCTGGTCCAAAAATATTTTTTTCTGAAGATTCATTTGTCTTGAAGATTTTAACAATAAAAGATCCATTTACAACAGGATACTGATTTTTATTATGAAGCAATCCTTTGAAAGTTATCTTTGTACCGGCAACAACTTGTGTAACTGATGGAGTAAATTCTGCTTGAACACTACCAAATGAATAGTAGTCAAAACAATTTACCGTTCCATCTGCCTGTGCAAACGGATTCTGAAAACCATCAAGACGCATCGGCGCGTTTGGATCAGGGATGGTTGTTTGGGCGAAAATAACGCTGGGTATTAATAGTAATAGATACAGATATTTATATAAAATATTCATAGTCTGATAATATCACAAAAGTACGTGCACTACACTCTGCCTATGATATATTTACGCAGATAATTGCGAATACAACCCTTGTGCGTAACTACTTTCATTGTAAGCTTCTAAACACATAAGATCTTCTTCACTGACCAGATCATAGAATTCTCCCGCGATTACACGTTTTGCAAAATCATTCGCTAATCTTTCATGTTCAAGAACTACACCAGCCTCTGCCGGATTTACATTTTCTCCACGCTGAACCTTTCCATAGATCGGTCGGACTTCAGCAGAACTAAAAGTTGAAGAATCTTGATCCGTAATACGTGAGTGACCTATTTCATGTAGTATCATGAATAGATTTAAAATACTGTCTACAGCAGTTGGAAGGCTTATTAACACATAATCTTCATTTATATCTGCCTTTGCAACATGAGCAGTATCTACATACAAACTTAAGGCTTTATCATGTTGTTGATAATTTAAATCATTGATTTCATAAAATATGTATGTTGACTTGTAGTCATGGTCAGAAATACTAATCTCCTGTCCAGGAAAAACTATAACTGGATTTTTTATAAAAACAATATTTTCCATATGTTGTTTAAGACCCTTTATTCTATCCCAAAGAAGACTGGTGGCACTATCAACCTCAGGATTTCTCTGTATATCTTTAAAAGAAAGAATCTCACCCTTTATCTCATATCTAACCTCTCCATCATGTATATATTGAAAACCTTCAGGAGTTTTCCTACAATCAAATTTTTGATCTAATTTTTTAATAACCGCCTCAACTGCTTTTTCTCCACCAAGTTGTTCAAGTCGATGCACACGTCGGTGTATAAAACCAAGCACATCTTCTTTTGTCTGAGGAAGTGAGTTTTCTGCTCTATCTATCTTTTCAGCTAATCTTTCTGAATCCATTTTTAGATTATAACATAAATTTAACCCTTAACGGATTGCCTAGATTAATTAAAACTCAAATGCAATAATATTATTATGTTATTTACCCCCGGCCATGCTCCATTATGGGTTCATTTTTTAACAGATACTTTTTCTCTACTTATTCCCGCTTGGTATTATTCTCGTATCTATAAAAAAGTGAATTCAAGTGAATCATCCGTATCACAAAAAACCATCCTTCTTATTGGTGCTGCAGCTGGAGCACTTATAGGTTCCCGACTTATAGCAGCGCTTGAGCGTCCTGAATTATTTTTCAATCCTCCACATTGGATGTACTATTATGCGGTTAAGACTGTTGCTGGTGGTATTGCCGGAGGAATACTAGGAATAGAGATTGTAAAAAAGTTTTTAAAAATTAAAACTTCTGTCGGAGACATTATGGTTGGACCGATTGCCCTTGGTGTAATTATCGGACGCATTGGCTGTTTTCTTGTTGGTGTAAGAGATCAAACTGTTGGCCTTGTTTCTTCTCTTCCTTGGGCCATGGATCAAGGAGATGGACTACTTCGACATCCAACATCTTTATACGAAATACTTGTTGTTGGCTTTTTATGGATTGGCCTAAGTTTATTTATGAAAAAAAGAAGTGATCTGGTAGGTAGTGGAATATTTTTTAGACTTTTTGCTGTAGGATATTTTGGTTTTAGATTTTTTGTTGAATTTATTAAACCAGTACATCCACTCATTGGAGGATTAACTGCTATTCAGTGGACAAGTGCGATAGTAGTTTTAGGGTACGGAGTAAGTCTGCTTCGATTGATGAGGAAGGTGTAGGTGTGATAGGCTAGGTTTGCTACCGAAACAACAAGAACTTTAACAATCACCACTACCATGCAAACTTACCCTATCATTTCTCGCGGTTTTACCGTATGTCCGAACTGCAGGGTGCGCACATCTGCCACCTGGGTCAAAGTCCCAGCATCTGAAGAAAAAGATCCTCTTGGACCCTCTCGCTACATGTACAGCGGGGTTTTTGAAGACAGACAACCAGAGCGTATCCGTATGCAATTTGCCTGCACAGCATGCCAACACATCGCACAAACGATTGTCATGTCAGACGCTCGTTTTTTCTACAAAGCAGAGCCTACTGATGGAGCCTGCGGAGCAACCTGTGCCTGCAGGTCCAGCGACGATGCAGCAGTATCTACACTTGGCAAAAATGCCACTATGGAAGATCCGCAAGTTGGACAAGGTGACCACTTCGACAAACTCAGCCCTTGCGTTGTCTTGTTGGAGATAGTGCGTTCCTGCAACTGGAGTTGTCCCACATGTTTGGCCGCTTCGCCCAAAGCAGGAGGTGGCGATGTCACCTTTATTCCCTTAGACGAAGTAAAGTCGAGGATTCAAAAACTGCTAAACAAGAGGGGTTATATCGAAATCCTCCAGCTGTCTGGAGGTGAACCAACTCTTCATCCTCAATTCTTTGACATACTCACATGGTGTCAGGAAAATCCAGACATCCACGTGGTGATGGTCAACACCAACGGAACAAAGTTGTTGGACGCCAACTTTGCGGAACAGTTAAAAGCCATCGCGAATCTTCGCAAAGTGCACATCTACCTCAAATTCAACGGACCATCAACGCCGGCACAAGGCGTGCTTGCCGGGGGCAACTTCCATACCCACGAACTCAGAGTCCTGGAAAAATTACCGACCACAGGTGTGTCCACCACACTAGCCATGACAGTGGTACACGAAAACCTTTGCGACTTGTGGAAAGTGGCCCTGTTGGGCATGTCATGCCCAGTGGTCAAAGGGGTCAACTACCAGCCTCGTTTCGGCGGAGGAAGAATTGACGGAGAATTCTCCGCACTTGTAGACTCCGGACACGTCATAAACCACCTGATTCATCAGGCGAATGGCGTGCTGGATGAAAACAGCATATTCCCGCTCCCTTGCGGAGATCCAAACTGTCAACATATTGGTTGGATAAATCGGAAGACTGTAACCTGTATGGTCAGAGACATGCCTCTTGCTGAGCGCTTGCCCCTAACATCATTCTTGGCCGACAGGATAAATTACGACCAAGAAGATGTTCACCTCTGCGGTTGCGAGACTACCGAAGCCGGATCGATGCATGTAAGTATGGAGGATGCGCTTCAAGCGTTCAGACTATCGATAAAACCCTTCATGACATTTGGTGGTCCGGCCCACAACTGGAGCTGTAACCGTACAGACAGATGTTGTACAGCCGTCATGGGAGAAGATGGTCGTTTGGACTCGTTTTGTGAGTTCTATAACGGTCTGTCGGATTTGATGCTTTAGTGCAACCGTCTACCTCATCAACGAATCGCCGGACCAGTTTACCTGGTCCGGCGACTTTTTATTTGCTAAACTTTTACTATATGGAAATAGAACCAAATTTAAATACATCTCAAACACAAGATCTTCAAAAGAAACTAAATCTAGTTACTCAGAAAAAACAAAGTGCAAACAGGGTTATGCTTGCAGGTCTTTTCTTTATGCTTGTTGGCGCAGGACTTTGCAGTTTATTGGTTGATAAAGAAAGTGCGTTGATTGTTGGACTTATCCCCCTCACTCTTGGACTGGTATTATTTCTAGTAGGCTCTATACAAATATCTTCGAAAAATTCAACTGCGCATTTATTACAAAATAAACTAGCCTCTATAAATCCTTCCGGATTTAAACCATACCACCGTGGTGTGGCAGGAGTACTCGGAACTATTTTTTTAGTATTATTAACCTTAGCAATTATCGGTGTTGGAGGATGCTTTGCCTTCTTTGGTTGGGGTTCTGTTTTAGGTTAAAAGTTTTTTATTTGATAACATAGTATATATGGATACAAATTCAACATTAGATCTGCAAAATCAACTCAAGTATTTGGAGAAAAAATATGCATTTTTTCAGAAAATAAACTCTTTAGCCTTAGGACTAATGCTTTTAGGAGGAGTTTTGCATTTTAATGGACCTTTTAAATTAGGCGCATCATTATTTAATATTGGTTTTACTGTATATCTATTTGGTAGTCTAATAGGAAGTATGTATGCTCGTAAAATACAAAAAATAAGAAATAGACTAACAGAAATAAATCCTTCTCAATTCCCTCGTCTACCCGATCGTCCTGGCAATATCATTGCAAATATAATTCTCACACTATTTGTTGTTGCTATTATAGGCATTGGAGGCTGTGCGATAATATTCTCACTAGGTTTAAATAATTTATAAAACCTATCTCACTGCCCACCCCTTCTCTTTTACAGCTTCAGCAATCTCATTCATAAACACACTCACCCCTTCTTCTGTTAGAGTTTTTTCGTATGATTGAAATACAAACCGATATGCATATGAGGTTTTATCTTCTTTTGAGAAAATATCGAAACAGAAATGATTTTCTATGAGCGGACATTTTACAACTTGAGCTTTTATAAATTCAGCAACTTCTGTTTGATCATTTGATCCGAAGAAAGCAATGTCTCGTGACATGGCTGGGTAAACTGAGGCTTTTTTGTAATTTATTTTTGCTGGAGATTGATATCTTAAAATACTACCTAAACGTTCTTCAAACTGTTTTGGATGAATAAGTGACATTAATAAATCTAAATCTATTTCAAAACAATCTTTATTTTTCTTAATTAATTCTTTTGAATCAACTCTCAGCTCTGCATCTAACTCGATTAATCTGTCATGTAGAAAATTTTCTGTACTCTGCCCTTTTGGCCACTTAACCATAGCCACACCAAACACAAGATGATTTTTCTCCACAACATCATCACCTTTAGTTTCAAAAACTTTTCCAATCTCAAACAACTTTACCTTATCTTGATCTCTATATACTGTTCTATCTTCTGAGACCAGATCTAGGTGCTTCAAGTTTTGTTCCAAAACTCTTGACATGTTTGTTGACAGATTCCCTCTCAAACTATTTCTCTCAGAAGTTAAGGCGTTATCAAGAAGAACTGCATCAGATTGCTCTTTATTATCAACCAACGTATGTAGTTTTACTTCGTCAAATCCTGCGTGTATAAAATAATCTCGAATGACCGCCTCAAGTTTATCCATAGGATTCTCAAGACCCTCTACTTTATGTTTAGCAGGTTCTTTGTATTCTAAAAAGTCATATCCTTTATTTCGCAAAAACTCATCAACAACATCTGCTTGAGAAACAAGATCAGAACGATAGTGCGGAGCGGTTACTATATATGTATTCTCATCTTTCTTTTCTATTTTTGCACCAGTTTTAGGCAATATGTTTTCTATAAATTCTCGCAGTAGTGCAGGAACTCTATCGTCTTCTTTGTTTATAGCGACAGATGCAGATGTGATATCTACTATTATCTTTGTCAATTTGGTTGCATCAAGAAGTGTTTCTATATCTGATGATACTTTGAGCTCTCCGACTTTTGCATCAGGAAAAACATACTTGATCATATGTAGAAAAGTTTGCTGTCCAACCAAAAATCGTTCAGCTGTTAAATTTTGTTCAAATCGTTTTGAAGAATCATTTAAAAGATTTAGACCTCGAGCAGTTCGTCTTACTTTTACAGAATTAAAATGAGCTGACTCAAGATATATGTTTTTAGTATTTGCATCTACTTCCGCCTTGACACCACCCTTGACTCCAGCGATAGCGAGTATATCTTTATCATCTCGTATAACAAGAGTTCCTGTAGGAAGAGCGATCTCTTTTCCGCCGAGTATTGTTATCTTTTCCGCTTCTAGACTTTTTCCTACATGTATCTGCCCTTCTACTTTATCTGCATCAAATGCATGAAGTGGCTGACCACTGTCGAACATAACAAAGTTTGTCAGATCAACAACAACACCTCGACTTTGTTGTCCAAGTGTCTCGATGCCCATTTTTACCCAATCCGGACTTGTACTATTTGCAACACCTTCTATCTTTGTAAGCGAATACATCTGACAATCGTCTTTAACTTCTGCATCTACAAGATTTGTATCTGTTGTATATGCAATATCATCAACTGCAATGTCTGCAGTATATAGATTGTAGACTTCTGGGGAAAGAATGAGTTCGGGAACAAGAAGTGCTAGCTCGAGTGCTACATATCTAAGTGCATAAGCATAAGGGGCTCGATCAGCAGTCAGCTTGATATCATATATAGTATCTCCATCTTTTTCTTCCATGCTCTCCACCTCAAATGCCCGCATTGTGAAAAGCTCTGCAACTTTATCAGGAGTAGGTACTAATTCTTTATTTGTATAATAGCCTTTAAGCCAGTTGTGTGAGATCAACATATATTTTAAAAATTAAAACCATCTACTAAATCTAATATCACCGCTCGACATGTCACGAATATCATCAATGCCGTATTTAAGCATAACCAAACGTTCAAGACCCATACCAAACGCAAAGCCGCTATATTGTTTTATTTCCTCTGCGGACATACGTCCACTTAGACCATGTTGCCGAACCTCTTCATGAGTGAGCCCTGCACCACATACTTCAAGCCATCGATCTTTCCATAAGATATCTACTTCTACACCTGGTTTAGTAAATGGAAAATAACTTGCCCTGAAACGCAATTGTAGATTTTCATCATTGAAAAACTTTTTAAACACATATGTGAGTGTGTTTTTTAAATCAGCCATTGACACATCTTTATCTACACATACCCCTTCAAGTTGATGAAACTCTGCCTCATGAGTTGCATCAGTCGCTTCATTTCGAAAAACTTTTCCTGCAGAGATAATACGTATAGGTAGCGGTTTATTTACATCATTCATACAAATAATCTGTGCATTTGATGTATGTGTTCGCGGAAGAATCTTTTCACCGCCTCTATTATATGAAGGAGGAAGCCAGAACGTATCTTGAGCATCTCGAGCAGGGTGATCTTTTGCGACACGTAGGGCATCAAAAATCTTCCACTCTGTATCTATCTCTGGGCCATTGTATAGCGAAAAGCCTATCTCAGAGAATATATCAACAAACTGTTGAATAGCTTGGGTTATAGGATGTAGATGCCCGTCTTTTAATTGATCTCTTTTCATAGCTGTTATTTTTTCTTAGTTGAAGTAGCAGTTGATGTTGCTGTGTTTTTTATTTTTTCTTTATCTTTTTTCCACTTTTTAATCTCTGGAATATATGACTCAACTTTTTGTAAATCCTGGAAACCTGTATAAACCTTGTCATTTATAACAAGAGTCGGTGTTTTAATAACCTTAAAGACTGAAGCAAGAGTAGCAAGTGCTGGAGTGTATGTTGTGAGATCAAAATAGTACACTCGTATCTCAGGATAATCACTCACGATTTTATCAAGTATGATTGATTGATTAATACAATCTTTACAATCATATCCGTGGAAATACAGTATAGAAACTGTATTTTGTTTACATCGATCATGATACTCTTTACTCAAAAGGTAATCTTTTATCTGTAAAAGAATGTAGTTTTTCTTAAGCGCGATAACATCCACGTTTTCATACCCAAGCTGACTTTCCATAAACTTTATACGAGACGCAAGATCCTGAAGCTCGGCGTTAAAACCAATAGTACTTGAAGCTTGATCAACAATATGTTCACAAGATGTTTTTTGAAGCAATGAAAACCGTGTCTCAGCAGAAAGAATATCGAGACTGATCTGGTTTCCAAGACCTCGAAGTGAATCTATTTTTTCATCGTTAAACTTGTTGCTAATCCAAATAGCAAACGTAAAGATAAAAAGAGTGATAATGAATGTATATAAGTATCGTTTCCAGTTCATGATGTGTATACTACGCTATTTTTAATAATATCTCCAGCCCTCAAAAGCTACTTATCGCCAGGTAACTTTTCCTCCAAAAATCCAGTTATATATAGATTTCATAACCCAAAACGGGGCGATATATCCATATACTATAATAAAGTAAGGAATGTTGTGAAAATTTTTCTTTTTAGTTCTTGAAATATATCGACCAAGAAAGAATCCGGTAATAATAGCCCCATATATAAATAATGACATTATTGTTGTAGCTTTTGTGTCGAAGAAAAATGGATCCCACACCCGAAACTCTATACCGCTCCACCCAACGAGCATTAGTTTTTGAATCCAAGCCATGAACGCGATGCTGACTTTATATATAGAATAAGAAAATATAAACACAAGAAGTATATATGCGGACACACTCATAGGTAGTGTAAAAAGTCCAAAGTTTCCAAATTTTTTATTTAAAAACATATATCGATAGTCGACCGCATTTTTAATAAAACCATAACTCCATCGAAGTCTTTGCTTAAACAAACCCTTAATTGTTGCTGGACCCTTCGTCCACACAATAGCATCATGACAATGATCAATCTTGAATCCATGTGCGTGCAATCTCATGGTCAATTCAGCGTCTTCGAGTAGGTATGCGTGCTTATATCCCCCAACTTTATCAAAAACTTCTCTTCTAAACATTGAAAATGCTCCAGGAACAACAAGCACAGCACCAGCAAAGCCTAACATTTTTTTAGTAAATGAAAATGTTTGATACTCTATCTCCTGAGCTTTTTGTGCAAATGTTTTTGGATGATCGATCAAAACAGTTCCGCCGAGCGCCATAAGTTCAGAATCATGAACAAAATGAGGTACAGCTTTGTGAAGTGCATCTGGATTTATTTTAGTATCAGCATCAAAAGAAACCACAAGATCTGTTTTAACATGAGGAAGCGCTGCGTTAAGAGCAGTAAACTTTCCCCCATTTTCTTTATGAATCAATGTGATTTGAGGGTGATCTTTGTACTGTTGTAAAATCTCCCATGTGTTATCTTTGCTTCCATCGTCAACAGCAATGATATGTAATTTTTCTTTGGGATATTCAACATTAAGTATTGAGCTGATTGTTCCACACACAGTTTCCGCTTCGTTCCAAGAAGGTAGAAGAAATGTTACTGAGAGCTTTTCACTTTCTGACAATGTTGGTGTTATGTTTTTACGAGAAACCTTTTTCTTGTGCTCAAAAAAAATTAACAAGAAAAACACCTGGATATATATGGCCAGGAATAGAATTACCGCATACACTAACTCAAACGTTGTTGACATGTATAGCAAAAACTATAACATATTTTCATTTAAAAGACAAAAACCATTTTTCAATGTATTTGTATGAAAGATGAGCAGTCAGAACAGTTGCCGAAAAGACAAGAACGGCTTTAGTAACAACTAAAGCCAGAGAAGTCATTGAACCTGGGACTGTTGAAAACAGTTTATTTACAAAGACCATCATAAACATATGATATACATACAATCCATAAGAAATCTTTCCAAGATACACTGTTGGTTTTAACCGTGTATCGTCTACAGTATTCATATTTGAACTATCTTTAATACCTAAACAAATCCAAATACCTGTTGCACATGCCAGTGGCACTATATACAGAGCAACACCGACAGATCCTTGATATTTTAAATATAGAGCTGAAAGAAACAATAGGATTGCGGTCAAAAACCATCGCTTCGACTTTTTTTGAATACGAGCTATATATGTATCCTTTTTACGATATACAACATAACCCAGTCCTATACCAGCAAACAGTGATGGTAAAACTGAAGCAGTGGCATAACTGATATATGACCAATTATCTGCGTTGATATATCTCATCAGGAATGAAAAAAGAATAAGACTTACAGCAACAAGGGCGATAATCAGTTTTCTGAATGGAAATCTATTTTTTATACTCCAGGCAAAATATAGAAACAAGAACGGAAATACAATGTAAAACTGCTCTTCAACAGAAATAGACCAAAGTGGTGTTATAGTATGCACCTCTAGAGAAGACAAGGCTGACACCTGTGCAACACAAGTGTTACCTAAAAAATACCAGAACTTGTTAAAACAACCTGTTACCTGTTCAGGTATGTTCGAAATTAAAAACCCCACAGACAGCACCAAGAAATACAGAGGCCAGATACGAAGTATTCTTCGTTTAAAAAAACCAGCTACAGAAAAGCTATTATTTTTTTGCAGCTCTTTCAATGCTAAAAACATAATCAAAAAACCACTTAAAGTGAAGAATATGTGAACACCCACTTCCCCGTGCCCAAATATTTTCGATCCATACTTTTGCCAAAACACAGTACTTTGGCTGGCGTCAAATAAAAAGAAAAAGGTGTGCGAAATAAACACAATGAGAAATGCAAAAAATCTGAGTGTATCGAGTTTTGGGAAATAAGCCTTCATGGATTTTTTACTCTATCACAGACTCAAAGATTTTGGTATATACAAATATTCTTTTACAAACTGACCTTCTCCCCATTCTATATATATGTAGTAGATAGAAGAACTGGATAATGTTTTGTTATTATCAGTCACGCGTTTTATATACACATCTCTAAAACGAGTTTCGGGATATATGCACGATGTTTTTCTTATATTGTTTTTATATACATATCCAAGACACAACTGCTTTGTTACAGGATCAGTATGTACATCAACACTATCAGCGTGCAGAGCATGTTGTTGGACAAGGTGTAGAAAGAAATAAACTGCTGACTTATGTATATATAGAGAAACATTCTTTTCGTAGACTTTTTGTATATAAAAACTTATATAAAAAGAACCTGTTATAAATACAGAAAATATTGCCATATATAAAACCATCTCCAACACAGTGATACCTCTTTTGTATTTTTTATTTGATGTATACATATGGTAAATCATTTTGAGTTAGAGCTATATATAGATGTGATACATCACATGTAAATGCTGATATTCTGTTCGGTAAATCAATGTCGGATTTATGATGAAGGATTCCGGTTTTATTGATATCTTTATACGACCAAACTTGCAACTCCTTTTCTGTATTTGATGTAAAAACAAATATATTATCGAGATCGGTTTTCACCATAGCATCAGCTGTTCCGTGCAACCTGTCGGTAGAAAGAAGTTCCGTCGTTGAACTATTTTTAAAATTAAAAACATGCAATTCTCCACTACCTATAGTTCTGCCGAGCACCATATACGGATATAGTGTAAAAACACTTTTACCATTCCCAAGAGCAAGATCAGCATCATAAGAACTAACTAACACACCCTGTTCATCAAAGATTCTGAGTTCTGGGTCTCCGGCTGTAGCAACTACCATATACGAACCATAATTTTCAATAGCATTTACTTGCCCACCAATCTCTATCTCTCGGTCGATTGATGTTATGACTCCTGTTTTAAAATCGAATGATAAAATAAATAATTCCCCACCACCACTATTTTTTTCTGAGCCTATAAATATTTTTCCTTGTCGAACAAGTATCGTTTTGGGAAGTGAATAACTTGTAGCGAGTGATGGTATTTTTAATGAGGAGATTTGCTGGATAGAGTTTTGAGATATTTTGAATGATTTTATATGAGAAGATACGCTTGTATTTAACACATATAAGATATCACTAATATATCGAGCAGAGGTTATACCAGGACCGACATCGAGTTTGCTAACCAAAAATAGGTTATATGATTCATCAATATCAAAGATAAAAACATCTGCTTCAGTAGTCGAAGCTGAGTCTGTTGTTATGATTAATTGTCTGTTGTTATTTATAAAGATTCCAGTAAGTCGGGTTGAGGTTGAAATATAAGAAGACAGAGATATCTCTTTTACTTCATTGTTTAAACTATTTTCAGGGCAAACTTTTTTTTCATACGAATACTCTGAAAGAGCTTGTGGTAGAAGCTGTAAAGGTTTAAACACAACAGATTCAGCGTTAGAAAAAGTTTTATCATAAAAAGATAAAACTGATACAGTTGTGATCAGAAAAACTGCCAACGCTACAACAATCTCTATTAAAGAAAATCCTCTTGAGTTCATTGTATTGATTGGGTTAGTTGGTACATGGGTAATATGATTGATACTGCGACAAGGAGAACTATTCCACCTATACCGAGTATAAGTGCGGGTTCTATGTATTTTTGAGTTTTTTCAAACAGACCAGTTAACTGTTCGTGCATATAGACATAGAACACATTGAATACATCTTTAAGTGAAGATGATGATTCTCCTGAACGTATAACCGAGTACCAATCTTTTATATTTTTATATATAGTGTCCGGAAGTTCTGACAATGAATCTGAGCACGGCACACCTTGTTGTATTTTAGTGAGAGATTTCAAAAAAGATGCTTTAATGTATTCATTTTCAATAGTCTGCGTCGCTAAAGAAAAAGACTGCTCAAGTGATATGTTATTTTCGAGGCAGATAGAAAAAACATGCGTCCACCTATCTATATTCCAAAATATATATACATCTTTTATATACGGTGTATGTAAAAGAATATATGTTTTTATCTTTTTTAGATATGCCTCATATACACGATGTTTTGATATGGATACGTGTATAAGCAAAAAAACTATACACATCAAAAGTCCAGTAGACCAATATGAAAGAAACATGTCACTGCCCCACATCAATAGTTTTGTTGTAAATGGTATATGTGGCAAATCTGAAAACAAAGGTTTTATTTTAGGAACAATAAATCCAAGTATACCCACGAGTAGTCCCACCGTAAGCAATAGAACAACACACGGATATATAGCCATAGTAAAAAGTTTTTGTTTTTGTGTATACCAGTTTTTTAACACATCACTCAAAAATATAGATACTTTTTGTAGTGTTCCTGTATATTCTGCTGTCTGTATAAGTGACACCTCCGTTGACGTGAAAATATCGTCTTTACAAGACACACACGCAGTACTCAGCTTTTCACCTGATAAAACTTTTTTTGTTATATCTTCTATATACCGATCAGTATTAGAGTTTTTTAAGGCATCAGCAACTGATTGGCCCGACTTGAGATAGAAAAATATCTTTTTGTACCACAGTGATCGTGTTTGCATGTGTTTTATAGTTTTCATAAAAAAATATCTAAGTTAATCCTGTTAATCTCTTCTTCAGTTGTTACGTGTCTGGAATATATATCTCTACAAGCATCACGTAAAAGAACATGACCTGAATCAGAGATATGTTTTTCGATCTCATATGGTGTTTTTCTTTGATGAATAAGCTCTCTCATAGAGACATCAACTGGAACTATCTCAAACACTCCAACCCGATCTCCATACAAACCAAGATTATAATCAAAAACTCTAACTAAACGTTGACTCAATATAAGTGACACAGATGACGAGATGAGGTATGGTTCTATACCCATATCTATAAGTCTTGGAATAATCGATGAAGCATTTGGAGCATGTATAGTTGTTAAAACAAGATGGCCTGTTAGTGCTGTTTGTATAGCTGCAAGTGCTGTGTCTTTGTCTCGTATCTCACCTATCATAACAACATCAGGGTCCTGTCTTAATATACCTTTTAACGCTTCTTTAAAACCAAAGCCTGTATCAGGAGAAACTTGTATCTGTCTGGTCTTAGAAACAACTGACTCTACAGGATCTTCTATTGTGACTATGTTTTTATCAGTCACCATATGTTCTTCCAGGTTGGCTATGTCGTCATCTATGCCGGTCGATAAATACTGCAACACAGAATACAACGTACTCGTCTTACCAGACCCCGTAGGACCAGCAACTATGACAAGTCCTGAACTTTTTGATAAAGCCTGTTTTAAGTGATACGTCTGAACCTCTGTCATACCCAACTCAAAAAAGCTTTTTCTTTTTCTATTATGAGAGCGCAAAAGCCTCAATACGCAATTTTCTCCAAAAAAAGTTGGAGCAATAGACACTCGCATATCAATACGTTCTCCTGACTTGGCAGTAAAATAAAATCTTCCGTCCTGAGTTCTGTCGTGCACATCCGATCGAAGTGAAGACAAAACTTTTATCTTTCCTATACATATATCAAATCTATTTTTTGAAATAGTTTTATGTTCATGCAACATTCCTGAAACACGCATACGTATATGAACAGTTTGCTCATGTGGATCTATATGTATATCAGACGCACCTAAAGACACAGCTTGTTCGAACAAACTTTCTAAAAATGTATGTACGTCTTGTATTACTTGTGGATTCACACAACAAGTAAAACACATGAGTATTAGAGAAAATCAAAAGGAGTGGTAAAGAAATGTTGAAGAAAAGATTAAATCCTCTTAATACTAAACACCACCGCAGGAACATCCAACTCCCGACCCACAACCTCAGCCAAAGTTCTCATATATGTTCCCGTTGAACAAGAGACTTTACAAGAGCAGATTTGTAGATTAACTTCATGATCTTTAAAAACACCTTCCCACTCTTCGCGTATAAGTTCAAGACGAAAATCTCCTGGCATACGAGATGAATCAAGTTTATCAAAAATATTTTTTCGTAACTCCAACGAAGAAATGTCACCAAGCTTCGCATCAGAAATAGCATATATTTCTATGTCTTTAGACTTATCCGCCTCAGGGTCAGCTATGTGCGGTGAAGAATATTGAGGATATTTCCATGTATGTTTTCCAACAGTCTTCGTTAAAACTTTTTTCAACTCACCTTCATCAACATGTTTTGATTCGAACGCCCGCACAAGCCCTAAAACATCTCCAGTATCAGTACTTACACCAAATAATATCTCAATCTCATACACTTTATCTTTTTGCATCAATCGAGCTTTGAGATCCATATCTCCATTAAAAACTATATCGAACCAACCCTCAGCCATGGGGTCCAGGCGTCCAACATATGTCATCGATACCTTTTCAGGAAGTTGTGACTGTATCTCTTCGAGAACTTGGAGTGGTGTGTAACCGATGTTTTTGTAGGCAGAAAAATAACCCTCTTCAGCACGAGATATGTTCAGATCAGAAAAAGAAGACCCTGTTTTTTTTAAATTATAAATATGTAGGACAATTTTTGTCATATATATACAGAGCATACATGAAAAAATACCGGGGTGCCAACTTCACAATATTATGATATAAATAGCAACATGACGAACGAAAAAGACAATACAAAAAAACTATCAACCGAATCCTATAAAGGGGTTCGAGATTTTTACCCTGCCGATCTTTTTGTTCAACATTACCTATTTAATACATGGAGAAAAGCTGTTCAATCTTTTGGTTATGAAGAGTACGACGCATCTGTATTAGAAAATTCAGAAATATACAAAGCTAAGTCAGGTCAAGAACTTGTAAATGAACAAACCTACACATTTGTCGATCGTGGTGAACGTGAAGTAACACTTCGTCCTGAGATGACACCTACACTCGCACGTATGGTTGCAGGAAAAAAACGAGAACTCGGCTTTCCTCTTCGTCTTTTCTCTATTCCAAACTGTTTTCGATATGAACGACCTCAGCGAGGACGACTTCGAGAGTTTTGGCAGTTAAATGTTGACCTACTTACAAAAAAACCAAATATCAGATATGACGTTGAGATTTTAAAAACAGTCGAAAAGATTATGACAGAGTTTAAGGCTAAACCTGAAGATTATGAAATAAAGATAAACTCTCGTCTCTTTGTAAACGCGCTCTATAAAGAGTACTACGGACTTACTGGTGATAAAGCAACACAATTACAAAAACTGATTGATAAGAAAAATAAAATATCACCTGAAGAATTTGCAAAAGAATTTTCATCACTAACAGATAAAAAACTACTGAACTTAAATAATCCCGACGATCTCGAACTTGTAAAAAGTTTTCCTGAATCAAATGAGTCTTTTCAGTACATAGTTGATGTAATGGATCTATGTGCCGAAGCTGGTATAACAAACGTAACTTTTGACGTAGAGGTTGTGCGAGGTTTGGATTATTATACAGGACTTGTTTTTGAAGTATATGATACAAATCCAGAAAATAACCGCGCACTCTTTGGTGGTGGACGATATGATAATCTCGTAGATCTATTTGAAGGAACAAACGACGAATCACCTATATCTGGTATAGGCTTTGGTATGGGAGATGTGGCGATGATAAACTTTCTCGAATCAAGAAATCTTGTTCCTGCATATGAAGCATCCACAGCAACTCTTGTATGTGTGATGGAAGAAGAAGATGCCCTACTTTCTTACGCCGACGAAGTGGCAAACGAACTCCGAGCAGAAAATAAAAACGTAGCCGTAAACTACACCGCTCGAAAATATGCTGACAATATAAAACTGGCTGAAAAACTGGGTATAAAAAATATCGTTGTTATTGGAGAAAACGAAGCTCGGGATAAGAAGTTTGAAGTGAAGAGTTTGTAGACCCATCACATCTATACTTGTATTATATCACCCCCTTGACAAAATACAAGGGGTGTCTTGACACGGTGTTTGACAAAAAGGTACAGTGATACGATATGAAATATTTTTACACCATCAAAGAGTACATACGCGTACTCTGGCTTTGTTTAAAATACATCTACCGTTTTGACAGGCTCGGCACAGCTGGCCGACTTGGTATTTTGTTGCTATTCCCTGCCATAGCCAACGTTTTGAGTATTGCAAACGCAAAACTTGCTGACCAATTACAACAGAACTTTGGAACTGGTGCGATGAGTATTATATTGCCAATATTTTTTGTGATCGTAGGATTGCAAATACTTGATGAAACTTTCGATTGGATAAGTCGTAGAATAAACTGGGTTTGGCAATCAAAGATGCGTGTACTTGTTGATGTAGAAAGACAAAAAAAGAAATCAGCTTTCACAATACCTTTTATAGACTCTGAAGACTATGATACCTTGAACCAGCGAATACAATATAGTGGGGCTGGTTTTCAATCTCAGATGAATATTATAACCAATATTCCAACTCTCATACGAATACTTATTAACTCAGTATTCGCAGCAGGTATTATATTTAGTTTTAATCCTATCTTTAGTTTAATAATACTTCTATCAGCCATACCTACATTTTCTATTTCTTTTACTCAACAGTTTGCTATGCGAAAGAACTGGGAGAAAAATTTAATGTATCAAAGAATAACAGGTGTGTATGGAGACCATTTTATGCATTATGTTGCACTAAAAGATACAAAAGTATCTGGATCAGCATTTAGAATGCTGGATATATTTAAAGAACGTAGAGAGTGGAATAGAAAAGATCAATACAGTGTTTGGAGAAAATATATAAACATAACTTATGTTGCAAACCTATTAGCTGTTGGAGTAGCATTTTTTATAGAATATTTTGTTTTGAAAGAAGCGATAAATGGAGCCCTGCTTATTGGACAAACAACACTTATCACAATGCAGATTTTTAGACTGCAAGGAACTCTGCAAGAGCTTTCTTGGTTTTTACCAGATCAATATGAAAACGTTATAGCTTGTAAATATCTATTCTTATATTTAGAGACGACAGAAAACACAGAGAAATTGAGCGGTGTTGACCTTAAATCAGAATATGAAAAAGGTATACAAATACAAAATGTTACTTTTACATATCCAGAAGTTAAGTTTAATGAGATGCGAAAACTTAATGAAGAAATAGATAAAATATCTGAAAAATATTTTGGATTAAAAATGCAAGAAAGCACGAAAGATGCAAAGAAAAAAGAACCATTTCTTCTTCAGGTCGAGAATCTATCTATGTACCCAGGCGAACGTATTGCAATTGTAGGAAAAAATGGAAACGGAAAAACAACACTTATACAGTTACTCCTAAACTTGTATCAACCGACAACAGGAACAGTATCTATATTTGGAAATGACACAAAAGAAACAGCACAGTTCGAACTCCAAAAACACTACTCAACACTATTCCAAGACTATGCCCAGTCTAGTCTAAAAACTCACGAATATATCGCCCTATCAGAGATAGACAACCCTGATATGGACCGAGTAAAAGAAGCTGCTCAACTAGCAACAGCAGATGAGTTTATAGAAAAATGGAAAGATGGATACACTCAACAGCTCGGTGTTTCTTTTAAGGGAGTAAAACCATCAAAAGGCCAGTGGCAGAAACTAGCCCTCGCTCGAACATTTTACAAAAATGCACCTATAGTTATACTTGATGAACCAACCGCCGCAATCGACGCAATATCTGCTAAAAAGATTTTTGAAAATATTTCAAAAATAGATCCATCAAAAATAGTTCTCTTTGTTTGCCATAACATATCCGACATACCGCTCGCAGCGACACGCGTACTCGTATTTGATCAAGGTAAAATAATCGGCGACGGAACACACAATGAGTTGCTCAAAACATGTGATCTGTACAAAGAACTGTATCAAAGTGAGAAAGGTGTATAATAAACTCAACCATGCTTACAGTCTTCAAAAAATTCTTAAAATACGGCGTTGCGGGTGGAAGTGCTTTTGTATTTGATTTTGCTTTACTGTATGTACTTATTACATACGCACATATGCACTATCTCATAGCAGTGCCTCTTGTATTTATTTTTGCTACATTTATTAACTACGGAATAAATCATCTTTGGGTTTTTAAAGGAACACAACAAAATGTAAAAACTGGTTATATATTATTTCTAATAATAGCTATTGTTGGTGTACTCCTCACTATGGGATTTATGTATATGATGATCGAATGGTGGAACGTTCCAACATTGTGGGCACGAATCATTGCTGCAGGACTTGTATATATTTGGAGTTTCTCGGCTAATTTTATTTTCACATTTAAAGAAAAACAAAATGTGTTAAAATAGCTTTCATGAAAAAAGTTGTACTTGATATTGAAACGCAGAACACATTTGCAGAGGTTGGTAAAAATGATCCCACAGCACTTGATCTCTCGGTCATGTGTATATACGAATCAGATACAAAAAAATACAGCAGCTTTACCATAGAAACTCTGCCCTCTCTTTGGCCAATACTTGAAGCGGCAGATTTGATTGTTACATACAACGGAGATCATTTTGACCTTCCTGTATTGAATAAATATTACAACGGTGACCTCACGAAGCTTCGCCACGTCGACCTACTTAAAGAAATACAAAAAGTTATCGGTCGTCGTGTAGGCTTAGATTCTGTTGCACAGGCCACTCTCGATAAGGGTAAAAGTGGAAATGGACTCGAAGCTATAACATGGTGGAAAAAAGGTGAGATACAAAAGATAATCGACTATTGTATGAAAGATGTCGAGGTTACAAAAGATGTATATGAGTATGCTATGCGAGAACAGAAGCTCTTTTACATGGACGGCAAAGACAAGAGAACAGTACCTTTAGACACCAGAAACTGGGAAAAAACCTTAGAACAAGATGTTCGTATGACATACAGTTTGCCTTTTTAAAAGTAGCTGACACTTTACATACTTGATATAATCAAAAACATTATGGAAAATACAACACAAACAACATCACAACCTAGAATGAATAAAGCTCAATGGCTTACACCTATATCTATACTTATAGCTGGAGCACTTATAGCAGTCGGTCTTTATTACGATAAACCAAACATGAACAAGGACGGTTCAGCTCTTGTAAACAAAGCACTTGAACAACAAGAAAAGATAGAAGTTGCCCCTATATCTTCAGTTGATCATATACGAGGAGACAAAGATGCTGATGTTGTTTTTGTTGAATATTCAGACATCGAGTGCCCATTCTGTCAGTTATACCAAGTTACTATGGAACAGGCATATAAAGCATATGGAAAAGACAAAAAGTTTGCTTGGGTATATCGACATTTCCCTCTTTCATATGGAAAAGATCCACTTCACAAGAATGCTGCCAAAGCAGCTGAAGCAACAGAGTGTGTAAATGAACTTGCTGGAAAAGATGCATTTTGGACATATCTTGATGCAGTGTATGCTTCTATAGATCACAACAAAGAAGGACTTGTGCTCTCAAAGCTTACAGATATCGCTGTAAAACAAGGAGTTGATAAAGCGAAGTTTCAAGCATGTCTTGATAGTGGTAAATACGCAGACAAGATCAAAGAGGCGTATGATGCAGGAACTAAGGCTGGCGCACGAGGAACACCTTATACAGTGATACTATACAAAGATCAGCAGATACCTCTTGTATCTAGTGATGGTAAGAGTCTAGGAGCACTTCCTTATGAGGTTGTGTCACCTATCATTGATGAGCTTTTGAGTAAGAAGTAGAAAAAATAAACCATAGAAATCGAAAAAATCCTACAAAAAGTAGGGTTTTTTCTTACCCCAAAATCAGCTATAATAAACCCACATGTCTTTCGTTCATCTCCATGTTCACAGCCACTATAGTCTCTTGCAGGCAGTTCCTAAAATACCGGATTTGGTTAAACGAGCAGTGTCTTATGGTATGAATGCTTTAGCGCTTACTGACAACGGAAACCTCTATGCAGCTATAGAATTTTACAAAGAATGCAAATCAGCAAATATAAAACCTATTATCGGTGTTGATTTTTATGTAGCAAACAGAACTCGTCATGATAAAGAAGGTCGACTCGATACCAAAAGAACTCGACATATTTTGCTGGCAAAGAACTACCAAGGATATTTAAATCTTATAAAACTTGTTACAGATTCAAACCTCGAAGGTTACTACTATAAACCTCGAATAGATGCAGAGCTGATACAAAAATATAATTCCGATTTTATATGCATTGTCCCCTTTTTGCATAGTAAAGTCACCGATGCGCTCAAGATGGACGATGAAGAATCTGCACTTAAAGAATTTACCTTTTTACAAAATACATACGGGGCTCCAAATGTGTTTTATGAGATAACTCGCCATAATGAAATCGTGGACGACAACCAAATCGAATCACGGGTATTACGTTTTATACAAAAATACAATATACAGCCGGTTGCAACAAACGATGTGCTGTACATGGATCCTGAAGACAAAAAGGCTCGATCAACAATGATGTCTGTACAAACAAACTCTCCTGAACGTTTTACAGAAGATGATATTGATTATTCTTTTATCTCCCCCACTCGTGTTGATGAACTTTTTTCAGATGAACAAAATCCAGAACTCGACACACTGTTCAAACAAGCAGTTGCAAATACTACAAAAATCGCTGATATGTGCGATGTGGTTATAGAACTTGGTAAATGGGTATTTCCTAAAATAGAACTTCCTGAAGGAAAAAATGCTGATGAAGCTTTGAGAGATGTTGTGTATGCAGGATTTGAAAAAAGAAATGTCGAAAAAACACCTGAAGTTTTACAACGAGTTGAATACGAACTTGAAGTTATTAAAACAAAAGGATATTCTCCTTACTTTTTGATTGTGTCTGATCTTTTGGCATTTGCAAAAGAAAACGAAATCCTCTCAAACATTCGAGGTTCTGTTTCTGGATCTATGGTGACATATCTATCTGGTATTACTCACATAGACCCTCTTGAATTCCAGATTCCTTTTGAACGTTTCTTGAACCCGGAACGACCTTCTGCACCGGATATCGATATGGACTACGCCGATAACAGACGTGATGACATGGTGGATTATGCTCGTCGAAAATACGGCATAGATAAAGTGGCACAGATCGGAACATTTGGAACGATGGCTGCTAAAGGAAGTGTGCGCGATGTAGCGCGAGCACTTGGATATCCATACTCACTCGGAGACCAGATCTCTAAACTCATACCGATGGGATCTCAAGGTTTCCCGATGACTATAGAACACGCACTTGAAATAACACCTGAACTTAAAGAACTCTACGAGAAAGATATAGATGTAAAGACTATCATAGATATGGCACAGAAGATTGAAGGTTGTGCACGTCACATCTCTGTACACGCAGCTGGAGTGGTTATAGCTCCCACAGAGCTTACTGATTTTACAGCTCTTCAGTACGATACAAAAGGTGAAAATAAAATCATCAGTCAGTATGACATGTACTCTATCGAGGAAGCCGGTCTTTTGAAATTCGACTTCTTGGGATTAAAAAACTTGAAAATTATTTTCGAGTGTAAACAGATGGTTAAGAGAAATTTTGGTATTGATCTTGATATCGATAACTTACCTCTTGATGATAAAAAAACATTTGAACTTCTCGCACGCGGAGAAACTGAAGATCTCTTTCAATTAAACGGTGAAGGTATGACAAAATACCTCGTTGAACTTAAACCAACGACAATACACGACATCAACGCCATGGTTGCCTTGTATCGACCTGGACCCATACAGTTCATCCCGTTGTATATAGAGCGAAAACATAACCCTTCCCTTATCACCTATGCCGATCCTCTGCTTGAGGAGATTTTGTATAAAACATATGGAGTGCTTGTGTATCAAGATGACTTGCTCATGATGGCTCACAAGATCGCGGGATACAGTTGGGGTGAAGTTGATAAGTTTCGAAAAGCTGTAGGTAAAAAGATTCCTGAAGAGATGGCCTTACAAAAAGAAAAATTTATCAAAGGATGCGTGTCTCATAGTGGATGGTCTGATCAAAAAGCACGTGATGTATGGAAATGGATTGAACCATTTGCCGCGTATGGATTTAACAAAGCGCACTCAGTGTCGTACGGACGAGTCTCATATATAACCGCATATCTAAAGGCTAACTTCCCTAGTGAGTACATGGCCGCCATATTGAGTGCTGAGGCCGGAGATACTGATGCGGTAGCTATATCTATAAAAGAGTGTCGACGTATGAGTATCGCTATACTTCCACCAGATATCAATGAAAGTTTTGGAACATTTACCGTTGTTAAAAATTATCAAGAAGTGGACGGTGTCCAAAAAGATGCTATACGTTTTGGTTTATATAGTATTAAAAACTTTGGAGAAGCTATAGCTGATGTGATTATAGAAAATAGAAAAAACAATGGGCCATTTACTACAATAGAAAATTTCCTCGAACGAATACAAGAAAGAAGTTTAAATAAAAAATCTATGGAAGCACTTATAAAATCAGGTGCTATGGATTCTTTTGGAGATCGTATGGAACTTCTCGATAATCTTGATCGTTATCTAGACTATAACCGAGAGCAAGCAAAAAAAGATGTATCACAAGGAGATCTTTTTAGTTTATTTGCTGAAACAGAACCTGTTAAAGAAACAACAACTGTTCATGCTAAAAAAGAAATTGATTTTTCGCAGAAACAGCAATACTTGGTGTGGGAAAAAGAATTGCTTGGTTTTTATATCTCAGGCCACCCGCTTGATAAATACAGAAAGATTTTAGAAAGTCGTGATACTGACATAGCCAAAGTAAAAGTTGAAGGAAAAGAAGAAAAAACATACATACTTGGAGGGATCGTTGAAAATGTCAAAGAGATTCCAACAAAAAAAGACCCGATGAAAAAAATTATTTTCTTTACGCTCAAGGATTTATCTGGAGAGATAGAGGTTGTTGTCTTCCCTAAGCAGGTAGCTGATGCTCGAGCCATCATACAAAACGAAGCCTGTATCGTTCTCAAAGGAAAAGTGTCTGAACGTGAGGATAAAAAGGGGTTGGTGTATGAGCATGCGAAGAGATTGACATGATATCTTGGATATGATACAAAATAGATGCTGGAGCTGCCCATCCGTCCACCGCTTGGTGCGAAGGGATTAAGGTCAGACTTTCTCCCAGCTGCCAGACCCGGGGGGACACAGGTTCCCCCGGGTTCATTTTTTTACACAATATGTTGACAATACTTAACCGCAAGGTTATACTTGTTGACAGCACTTTGTTGGTAACGAGGAACAACGGTCCCGGTTTGGTCGCCGGGCCGTTCCAAAAGTGGATTTGGGTCACTTCGCCTGTGACCCGAATTCCAACCGCATCGCGTGGAAACGCGCGATGCGGTCCTTTTTTTATTTGCATATAAGTCATAAACACACTATGATTATATGTAACAAGAACTTTCGGGAGAAAGAGGGGTTGCTGATGAACCAGAGCATTTGGAACCGTTATTGGTTGCTTGCGGCTACAGATCAGTGTTTAGTAGGTACCCCCTCTTTCAAATGGAGCCCGTCCCTCTTTCGTTTCAGTGCATATTTGGTTTGGGTATCGAACAAGCACACAAAGAACGACTGAGGGCGGGTTTTTATTTGCACGGTTTACATCTCCCCACTCTCAATCTTTTCTCTTACTCGTTTCATAAAACCAACCATAAACTGCAAGTTGTGCACTGTTGCTAGAGTTCCTGCAAGCATCTCTTGTGCTTTAAAAAGATGACAAATATAACTTCGAGTATAATTTTTACATGCATAGCAACCACAGGCGGGATCAAGCGGACCTATATCTTCTGCATATACAGCATTTTTAATATTTACATTTACATATCCATCTTCTTTTGAATCATCTCGAACAAACACTGTTCCGGTTCTTGCATTTCGAGTTGGCATCACACAATCAAACGTATCACAACCTTCTTTAACACCTTTTATAATATCTCCAGGCTCACCGATACCAAGCAAGTGTTTTGGTTTATCTTCTGGTAGAACACTATTTACCCACGCAACAGCTGTCATCATGTCTTCTTTTTCAAAAGAACCACCAATACCAAAACCATCAAAAGAAACTCCTTCATGGTTCATCTCACTTAAAACTTTAGCACTTTCTTTTCGTAAATCTTCATGTCGACCACCTTGCACTATTCCATACATAGCTTGTTTTGAAAAAGCATCTGCATTATTCATATGTGCCTTCAATGATTCCAATGCCCATCTATGAGTTCTATCGAGCGAACGTTTTTGATATTCTTTTGGTTCATGTGGAGATGTGCATTCATCAAATGCAAAAATAATATCCGCACCGATTGCTTGTTGTATTTCTATCGATCGTGTTGGTGTAAAATAATGCGCACTGCCATCGATAATAGATCGAAACATCACACCTTGTTCATCAACTTTTGCTGGCTGTAATGCTGGTCTATCTGGATCAGCTTTGTGCCCTGTTCGTTCTATAGCAATCTCATCATAATCAGGTCGTGCCTTAGCTGTAAACTTTGTTATATTTTTACCGAGTGCAACACCAAGAGAAAATGCTTGAAAACCTCCAGAGTCAGTCCATGTAGGACCTGACCATCCCATAAATTTTCCAAGTCCTCCGTGTTTTTTTATAAGTTCAGGGCCAGGTTGTAGATATAGATGGTATGTATTTGCCAACACAGAATCAGCACCGAGTGACGCAATCATCTCTGGAGTGAGACCTTTGACTGTTGCTTTTGTACCCACAGGTATAAAAGCTGGGGTCTGTATTTCTCCATGTAAAGTTTTTATGACACCTGTTCTAGCTCGAGATTTTTCTGAACGATGTTTGATGATAAATGAAAATGGTCGGTTGGACATACTATTGTAATCTTCTCTCACCTATCTCTTTACTCAATATCTCAATCACCTCTCCAAGATTTTTACCCTCTATCTTTCCTGTTCGTCCTTCAAGTGACATAAGCCCTGATTCCATCTCTTTGTCTCCGATAACTATCGCATATGGAATCTTTTCTGTTTTTGAATTTCTAACTTTTTTACCAAGACTTTCTCCTGATTGATCTATCTCTGCTCGTATGTTTTGTGCTCGAAGTTGTTTATATACGTCGTATGCAAAATCAGCCTGTCTCTCACCGATAGGTATAACTTTTACTTGAACCGGTGAAAGCCATGTTGGAAATGCTCCAGCGAAGTGTTCGATAGCAACACTTAAAAATCGTTCAATGGAACCCATAATAGCCACATGCAACATTACAACTCCCTCCTTTTCACCTTTTTCATTTACACATGTAAGTTCAAATCGAGATGGTTGTACAAAATCAAGCTGAATAGTTGCAACTTGATGTTTTCGTCCTAATGCATCTTTGGCCATGAAATCAATCTTCGGACCGTAAAATGCAGCTTCACCCGGACCATCAATCCAATTCTTTGTGTGAGCAGTGATTACATCTTTCAATGTTCCTTCAGCAATATCCCAGTTACCTGTGTCACCTAGATACTTATCCGGATTCTCAGGATCTCGTCGTGACCATCGCGGAACAATCTCAGTAAAACCAAATGTGCCGTAAAACTCATTAATAATATTCCAAACATTTTGCACCTCTTCATTTATCTGGCTTACTCGACAGAATACGTGAGCATCATCCTGTGTAATACACAACACTCGGGAAAGACCTGCCAACTCACCTGACTGTTCGTCTCGATATACAGCAGTTGTTTCGCAATATCGTTGAGGCATGTCACGGTAGCTTCGCATCTCTGAATCAAAAATCTGAGTATGGTGCGGACAGTTCATAGGCTTCATTACATACACATGTTTCTCACGCGTCTCAATCTTAAACAAATCATCTTGATACTTTGCCCAGTGACCTGATTTCTCATATAAATCTTTTTTAGTAATATGAGGAATAGAAACTTTCTGATACCCATATTTTGCACGAAGCTCCATTACAAAATCATTTAAAGTTTCTCGTAAAATAGTTCCTTTCGGTGTCCACAGAGGAAGACCTGGACCAACCAATTCTGAAAATGTAAACAACCCAAGCTCTTTACCAAGTTTTTTATGATCCCTCTTCTTCGCCTCCTCAAGCATATGCAAATGCGCATCCAATGCTTCTTTTGACTCAAACGCTAAACCATAAACACGTGTAAGCATTTTATTTTTCTCATCACCTCGCCAATACGCACCCGCCAAACGACTAAGCATAAAAGACTCAGGATCAATCTTACTCATATCTTCAACATGACCCCCTCGACATAGATCCAAAAAGTTTCCAGACTTATACAAAGTGATCTGCTCACCTCGTGCAATGATCTCTTCTATGAGTTCAAGTTTATATGGATTATTTTTAAAATAATCTCGGGCAAAATCCGCGGTAACATCCTGCTTTTCAAACGTAGACCATGTTGGAAGAATTTCTTTCATCTTAGCCTCTATCTTTTTCAAATCATCTTCACCGATCTTTGGCATGTCGATATCATAGTAAAAACCATCATCGATAGCAGGGCCAATAGTTACCTGTGAGGTTGGGTATAGTTCTAAAACAGCCGCAGCTAAAAGATGGGCCAATGAGTGCCGAATATTCTCTATAGGGTCTTTTTGTGACATATTTTTGATAGTAGCATAGTTTTAGCGGGATTTCAGTATATAAAGTACCCCCTTGCCACCCACTCCAAAAACCCGCATACTACATATATTATGGCACATACACATACAGACGACCTGACAACCACCCTGCTCAAACGAGGTGTTGTTGAGATCATTCACGAAGAAGAACTTAAAAAGAAACTTGCCGAAGGTAAACCTCTTCGTATAAAACTCGGTATAGACCCTACAAGTCCAAACATCCACCTAGGACGAACTATCCCCCTTTTAAAGCTTCGAGATTTTCAAAATCTTGGTCATCAAGTTATCTTTTTGATCGGTGATTTTACTGGAGTTATCGGTGATACTTCTGATAAAAACGCAGAACGACCAATGCTTGTCGAAGATACGGTTAAGAAAAATATGGAAACATATCTCGAGCAGGTTGGAAAAATACTCGACATATCAAAAGTTGAAGTTGTACGAAACAGTGAATGGTTGTCAAAGTTGTCATATCTTGAAGTATGTAAACAGGCTGATGCTTTTTCTATCAATGATTTTATTGGTCGAGAACTTATAGCAAAACGTATAGAGAGTGGATCTCGAGTATCTATGCGTGAACTTATGTATCCTCTTATGCAAGGATACGACTCTGTAGCACTACATGCAGATGTTGAGCTCGGAGGAACTGACCAGCGATTCAACCTACTTGCTGGACGAACACTACAAAAGCTATATGGACAACCAGAACAACAGATAATGATGTGCCCTATCGTAAACGGACTCGACGGAAGAAAAATGAGTTCAAGTTGGGGTAACACTATAAACTTGATGGATGATCCAAATACAATGTATGGAAAAGTTATGAGTATGCAAGACGAATTAATCGTAGATTATTTTACACTACTCACTCGAGTACCTATGGCAGAAGTTGAAGAGATAAAAACACAACTTGCAAATAATTCTCTTCATCCGATGGATGCAAAAAAGAAACTCGCTCACACACTTGTTTCTATGTATCACAGCGACATTGAAGCAGACAAGGCTGATGAATACTTTAAGAAAACCATACAAGACAAAGAGATACCTACAGACGTTCCTGAATTTCAACTAGGTGCAGAAAAAGACGTAGTGAGTGCACTCGTTCAAAGTAATCTTGTGAAAAGTAAAAGTGAAGCTCGAAGAGTTCTTGAGGAAAAAGGTGTAAAGATAAATGGTTCTGTCGTTGAAGATATGTCTACTACCCTATCATCCGGAGATGTATTACAAAAAGGTAAATTCAATTTTGCTAAAGTAAAATAATACATGAACCCTATTGTCAAAAAAACATCTGATATCGTAGACGAACTCCTCTCTGCAATACAGCAGGCAGAACATGAAATATTTTTTCAGACGTTTTATTTTGACAACGACGAAATCGGCAAAAGTTTTATAAAAGCTCTCGCACATAAAGCTTCACATGGAGTTAAAGTACACTGTCTTTTCGACGCACTCGGTGCACGAGACTTGAGCGGTAGTCGCGAAGAAAAAAATGCAACAACTGCTGGAGTTCATATAGAATATTTTAACTGGCTCACTCCTTGGAGCTTCAAAAACAAACGCTCATGGTTTTTTCGCAATCATAAACGATCGCTTATCATAGATAATAAGATTGTGTACATGGGAGGATGGTGCATAGGAAATAAAACACAAAACTGGATTGATGCAAACCTACCTATTACAAATGAGCATGTGATACACCGAGCAGTAGCTGATTTTAAAAACATGCTTCGATATGCAAAGAGACGAAGTATTCGTTTTCATCATGAAAAAAAGTTTTCTTACAGTCTTGACCCACTTCATACGCATCAATACGCATATCAAGCCCCTCTTTTGCGAGCACGTCACATATATTATACGTATTTGAAACTACTAAAATCAGCAACTCGAAGCATAACTCTCATCGCTCCGTATTTTGTACCTGGTAGACAATTTGTATCTGAAATTTTACGCGCAAAAAGAAAAGGGGTTGAAGTTGATATATACCTTCCTCAAAATACCGACTATCGAACGGTTGATATAGCAGCTCGGACATATTTTACAAAACTATTAAAACAAGGAGTACGTATTCACCTTTGTAGAGACATGTTACATGCAAAAGTATCCATACTGGACGATACTGTTTTTATAGGAAGTCTAAACCTCGACAATATCTCACTTCGATACAACTTTGAAAATGGAGTTTTTGTGCGAGATGATATAACTGTTGAAACTGTAAAAAAAGACATAGCGAAACTTCATGAAAATTCAGAAACTGTAAAATACGCCGAGTGGTTAAATCGAAGTTTGTGGGATAAGTTTTTGGAAAAGATTGTTGGAGTGTTTAAGGGGGTTTTGTAAAAGATCTTGCAGTTTTCTGATGTTTCCATGTTTTAAAAGTCCGAAATAAAATTTTAAGGCCTGCGGTTTTGAATCGTTATCAAGATTGGCGAATATTCTACTCTTAGACACAGTTTAAATACCTGTCATAATTTATATATGAAAAGACCCTGCGCGAATGCACAGGGCCGGAAGTTTACGAACGCTGTATCTTCCTGAGCGTTTGGCGATAAATCGCCGAAGGGCCAGACCGAAGTGGACAAGACTTGAAGTCTAGCCTACTTTGCGAGACAAGCAGCAGGGTAGCTTGATTCCCAATGACTGTCGAGCCAATCGACGTCCCAGTCCCACTCCGTACCATTCCAGTAGAGGTAGCGGACACACTGGTAGTCATCGGAGCCGCGGTAGATCGTCCCCCAGAAGTAGATGTAGATGTAGCGGGTGTTGCCCGCCTCATCTTTCTTCCACTCCTCGGGAATGAGGTGCGGATTCTTCAGGAGGTAGTCCAGAAGGTTGGCATTGAACGACATTTCTTTAGCGAGCTCCTTGCGGAGCTCGTTACCTTCGACCTTCTTGCTGTCTTTCTGGTTCTCGGAGATATGGAGGCGAACCTTGGCCGGATCCCATTCGAAGTCTGTGGCGCCTTTTTCGTGATGCTCGACGCCTTTGCAACTGTCGGGAACGAAGGGATCGACTGCAAGATCAATCAGATGTTTGACGATCTTGATCTCAGCCGTTCCTCGCACCAGAGGAAGGACCGCTGCGAGGCGTTCGCCAACGCTGAGCCACTTCACATCGGCTGGCTTCCAACCGTTGCGCAGAAGCGCATGCGCGAGTTCGAGGGCCTGCGGGAGACTAATCATTTCAGACGTGTCAGCCATGACGTGTTTGTTCTATTGGATGTGGACGTGTTCTTTTGAACGTGTCCTATGATTGTGATTTGCCAGAGGATAACCTGTGTCACCGTAGCTAGAAAATGTCTAGGAATTAGACAGCTTGTAGCTACGGTGATCTCGCAAAATTTCAATGTACTCTATATTATATATTGCATATCATAATTATCCAATATGTCAATATCATCGTAATGATTCACTGGCCTGAAAACATTTACATAATCATCTAACCCCCTTGCCACATCCCCATCCCCCTGCTACAATATCCCTATAAAAACAAAGATAATTTAAGCAAAACACACAAAAACCTTGGCTCAACCATACAACAACTCCTACAACAATCCCCGAAATAATACCCCTCGAATCAATATAAACCACTATATAAAAGCGCCTGAACTACGAGTTATCGACGCTGAAGGCAATAATCTCGGTGTGATGAGCAATTCTGCTGCCCGAGCCCTTGCCGAAGAGGCCGGCCTTGACCTTATAGAGATATCTCCAAATGCCAACCCGCCTGTTGCAAAAATCCAGGATTATGGTAAATTTCAGTATGACGAGAACAAGAAGCAGAAAGCCTCAAAAGCTACTGCCCGAGTCGTTGAGATTAAGAATATTCAGATAAAGATAGGTACTGGAGAAAACGACCTATCTATGAAGGCTAAAAAAGCCTCAGAATGGCTCGAAGAAGGCAATCAGGTAAAAGTAGAGCTATTTATCTCAGGACGATCAAAATTCATCCTCGATGATGCCTTTTTACAGGAAAAGCTTCAAAAATACCTTAACCTTATATCAGTAGATTATCGAATATCTGTTCCCATCAAAAAAGGACCTAAAGGACCGGCTTTGGTGATTGAAAAAAAGAAATAATCAACGACATGATCCGTCGACAAGGCACTAGAAGTAGAACCCTTAGTGGTTCTCGCCTCGAGACTTATTAATTATAATTTGCACAAAAAGTATGGCAGTAAAATCAAATAAATCTTTCGCCAAAAGACTTAAAGTAAGTAAAAATGGCAAAATCAAAGTTCGAGGAACTGGACACGGACACTTCAACGCTAAGGAGAGTGGACGAAAACAGCTCGCAAAAAAACGAATGACTGATTTTAGTATGACATCAAAAGAGAAACGACGTTTCTTAGCACATCTATAATCAATCCCCTATTTATCTACATTAATCTAATACGTTAAACATATGGTACGAGTAAAAAAAGGAGTTCATGCAGCGAAAACACGACGAAATGTTCTAAAGATGGCAAAAGGTTTTCGTGGTCCAAGAAAAAGTAAAGAAAAACTAGCCTACGAACAGATTGTTCACTCACTTAACACAGCTTTCACTCATCGACGAGATAAAAAAGGAGATTTTCGAAGATTGTGGAATGTTAAGATAAACGCAGCACTACGAACTCACGGTCTTACATACAGTAAATTCATCGGGACACTTAAAAAGAAAAATATCGAAGTTGATCGAAAGATCATGGCTGATATGGCCCAGAATGAACCAGCTGTATTTGAAAGATTTGTAAAATCAGTTATCGCGTAATACGCTAACAAATCAAAAAACCGAGTCATCACCGACTCGGTTTTTTGATTTTGATCGGTTATCTAGTTTTAGATTTTGGATCGAGTCGAATCGGATCTTGTTTATATTTTGCTGGCACTACAGGTTTCTGAGCTTGATCACAAGCTTTCATTCCTATAACAGCATTAGCTGTCTTTTTAGTAACCCATCCTTTTGTTTCAATTGTAGGTTTAAATGCTGGATCTGTAATAACAGGCAACTCTCCTGCTGGCATAGAGAACCGTATGATACTAAGCGCCACACAACCAGATGCCTGACATACTTTCTTAGGTACAACTTTTATAAAAGCTTCTTTTGAATCTGTATTATTTTTTGATTCGAATGGTTTAGGATTTAGACGTACAGTATGATCAGGCTCTACAAAATAAAATTCTTTTGGAAATAGCTCTGAAGGTTCTGAGCTTTTAGGCGCAGACCAGAAAGCATAATCACACATACCTCCGTTGACAGTAGCAGTTTCATCGAAATTACACGCCATTGGATTTCTACAACCAACTATCGGCTTTACCATTTCAGAACCACTTATATTTGAATTATCTTCATGAGAATCTTCATCTTCTTGATCAAGAAGTATATTTCCTGATTCATCAGATTCATCACCCAACATAAGTGTTGCTGCGCGGTTTTTTTCATTTGAAAACTCAGATTTTTTTATACTTGAAAATACAATGAAGCCAACACCTACTATCAGTACTAATGCGATAATTATTTTTTTCATAAATAAATTATCTCACACACTCACACCACACTGCAAATCACAACCTCCCCTCAGCTTCCCACTTCTCTCGCACTAGATTCATAACTTTTGTTACAAGTCTTCTTGGATCATTATCAAAAACGATATATCTATTTTTTCTATGACTTTTTTCAATGATAAGTTTTAAAACTTCATCAGTTTCCCAGCAATCACTTTCTAGTATTCCCATAGGTTTTTCGTCTTCAAAAGCGATAGTAAACTCATGTATAGTACCTATACGACCGGGACCAATGATGATACCGTCGCATGATCGGGTAAAAATAAGATCTCGTCCTGGATATCCAAAGCCTGTAAAAGAAATAAGATCCATATAATCAAGAGGCAGTCTATACACATCAGTGTGTTCTTTTGGACTCACTGCTGGAGAAAAACCGATAGATAGGCCTCCTGCCTGCTTAGCCCCCATAGAAGACCAATATGGAAAACCAGTAGAGGCGCCTGTTACGATAATACCTCCTTGTTCAACAATCTCTTTACCAAGCTGTTTACCTACCTCACAAGCATCCTGACTTAGAAAACTACCGTCAGCAGATGCACTTACTCCTATCTTTGGAGTCAGATATGCTTTCTTAATATCTTTTTGAATACTTGAAGTTACTTTCATATGTGTAAAAGTATATCACGGTTTATTGTGGTCTGACTAATCCTTTTGGAGTTCTTCCTTCAAATACATCAATTATATTTTCACATGCTATGCGAGACATTTCATTTCTTGCTTCATCACTTGCAGATGCGATATGTGGCGTCATCACAACATTTGAAAGACGTCGTAATCCTCGAGAAATTTTTGGTTCAAATTCAAATACATCAAGCCCAGCACCCTGTATCCAGCCTCGTCTTAGGGCTTTTATAAGAACCTTCTCATCGACAACTGGACCACGTGAACTGTTTATAAGATATGCTGTTTTTTTCATCTTTTTTATAAATGATTCATCTACCATATGTCGAGTAGATGGAAGAAGTGGAACGTGAATAGATACCACATCCGCCTTTTCTAAAAGCTCATCTAAAGACTGTGCTTTTTGTGCGGAATAATTTTTCTCGAGCATTTCATTTTGTCGAGTATCAAAATATACAATATTCATATTGAAAGCTGATTTTAAAAACTGGGCAACCTTCTCACCTATACGTCCTGCACCTATCAGACCAAGTGTTTTTCCAGATATATCCTGCCCAACAAAAAGCATAGGATCCCAACCTTTGTACAGACCTGCTCGAACAAATCTGTCTCCGCGAGTAATATTTCGAACCAGTGAAAGTATGAGACCTACTACATGCTCAGCCACTGTTGCACAGTATTCACCTGGAGCATTTGTCACAACAACTTGTTTGTCAGATAAACCTTTTACATCTAAGTTGTCATATCCTATAGCATAGTTTGACACCACTTTTAGTTTTGGAGCATATGTAACTATATCTGCATTTACTTTGTCTGTAAGAAGTGTAAGAACCGCATCATACCCTTTGCCTTCTTTTTCAGCCTTTTTTAAAATCTTATACAACGCACCAGGCTTAAGAGGTTTAATATCTTCGCCGATCACAACCTCGTATCCCCTATCTCTCAATAGATCTATACCATTTTGAGGTATAGCTCGTGTTACATATACTCTGTGATTTGTCATATGTTATATAATAACAAATCTTACATGTAATTGCCCAACACACTTTTTTACGAGATGATAAAGTTATCACCGTCTTGTGGATGTATAGCATCAACACCAAGATAATCTCGCAATCTCTGTACAAGAAATAGTGCAGATTTACTCTCACCCATAGCCACAAAAACTCTACGTACTGACTGTGCAGTATCCTCAACAAAAGAAACGAGGTGATCTGAATCTTTGTGTCCTGAATATCCATCTATGGTCCGTATCTCGGCATGCACAGGAACTTGATGACCGTATATAGTTACTTGTTTTGCACCGTCTCGTATCTCTCGTCCAAGTGTTCCAAGTGCTTGAAATCCCATAAATAACAGTATAGTTTTTTTATCACTTATATAGTTCAACTCATGATGAAGTATACGTCCTCCAGTCGACATACCTGAACCTGCCATGATGATCTTTGGATTCTTTGTAAACTTTATAGCCTTAGACTCTTCTGCGTCATGTATTATTTTTAGCGTTTTAAAGTTTAAGATATCATCACCTCTTCTTCTCCGCTCAGTCGCTTCACTGTTATAATCTTTTGTATATTTTTTATATATAGGCAGAAGCTTCGTTGCTAGAGGTGAATCAAGATATAACGGTATCTCTTTTACAACACCGTCTTCAAATAATCTGTTTATCTCATACAAAACTTCTTGTGTTTTTTCTAGTGAAAATGACGGTACAAGAAGTATGCCCTGTCTTTCGATGGTATCTTCTATGGCCTGTTGTAATTTTCGCAATCGTTCTGGTTTATCTTCATGATTTCTGTCACCATACACACTTTCCATAATGACATAATCAACACCTTCTATCTTTTCAGTGTCTTTGAGTATTGGTGCTGGACTGTTTCCCAGATCTCCTGTAAATAAAACTTTTCTTGTCTCTCCATTTAAAGGAACAGATACTTCAAACATAGAAGAACCAAGCACATGGCCTGCATCTTTCAAAAAAACTGTAACTTTTTCTTTTTTATGTTTAAACAATGTAAAATCTTTATGATATGGTATAGTCTTCCAAAGTTCGAAAGCATGTCGAACATCTTGTGCTTCAAACAGAGGGTCAACCCCAGCCTCGTCAGCCTCTTGTGTAACGAGTTTTAAGCAATCTTCCAACATAAATACAGATAGATCTCTTGTTTCAGGTGTACTGTATATAGTTCCTCGAAATCCGTGCCGTACTAGTTTTGGAATAAGACCTATGTGATCCATGTGAGCATGTGTGACGAGTAATATATCAACTTTTGCAGGATTAAATACAAAAGGTGAAGCATTGTAAACTTTCGCCCTATCAGTACCCTGTTCCATACCGCAATCAACCAAAAAGGTTAGAACTGTTCCGTCGCTCTTATGTATTTCAGAAAGAAAGTTTGCACCAGTAACAGATGTCACCCCACCACAAAAAGTGATGCGCATATATTCTTTATACCCTGTTGATTCACTTATTTTTTTAAGCGATGACGGAAACATATATAACTAAGTATTCCACCAAATACATCCATAAGCAAATCTTTTATTGTATCAAACCAAAATACTCCACCAAAAATAACAGAGACTTTATAAAAAACTTCAACTAGTTCCCAAACAACACCTATTGCAAAAACACCTAGTACTGCATACCAGAAAGTTTTTTTTGAATCATACTTTTCTTTATTAAGAAAAAATCTAAGTAAACCGATACACAGTATACCTACACCAAATCCTCCTAAAAAATGCATGGGTGTATCAAACCATTTATATATAAAATATATATGATAATCTACAGCTAACTCATTTATACCTAAAATAAAAAATAGTGTTATAAAAGCGACAGTCAATATCTTTTTGTAATTGTATCTGTCTACCATAGGCTTCAAGAAGAGTCAGTAAACTAACTCGCCTTGAAGCCTCCCAATGGAGTTGGACCTAAGATAAACTCAGGTGGGTGACCCGAGATGAAAGCCTCAGCTTTCCTCTACGACGGCCTCCCTTAAAAAAATTGTTAAGCCAACTATAATTGGGAGACTCTTCTATTATAGCACTATCTGTCAAACTTCAAGCTGGACAATTGTTCAATTTCTTTGCTTTGTACATCAATAATCTTCTGTGCAAACTGACGTATAGTATCTATGTTTGGATGAGATTCATGTATAACCAAATCTCCATCACCGATAGTTTTACTTCCCTCATATTTATCAAAAGCCGCTATGAGTTCTCGAGCCATCTCAATAGCCATTTTGTGATGTTTTATCATACCTTTAACATAGTTTTTCTCAAGAACCACACCTGTTGTACTTGCAGTATTCATCATAGGCATATAGTGATGAGTGTGCGACATACCTGTTATATCGTACTCCATCTTAAACCAATCTTCGTACCAACTGATCATTTGTATGATCTCAAAAGTCTGAGCATCTACTATACGTCCAGCGATAATTCGTAGATCAAAATTTTCTATGCTTTTATCAGCTAAGACCTGCTCTGAAGTTCTAACAGCCTCCTGATGATGAGGAATCATCATTTCGATAAAAGCTTTTATTGCAGCATCAGAACTTGTAATACTACTATCTATGAAATGATGTGTAGTCTTATTTTTAACATAGAAAGTTACACCTCCGGCAACAAGGATGAGGAGTACAAGGATGAGGATTGAACGTTTTTTCATATATGCTATAGTATAGCACGTAAGCCGGAGTGGCGGAATGGTAGACGCACGCGACTCAAAATCGCGCGGGGCAACCCGTAAGAGTTCAAGTCTCTTCTCCGGCACCAAACAAAAAGCCTAGTGTACTGGCCCTGTAAGGACCAAGTCTCTGCAAAAAGAAAAACCCTCCGGAGGAGGCTCTGAACATGGGTTTGACCAGGTTTTGAGCCTTTCTCCGGCGGGCCGAGAAGCCTTAAAAAAGCTCCAGTTGAACGTATCCCTCATCTTGAGAGGTGGAGTGGACAGCTTCAGATTGAAGAGGCTTTACCGGCACTCTTTTTGTCCGAAACGTCCACCACCACTTGAAAGTGAAGTAGAGTTGGCGGATTCTAAGCATAGAGCAAAGGGCTACATAACCCTCACTATAATAATCCACCCAAACACCTTTACTTTCCACTTCCCAAACACTCAAAAAAGTATCGTAATTTGTATAATCTGTGCTATTCTCTAAACAATGCAAAAACCAAAGATGATAGTTATATGCGGACCAACTGCCACAGGAAAAAGTGACCTAGCCGTTGCTTTAGCTCTGCATCTAGGCAATGCTGAGATACTATCAACCGACTCTCGACAGATATACAAAAAATTAGACTTAGGTACAGGAAAAATAACCAGCGAAGAGATGCATGGTGTACCTCATCATATGCTTGATACTGTAAACCCTGATCAAACATATACTGCAGATTTCTTTATCAAAGATTCAAAGAAAGTCATAGACGATATTTATAGCCGAGGCAATATCCCTATACTCTGCGGAGGTACTGGCTTATATATAGACAGTATTGTTCATGATATACACTTCCCCGACGTACCTATAAACCAAACACTGCGCACGGAACTCGAGACAAAAAATACAGAGGAGTTATTAAGTATATTTAAAAAACTAAATAAAGAACAGCCTCACAACGTCGATCTGAAAAATAAAAGAAAGATAATTCGTGCAATAGAAATACTTACAGAACTAGGTTCCATACCACCACTCGAAAAAAAAGATATATATGACGTTGTATATATAGGTCTTGATGGAGCTGATGATGTATTAAAAGATAAAATAAAAAAACGTATAGATCGTCGTCTAGAACAAGGTATGATCGAGGAATCTGAACAACTCTTGCAACAAGGAATACTTACTTACGAACGTATGCAGCAACTTGGCTTAGAATATGCATATACGTCAAAGTATCTACAAAAAGAAATAACCCTTGAACAGTTCAAAGAACAACTTTTCTACGCCATATGGCACTATGCCAAGAGACAAAGAACTTGGTTTAGGAAGAACAAATCCATACACTGGCTCGATATATCGGATACAGACCTATTACAAAAAAGTATTAAACTAATGATACAATAGACGCATGGAAACACCACAACAATATGAATTTATACCCGCATACAATAAGTTTGAAGATCTATATGAATTCTTGTTACAACAAAGTCCTGAATTTATAGATACCTTGGTTACAAATATAGACACAACAGATGGATCAAAACCTACAGTGCACGATCTCATCTTTCTAATAGGACAGATAGAAAAAGGTGTATACCCTTTAGAAGCTCTTACCCGAGAACACGGCCTACGCGAGACAGTGCACAATATAATACATACACGAGAAACTTGGGCAATCGATGCCTCAGAAAATTTACTTGAAAACCTTCACGATGTCTTCGATGATCGAACAGATGTGGGTACAGATGATTATAAAGCTGAAGAAAGAGCTATTCAGCAACATCAGCAAAGGATAAAAGAATCTAGAGAGAAACTTGAGGCATTATCACGTGATTCGACGGAACCAGGTATAATAACCACTACTGATAAGATGCCTATAGCCCAGACAAACTTTGTCACAGAACAGACATCTCTGAAAGAAGAACGAAAAACCGGTCTTTATAGAATGTTTAACAAAGTTAAAAATTTGTTTGGCAAAAAGTAATATTTACTTTTTCAAACCACCCCACTCAACAAGTGTAAAACCCTTTCGGTCTATCTTTTGTAGCAACTGAGGTTTTATGAAGATTTCTTCATCTAAACCTTCCCAATCTAGAAATACACGTACCACACTATCTGGACGTGGATATACATTCATGGGCACAAATGAGTTCATTTCTTTATTCTGAAAGAAGGTTAATCTATAGTATGAAAAACCTTTTTCATACATATATGGATACCAGTACTCAACCATGTCCTTTATTTCTTTGTCAGATAAACCTATATATGCCAATTTTTCTTCAAGCGTTTTTTTAAGATCTGCTCGTGTAACAATAAAACCTTCTTGTGCCTTAGGATATTTTGCCTTTACATCACCTGCCCAGTAGATATATGGATACACACCTGAAAGACATGCATCTTTTGCGTATTCCAAACCAAGTTTTTTTGAATTTATCTTATTACAATCAGTTTTATCTGGTTGCAAATCGGTTAGATTTCCAAAACTATCAGCTCTAACATTCCAACCTCCGTCATATGATGGAATATCAGCAGTTAGCCGTACTGGTTTTACAAATGAAATAGAGATATCTGTAGGCTTTGGCGGATAAAGATAGATCACTGGCTTACCACATCCTCCATCAACTTTATATTGAAATTCACCTATTGCATTCCACCTGTTCCAGATGTCTTTGTATATAAGTATTGGATATTGAGATACGTATTCATTGTATGTTGGAATTTTTTTATATTCAGGATTTACTTCAGTAAAATACATTTTCTGATTCTCTATCTTTCTTTGATATTGTGCCTTGAGTAGTGGATGATTTTTATCTTTCAGAGCATACATCTCTACACCAGTTTTAGTAGCTGTTACTTTTACAAGATCTTCTGTTTTCAAGTTTTGTAAAATCTTATTTGAATAGAAAGCACCACACATTTCTGGAATAGCGTCTCCATAAACTGTATATACTTTCTTAGAATCAATAAAGTCGTTATTTGAAAAAACAACACCTTCAGCCTCTCTTACATAAGGACTGTACGCAAATACAACACCATATGCATCTTCAAGCCATATTCGTGATGTTCCTTTTATATAGGAACTGATAATCTTATCATCATAATCAATATCTTCCGCATATGCTGTAAGCCTATCTATATCAAATAGTTTTTGACCTTTACTTATACGAGTATAATCATTTTTTTGAAAAAACTCATTTCTAGAGAAAGTAAGTCCATTGTATTCTATTTTCTCGGGATGGCTGATTTTGAAATCAACAACACCTAAAACAGTATCCTTATTAAACTTTTGATATTCATCAGATACGAACGAATACTGCTTTGTGACCAAAAAAGTTTTAAAATCTTTTGTTATAAACGCAAAAACTCCCAAACCATCAAGCGAAGGTCCATCATATGTTCTAGTAACTAAAAGTTTTGTATACCCCGCGAACGGACCTGTATCTATCACACCTTGTTTAGTATATGTAAAATCTGCATATGTATTATCTTCACTTTCCTGAGTTAGGAATAACTTATATGTATCATTTGTAAATGTAATACCAGATACAATAGAACTACTTGAAGCTACCACCATCTGCACACTACTAGTCATTAGTAATGATTCATTATCACTTATGACAGGGCCTTCTACTTTTTTCGTAAACAGAAAAAATACCCCAAGTATAACTATTAGACTAATCAGTAGTATGTTTAGATATTTCATACAAACAATAATACCACACTGTCACATGTGGTATTAGCTTGATTTATCTGAGGTCTTGTTCTACTTCTTCCCCTTGACCAACTCATTCATCTTCTTTTGGGTTGCAGGACCTACGATACCGTAGCCTTTGTCCTTTGGAGACTTGAGTATTCCGTGTTTTATCTGGAATTTACCTACTGCAGCTTTTGTGGCTGCTCCATAGAGGTCTGTTTCTTTACCTGGAGATCCTGGGCCTTTCTTGGCTATCTGGGTTGCTTTGTCTGCGTTTAGTATCTTTTGTATGTTTTTGACGTCTAGGTTCTTCTTACCTGGTGCTTGTATGTTTTTGATGACTACACCTTGGGCACCGAGGTTTTGGAGGGCTTCTGCTGGGGTGTTGGGTTCTGGTTTGTTGTTTTGAGGTTGAGGCTGTTGGTTATTGTTCTGTTGTTGTGGTTGCTGAGCTCCTGCTCCACCACCTCCACCTGATGAGCCTCCGACGGGGCCGATGACGGGTGGGGTGTCGGGTGTGATTGAGGCTGTCACAAAGCTAGTTCCACTTGAAGAAGCTGTTCCGAAAGTAGTTGTTACAACTCCCCTAAAATAATAAGTCGTTGCCGGATTCAGGCCTGTAATAGATATGTAATACGGTGTACTGTTTGGTATAAACCCTCCAACAGAAACCACTGTTCCGTACGAGGTTGTTGGACCATATTCAAATCCCCATGATGTAGTTGAAGCATTTCCATCATCAACTAACGTCGCATTGAGCGTAGCACTACTTGTCGAGATAGATGAAGCTGCTTGGACAGTAACAACCGGAGAACCGCTTACTTGTGTTTTAAATGATCGCTCTGTTGAAGTCGAAACGTTACCAGAAGGATCACGTGCCAATACAGAGAAGTAATATGTTGTATCTCTTGATAATCCTGTAAGAGTTGCTGAGTGACTTAAATCTGCAGTAGATGATGATATGCCTGTATATACACCAGGTGATGTTCCATATCGAACTGATGATGATGCATTTTCATTTGTGTCCCAGGTAACAGTTGCAGTTGTATCAGTTGTAGAAGATGCGATATTTGATATAACAGGGGCAGTTGTGTCAGGAGTAAAGACCGTAAATGATCTAGCTGTAGTTGTAGAAGTATTTCCAAAAGCATCAGTTACACTTGTGTACAAGTTATATGTGCCAGGAGTCAAACCTGTAAATGTTTTTTGAACTGTATATGTGTTTGTTCTCCAAATAGACCAGTAACTTAGTTCGGCTGAAACATACATATAATCTCCTGTAGCATCCCACGCAACACCTTCAGGCATTTGAAAATCATGATTTGGACCACTGTCAGCACGCATTGCTATGGGTAATTGATTTAAGACAGAACAACTATTTCGATTTGCAACATCCACCTCCAATATCTTGTCAGCTTTATGAGATATCACATACAGACGATTTGTAGAGGTTGAAAAATCAAGACCAGATATATCTGCGTATGCAGTGTTTCCGTAAGCAACAGTATTATCCTCTGTTAAATAATCACGGAAGTTGATGTTTGTACAAACAGGAACAGATGTTGCACTGTGACCCGAGCCAAGGGTTACTTCATACAGACGAGGACGGGTCGTTTGTGTGGCCTGACCTTCTACAGACACAAAATATGTATCCGTGTTTGCGTTATACGCGATACCTTCAAGTCCATCATTTGTAGATGAGGCGGCGATACCGGTTGAAAAATAATCATTTCTATTTACCGTAACCGCACCTTTTGAGTGGACAACTATTCTGAATATCTGCAAGTTATTTGTATCAACATCCTCAGTAGAAATCATAAATGTATGATCATATCCTCCAGCAGTTGTAGAGGCAACACTTGAAACCAATGTAATATCCTCTATATCACCGCAGGCACTACATGTAATAGTTGGTCTTGAACTACTTGCTAGTGTTCCATCTCTGTTAAGTTCAGTTAGAACATTTTGATTATTATGAACCGTAAACAAAGTATTTGTTGTCGGAACGTACACATGTCCAGACAAATCACTCGTTATAGCAATATCTACCTTATGTGATAACTCTGTTAGGTGATTCAAAGAGAAATCTCCCCACCGTGTAGTTGTTGTAGAGTTTGATACAAGAGAACCTCCTGACGTCTCAAGTCTAAAGGTAAAATAAGAAGGAGTAAGTCCTGATGTGGTTGAAGCGTAGGCTGTTATGGTTGTAGATGATGTCGAGTTTCCGTTAGCTATGGTTGGATTTACAAAAGTCATCAAATAACTAGGTGTCGTACTAACCGTTGCCGAAACTGTTCCATCCGAACCTCCATTTGTACCTGTTATTCTAAAATCATATGCAACATTGTTTGTAAGACCTGTAACCATAGTTGTGGTTGCAGTTGAGACTCCATCATTAAACAATGTCCAAGTAGTAGGCTCCGAAGAAAGTTTGTACTCTATCTTATAATCTGTCACAGTACCCGTCGAAGCCGTCCATCGTAAATGTGCCCTATTATCATATGGATACACTGTTACACTTGTAGGTTGTCCAGGAGGAGTTGCCGCAGCTGTTCTAAACGTTAAGTTTGAAGATGTAGCCAAGTTACTAGATGTATCCCAAACAGATATTTGAAAATTATACGTCGTACTTTGCGTGAGGCCGGTTAGTTGTATTGAATGGTTAGTTGTTCCAGTGTTTGAAGAAGATGCTGAACCATAACTTGTTGTCAATCCGTAGTTAACAGTAGATGTAGCAGACTCGTCTGTTGTCCAGGTGATAGTTGCCGTAGTATCAGTCGTTGATGATGCGATAGAAGATATAACAGGAGGAACTGCATCAGGTTGATTTTCAACACCTGCATATGTATTCAAACCATCGACACCCGAAACATAAGAAGCGTTTATCCAGTCAGCAGAACGAGCAACAGAAGAAACTCGAAGTTCATCCATCTGGCCATCAAAATAACCGTTGTTTAAGGCATTGTTTTTACCTGCCATAGTAACAACTGCAGTAGCTTCTGATCCACAAGTTGTTGTATTTGAATATCCAACCTGAGTACCGTTTACATATAACTTCATAGCACCCGCAGTGTCATCATCCCAAACTGCCGTTACATGATACCAGCTATCGATAGTTGTTGAGGCTGTTGATGTTGCTATAGGGCTTATAGAAGAAGGAACCGTACACTCTATCTGAAAGACAATCTTATCTCGGTTCACAGATCCTGAAGTAGTATCAACATAAACTCTAAGCTCCCCATCGTTTGCTCCAGACTTTACTCGAGAAAATAGATACCTGTTCGTAGAAGACGCTGCCATAGTATCTATATCAAACCAGAACTCGGCTGAACCATTTGGAAGAGGTGCGAGCTGTGTCTCACCTTCATCAACAAAATGAGTATTTCCATTAAAATCAAGACCACTTCCAAATCTACCAGAGAGTGTTGTGGCGACTACAGGACCTCCAACCTGAGAAGATGACGCTGTACCGTCTTTATTGTTCACAGTACTGTCTTGAAACTGCGGAGCTGCACCTGTCGGATCCTCACCCCAGTGTTGCACTGTAACATAACTAGAATCCCAGACACCTGTAGTAGTTGCAACAGCAGATGCTCCAGTGTTTCCATAATACATGTATATATAATCAGTATCTGACGCACTATCTATCTGCGGTATTTTAACCCACAATGTAGATGTTCCTGATGTATCCCACTTCTCTATTTCATAGTTCAACAAAGTCGAACCGTCAGCGTCAACAAATCTAACATCTGCCCCACCTGCTTTAAAGTTTCCATACGTAACTCTTCCAGAGTTTAGAGCGACTTGAACAGGAAAATCAGTTAAAGCTCCTCGTGATCCGTTAGCAAAAGTAATCTTCATTCTTTTTGTCCAACCGTTATTCCACCATGGATCTGCAGCATGAACCTTAGTTGGCTCGAAACCTTTATATTTTTGAATAGGAATTATTCCAAATACAAAACCTACTATAAGTAAAAATACACAAATACGTTTAAAAAATGTCATGCGTATATTATAACACAATATTATCTCGTCAAAATCTCTGCCCCGTCTTTTGTTACCACAATAGTATGTTCAACATGAACACTTAATCCTTTATCAACAGTTACATATGTGTATCCATCTTTTAAAACTTTTAGGTGTGGTTTTTTTTCTGCAAGTATCGGTTCTATAGCCAGAACCATACTCTCTCGCAGTATCGGACCCTCTCCTTTTTTACCAAAGTTCGGCATAAATGGATCTTCATGAATAGTTTTACCTATACCATGTCCCCCAAGCTCATGTGGTATTGAAAATTTACTGTTTGTTTTTACAGTTTGTTCTATGATGTGTCCAATAGTTCCTGTTCGTATACCCGGTTTTACTGCATCGATCGCAGCATATAGGGCTTTTTCAGCAACCTCTACCATCTTTGCACCGACCGGATTTTTATCATCACCCCCTATCACTGTTGTGATAGCACTGTCGGTATACATACCTTTATACAAAATACCCATATCAAGAACCACAACGTCGCTGTTTTTCAAAACTCTATTTTTTTCATTTGGAATACCGTGAACAACCTCATCATTTATCGACAAGCACAACGCCCCAGGAAAAGGACGTGGCGCTCCATGAGGTTTATAATTTAGAAAAGCAGGTTTAGCGTCATGTTTTTCACATAACTCTAGCGCGTACTGATTCAGTGTAAAAGTATCAACCCCGTCAACAGTTTTTTCTTTCAATGCACTCAAAATACGAAAAAGGAGTTCTCCCCCTTCTCGCAAAACTTCTATTTCGTCTTTTGAATATATCTGAATCATTTTATAATCTACTTACTATTTCTTGATGAACTTCTTCTATACTCTGCTCACCGTTTACATGAATAAACTTATATCGAGGATCTTGTTTGAGATATTCTACTGCAGGGATAGTTTCAGTATCAAACCATGACATCTTGCGTTCCATATTTTCGATCATTGAATCATCTGCTCTACCCCTCTTCTTTAACTTATCTATAGCCCAATCATGGCTTACATCGACATAAATAACTATCGGTTTACTGAACTGAGATTCATCAAATCTTTTATAAAAATTGAGAATACCTGTAAATAGTTCCGCTTCTAGTTTTGAACGAGGATTACCATCAACAAACAAGCTCTCTTTGCCTGAATATTTTTTATTGAAAAAATCAATAATCAAATATGTGGCCAAAAAATCATAATCCTTACCACCTTCTGTGTATATCTCTTTGGCGAGATGAGCTGTAAGCGTATCTCCGGTTATGAACTCTCGGAACAAAGAACCTGTTTGTAGATCAATAAAATCACTATAACCTTGCTGTTCGAGATGTGCCCGAAGAAGCTCTACCTGCGTACCTTTACCTGAGCCAGATCGACCCATAAAGATAATCGTTTGTGGAAGTTTTGTCATACCCACAGTATATCACATCAGATATTAGTACTGTCGCATACCAACCTGTGCATCAATTTTCTTTAGAACTTCGATAACAACTGAAACAACGATCAATATACCTGTTCCACCGATCTTGATACTATTTATACCTGTAAGACCTTGGATAACTGATGGAAGTATCGCGACTATTCCTAGAAACAAAGCTCCGATAAATGTAGTCTTTGTTACGATTCGTGACATATAATCAACTGTCTGATCACCTGGTCGTATACCCGGAACAAACGCACCCTGCTTCTGTAGGTTTTCTGCAATCTGTTTTGGATCAAAAGTGATAGCTGTGTAGAAGTACGTAAATACAAATACAAGTACAAAGTATAGTATTCCGTATACCCATCCATTTTGCATCCATCGAGTTACAAACAAACCGATATTTCTCAAGATCTCAACTGAAGAACCTGATATAAAGTTTGCTATAAATGTTGGGAACATCAAAAGAGTAAGAGCGAAGATGATAGGCATCACTCCGGCCTGATTCAAACGAATAGGCATATATGACTTACTTGATCCACCCGCACCTTGTGTAGACAATGATCGAGCTTGTCGAGCATATGTAACCTCTATAGGTCGCTCAGCTTCTGTAACGAACACAATAAGCCAGATAGCAGCAATAGCAACAGCAAGTATTGCTATAAATCCAGGAGCCTGTGTGGCATCAAATGTAGCCCAGATTCGTGAGATACTCTGTGGCATACTTGCGATAATACCTCCCGCAATAATCAGAGAGATACCGTTTCCTAAACCATACTCAGAAAGTCTTTCTCCAAGCCACATAAGAAGTACTGATGATGCAACTACGATAATAGCGATCTGAAGGAATGCAAAAGATGTAAGCTCTCCAAATACCTGTGGTGATTGTCGAGAGATAAGAGAAACAAGTGCAAAAGTTTGAACAAGTGCAAGAGGTATAGTTAGAAGTCTACTGTACTGTGAAATCTTCTGTCGTCCAGCTGTACCCTCTTCTTGCTGTAGCTGTTTCATTTTTGGAAACACCATAGTCAGCAACTGTATGATGATAGACGCAGTGATGTATGGACCAACTCCAAGCATCAAGATAGATAAACTAGATAGTCCTCCTCCTGAAAACAGGTTAAGAACTTGAAAGAAACTATTTTCTCCAAGAACAGCTTGAAGAGCGTCTGTATTTACTCCTGGAACAGGAATAGCTGACAAAGCTCTAAAAATAGCCAAAACACCAAGACACGCGAGTACTCGGTTTCTTAGTGTTTTATCAGTAAATATGAATTTTAGTTTAGATAGCATATACTTTTCCGCCTGCTTTTTCTATTTTTGCTGTTGCAGATGCAGAAACTGCAACCTTCTTAATTGTTAATGCTTGTGTAATCTCTCCATCTCCCAGAACTTTAATGGCAGGAACTTTACCTTTTACAAGAGAAACAAGTTTTAGATCAACAAAAGTTTTTGGTGTAAGAACTGTTCCAGCAGGAACTGAAGCAAGATCAGATAGATTCAAAACTATAGGTCGAACTCGGCTCTCACTGAAAGAGTTTTTATTCTGTCCTCGTAGTTTAGGAATCTTCTTGATCACCTCTCGGATCTCAGGTCGAAGTTTTCGTCCAGCACGTGATGTCTGTCCTTTTTGACCTCGTCCAGAAGTTTTACCTCGTTTTGAACCACGTCCAACTTGCTGTTTTACTTTTCTTTTTGTATTTCTTTTAAGTGTATGTAGCTGCATATGTTTTTTATAAATGTTTTACTTTCTTTTTTGTATTAAGCATACTTAGAGCTGATATAGCTGCTCGGGCGTTGTTCATCTTGTTCTTTGAACCTGATCGAATCTTTCCGATAACATCTTTAACACCTGCTAGCTCTAGCACATCTCGAACTGCTGATCCTGCAGCAACTCCCTTTCCGGGTGCTGGTCGGATTTCAACTCGTGCACTTGCGTATTTTGCAAATACATCGTGAGGAATCAATCCATTTTTTGTAAGAGGAATCTGTATTAGATTTTTCTTTGCTTTTCGATATGCTTTGTCTACTGCAACTGCTGTGTCCAGCCCTTTTCCTGTTCCAAAACCAACTCGTCCTTTTCGGTCACCAGCAATAACTGCAACCGCAAAACTAAACTTTCGTCCTCCTGAAGTAACTCGAGTCACTCGTCGAATATCAACGATTTTCTGGTCAAACTCTGGTTTAGCTTTAGGTTCTCGTTTAGGACCTCGTTTGTCACCTCGATCTTGTCGTGGATTTTTTCGGAAAGGCGGTCGTCGATTTCCATGTGCAACTGGTGCAGGAGAAGACTGTGTAGCTTCTGGAGCTGGAGTCTCAGTTGTATTTATGTTTTCTTGTAGATCTGTCATAATTGTTTTGATTATCTATATATACTACGTAATTGATTAAAATTCTAGTCCACCCTCTCGAGCAGCTTCAGCTAGTGCTAGTACTCGACCGGTAAAGATATAACCGTTTCGGTCAAATACAGCCTTTGTTATTTTCTTTGCTTTTGCAGCTTCAGCAAGAGCTTTTCCCACTTTCACAGCTGCATCCATCTTTTTATCTTTCATTTCAGCTGAATTTGCTTGTGCGAGAGTTACTCCAGCAACATCATCGATAAGCTGAGCGTAGATAAATTTATTTGATTTGAACACAGTTAGACGTGGGCGCTCTGCAGTTCCCTTAACCTTTGCACGGATTCGTGCTTTGATTCTGTCTCTGTTTGATAAATATACTCGTTTCATAAAATTTTAATTAATTACGTTTATTTTGATTTAATGATTAGGCAGCTTTTTTACCTTGTTTTCGAGCAATAACTTCGCCATCATATCGGAATCCTTTTCCTTTATACGGTTCAGGCTTCTTCAAGGCTCGAATCTTGGCAGCAAAACTTCCAACCAATTCTTTGTCGATACTTGTAAATGTAAATGTTCCTTTCTCTGCTGTTACAGTAAGACCAGCTGGAATCTGAACTTTAACAGGGTGAGAAAAACCAAGTGCGAGGTTTAGTGTTGTTCCTTGAACATCACCTTTGTATCCAACTCCTTCTAGGATAAGTTTTATTACATATGCTTCATTTACACCTTTGATCATGTTTTTAACATGAGCAGCGTATGTTCCCCATAGAGATCGTCCGAAAGATGACTCTTGTTTCTTTACAAAAGAAACAGTATTTCCATCAACAACAATATCTACGATAGGTCGAAACTGTCGTGTTAGTTCTCCTTTAGGACCTTTTACTGTAACAACATTGTTGTTTACTGTAACAGTTGTTCCTGCTGGTATTTCGATGATTTGTTTTCCAATTCTTGACATATATTTGACGTTAAATGATTATTTTGTAGTATTACCAGATTTTAAACAGAAACTCTCCTCCGACCTTTTCTTTTCGAACCTCACTGTCAGAGAGCACTCCTTTAGGTGTACTTACAAGTAATGCACCATATCCATTTTTTACTTGATGAGCTTCTCGGTATGAACCATATGCTCGTCGAGAAAACTTTGAAACTTGTTGTACTCCTTGTATCTTTGGTTTTCCTGCCTCATCGTATGAAAGTTCAACTTCGATGTGCTGGATAGGACCAGTTCCGATAACTTTAACACCTCCAACAAAACCTAGTGCAGAAAGTTTATCTAGAATAGCTTTTCTAAATTTTGAGAAACCAAACACAGTAGTACTTTTTCCTGCACTATTAGCGTTTTTTAGGTTATTTATGATTTGTGATATTCCGTGATTCATATATTTTTCTTAAAATCTTTAATACGTTTTTACTACCATGATGATTTCTTAATTCCTGGGATCAATCCTTCGTTTGCAGCCTCTCGGAAACAGATTCGGCACATATCGAAGTCTCTCATGTACCCTCGCTTTCGACCGCATCGGAAGCATCTTCGTACTACTCGACTCTTAAACTTTGGTTTCTTTTTTGATCTTTCAATTACTGATTTTTTTGCCATATTTTTATATTACGTTATGTATAGTAAATTTTATTTTTTAAATAAGAAGCCAAGCATTTCCAGGAAGGCCTTTGTTTCTTCTTTATTTTTACTTGTAGTCACAACTGTAGCACCAAGACCGAAGATATCTTGAATGTTTTCATCTGATGTTTCTGGGAACACAGTGTTTTCTTTAATACCGAATGAGAAGTTTCCCATACTATCTATACCTGTAGCAGTAACACCTCGGAAGTCTTTTGTTCGTGGGAATGCGATGTTAACAACTTTCTCAAGAAACGCCCACATCTTGTCTCCTCGTAGAGTAACTTTATATCCAGATGCATCACCTGTTCGAAGTTTAAATGTAGCAATAGATTTTTTAGCTGTTGTAACAACTGGTTTCTGGCCTGTTATTTTAGAAACTCGATCACCCATCAAATCTCGTTTTTTAAGATCTTTAATAGATCCTGTTGTTGTAGAAACAACCACCTTCTCGATTCGTGGAGCTTGAAGTTTATTTTTATAGCCAAACTGACCTTTAAGTGTTTCAAAGGCTGTTTTTGCTTTTTCTTTTACTGTTACGTGTTTATTTTTTGTCATATAAATTTTTTAAACTTTATTTAACGGCTGCTACGTTTGATATATGTATTGGCATAGCAACTTGAACGATCTCACCTTTCTTGCCTTGAGTAGCTTTCTTGTGAGAAGTTTTCATATTTACACCTTCTACTAATACTTTATCTTGCAACGGAAAAACTTTGATGACAGTTCCTTTCTTTCCTTTGTCATCGCCGCATAGTATCTTTACTGTTTGTCCTTTTTTAATCATATGTTTAGACTTATACGTTTCTTGTTATATATAATGTTTTTGACTATACAATCTCTTGCGCCTTAGACGCGATAGTTTGATAACCTTTTTCTGCGATTTCTCGTGGAATAGGACCGAAGATACGACCTGCTATTGGCTCTCCTTTGTTTTTATCAATCAGAACTACTGCATTTTCATCAAAACGAATGTATGAACCATCTTTTCGTCGGAACGCCTGTCGCTGTCGAACAACAACGGCTTTATGAACATCTTTCTTTTTTGTTCCTTTTCGTGGCTCAGCTTTTTGTACTGACAAAATAACAGTATCTCCTATTCGAGCATATCGCTTTGCAGCCGCTCCAAGTACTTTGAAAACTTTACCAATTTTGGCACCTGAGTTATCTGCTATTGAAACTATTGATTGTGGCTGTATCATATATTTGTATTATTTAACCAAAGTAAACTTCTTATCTTTTGATATCGGAGCGCATTCGATAATAGTTACTTTGTCTCCGATATTCTTTGTATTTCCAGCATCGTGTGCCTTGTACTTCTTAGAAACAGTAACATATTTCTGGTATTTTGGCAATTTAACGAATCGGTCAACTTTAACAGTAATAGTATCTTTCATCTTGTTTGATACCACTGTTCCCTCTAATATTCTTTTTTTAGATTTTGTTTGTGTCATACGTGTTTATTATCGTGTTACCATTCTAACTTTTACTGGTAATTTTGACCCAGCTTTTCGGAAAGCTTCTTTTGCAACATCTTCTGTTACTCCATCAACTTCAAACAATACTCGTCCAGCAAAAGTCTCGAAGCAGAATCCCTCTGGCTCTCCTTTTCCTGAACCCATGGGTACTTCAGCAGCTTTCTTAGTATAAGGTCGGTCTGGGAAGATTCGTGTCCAGATTCGTCCTGTTTTACCTACACTTCGTGCGATAACTTTTCGAGCAGATTCAATCTGGTTTGAAGTTATTCGAGCTTGAGTTGTAGCCATCATGCCGTACGCACCGTTTGCAACAGTTGTACCTCGTGTCTCAACTCTTTTAACAAGCACTTTAGCATTGCGTCGAGTCACTTGCCATTTTCGATGTTTTACTTTTTTTGGAAATAACATATGTTTACTATTATTTTATTTTGAGAAAACCTCTCCTTTATAAATCCAAACCTTAATACCAATGTCTCCATATGGCATTCGGGCTTTGTTTCGAGCGTAGTCGATGTCTGCTCGGAATGTTTGTAGAGGAACTCGACCTCGTTTCATCTCCTCACTTCGTGCCATATCAGCACCAGCAAGTCGACCTCCTAGGTAGATTCGTACTCCTTTAACATCTTTTACAGCCATAACCTTCTCAACGATCTGTTTAAGAACACGTCGATATGGTAATCGCTTCTCTATACCCTCAGCGATCATTTGACTTACAACTGAAGCACTTGCCTCTGGGTTTTTGATCTCTACGATCTCAACCTGTAGATTAGGTTTTTTATCTCCAGCTTTAATCAAAATCTTTTCAAGAGATGTTCGGATCTTTGTTGAGCCTTCACCATTTTTACCGATCACAATTCCAGGACGTGATGTATGAATGATAACCTTTATAACTTTAGCTGTTCGCTCGATCTCTGTAAGACCGATAAATTGACCTTTTAGGTTTTTATCAATCCACTCTCGCATCATAATATCGCCTTTAAAGTTTTTTCGAAACTCTGCATCAGAAGAAAACCATCGAGATTTCCAATCTTTGATGATACCAAGTCTATGTGAATATGGGTGAACTATTTTTGTCATATCTCGTTATCTATTTATTATCCTGGATTATGTCTAATGTCACATGAATATGTGATGTTCTTTTATTAATTCGGCTCGCTGAACCACGTGCTCGAGGCATGATTCGTTTCAGAGTAAAACCTTCATCTACTGTGATGTTTTTAATCTTTAGAGAATCTTTTGCCATACCTGCATTTGTAGCGTTAGCGATAGCACTTTCAATAAGCTTTTTAACAGCTGTTACAGCTCGCTTTGGAGTAAATTCCAAAGTTGTAAGCGCTTTTTGAACAGGCTTACCCTTAACTAGATCTGTTACTAGTCTTACCTTTCGTGGTGATTGTCGATAGTTTTTTAGTGATGCTTTCATATGCTTTGATTATTACTTTTTAGCAGCAGGAGCGGCTTTAGCGGCTTTAGCAGCAGTTATCTCAGCAGCTTTCTTTGCTGCATCAAGCTCTTTCTGCATCTTTCCTCCGTGTCGTGTAAACTTTCGTGTTGGTGAAAATTCTCCTAATCGGTGTCCAACCATATCTTCTGTTACAAAAACTTCGATATGAGTTTTTCCATTGTGAACTCCGAAAGTAAAACCTACCATCTCAGGAGAGATAACACTTGATCGATACCATGTCTTAATAACCCCAGCTTGCTGTGGTGTTTTACCCTCGATCTTCTTAAGAAGTTTTGGGGCTACATATGGTCCTTTTGCGAGTGATCGTGTCATTGTTTTTTATGTCTACTTTATGTGTAGTCAATGCTATGGATAATAGCAAGAACTTTTAATTTAGTCAATAATAATAAGGGATTTTATCGTGTTTTCTTCTTTCTTCGGCTTACAATAAATGTGTTAGAGTACTTCTTTGGAGTTCGAGACTTCTGACCTTTACCTGTTGGTTTACCGTAGATAGAGATTTGTCGTCGTCGTCCTCGTCCTTGTCGACCCTCACCTCCTCCGTGTGGATGGTCTACTGGGTTCATGGCTGTACCTCGTACTGTTGGTCGTATACCTCGCCATCGACTCTTTCCAGCTTTTCCAAAGTTTTGTAGGTGACTCTCTTCGTTTGATACCTCTCCCACACTCGCCCAAGCCGTATCGATAACTCGTCGAACCTCTGTTGAAGGAAGTTTTAGAAGTGCATAACCACCGTCATGAGCCACAACTTCAGCGTAGTTTCCTGCTGATCGTACAAGTCGAGCACCTGCGCCCGGCTTAAGTTCGATGTTGTAGATAAAAGTACCAACTGGGATATTTTTTAACATCATTCGGTTAGCTGGTTTTACCTCAGCTTTTTCAGCAACGATGAATGTGTCCCCTGCTTTTACACTTCGTGGAGCGATAATATATCGCTTTGCCCCATCAGCATACTGAGCAAGTGAGATAAACGCAGTTCGGTTTGGATCGTATTCAATAGAAACAATTTTTGCTTCGATATTTTTCTTATCGTATGTAAAATCTATTTCTCGGTACAATCGCTTGTTACCAGATCCTTTGTGTCGAGTTGTGATTCGACCTGTGTTGTTTCGTCCTACAGATCTAAATTCACCTCGTACAAGGGCTTTATGTGGTGTTGAGCCTGTTAGCAACTGACGATATGGAATAGTTACCATATGTCGTCGTGATGCTGTTCTTGGATTATATCTTTTCATATATTTGTCTTTATTGATTCAATTACATTATCTCAATCTTGTCTCCTTTTTTAAGAGTCACGATAGCTTTTTTAAATCCTGACTTAACACCAGGTTTTCCTCGACGCATAACCTTCTTTGCAGGTATATTTACAATGTTAATCTTTATTGGAGTAACTTTGTAAGTTAGTTTAACTTCTTGTGCAAGATTGTCTTTATTTGCTCCATTAGCAACATTGAAAACGTATTTGTTTTTATCTGATGCAACGATAGCTTTTTCAGTCGCTCTTGGTTTGATGATATATTTTGCCTTTGTCATATGTTTTCAATTATTTTGTATTTAATCTATCAGCCAATGCTGCGACTGTCTCTTTTGGAGAGGTTAGGATAATGTACTTGTAAGTTGAAACAGTTAGAGGGTTGATACTATCTACTGACTGAGCCTCTAGATTTTTAAAGTTTCGAGTACTCAAATATGTATTCGCATCACTCTTAGCTGTAACGATAAGTGCAGTATTGTGTTTCTTTGTTGCAAGAGTTGCAAATGATGCATCTGCTTTAGAAAGATTTGTAAGAATCTTTTTTACTTCTGCAGTCTTTGGATCATTTAGACCAAATGAGTCTACAAGAATAATCTCACCATCATGAGCCTTCTTTGAAAGAATAGTTGCAAGAGCTTTGTTTTTAGCTTTCTTGTTTATTTTTCGATCATAATTTTTATCATTTCGAGGACCATGAGCAACACCTCCACCTACCCAGATAGGTGATCGTGTAGAACCGTGTCGAGCTCGACCAGTTCCTTTTTGCTGCCAAGGTTTCTTTCCTCCTCCAGACACCTCACCTCGTGTTTTTACATGAGCATAAGGGTTACGTGCAGAAGATTGAAGTGATGTAATAACTTGATGTACCAAGTCACCATTCCATGAAAGACCAAACTGCTCTTTTGGAAGTGCCATTGTTGAAGTCTCTTTTCCGTCTTTTGAGTATACCTTTACGTTATCAAGGTCTACTGCGATTTTTTCTTTTTTTGTATTAGTTGTTTTAGCCATATGTTTCTTTGTTATATCTTATTTTGAATCGATATTATTTTTGTAGAACTTCAACAACTGTACCTCGTCGACCTGGAATAGCTCCCTTGATGTACATAAGTTTTTTATCTGTATCAACAGCAAGAACTACAAGGTGTTTGAAAGTCATCTTGTCTCCACCCATTCGTCCTGCCATTCGTGTTCCTTTGAACACTCGCTGATATCCACCCGCACCACTTGATCCTCGCTCACGCTCAGAATGTTTCTGACCGTGTGATCGTGGACCTCCTTTGAAGTTATATCTTTTAACAACTCCTTGGAAACCTTTTGCTTTTGTTGTTCCACTTACCTCAACAACATCACCTGTTGCGAATTCGAAAGGGATGACTTCTCCTTTCTCACCAAAAAGGCCTTGCACCTCTTTTAGAAGTGCAAAACCTTTTTTAGCATCGCCTAGATTCAAGTGACCTTTCACAGCTTTTGAAATACTATTGATTGATTTTGATCCATACCCCACTTGTACAGCATCATATCCATCAACATCTTTCACTTTCTTCTGTGTAATAGTTAGTGTGTCGTATGACAAAACAGTTGCAGGATAAACCTTTCCTGATTCATCAAACAATTGTGTCATATTCTGTTTTGTTGCTAGCGCGAATTTCATATTATTTTATGTTAGATCTGCAAGGTTTTGTTTTAGAGCAGGTATCTGTACTGAGTAACCTTTTGAGTCATGAGTACAATCCTGATAAAGCTTGCAAAACGGTTGATTAATTTAATTTACTTTCGAAACAACTACATCATCTTCACCTCTACACTGATTCCTGAAGGGAGTGTCATGTTTGTTAGAGCCTCGATAACTTTCGCTGAAGGATTGATGATATCAATCAATCGTCGATGTGTTCGTTGTTCGAACTGTTCTCGAGAGTTCTTGTAAATGAACGCTGCTCGGTTTACAGTGTATTTTTTTATATTTGTCGGAAGAGGTGTTGGGCCATGTACGATAGCATCATGCTTTAGAGCTGTCTCGATAATCAGTTTAACTGAGTTATCTAGAAGTCGAGCATCATATGCTTTCACCTGAATTCGAAGTTTTGAAGTAACCTCTACATCAGCCTTTGCCTTTTTAGTTTTTGTAGCTGCTGTCATAAATATTATTTGATGATCTTAGTAACCATACCAGCTCCCACTGTTCGTCCACCCTCTCGGATAGCAAATCGTGTTCGATCTTCTAGAGCAACTGGGGCGATAAGAGTAACTTTAAATGTTACGTTATCTCCTGGCATAACCATTTTTCCTTCTTCAGCAAGGATAACCTCTCCAGTAACGTCAGTTGTTCGAATATAGAACTGTGGCTTATAACCTGAGAAGAATGGTGTACTTCGTCCTCCTTCATCTTTTGTAAGGATGTAAACCTCGGCCTCAAACTCTGTATGTGGAGTTACTGAACCTGGTTTAGCAAGAACCTGTCCTCGTGAAATATCTTCTTTCTTTACAGATCGAAGTAGAAGACCGGCGTTATCTCCAGCCATTCCTTCATTAAGCTGTTTGTTGAACATCTCAACTCCAGTAACAACTGTTTTAACAGTATCTTTAAGACCAATAATCTCAACTTCCTCACCTACTTTGATGATACCTTTCTCGATTCGACCAGTTACCACTGTTCCTCGTCCTTCGATTGAGAACACATCTTCAACTGGCATCAAGAATGGCTTATCAGTTTCACGTACAGGCATTGGGATGTAAGAGTCAACAGCGTCGATAAGTTCAACAACTTTCTTTGCCCACTCATCATCAGCTGATCCAGCCTCTAGAGCCTTAAGAGCAGAACCTCGGATAACTGGAGCGTTAGCACCATCAAATCCGTTCTTTGTTAGAAGCTCTCGCATCTCTTCTTCAACTAGATCAAGCATCTCTGGATCATCCACCATATCACACTTGTTCATGAAGATAACAATCTTTGGTACTCCAACCTGCTTTGCAAGAAGAACGTGCTCTCGTGTTTGAGGCATTGGTCCGTCTGTAGCAGCAACCACAAGGATAGCACCGTCCATCTGAGCGGCTCCTGTGATCATGTTTTTAATATAGTCGGCGTGTCCTGGAGCATCTACGTGAGCGTAGTGTCGGTTTGGAGTTTCGTACTCACAGTGAGCAAGAGAGATAGTAATACCTCGAGCTTTTTCTTCTGGAGCTTTATCAATCTGGTCCATTCCTAGAACCTTAGCGTTGTATCCATTTCCCTTTTTTGAAAGAGTGTTAAGGATAGCTGCTGTAAGAGTAGTCTTACCGTGATCAACGTGTCCGATTGTACCCACGTTTAGGTGTGCTTTTGATCGGTCAAAAATTACATCTGCCATAAAATTTTATGTTTACTTAATTTATTTTTAAATTTAATAATTTTTGCGAAACTTATTTATTTTCCGTCTCGAAGTGAATGTACGTGAGTGACTCACTTCGTCACGAAAAAAGAACTAAAACGCAATACCCGTGATTCTAGCAAGAGTTAGTTATAATGTCAAACGTTATACCTTGAAAAATATAGCTTTTTAGACCTAAGAGACAGGTATATGTGTACGTTTCGGCTCGAAAAATATAAAAGACAACACCCCTTTTACCACACATACCATGTCCTTTATTATAAAAAAGTGTTTATTTATAAAGGTTTTATAGAAATATGATTATTTTTAACCCTCCTGAATGCTTGTGTGTATGTTGATTAAACGGAGTCTATTGTATAATCTCTATATATTATGTTTTTTAAACCAACTAAGAAGTTTGTCATTATTATAATCACCGCTTTATGTCTAGCGGGTATCACTGTTTGGATGATGCCACACAAGTCTACTCCCCAAACAGCCGACGAGGCCCAAGAAGAGGCCAACATGGTAAAAGAGAGCTTGGCAAAGCATATGATATTTCCTGACGGAGATGAACCAGCTATACGAAAAGTTACAAACAAGGTCGAAGATCCTTTTTTCAGTAAAGCCGAGATTGGTGACTATTTGGTCATTTTCTATAAAAGCCGTGTTGCCTATATATATTCAACAGAGAAAAACATTATAGTAAATGCCGGTGTTGTATTTACAAATATCCCATGGCATCAAGCTTGACCCTAAGGCAACAGCCACAACAAGTAAAAATTAATGATTTCTTATATAGAAGGAACAATACTAGATATAGAAACCAGAGAACTTTGTGTGCTCACCACAAGCGGTGTTGGATATAGTGTTCAGATGTCCAAAGCTGATCTAGATACCCTATCTATAGGAGATGCTGTAAAACTTTTCATACATACACATGTTCGAGAAGAAGCTTTTGAGCTATACGGCTTCGCAAACAGATCAGATAAGACAATGTTTGAGCAACTAACATCCATATCTGGTATAGGACCCAAGTCTGCACTCGGAATACTTTCCCTTTCTGACAGCCAAACACTTTATGAGCATGTAATACAAGGAAACACTGCATATCTTACTCAGATATCAGGCATAGGTAAAAAGATGGCGGAAAAGATAGTGGTAGAACTTCGAGATAAATTACCAAAGATCGCATTTGATTTTGCAGGTGACGCGAAAGCTGTTGAGAAAACTACAACAACTGACGTTGAAGTGTTTGAGGCGCTTAAAGCTATGGGATACTCTCCAAAAGAAGCAAAATACGCTCTCGACAACATACCATCTGGACTTTTAACAACTGCAGAGAAAATAAAAGCAGCATTGCGAGTTGTACAACAAAATTAAAGCCCTTAACTATTTCTAGTTTTAGGGCTCGTGAGATCTCTTTCTGTTTTTTAGAAACTAATGAGCATAGATCTTGCCCTATCAGCTAACACACTCAAGAGACCAAGAGGTGTTGTGTGTAGATGGTGCGACGGATCGTTATACACCTGAATAGTGAATCCAAGCGAATTAAAAGTCCGCACATAATCCAACCCTTCAGCAAGCGTCATACCTTCAACTTGCCATGTTTCAACTGAACCGTCATACAGCTGCACAGAAAAGAAGACAAAGTTCATAATTATTACCCATTGAATCATCACCCGAGCAATAAATCAACTTTATGTTACAATCCCCAACATGCCCGAACTACCTGAAGTACAAACAACCGTACAGGGAATAAATTCTGTAGCCAAAGGACTCACTATAACTGATGTGTGGACTGATTTTAAAAGTGAATTGCCGATGTTTTCTAAGACTATAAAAAATCCCACGTATTTTAAAAAATTTAAAAAAGCTTTAGTGGGTGTAAAAATACTACACGCAGAACGTCGTGCAAAAAACATACTCATACATACAACTGGACCAACCATACTCATACACATGAAAATGACAGGTCATGTTATGTATGGAGTATATGAATACACCAAAAAAGTAAACTCTTGGAAACCGTCACCTGATCAGCCTTCCCTGCTCGATCCTTTCAACCGTTTTGTGCATCTTGTATTTAGTTTAGATAATGGAAAACATTTAGTTTTATGTGACGCGAGAAAATTTGCAAAAGTTACATTGCTTGAAGATGAAAAACTTAGACACGGGCCAGAACCTCTTTCGCCTGAGTTTACAAAAGATATTTTTTTAAAAAATATAAAGAGATATCCGAATCGTGCAATCAAAACAACACTCATGGATCAAACACTCATCTCAGGTATAGGAAATATATATTCAGATGAAATACTTTTTGCATCAAAAATACTTCCTTGGTGGAAAGTTGGAGAACTAGATGATAATAAGCTCAGCGCTATTTATAAACACATAAAACCTACATTAGAAAAAGGGATAGATTTTGGTGGAGACTCTACTAGTGATTATAGAAATATACACGGTGAACGAGGTGCTTTTCAGGGTGCACATCTGGTATACAGAAGAACAAAAGAACGATGTTTACGTAAAGGATGCACCGGTACAGTTTCTAGAAAAGTTATAAATGGAAGAAGTGCACACTATTGTGAAGAGTGCCAAAAATAATTACATCAAAATTTCTTCTACTTTTTGTAGGCGATTATTTAAATTTAAAATGTCATTTGTAACACTTGTTCTGGTATCAATCATTTCTTTTTTAATCTCATGACGGAAACCAGAAACCTCTGACTCTAAAGAAAATACCCGCTTTTCAATGTTGATTAGCCGATTTTCAAGAACAGTTAATTGCCTTTCAATAGAATTAGCTTGTTTCTCTATTGTTTCGATGCTTGTTTCTACAGCACCCATTCTATATTCCAAAACTTCCATTCTGGACTCCAAAACTTCTATTCTAGATTCTAGATTGGATATCTTTTCTTCTAAAGAAGTAAACTTTTTATCGAAGCCGTCAAACCTCTCAGCCATATAGTTAAATCCAGCAGTAATAATGTCTGCAAGAGATGATAGGGTTATTTCTTTGTTTTTTGAGACAGCAATCATATATATTGCATTAATTATATTCCCGAAGATTCAAAAAGCAACGAACTTTATCTTTTCTTCGAAATAGAAAATACAGTTTTTAAAAGTCAAAAACTTTACCAAAAATTACTTACAAAATAAGTATTTATTTTAAAATCTCATACAAGACTACTCCGGCACAAACAGATACATTTAAGGACTCTTTTTCGCCTCGCATCGGAAGTTCAACTATAGTATCAACTTTTTTCAAAACGTTTTTATCCAGTCCCCCAACTTCACTTCCGAATACAAGCGCAATATTTTCAGCTGTAACTTTTTTATCAAAATCTTGTAAGTCTATAGACGTATCATCTTGTTCTATGGCTACAATATGAAAATCTTCTTTTTTAAGTTTTTTAATCACGACCGACAGATCTTCTGAATATTCCCAAGCGACTGTTTTTTCTGCTCCGAGAGCGGTTTTAGCAATCTCTTTTTGTGGACCAACATCAGTCCTACCCCACCTGTTCACTGGAGATGGAGTTGTGCCTATGAGATATATCTTTTCAGCCCCAAAACAGTCGGCCGATCTGAAGATAGACCCAACATTGTAGGCGCTTCTTATATTTGGTAAGATAATATGGACTTTTCGTTTCATTTCATGTATTATACACAAATGTAGTTTTAATGCGTCCGTAGCTCAGTCGGTAGAGCACCTGCCTTTTAAGCAGAGGGTCGTAGGTTCGATTCC